>CAUZPL010000079.1:0-28611 GCA_963581585.1 Planctomycetota bacterium
AGAAGACGGAACATTCGACGATGTAGGAAATGCTTTTGAAAAAGCCGGAAAAATGTCGGCTCTGATCAGTCGAATCGATGACACGACTGCATTTGAAAACTGGAGCGATGCCTGTAAGGCACTGGCCGATATTCTCGAGGAACACAGTGATGAGTTGCTTGAAAAAATGCCACGTATCGAGGTGGGCTTGCCAAGTTTCCGAGTGACGGAATATCACGAGGGAATGGATGAGATCAAAATTAATCGAACACTCAGGTATACGGCGGACTATGAGTCGCTCGCGCGTTTTCTGGTAGCCGCAGTCAAGGAGCGGAATGAGCAGCAGCAGCTTGTTTCTGGTGGTGCTCTCGCCCCTGATCTGGCGATCCAGCTGTCCGAGACAGGAAATATATCGGTCCTGAACAGCGAGTTGCTGGTGCAGGTGCTGCAGGAAGAAATTGACGCTGGTGTACTTAAAGTCGACGATTCCTCGTTATCCGTGGCTGATGATCGGTCTTTGCTGACATATTTTGATCAGCTGGTGAGATCGGAAAGACTGATCTCACAGGACCCCGCAGGTTGGGTTCTTACGGCAGACCTCTACGATGATCTGGTCTTCAGAGACACGCTGAAAGTTCAAGTGTCATGTATGAACGACCAGATGTTTATCGGCATGGCCCGTCCCGACCTGTTTTTACGAATGCCTGACAACCCGTTTGCTGCGGGTTACTCCAAAGCTCTGCTGTGTACGATGTTGATGCTTCTGCTGGTGATTGTGATTGGCGTGACCGCCAGTACGATTGTCAAGGGACCGGTGGCTATGTTCCTGACCTTTGGTATCTTCCTCATCGGTCAGGTATTTCACGGATTCATGTCCGACATTCTGGCGGGGAACGTTGAAGGAGGCGGCATGGTGGAATCGGCCACATTGATTCTGCAGCAGCGAGCACCTACCGCCGGTGTTGACGCTTCCACGCGGGCTCAGAACATTATTGCATCTGCGGACAAAGCCACTACAGGCCTGCTCTGGGGAGCCAGCCAGGTCATTCCCAATTTTAGTCTGTTCTCGCGGTCCGCTAGCTACGTGGAGAATGGGTTCGATGTGCCGTGGTCCACGTCGATGCTGCCGGCGATCCTGACTTTCTTTGGGTTTCTTTTTCCGTGCGTGCTGATGGGCGCAGCGTTCCTGAAATTTCGTGAGCTTGAAGCGAAATGAATTCTCTGACCTCTCGACAACGTAAAATCATATATGCCATTTGCATTTTGGTCCTGCTGGTACCGATCATTTATTTCGGGGCTCCTTTGTCCACAGATGTTGTTCCCGGCAGCCAAAACCAGGTCACCGGCGGAAAACTGGCGCGTATGCGCCATGAACAGGAACTGGGCGAGAGTACGATCGGGGTCATCGATCCGTCCAGCGCGGCTGCCAACCTGATGCTGCTGGGGTTGCGCGGGATGGCGGCCACTGTGCTGCATCAGAGTGCAATCGACTATCAAATGCGTAAAGACTGGGCCAAGCTGAAAACCGCTGTGGAGACCATTCTGCGGCTTCAGCCGCATTATGTCGAGGTGTGGAAATTTCAGGGATGGAATCTGGCCTTCAACGTTTCACGTGAGTGGGACCGTGTGGATGACAGATTCTACTGGGTCAAAGAGGGATTAAAATTCCTGCAGAAGGGGACCCAGAGAAATTCAACTGCCACAATTCTATTCCACAACGTGGGTGATTTTGTCGGTCGCAAGATAGGTAACTCGGACGAGAAAAAATTCTTTCGATCGTTCTTCGTCGCTGATCCGAACGAGGAAAAATTCGGGGGTGAAGCTGATTCGGAAATCAACCCGAAAAACGAAGACAACTACCTTGTGGCACGCGACTGGTTTTTGGTGGCTAATGAGCGAGACGAAAATTATCCTGTGCAAGGCATGACGCGCGAGTTGTTCCGCAAGAGTCCCAGTCAGGCTTTGTTTGACTACGCCAACGCAATCACGAAGGAAGGAAAGTTCGGAGAATCGGCGATTGCCTGGGCTGATGTGAGTCGTGAATGGCGCGAAGTTTACGGCAAGGAAGTGTTCACCGGAATGAACGGGATTACCTACAAGCTCAATTCTTCCCAAGAGGAACTGAAAGAGGATGCGATTCAGAACGGCGTCACTCTGGTGACCCAGAGAAATGTCCGGGAGCAGCGGGTCAAAATGGTGAATTACAGATTCTGGCTTGAACTGTCCACCTGTGAGCAGGATCCGGTCACCGTCGCTGCGCGAAAAGCGATCTACAATGGTAAACAGGCGTACGCGGATGGCGACACCTTCGACCGGATTGACGAACAGGAAGTTCGGCACATTTCGAAGGCCCAGGAACTGTTCGAAGAAGGAATTAAGAAGACTAGGGAAATGTTCATTCTGTATCCGGATGTCCTGCTTCACGACGATAAGATTCTGGATGCTTTGCTGGCCGTGTATTACTGGAAAGAAATCCACAAGCTCAATGGAACAACTCCACGAACGGATTATCCACTGGCAAAATTTGTCGAAGAACACCGCCCGTACCAAAGTGAAGTTGAGACGATGTTCCGGCGGGAAACAAACTGACTGGTGTTTGATCTCGTGTTGCGATTACAGCGAATGAGCGTTCTGATCAGCGGTCCGCTCATGATGATCTGCTGAGCGACTGGCTGGCGACGCTCCTGTTTCCCACAGGTAATCGTGGCTCCGTCGAACTGATACCTCAGGAGTCGTTTGTGCCAGCCGGTCCAATTTTTGCTCGAGAAGCTCTGACGGCACCGCGCCGTCTGTCGCATTATCTGTTGCGGTCCGGGTATGTGGCGTTTCTGCTGGTGCTGATGTACACCATTCGTCAGGCGACTATTGGTTTTCAGGATGTTCAGTTTTCCGGTGACATCGCCGGATTCAGCCAGCTGGTGTTTCGGATATTTTCGCTGCTGCAACTGACGGTGGCGACGTTCTTTTCCACGCTGTTTACGGCCGCGCATGTTGCTCAGGAAAAAGATCGTCGAACGTTAATACTGCTGCTGATGACAGACATGCGAAATCGAGAGCTGGTGCTGGGGAAGCTCTTTGCCAGCCTGTTGATCGTTGGTGTACTTCTGGCAACCTCGATCCCCGTCTTTGGCATGCTCAGGCTGTTGGGTGGTGTCACATGGAGTCAGGTCCTGTGGTCCGAGTCTGTGATTGCCGCTGCCGCGTTGGCAGCGGGAAGCTGGGGGTGCCTTGTGGCCTTCTGGCGGCAACAGACCTTTCAAACGCTGGCCATTAGTGTTCTGGGTGTCGTCATCGCGCTGGTGGTCGTGGAAGGCACCATTACACTGCTTGGTCCCGCTTCACCAGTCACACAGTGGCTCACTCATGCGTCTCCGGTGCGGGCTCTGCTGCAGATAGTGAATCCGCAGGGCCACTCTCAATTGATTGCGGAACAGCATCCGGCCCTGATGTCGGTTATGTTTCTGCTGACGCTGACCGCAGGATTTACTTTGCTCACTATCGTCAGAATCAGAATATGGAATCCATCACAGGCCGTGCACCAGTCTGCAACGGAAGACGAATCGGAGCAAAGAAATGTTTCCAGCGTCTCACGCGTACGACATCGTCATGTTTGGAACAACCCGGTCCTGTGGAAAGAAGTAGTCACGCGTGGTTACGGACGTCGCATCATCTGGATCAAATTTGCCTATGTTGCTCTGGCAGTGCTCATTGCGCTGGGCATCGGTCGTGGAGCCAGTGACAGCCTGGTGCTGGGAATGGTTTCACCCGCTGGGTTTGGCTTCCTGGGCATGGCGATTGTCAGTTTACTGCTCATCAATGCCCAGGCCGTCACCTCAATCACAACGGAGCGTGATATGAATACACTGGACATTCTGCTGGCGACGGATCTCAATGCACGCGAGTTCATGCTGGGAAAGATCGTTGGCACTGTCTGGAACGCTTGGGTAATGATTGTGGTTCCCCTGCTGCTGCTGATCTGGACCGCCGTCCAGGGGCATGCGTCAGGACTAACGGTTGAATCCGCCATCTATCTGGTGATTGGGTATCTGGTTTTGAGCCTGTTTGCCGTGATGCTCGGTCTGCACAGCGGACTGACGTGGGGTAACTCACGGGATGCAATCGCCAACAGTCTGGGTACGATGTTCTTCCTTTTTATTGGAATATTTGTCTTCATGCTGTTGCTGGTGGAAGCACGTGCGTCGTTCGCCATTCAGATGCAGAGTTTCATCATCTTCATTGGGCTGGGAAGCATTGCACTCTACGGTTCGATCACACATAAGAATCCGTCGAGCGCACTCACACTCGCGTCCATTCTCCTGCCTTTCCTGACCTTCTACGCAATCACCGATTTCCTGCTGGGAGGATCGCTTGGTGTTTGCCTGTGGATATGTGTCGCCTATGGATATGCCGCAATCGCAATGTTAATTCCTGCGATCAGCGATTTTGATGTTGCTCTCGGCCGTACAACTCAGGACAGCTGACGCCTGGCGCGGCCGTCCGTTCTTGAAAGAATCTTCTGTCGTGATCGGAACCCTCACATCCCGACTCACTGAATTCTTCCTGATACTGCCTGCCTGTCTGTTTTTGGTGCCGAAATCTGGTGAGGCCGCCGAGTTCAATTCAGTTCAGGCGGGATATCAGCGTCAGGCCCAAGTGGGTGTCTGGATGCCGATTCGTGTGTCGGCGGTCGGACTGAATCCCGGCCATTCGGTTTCATTGGTGACCACATCCCTGGATCCTCGCGGCAATCCGTTCGTCAGAACCTGCGGGACTGCTGAGGTGGACCCGGAAGGCAGTGTGATCGTGACCGGACTGAGTCGCATCGGAAGGGTCGACAGCGACCTGAAAATCGCTCTGGTCGAAACAGAGAATTCACAGGCACTTTGTTCCGCCTCGATCCAGGCTTTTGAAAAGACAAGAGATACAAAAACAGAACTGACTGATGAACCTGTCCAGAGGTTTCTGCGTCTCTATCGCCATGACGTCAGGTTTCTGCTGACAATCGGCCAGCTCGCCGGCATCGACGAGTTGTTGCGCCAGGCAACAGAGAGTTCACCATACGCTCCGCTGGTCGTTGGTGTTTCGATTGACACTGAGGATGCGTTGCCATCGGAATCACAGGGATATGATCTGTTCTCCACGATCATCTTCACCGGTGGTGTTGACCTCACAGACCAGCAACTCCGTTCCCTAAAGATGTGGATCCACGCCGGAGGCAGACTTATCGTCAGCTTCAGTAGTCAGGTGCAGGACCTGCTGGCGACACCATTCGGGAAATGGCTGCATGCCCGGTTCGATTTTTTGCCGGAAACACGTCAGGCGACTGATTCGGATCTTGGTGCACTGCAGCAGATCGTTCCCCGTTCGACACGAATCTCTACAAATCGACGGCCAGTTGAAATGGTCCAGGTCCGGGCCAAACAGCCAATGCGGCTTGCTGAAGCGACAAATGGTCCGCTGGTGGCCCGCATCGGCAGTGGTGGCGGCCAGGTCACACTGGTCTCCCTGGATCTGAACAGAAGACCGCTTTCTCATTGGAATTTTCTGCCGGATTTCTATGCAGTTCTGATCCTGGGTGCTCCTCTCAGTAAAACGATGGGTCCCGGCAACAGTGCACGAATTTCCAGCGCCGGTGTCAGTGATATGAGCACTCAACTAATGGCTGCCGTCGATCCCGTTCCGAAGTCCGGACGCTGGACGACATGGAGTGTGATGGCACTTGCGTTCGGATGGTTACTTTTGATTGGACCGGTGGACTATCTTATCGTAGTAGTACTGCTGAGGCGGCCTCACTTCACCTGGGTCACATTTCCGTTGTGGGTGATTGCCGGGTTCGCAGTGCTGTACTTATTCAAGGCCAAGTCGTCCGATGTCGTCCTGAATTCCGTACATCTGCTTGATGTCGCTCAGGATGGAGATGAACATTCGATTCAGGCACTGTCACTGCTGAGTGTTTCTTCTCCGAGGACCTCACGCGTCGATCTGAAGGCTGAGTCTGCTCTGTACGGTTCAGATCCGGGTGTGTTGCTCACCTGGGTCGGTCGGCCGGAAGACGTCTACGGAGGTATGTATCGAACCACAGGGATCGGTGCCAGCAATCAGTCATATACCGGCCATGCGGATGCCACTGCAATTCTCAGGTCCGTTCCGCTGCTGACTGACGGTTCATTCGAAAGCCAGGCACGATGGGCCGTCGAATCGACAACCCCACTCGTCGAATCCAGTCTCAAGGTAAGCGGGTTTGGATTACTGGGTGGTGCATTTAAGCATCATCTGCCAATCAGCATTCATGACTGGTACGTCGTGTATGGGAACCGTCTTTATCGTGCCAGAGACGATGCGCGTACGTCACTTCCAGCCGGGCAGTTCTGGAGTTTCCGGCCCGGCAGTACGCAGATCTCGGACCTGAGAACCTGGCTCGGCGGCCGGCGCGAGATGAAAAAGGTTCCGACCAGAATCGCAATCGGCCAGTTGACTGAATCAAGTCCGTATAATTCCCGTGGAGGGGATCTGTTGGACATCGTGACCATGATGAGTCTGCATCAGGCCGCCGGAGGCAAGGGATATACAGGTTTGAACCATCATTTATTGCGCCGTTTGGATATGAGCGAGGCAATTCGCATGAACTACGCGATGGTCTTCGGATGGAGCGATGAGCCGGCCACACATCTCGAGATGGATGGATTGCGACTGCCGGAATCGTCATCAAAGACAATTGTTCGACTTCTGCTTCCGGTTGACCGACGTCCTGCTGAACCCAGTGCTCTGAGCGATCAGATGCAGAAGCCTGCGAAAAAACGTCAGCCGGAAACAGCAGAAAGACAGACTTCTGATACACCGTCCACGGACAAAACCAACTGAAACAGAGAGCTGTCCTGTGATTGAAACACGTAATCTGACGAAGCGATATGGCAACCTGTTCGCAGTCAATAATATGACGATGAAGCTTGACCAGGGAGATGTCTTTGGCTTCATCGGACCGAACGGTTCCGGAAAAACAACGACCATGAGGATGATTGCGACGCTGCTGAATCCGGATCACGGAGAAGCCTATATTTGCGGCGAGTCAATCTATACTGAACAGGAAAAAATCCGGCGGTTGGTTGGCTTTATGCCCGATTTTTTCGGGGTGTATGATGACATGACGGTCATCGAGTATCTGGAGTTCTTTGCCGCCTGCTACCGTATTGATTCTTCCACCCGCCGTGGAATCTGTGAGGAGAAACTGGAACTCGTCGACATGGCGTTCAAGCGGGATGCCATGGTTAATGAGCTGTCCCGAGGCCAGACTCAGCGAATTGGTCTTGCGCGCACGCTGCTGCACGATCCCGAAGTTTTGCTTCTTGACGAACCTGCCAGTGGACTCGATCCGCGAGCGCGTATCGAAATTCGAAATCTTCTCAAGCGACTTGGAGAGATGAAAAAGACTGTGATCGTATCCAGTCACATTCTGCCGGAACTCGCGGATGTATGTACGCGCGTCGGCATGATCGAGAAAGGTAACTTAATTGTGGATGGAAACGTTGCCGAAGTGATGCGGCAAGCTCGCGCTCGTATCATCCTGAATGTTCGTGTCAAGGATCGGGTGGACGATGCCGCCCGCTGCATCGAACAATGTGACTCTGTTGAATGCGTCAATATCACCAAAGATCGGCTGATGGAGGTCACACTCAACGAGAACGTTGAAGACTACAGCGATATTCCGTCGGCAATCATCGTTCAGGGATTTGCGCTCACACTTTTTCGTGAGGAGGACGTGAATTTGGAAACCGCTTTCCTGGAACTGACCAAAGGACTCGTCCAGTGATTCGATCACCCGATGAATAACTCCAGAAGTTCCGATTTAACCTGCTTTTACCGAGGAAACGGGACTGGCTGCAAACGGATGTTTTACGTCCGTTGGCCGTTAACAGCGGCAGCTGTTCGGTAGAACGGACACACTGCGGGTCTGCGGTATCACTGTCCCGATCTTGCTCCGGACAAACCAACGGATACCAAGCTGCTCGAGTAGCTCATATGCGGTGAAGCCGACCAGCTGGACAGTTCGTCCGTTAACAGCAACCGGAAGGAGACGGGGTCAGCGCCGTCTGTCATGTGCCGCTGCGTTGACACTCCTGCCTCGGGAGCAGCTCGGACGATCTGGAATTGGATCCTTTTGGTTGACTGTTTTTCAGTGACGGTTTCCGGTCCCGCATCCGAAATTGTCTCAACAGCATTGACCGGTTATTTTGCGGCGGGTTCATCCAGTAGCACAATCGACGCACGTGTTGAACCTTCCTCAACTCGTTGAACGGTTCCGTCGGTTTATTCCATGCCGTCGACCACTGCTGGTACGGACCATGTCTCCAAAAGCATGGTTACGAGGATTCCCGTGGTGGGTTTTTATGGCTCGCTGCGCAGTCGATGCGTCAAAATGCGTCCCTGGCCTTCTTGGACCGCCCAGTGCGTTGCCAGGATTTCGCCATTGTCAAGACGCAGGAATGATGGCTGACCGAATTTCAGACTCATTGCCATTCCTGAATAATTGGCGACCTGCGATGGAGGAACACCCTGCCAGATTGTGCACTCCGAAACTGTCGTCCAACTATTCCCGGAGAGATCGACGGTTCGTACCGTCAGTCCAATGTCTTCCGGACTGCCCTCGCGGTGTGAGTGGATCGTCAGCAAAAGGTCGTTGCCAAGATACAGGAGATTCGAGGCTTGGGCCTGGATGCCGGTATCAATGGGCGCCGTCCAGGTCTTGCCTCCGTCATCCGACACGGTCATATGGTTGGACAGATTCATGCCGGCGGCATGGTCGGTTGTCCAGACCAGGGAAACAACGCGATTGTCCTGCATTTCACAAAATCGCGGTTCGGAAGGCATGAAGCGCTGCTGAGGATCCTCAAAGAAGTGGGTTCCGTCGTCCCAGGTTCTGCCCTGATCGTCGCTTCGGAAAAGAACACCAATGAAACCGGACGGATGTGACCCATCCCACATCGGGAAGAGTGAGCCTCCTAAAAGAATGACGCCGCTGCGCAATTGAATACAAGGACCGGAGGCCTCCACCAGTTCGGGGCGACTGCGAGAGATGACCTTTGGAGTTGACCACGTGTGACCTTCGTCAGCCGAGAAGGCGATGATGTTATCACCGTCACGAATTCCGTCGGTCTCGACGTTCGCGAGCGTCTGTTCCGGACCCGTGCGATGGAATCGGTAGCCTGTGGCAATCAGTTCACCGTCGTTGAGCACGAGTGGTTTCAGATAGTCGGAGTCGAATTGTCGATCGGGGGCTTTCTCGTGGAGTGGGCCTTCCAGACGCCAGGTTCTTCCCGAATCTTGTGAACGCGAAACAACGGTAGTTGCGTTCGTCGCATCCATGGCTTCCGCGAGACAAAAAAGGGCGAGCAGGTCACCGGACGGCAGTTTTTCGATACCGGGGAAATAGCCGTGCCGCGCCCGAAGCTCCGGAATATGGTTGTCGTAAATGACGTGATGGTCGAGCACTTCAATGGAGGTCATTGTCGTTTCACAGGCGTGGTCATTCGTTGTTGGATCTCACCGCCGCCGGCGGTGAGCACTGAGGAGGCCTTTCCGTCACGGCGCTCTTCGTTTCGTGTCGGTGCCCGTCTCCGAAAAGAAAGTAAGGGCACGGGAACGCTGGTAAGGAGATGTTTTTCCGAGCACGGGACAAGCCCGCTGACAACGTTTCCGTACACGTCGGCAATTCGGTGGTTCCGACCGTTACAGCGATAGGTTGACTGTGTGTGGTCGTTGCCTATGAGGTGGAGCATCATTGCATGCAGGTCGTGAACGCGGACTCTGTCTTCGACGGATGTAAAGCCAAATCCGTCCATGGTCCCATTTGCCAGTGACCCCATCCTGCCAGACAAAGGGGACAGGCACGATGCCGAGTTTGATTAACGACCTGCCTCAAGCTAACTTGCGGACTCGGCCAGTCCCCGTTTGTCTGGCTCCGTGCCCAATGCCGGCTAACCTTTTGCTGCTGCCAGAGCTGCATCGTAATCAGGGTGCTCCGTAATCTCGCTCACGTACTCCACATGCCTGAGTGATCCATCCGTTCCGACCACAAAGACGGCTCGCGCCAAACAGCGATCCAGTGGACCGCCTTTGATCAGCACGCCATAGTCTTCGCCAAACTGCGTACAACGATGGGCACTGAGCGTCTGCACAGACTCAACACCTTCCGCACCGCACCATCGCTGCTGACCAAACGGCAGATCCATGCTGACGACAAGGATTTCGACCTCGTCCAGGCTGGCAGCCTGTTCGTTGAACTTTTTTGTTTCTTCATGGCAGACAGGTGTATCGAGCGAAGGAACCGTGGCAATGATGCGCGTCTTCCCGGCGCTAGTCCCCAGTGTGACTTCTTCCAGGCCCGGATTCTGCAGCGTAAACTCCGGAGCCACCGCGCCAGAGTTCAGAGCGGCGCCGGCAAGATTGACAGGATTGCCTTTGAGCGTGACTGCTCCTTCTCGTACGTCTGACATCATGTTTTCCTCAATAAATATTGATCAGGTCAGCTCCCGGCCGACCTTGCAGTTCTGACTCCGCGTAGTATGCAGCATTCGGCTGACATTGTAACGTGACGAACGGCCAATTCCCTGGATCGGGCATTCTGCAGTTTGTTACTTTTGCTGGTCCTCTGGCCCCTGTATTTTGACTTGCGCTGCACGATTCAGGAAACTCTCACAGATAATTGATAACCATCTGCTGGTCGTCTGATCAAGGCATGCCGGATTCGGGTGTCCGGAACCATGGATTTGAGCGTACCGCCCAGTTCGTCAGCCAATCCGAGTGGGATATGATCCGCGATCCCAGGATATCGTCAAAGGCTCTGTATCCTTTCTGTCATGCGCTGTCCCGTATGCTGGAGGCTGGTGTTGATATTCGTAAGGCTCTGCCGACTGCTGTAAAGACATCTTCCGATCAACGTCTGATGCGCAGTGTGCAACGAGTGCAGGACCGAATCAGTAACGGTTATGACCTGACTTCGTCTTTCAGGGAATTCCCGCACCAATACCCCCCCTTGTTCCTCGATCTGCTGCATGTGGGTGAGCAAACGGGAGGTTTGCCCGAGGTGCTTAAAGTACTGGGCGACTATTATGAAGCTCGAGTGGTCCGGATGCGGGAATTCCGGTCTGCAATCGCATATCCTGCGCAGCAGCTGTTCGCTGCCATCATGGTGATCGGGCTGCTGATCTATGTCCTTGGACTGATTGGGTCTCCGCCGGGATCGGATCCGATCGACTTCCTTGGACTCGGTCTGCAGGGAACGTTCGGAGCCATCACGTGGTTCGGGGGGACGTTTGGCTCACTTTTTGCCTTGTGGGTGGGCTGGAAATTAGTTTCAAGAAGTCTCAGCGGACGGCAGATCCTGGATCCGATTCTGCTACGCGTTCCAGCAGTGGGAACATGCCAGCGAAAATTTGCGATCGCACGTTTCGCCTGGTGCTTTTCACTGACTCAGGGAGCGGGTATGCCAATTCGGCCATCGCTCGACAGCAGTCTGAACGCCACGTCGAACGGTGCATTTATTGCTGCAATTCCACAGATTTGGCACGATATTCAATCCGGAGAAACACTGGGCACAGCACTGCGCTCTTCGCGTTTGTTTCCCGAAGAATTCCTGCATTTCGTGGACACGGCCGAAGAAAGTGGCACGGTGCCGGAAGCGATGCATCGCATGAGCAACCAATTTGATGATGAAGCTCATCGGGCACTGCAGTGGATGACCATTCTCGCATCCCGGGCGTTGTGGGGCATTGTGGCAATGATGATCATCTACTTCATCTTCAAACTGGCGATGGTCTACATCAATTTGCTTAATGGTGCGGTAACCGATGTTCTGGGCGGCTAAGGACCTTCAAAATGACTGCTGGGGACGTGTTCCCGTTTATCGCGTCATAAATGTGCCCGGAGCATCTGCCGCAGATCGGTAGTTGTCACGATCCATCAGCGTCACGTCGACCGCCACGGGCCGGCCACCCCGCATCACTTTCAGCGACAGCGGCTGTCCGATATCGGCCAGACCGACCAGGTTGATCAAATGGTCTTCATCCTCAACATGGACATGATCAAACGATATGATTACGTCTCCCGGACGAATTCCGGCTTGGGAAGCGGGAGTCGGTCGCTGTCGGTAGACGCGTGTCACGTGAGCCCCGGTGGCACGGTTCATCCCCAGCTGCTTCGCCGTTGCATCGTCAAACGATGAGTCCAGCTCTACCCCCAGGTAACCGCGCCGGACTCTTCCCCACTGGACAAGGTGTTCAAACACATGATGAGCCAGGTGACTGGGGATACTGAAGCCGATGCCTTCGTTACCACCGCTGTTGGACGCAATGGCCGTATTGATTCCAACCACCGCACCATTCATGTCTACCAACGGACCACCGCTGTTGCCAGGATTGATCGCTGCATCCGTCTGCAGAAAATCCTGATTTGTCACTGAATCGTCATCGGTGAGCGATAGATCACGGCGTCCTGTGCCACTCACAATTCCCATTGTGACGGAGCGACTCAATCCAAACGGACTGCCGATGGCAAGCACTTGGTGTCCAATTTGCACGTTACGACTATCCCCCCAGAGCGCACTTCGCAGACCGGATTCCCGTAACTGCAGGACCGCGACGTCTGTTGCGGCGTCGCGGTAGATACGTAACGGACTCGTTTCGTGTTGATCCGGTAAACACAGACGGATGTCTTCCAGCCGAGCATCACGGATGACGTGGTTGTTCGTGATCACGAAATAGCCGTCGACAAACTGGCTTCTCATGATGACTCCGGAACCGGTTTCCTCCACTTTACGGCCGTCCTTTTCCCTGCGGATTGCCTGGATATGGACCGTGGACGGCATCACTGATTCCGATATCTGAGCAATGTGGTCACTGCTCAACATCAGCACATCAGCCCCGGATGAGACTGCTGAATTTCCCGCGATGATTGCCTCGACAGGCTGGGCGAGTTGCAGCGAATCGAGATGTCCACCGACTGCCAGGCCAACTGACAGCATTCCAGCCGACCATAGAAATGTTCCTGTGCGTCGCGCCATCAACGTACTCTCCGCTGGAAAGTCACACATCCTGTGGCGCGGTTCCATCCGCTTTGAGATTCGCGCTGTTCATCCGTCGACGCGACTCGTGTTTGCACAAGGGAGTTGAATTACCTCCCGATCAGGGCAACACAGTCTTCATCGAACGAACGCAGAGCAAAAAGCAAATCGAAATCGGCTGATGCTGCCGTCATGGACGGTCTGCCGCAGTGGACGCCGCAATATTCGGCACCTCCGGTCCCACAAGACCGGATGGCCTCAGAAACAGGCCTTACAATCGTCCTGATACGAGCAAATTCACGGGACTGCTTTACCGTCTCCGACGCCGCGTTACGCCGGTGCCCTGCAGATCCCGGCTACGGTTCGTCGTAATGATCGTTCTGACGAAACTCGGGATGAGTCTCCAGCCACGCGGTAATTCGGTTCTGACGAGATAGGGCCTGCGGAATGAAGGCAATTGCCTGCCGCAGACGGTCATCGGGTTCGGCACAACTGAACCGTAGAAACCCCGCCCCGGCACTGCCGAAACATTCCCCCCCCAGACAGGCGATCCCAAACGCGTCATCTGCACCTTCCAGCAAATACATTGCGAGTCCGTGACTCGTGATGCCCAGTCGGTTGCAGACCGGTGCAACATTCGGAAACACATAGAACGTGGCTGCCGGTGGCAGCGCGTGAAAACCGTCCAGCTGGTTCAGGCCGTCCGTAATCAAACGAACCTTGTTGCCAAAATGATTCATGGATGTGTCACGTTCCTCCGTGTCACTCCGCATTGCCGCAATTCCGGCGTGCTGAACAAAAGGTGGAATACACGACAGCGACGTGTTGATCATGCGGCCGATCATTTCCGTGATATCGACCGAAGAGACACAAAATCCAAGTCGCCAGCCGCTCATGCTCCACGATTTGCTGAAGGTGTAGGTCGCAACGCACTGATCCAGCATGGATGGCAGTGCTGCCAAAGAATGATGTCGACCTTGCCAAATCATGTGACAATAAGGTTCATCACTGAATACGATGATATCGCGCCCTCGGATAAGATCCGCCAGGTCGTGCAGATCCTGTGACGTCGTGACGCCTCCCGTTGGATTGTGGGGCGAATTGAGGAAGATTGCTCGCGGAGCTTCATCAGTATTCAGGAAGTCTTCAACATCACTGATTCGAGGCCGAAAATTATCGACCTGCCGCAACGGACGATATACGGCTCGCGCCGCTCGCCGCTCAATATTCGGTCCGTAGGTGGGAAACCAGGGGTTGAAGATGAGCACTCCGTCACCCGGATTGAGGAAGGCTTCGCAGAAGAATTGTTCAAAGATTTTCGCTCCCGGGCCGGCAGCAACATTCTCGGCTGACGCCGGGATATCGAACTCGCGCTGGACAAAGTCGGCTGCCGCCTGGCGAAACTCTGGGAGGCCAAGTGACGGACCGTACTTCGTTTGCTGTTCGGCGATTGCCGCCACGCCCGCCTGGGCGGCTTGGGCGGTGGTCGGAAACGGACTGTCTCCAATTTCCAGTTCGACGACATCTTTTCCGGACCCCTGCAACCGACGCGCAACGGCCAGCACGGAAAAGGCTGTTTCGACTTCCAGCGCCTGTGCGAAATGACTGAACGTGATTGGCATAAGGCGGCAATCCTGCAACAAAATATCAACTACAGCCGCGCCCCGGGGCGATTCCACGTCCGAGACGCGGCACGGGCGGCTATTATGCAGAATATTCTCTTGGGTTCCCATCCGACCGGCAGAGGTTCGTCACGAACGCTGTGGTTAATGCTCGTTTCGGCACCCAAGTGGGCGAACCCGAGAAAGAATTGCTGGTTGGGGTCAACGCGAAAATCGACAAGACTCCACAGATCAGCCGCCTCCAATCACGGGCAGAAAATGGACTTCGGTCGTGGATGCGATCTTTGTTGACAACAAACGCGTCATCACGTGACCGACGGACAACTGCAGCGCGGGGGACAGCTCACCCTCCTCAATCAACCGTTCACGGACGCCGGGATGCCGTAACTCCAGCTGATCAATGACAGCCCGAACCGTTCCGCCGCCGACTTCCACCTGGTCAGCGCCCGTCAGCTGCCGCAACTGCGGAGGAATGAAAACAATAGCCACGGTTTACTCTCCAGGCTGCTGGTCATTGATCGCTCTCCAAACAAGTGGCGGCGACATCGGCAGCTCGAACAATCTCTGTCCCACGGCGTTAAAGATTCCGTTCGCGATTGCCGCAGGCGGTGGTACGATCGGCACTTCACCCACTCCGCGGACGCCGAAGGGATGGTCCGGGTTGGGGACCTCCACAATGATTGTTTCGATCATTGGCAGGTCGTAGCAGGTTGGCATTCGGTAATCCAGAAAACTGGCATTACGCATGTGGCCGTTACTGTCATAGAAATACTCTTCGTTCAGCGCCCAGCCGATGCCCTGGACCGCGCCCCCTTGCATCTGGCCTTCGACGTAGGAGGGGTGAATCGCTTTTCCGGCGTCCTGACAGGCAGTGTAACGCAGGATCGTGACCTTGCCGGTGTCGGGGTCGACTTCCAAGTCGACCAGATGCACGCCGAACGCATTGGTTGACCCCTGTGGATTGACCGCCGCGCGGCCCACAATCGGCTCACCTATGGAATCTACTTTTGCGGCCAGTTCCCTGAAAGAGAGTGATTGGCTGTTGCCCTTGTAGATTCCGTCGGTCACCGTGATGCTGTCGGGATCGCACTCCCAGATCTGGGAGGCGCGTGCCACCATCTGTCGCTGGATATCCAGCCCGGCGTGGTAGGCGGCCAATCCGGTGGAAAAGGTTACGCGGCTGCCACCAGTGACGTCGGTAAATCCAACGCTGTCGGTGTCGGCAACCTGAGGAATGACATCTTCGGCGGTGATGCCCAGTGTCTCGGCCAGCTGCATGGCGATGGATGTGCGGGTGCCGCCAATGTCGGTAGAGCCCTCGATTAGATTGACCGTGCCGTCGGCGTTGACGTTGGCCGCTACACTGGACTTGAGGCCGGCGTTGAACCAGAAACCACAGGCAATCCCGCGTCCACGATTAGGTCCGGTCAGTGTCGACTTCCAGTGATCACTATCGCGGATTGCGTCGAGGCATTCCACAAGTCCTATTCTCGGGTAAACCGGTCCGTCGACTCGTCTCGTGCCCTCGCGAGCGGCATTGTTCAGGCGGAATTCAATTGGATCTATTTCCAGTTGACCGGCCAGTTCGTCAATGATGGTTTCGACCGCAAATGCGACATGCGTCGAACCGGGGGCCCGATATGCCTGAGTCTTTGGTTTGTTCAACACCACATCGAAGCCATCGACGCTCGCATGTGGCAGGTCGTAACAACTGAACACGCACATGCATCCGGGACCAATGACTCCGCCGGGAAACGCACCCGCGTCGTACGCCAGCCACGCCTCGCCCGCAACCAGTTTCCCGTCTTTGGTCGCACCCAGTTTCACACGCATGAATGACCCTGGCGTTGGGCCGGTTGCTTCGAAGACCTCGTCGCGCCGCATCACAATCTTAACCGGGCGGCCACATTTCCGACTCAGCACTGCAGCGACTGGTTGTTCGTAGACGGAGATCTTGCCGCCGAAACCACCGCCGATCTCGCACGGCACGACCGTGATCTGGGAAACCGGGATTTTCAGGAGTGCGGCCATTTGCTGTCGTACGACAAATGAACCCTGCGTGGCGGTCCAGATTTTCAGCCGACCATCTTCATTCCACATTGCAATTGAAACGTGTGGTTCGATGTAGCCCTGGTGAACACTCGCTGTTTTGAACTCGCGTTCGATCACGACGTCCGCCGCGGCGAACCCTTCCTCGACACATCCTTTTTCAAATCGAATATGATCCGCGATGTTGCTCGGTTGCGCCGGTTTATCACCCAGCGTATGCGTGATCAAATCATCGTGCAGGAGCGGAGCATCTTCTCGCATGGCGTCCAGCACCCACATTGTCGCTGGCAACGGTTCGTATTCGACCTTGATTCGTCGGGCTGCTTCCTCAGCCAGATGTGAGTCTGTCGCGACGACGGCGGCGATCGCATGCCCTTTGTACAGTGCTTTTCTGCGAGCCAGCACGTTTCCGGACAAATGCGCATAATTCACGCAGCCCTCACCGAGATCCTCCACCTTGTCCCATGGATCGGGAAGATCCGCAGAGGTACACGTGGCCAGCACGCCAGGCATTTGTTCGGCTTCAGTGGTATCGATCGATACGATGCGCGCGTGTGCATGCGGGCTGCGCACAAATGCGCCGAACGCCATGTTGGGCAGCTGCATATCGTCCGTGTAGATCGCCTTCCCGGTTACTTTGTCGGCACCGTCATGGCGCACCGGACGTGTGCCAATGACCTTATATCTGACGGGATTCTCAGTGGTCTGTGTTTTATCGGAGGCAACTTCGGTACTCACGACACTTTCTCCTCCGTCTTTAACGGTTTGTTCGGACGACTACAGGGAAACGGACCGTCCCGGTCCCGCTGGTCACACAAATGCAGGTTTCTAAGACGACTGCTGGGATTCCGCGACGCTCTGTACAGCACGGACAATTTTGTCGTATCCCGTACATCGACAGAGATTACCTGCGAGGTCAAAGCGAATTTCTTTCTCGGTGGGCTGTGGATTCCGGTCCAGCAAAGCTTTCGCGGTCACAATGAAGCCTGGTGTGCAGACACCGCACTGTAGTGCGGCCCCTTCCAGAAAACACTGCTGAACGGGATGCAACTGTCCCTGCTGAGCGATTCCTTCAACTGTTTCAATGGTCGCACCTTCGGCTTCCACAGCCAGCACCAGGCAGCTGTCGACCGGCAATCCGTTCAGCATCACCGTGCAGGCACCACAGTTTCCGTTGTTACAGCCTTCTTTGCAGCCGGTAAGTGAGAGCTCATCACGCAGGATTTCCAGCAGACTCTGCCGGGGCAGGCACAGAAACTCGATCACTTCGCCATTAATTGTTGTCGTTACATGTGTTTTCACTTTGGCGGTATGCTCCCTGGATTTCATCATTGTTCAGCACTTCAACAGCCACCTGGCGTTAGCTCATGCTGATCGCCAAAAGACGCGTGCTGGTTTCCGGCGACTCATGAGGTGGATTCGCCGGTTGTGTGGTACAAAAACTTTTATCTGCGGGCCCGTTCACACGCTTTCGCCAGTGTGCGTTTTGTGAGCACTCCCACCAGGTGAGTACGATACTCAGCGGGGCCGCGCATGTCATCAATAGGCGAGGCGACATCCCTGGCCATTTCACCCGCTTTGGTGAATACGTCTTCGCTGGCCATTTGACCAGCCAACCAGTCCGATGCTTCCGCTGCAAATACGGGCGTCGCTGCGACTGCAGACAGGGCAATCCGAGCCTGTTCAATCTGTTGTCCATTTTCATCAAGCTGCACCCACGAGGCTGCTCCGGCAACCGCAATGTCCATTTCGTTGCGAGGAATGAACCGTTCATATGCCGATCCGCTGCCGGAACGCTGCGAGGGCAGCGTTAGGGCAACCAGCAATTCACCGGGTTCCAGGACGTTTCGTCCCGGGGCCGTACAAAACTGTTCGACGGGAACAGTCCGGCGTCCAATCGGACCGGCAATGTGACACATCGCACTGTGAGCGATGAGCGGCGGAATCGAATCGGCGGCGGGAGACGAATTGCACAAATTACCGCCGACGCTGGCGCGGCTCTGAATTTGCCAGCCTCCGATAATTCGGGCAGCGTCGGCCAGTGCGGGGCAGGCGTCAGCGATTACTGCATCGTCATAAATTCGCCAGCAGGGCACACTCGCTCCGAGGTGCAGGCCATTTTCGCTGGAATACTCAAGCAGCATCAGCTCCGGGATTTTCTTGATGTCGACGACCAGTTCCGCGCTGCGGAGACCCTCTCGCAATTGCACAATGATGTCGGTGCCGCCAGCCAGTACACTGGCACGATCACCCGCGGCAGCGAGTTGTTTGACGGCATCATCCAATTCTGTGGGAGCTGCATATTCAAAATTGATCACCCGTATTTTCCTCCAAGTTGCAACTATCCTGGCAGGCTGACCGTCGTTTGTCACTCATAATTGGTGGTTCCACACGGTCCATGGGATATCTGCCGCGATCGGTTCAGGTCGGTTCTTTATCGCTGTCAAGGTCAAAGACGGCTTTGTTACTCGCTCCCGTACTTTGTCGGACAGCGATGGACTCAGGAGACGGTACGAATCTAGAATAAAGCTGTTATCACAATGCTGCCGGAAAGAATCTGACCGGTCTTCTTGAAGTCCGGTCGGTCGACCAGAGAAGCAGCGCTGTTACTGCAGCCTCACTGACAGCCCTTACTTAACTACCAAAATTCTGGAAAACTGCTCATTATTAACAGGAGAATTCACATGCGAGCCCTGATGCTGTGCTCAACTGTATTGACGGTGGTCGCCTCACCGCTGTCAGGGGCGGACCGCATAACCGGCACTTATGTCGAAGCGCGGACATGTCAGGTTTACACCGGTCCCTGTTTTGCCAATGGAGAAGTGGGTTCGGCGGGAAAAAACGCCATCATGACCTGGCGCATCGACGATGGCAGGTTTGAGGGAGTTGATCTTGCCGGTCAATCCGTTGCCGTCGTCGTCAAGACGTCCCACACACTTGGTTTCAAGGGACTTAACGATGCCGCATCAAAAAAGGCCGTCGTCATCATCGATTCCAGTGCCGATGTGCCGAAAGCCACTGCACTCAGGAATTTTGTCGTTTTGCAAACAGGTTTGACCGACGACCAAATCGTGGGGGATCACCGGGCGCATATCAATTTAGAATTCGATGTCGATCAATTGACGGCAACTGTCGAAGTGGGCGGATTCGCCCGACTGGAAATGCGGAAAGCGAGAAAGGATGACTGTATCTGCTCGAATGAATCTGCCTACTATCCTCCGCTCACAAATTTGAAGGGCTGCGTGCCGGGTGTCACGATTGAAGGAGAGGTATCGGCACGACAACTGGGAACCCGATGGTCCATCCCGGATAGTCGAACCGCTTACCTGGGTACTTTCGAAGTCAATATGGCTGATCTGCAGCTGGCTGAAAATCTCTGACGATTTCTGTTTCCGGTCCAGGGTTCAACGAAGCTGCTGTCGGCATCGTACGCTTCGTTCAGCGTGTCCACTTGAGTGTTCACCGGCCACTCCCGTTCAGAAAACTGAGGACGTTCAATGTTGGTGCTGAATATGCGTTTGATTCCCGCTGCATTTGTTCTGGCGGTCACCTTGTCGCCGGCACGCAGCCAGGATTACCGAGTCGAATTGATCGATGCAGCTCCGGAAGCGCGAAAGCTTTCCGCAGAGTTGATCGGGGAATTTTCAGACCAGGGTATTCGCGTCAGGCGAGGAGCAAAACGCACCGTGTGCGAGATATGGTTCTGTAAACAGTGGTCGGTCGAGACCGGCTTTGAGTCGACTGTCGAACGACTTTATCCGTTTTCACAGGGACAATTGATTGGATTGCTGCATTTCACCAGAAGAGGCAAAGACTTCCGGGACCAATCGGTGAGACGGGGCTGGTACACGCTGAGGTTTGGATTACAGCCAGTCGACGGCAATCATGAAGGCACTTCACCGACACGCGATTTCCTGGTGCTTGTCGATGCAGAGCAGGACGGCCCTGAGATACAGTGGAACGCATCCGACCTTCACAGGCGCAGTGCTGAAGCAGCCGGCTCGACACACCCCGCCACGTTGTGTCTTCAGGCGGCCACCCAGGGTTCGGAGCCGGCGGTCCATCACGACGAATCGAACGACTGGTGGGTCCTGCATACGGTGGTCAAAGGAGTCGCCGGCGACAAAACGACACAAATCCCTGTTGATCTGGTCGTGGTCGGTCATGCTGCGGAATAACGCTGCCGCTACCCATAGTCAGTCGTCTCGTCTGGTACCGGCGATAGGCGTATGCGTCAGTGTTTTCCTTTGTTTGTTCGTGTACGTTCAAATCACACGAAGAAGTCAGTCGACGGTGAATGAGATTCCGGCAACAGAACGTCAGGTCTTGACTGTACAAAAACCGCAGACAACCGAGACGGAACCGGAGTCCGGTACCAAGTCCGAATACCGAAACGAGGTCATTCGAGGGCAGGTTGTTTGGCTGGCAGAGGCGCTTCAGAGTCAGTTCGGCATTTCAATGGTGGCAGAAGCGGCGGAGAACACACTGGCAATCCTCACGGAATGCGGCGAGGTCCTGCCGATCGTCGAAAATCTCCGCGGACGAGCGTTTCGTAAGGACGGGCGACTGCGCGGCATGGACATGGAGATCCTTGCACGTCGTTATGAAAAACAGCCAGTGATTCAGATAGTACGCATCTATCAGATAAAAGAAGGGCTGCGGTACGAACTCGATTACTGGTGCGATGTTTGTGCGATCGTTATGTACGAAGCGGGTCCCTGTGCCTGCTGCCAGGCCACCAATCAGTTGCGAATGCAGCTGGTCAAACGTAACGTGGAGTGATCGCAAACCGGAACGGTTTGAACTCAATCCAGTCATACAAGAGAACTGCACTGACACAGGCCGGTGCGATCGTCCAGTCAGCAGTTCGGGGTTTCAAGGATTGCGGACCTCTATTGAGTGGTTTACTGTTTGGCAGTACTTCGCCCGCAGTGCAAGTCGCTTTCGGGCGTGAGACGGTTCGTTTGAACTCGCCGGGCGATTTGTATATTTTAACCTGGCCAGCCTTGGTGCCCTGCGCCCCCAACTTTCAGACGCTTGAAGCTGTCGGAGTCGTCATGTCACAGAAATCCTCCAAAGGCGTTAGTCGGCGAATGTTCCTGACGAGTTCCGGGGCGGCGGCCGCGGCCTCAGCAGTTACCGCATCCCCGGAAGCCGAAGCTGCGGCGCCTGGTTTACAGGTGGTTAGTGGTGAGACTTCCATCACGCTCAGGGTGAATGGAAAGTCGATGAAGGCGAAAGTCGAGCCGCGCACCACGTTACTGGATGTGCTGAGATACCAGTTTGACTTAACTGGTGCCAAGCCGGTGAGCGTGGACGGCAGCAGTGGGGCCAGTACGGTTCTGGTTGACAGCAGGCCAGTGTTAGCGTCGACGGTCCTTGCACTGTCGGTGGTCGGCAAAGAGGTCATGACTTGTGAAAGTCTTGCTGATGACGCGGTGCCCCGTGCGTTCGTTGAATATGATGCTCAGCAGTGCGGATTCTGCACGCCTGGATTCGTTGTGGCAGTACGAGCGTTTCTGAACAGGCACCCGAGTGCGACGGAGGAGCAAATCCTTGCCGGATTGAACGGGAACATTTGTCGTTGCGGGACTTATGCCAACATTCTTCAGGCCGTCATTTCTCTTGTGAAAGGAAATAAAAATGGCTGAAGTGCAATACGGCTGGCCGGTAAATCACAAAGCTCGTCTGATTGGCAAACGAGTGAGTCGTGTCGATGGTCATGAGAAGTCGACCGGTACGGCAAAATATACGTATGACATCAATCTTCCAAAGCAGTTGATCGTGCGGGCTCTGGGTTGTCCGCATGCCCGTTGCACAGTGGTTGGTGTGGATATGTCTGAAGCCGAAAAGGTACCCGGCGTCGTGCTGGTGCATTACCTCAAAGCGCCAAAGCCAGGTGATGATCCGGTTGAGATTCATGCGGACGGCACGCTGCTGATGGCAGTCGCCGCTGAAACCGAAGCCGCTGCTGCAGAAGGTGTGTCAAAACTTGAGGTCATATACAGGCCGGGAGAGCCCTTCGTGGCTGATCACGACCTGGAAGCGGCTGAGTCGAAACAACGCACAAAAAAGGCCGGTGGTGGCATCGAGCTCGATGAGGTTCTCGGTGAACCTGGCGAAGAAGATGATGAAGAAGAGTGGGAAGAAAAGACGTTACAATTACTGTTCGACCAGTCCCGGTATGTCGTTGAAGGCCGTTACGGTATTGATGCGATTACGCACTGCTGTCTTGAGCCACATGGGTCGACCCTGCATTGGGAAGGCGACAGATTAAAAGTCCACCTGTCAACGCAAAACGTTTCACGAACCGATGATGGCTTTGCGGATGCACTGAAAATCACAGCTGACGAAGTTGACGTGCACTGCGATTACATCGGCGGTGGATTTGGGAGCAAGTTTCGGCCCGATTACTGGGGAGTTGCGGCAGCGGAAATAGCGAAGAAGACGGGGCGACCGGTGAAATTCCTGCTGACCCGCGATCAGGAACTGAAGATTGGCGGTAATCGACCATCGGGATTCATCGACGTCAGGCTCGGTGCGGATGAGAACGGTGTGGTTCAGGTTTGGGATTCACATCACTGGGGATCTTCCGGTTTCAACGGATCAACAATTTCCGTGGGCAACTTCCCGTATGTCTTTCGACCAAAGAACTGGCGACGCAGAGCGACCGGGATCATCACTGACAACGAACCGTCGGTGGCATGGCGTGCCCCAAATCATCCGCAGGCATGTGCGCTGACGCAAACAGCCTACGACGATCTGGCCGCTAAGATGAAGGCCGACAGTCTCGACATTTTCCTGCGGAATCTTGAAAATATTGACTCGTCGGAAAAAGCCATTGTCTATGCGGAACAGTTACGAATCGCGGCCGATTTGATTGGCTGGCGCAAACACTGGCATCTGCATGGTCGTGGCCGGAAACGCGGAGCCGTGGTTGAGGGTCTGGGTATTGGAATCCACAAATGGGGTGGCACGGCTAACAGCTCGAATTGTCTGTTGAAGATTCATCCTGACGGTGGTGTGGAGTCCTATTGTGGTACTCAGGATCTGGGTACTGGTACACGTACTGTCTGTGCCATAGTTCTGGCTGAAACGCTTGGATTGGGTATCGATGCGGTCAAAGTCAACATCGGCAGTTCCACGCATCCTTTCAGCGGTGCGTCGGGCGGCAGTACGACAGTGGGGGCTGTCAGCGAGTCGCATCGCCGTGCTGCGCAGGATGCGCTGGCTCAGATTTTTGTGCTGGTGGCGAACAAACTCGACGTTCCTGTCGAAAGGCTTGAGGCGTCAAATGGAAGCATCACCGTCGTCGGCTACAGCGACAAAGCGATGTCATGGAAACAGGCGTGCAGCCTGATCGGTATTCAGCCGCTGGAGGTTACCTCGAATTACAAGCGAGGCAGTGACAGTCCACTGTCGAGTTCCAATGTCGCCGGATGCCAAATGGCTCATGTAGCCGTTGATACTGATACCGGTGTGGTAAAAATTATCAAGATGGTGGCCGTTCAGGACATGGGTCTGGTCATTAATCGAAAGACGGCGGAAAGCCAGATCTATGGTGCGCTGATCATGAGTATTGCCGCGGCGCTGTTTGAGCAGCGAATCAATGATCCGAAGACCGGTGTATTCATCAACAGCGAGCTGGACAACTACCGTCTGCCTCGACTGGGCGATACCGGAAACCTGGTTGTACATATCCACGAACCGGCGACTGAAAGAGTCAAAGGAGTGATCGGTCTGGGAGAACCGCCGGCCATCAGTGGAGGCGCAGCTATTTCAAACGCTGTATGTAATGCGACAGGCGTTCGTGTCCCAACTCTGCCCCTCACACCAAAACGTGTGCTCGACGCACTCCGAATCGCGAAAGGCTAACTCCCGTGAAGAATTTCGAGTACGCTCAGCCAACGACTGAAAACGAAGCCGTCGCGCTGCTTGCTGACAGGAAGAAAAAAACTGCTGTACTCGCGGGTGGCACGGACCTTGTTGGCCTGATGAAGCGGATGGTCGAGACCCCCGATCGCGTCGTAAACATTCGCGAGATCAGTTCGTTGCGGCGGGTCGAGCGAGATGATGCAGGAAATGTACGAATCGGAGCCTCCGTGTGCCTGGACGAGTTCCTCGATTCCCGAGCCACCGACGATTTTCCTTCAGTAAAGCAGGTGATCCAGGGTATCAGCAGTATCCAGCTCCAGTCGCAGGGTACGCTGGTGGGCGAACTGTTGCGTCGTCCGAACTGCTGGTACTTCCGCAACGGTCACGGTTTGCTGGCGAAGAATGGAAGCATGGTCGTTGACGGTGATAATCGATATCACGCCATCCTCGGTAATCGGGGATCGGCGAAATTCGTGAATGCGTCTCGGTTGGCCCCTGCGCTGATCACTTTAGGTGCTCAGGTCAGGATTCTCGGCCCGGAACCGGAGTCCGAGCATTTTATGGCCCTTGAGGATCTCTACAGCCCACCCGGATCGGATTCTGAGCACGAAAATGTGCTGCGACGAGGTCAACTCGTGACCCATGTAATGATTCCAGCACAGGAAAATCAGCGACTGAGCGCCGCCTGTGAAATTCGGCATGGTGAGGGGCCGGACCAGCCACTTGCAGCCGCAGCCGTCAGCATCACTGTAATATCCGGGATCGTGCAGAATGCCGAAATCGTACTGGGGCAGGTCGCGCCTCAACCATGGATTGCGGTAAACGCTGCTCATTCATTGTGTGGCAAGACAATTACGGAAGAATCTGCTGCCATGGCTGGAATCGAGGCCGTGGCAGATGCGCGACCACTGTCACAAAACGAATACAAAATCCAGCTTGCTCAGATTGCTGTTAAACGCGCTGTGTTGAAAGCTGCTGGCTGTGAAACAGGCGGCCTGGACCGGCCAATGCCGATGGAACCATCTGAGTTGCCGTTCCATGAAACACAGATCGCCTGATTCATTGGCAATCCCAACCTCAAAAAACAAAGCGGAGGGACCGATGGGTCACAAACGCTCGTTTGACGAACCGGAAATCGAGGCACTGCCTGCCTGCATATATCTTCGCAGCAAGGCGATTTATGTGACTGGTGATCCTGACCCTCAGTCGTACGAAGAGGAGGGGAGCACCCGATTCAACTGTTGGTGCAATCAGACGCAGCACGTACTGGGGCCGGATCAGGACCTTGTTGACCGCAAAGACTGCGTCGTGGGTCGAGAATGCTTCAAGGCTCGGGCCTGATGTCAGCTGTTCACGGGCGAAGACCAGCTTTGTGTGAAGATTGGTGCCCGAACATGGGTTTGAGGTCCACTCACGACAGGCTGAGTAATCACCTCTGCGGAGTTGGCGACAGCAACGCAGCAGCCGACTTACGGAAATCTGGCGAATGGGTCCGGTCTGGATGAGTCCCGACCCGGTCTGAAAACAGGCTGTTGCTGCGGAAAGCTGGTACGTGGTTGCCGGCGACTGCAGTGGCCCTGTCGGACAGACTGTCCGTCACGCAGTTGGATGAAGTGGATGATCTCCGGGCGGACGTCCAGAAGGCACTTGTTCTCCACCGTGACGTCATTCAGATCGATCGCTCTCACGGGTTCTGCTGCGGTGTTCGTGGTTTCCGGCAATCGTGCGATACTGTCAGCAGACGGCACGTATTCGAAATACAGCCACACAGTGTGGAGTTTCAGTTCGTGTCCGATCCACCGGACAGTTCCGCGTGCGGACGATCTTATGCATTCGACTTGAAATCGCTCCGGAATCCACGCGGCCAGTGTGATGTCAACGTATTTCGACGACTCCAGTCGAAACCGTTGACCTGTGTGAATCGACACGCTGTCTTCCAGAGCCGCGACGTCCACCTTCATGGCTACTTCATACCGACCGGACGTCGGATTAAATTCAATTTCGGTTACCTGGGTGTGCGCAGAATGCGCCCATGCCGTTTGGGTACAGATTGAGCACAGCAACATGGTTGTCGAGAGGATTTTCATGACTCCTCTCCCGCGTCGTCTGCATCATCGGTGTCGGGATCTTCCTGCGTTGCTTGATTGTCCGTATCACCCAGTCCCGCTTTTTGCATTTCGTTCTTCTCCTTTTTCTCCCGGTACAGTTGAAATCGGCTCTTGCTGATCTCAGGCGGAAACCTGTTGTTGGTAATATTGACATCGGCGGACTCCAGATAAGGATCCAGTTCCACAGACGCGATTTCTTTCTGACTCACTACCAGCCGCGATACCGATTTCGAATTCCTGACCCAAATTTCCGCCGGCAGTCGAATCTCTTCTGTTGACTCGTCTGTATGGGTCAGGCGCAGCACAACGGGCATGACCAGACCGCCCAGATTCTCCAGTTCGATCAGGTAGAAGTTGCTCGTGTTCTGCAACAGTTCCTTATCACGGGGTTTCAGTTCACTCACCATCTTCGCGTACTTCTGCCGTTCTTCTTCGGTGAATCCCAATTCATCAAATGTATTGTAGAAGTCCGACAGGTCGGCATATGTCTCCAAGAGCTTCGGCAGATCGGTGTTTCGCTGGTTTGACAGGGTCTGAGGTTTTTCGTCACGTAATTCCTTCTTCCGCTGACTGTTCGTCTCAGGATTGCCGTCGTCGACATTGAATCGCCGGACGTTCGTGACGGCGATGTCGACATGGTCTGTGGTGTAAAACCAACCGCGCCAAAACCAGTCGAGGTCAATTCCTGATGCGTCTTCCATTGTGCGAAACAGGTCCGCCGGATTCGGGCGTTTGAACATCCAGCGTTGTGAGTATTCCTTAAAGGCAAAGTCGAACAACTCCCGACCTAATACACTTTCTCTGAGAATATTCAGGGCAGTGGCTGGCTTTCCATATGCATTGTTTCCGAATTGCAGCAGCGATTCGGAATTGGTCATAATGGGAACCTGATTCTGACTGGTCATGTAGATGGTGATGTCCTCCGGCTCCCCGCGCCGACTCGGATATTTATCTTCCCATTCCACTTCAGACAGATATTGCAAGAACGTGTTGATACCCTCATCCATCCAGGTCCATTGACGTTCGTCCGAGTTCACAATCATGGGGAAATAATTGTGCCCAACTTCGTGAATGATGACTGATATGAGGCCGTACTTTGTGCGCTCTGAGTAAGTGCCATCCTTTTCCGGGCGGGGACCGTTAAAGCAGATCATTGGGTATTCCATCCCGTACACCGGTCCGTTTACGGAATATGCAACGGGGTACGGATAGGGAAAGGAATACTTTGAATAGACATTCAGCGTATGGACAATGGCGTGTGTGGAGTATTTGCTCCACAGTGGTTCTCCTTCATTCGGGTACAACGACATCGCCATCACGATGTTGCCACTGACGTCGTGGCCCCACGCGTCCCAGATGAACTTGCGTGAGCTGGCAAAGGCAAAGTCACGCACATTCTTCGCAGTGTAGATCCATGTGCGCCACTCTTTGCCTGGTTCTGTTTCGTTCACTTTGGCTTCAGCCGGCGTTACGACGAATACCGGAGCGTCTGCCGTTCTTGCGTCCGTCAGTCGCGCCCGCTGTGCCTCTGTCAGGACTTCATCGGGATTCAGCAATTCTCCCGTCGCCCCGACAATATGGTCATCGGGGACGGTGATTCGCACGACATAATCACCAAATTCCAGAGCGAACTCACCTCTGCCCAGAAACTCTTTGTGCTGCCAGCCTGTCGTGTCGCAGTAGACACACAGGCGCGGAAACCACTGCGCAATTTCATAAATGTAATTGCCGTCGTCTTCGAAGAATTCGAAGCCGGCGCGAGCTCGGACCAGTCGTGAGTCCGGAAGGTTGTACTTCCAGGAGACCGTAAAGCGGAACTCGCTGTCCGGTGCCAGCGGTTCCGGCAGATCAACTCGCATGTGAGTGCCGACAATAGTATTTGCGATGTGACTGCCGCTGAGCGCGTCGGTCACGCTTTGAATCC
>CAUZPL010000080.1:0-28266 GCA_963581585.1 Planctomycetota bacterium
GCGAGCATCCTGAGTGGTGAACTACCAGTCAATTGTACATTCCGCATCGTTTCTTTCGTCTTCCCAAGCTTGAACCTCGCGGGTCAGCGTCTGGCGATCCGGGATGCGGCGGTCGAGACACTGGCGGGTCAGAACACTCAATTCCGTTTCGGCCATATCGAGCCAGCTGCCATGTTTTGGCGTGTAGTGAATCTCCAGCCGTTCGATCAGGCGGCGAGCCTCGTCAGGCTCGAACGCTTCGTACAGCGAGGCGGTCTTGTGCGTGTTGAGGTTGTCCATCACCAGTACGATCTTCTCCGCGTCGGGGTCGAGTTCGTCAACACGTTCACGGACGACATGCGCGAAGTCAATTTTGGTCCGACGGTCGGTGACTTTCACATGACGCCAGCCGGCGAGCGGCTCGAACTGCATGAACAGGTTCACCGTTCCGTTGCGTTCATATTCGTAGTCGACACGTTGTGGACGTCCCGGTGCTGCCGGGATTGGCGTGCGTGTTTCCCTGGTCAGCTGTTTGCTCTGCTCGTCCAGGCAGACCACGGGACGCGCCGGGTCGTACGGTCGCTGATAAACCTCCAGAACGTCTCAGCGGTTGCAACTATGTTCTGCCGGCGACGCCTGTAAAAACTGAGGTTCAGGAGATTCTGAGGGCCTTCCAACGGAAAGATGAGCTGGGAGTCAGCCCGATTTCCTGGAGGCGTTTAGATTTCTCTAATCCCGCCTCTGGTGAATCCTGTTCAGGGACAAACTGATTCACAAAATGCAGTACAGGCACGGGACGGTATAGCGGACAGTTCTTCCAGCAGGGAAGAGGGTATGGGCTTCTCACTGCAACCACTCAATGCAAACGGGCGACCAGATGGCCACCCGTGATGCGCTGTGTGGTGGTGAGTGTCCTGTACCTCAGGCGGCGGCATCGCCCATATCGATGAGAGATTGTCTGGCCTCTTCCGGCAGGTCGACGATTTGTGGCCGCCGATGCGGCAACAAGCAATTCTCCAAAAAAATGTGATTGCGCAACAAAATGCCGCAACCAGTACGGCAGTCGAAGCGAAAACATGTCAGGAGGCGGGTTTTGGGCGCCTCCTGAAAAACTGACGGTCTCATGAACACTTCTATGCGGGTCAGGTTGGCAACATCCATCAATTCAAAGGAAACTGGAAATGAGTCGACCCAATGTAGCATTTTACCGAAGAATGACGCTCAATGTGGTGGATTGGTCCGACCCCGATGCTGTCATGTGGGCGGCAAGGATCAGCGCGCCCCATTTCAAGATTTACAGCGTCCAGCATATGGTCGATTTTCTGATTCAATTATGCAGCGGCGGACTATGGCAGACCTACATCGACAAACTCTGCATCGTGGGCCATGGCAACAAGACCGGCCAGCAGATCGGAGCTGACTGGGTCGACAAAGGAGCTTTGGGTTCGCACGCCACCAATCTCAAACGGCTTCGCCCCCATTTCTGCGCCGGGGCCGTGGTAACGCTCGAAGGGTGTGAGGTCGGCCATGCATCCTCACTGATGCAGGGACTGTCAAATCTGTTGGGCGGAGTACCGGTCCGGGCCGGCACGGCATTTCAGCGTCCCTTGATTCCGGGATTGGAAGGTGGAGTGCGAACGTGCGTTCCTAACCGTTGCTCCTACACCGGACGTCGCCCATTCGATGCCCTTGATGATGCGATACTGCGTTAGCCTCCTCGAAGCAGTCCGAGAACTCGTGATGGAAACCTGCCGCGTGAGTATTGATGTAAGGCCAACGCCTGCTTCCCGCGGTTCAGGTGTGCTGTCAGTTTGTCGGTGGGAAGGTTCATCGATACTCATCCCGCTCATCCTTGCTCATCTTTCGCCAGTCCCATGGTGGAATTGCTCCGTGAGCGCTGTGAGGGCGGGCCGCGTGTAGCGTCGCTTGCGTGCTCGGCTAAAAACCGGCTGAAGTCTTCGCCACGAATGAATACCCGGTTGCCCACGCGGCAGGGCCTCAAACCCTTGCGGTGCGCCCCTGCCAGTTCGATCATTTGTGTAAGCGGTGGTTTCTCGGGAATCACGACTCCAATACACTCTCTTCCAGGAGGCGTGTGCAAGTCTCCGTGGGTTGGATGGCTGAGCCCGCGCAATGAACCGGTCAACTCGGGCCGCTGCCAGCTACGGGATCAAAGCTCGACGACTTGCTTGGTTTCCAGGGACTGATCAGCCGCAAAGACAATTCGCAGGCTGGTCATCACTCGATCCTGGTGCGAGGTCATGTCCGTATCGTTACGAATGCAATCAATAAAGGTCTGCTGTTCGAGCAGTGCCAGCCCGTCGTGATCGGGCTCTTCAATCTTGATGACTTCATCTTCCCGAATGAATTCTTTCTCCTTTTGCTCGGCATAATGCCGGATAATGGTGTTCGCCTCCACGTGATGGTCCTTGTCATCAGATCGACCCTTGTCCGGGCAAATACTGGCTGCGCCTCTCGGTCCGACAATATCCTTGATGAAGTAAGCCGTCTCGCTCATCATTGGCCCCCAACCAGCCTCGTACCATCCGACCGAACCGTCTTCAAATTCCACCTGGAGTTGACCATAGTTACAGATATGCTCCGGCACGAGATCCCAGTTACGGCACCCAATGGCGTGAACCCTCACCGGTCGGGACTGGGCCATTTGATACATGATATCCACGTAGTGAACACCGCAGTCAACAATCGGCGACTGCACCTGCATGATATTGTAGAGCGTATCATAGAAATCACCCTTGGTCTGTTGATTCAGGTTCATCCGCATAGCCAGCGGTTTGCCCAACTCGTGGGCAATTTCTGTGAACTGGTTCCAGGACGGATGTGTCATGAGAATGTAGCCGACATACAACTTTCGATTGACGCGATTGGCCAGGTCGAACAGTTCCTGACATTGCTCGAGCGTCTCGGCAAGAGGCTTTTCCACGAAGACATCAAGCCCCCGCTGCAGGGCCGTGGAAACGTAGTGATAGTGCGAGTCGGTATAGGTGCTGATGGCCACCGCGTCGGGCGCAGTCTTTTCCAGGGCCTCCTTGAAGTCTGTAAAGCGAGGAATGTCACCAGACAGGACGCCAGCCAACTCTTCGGAGCTACTGTAATTCCTCGTTACGATTCCTACGTTCCGAACTCCCTCGATCTGCTCGTAGGCCTTGGCATGCAGCGTGCCCATGAAGCCGGCGCCGAGACTTAACACTTTTATCTCATTACTCATAAAGAGGTCTCCTTGTAAAGTGCCCTGCTGTGCATGATCATTCTCCGAGGCTGAGTTCACCTTCGCGATTCGGATTGTGTGTCTGCACATCATGCCCGGACATCCCGGCAGCGACAAGCAGGCGGTGACACTGTCAGAACGCTAATCGGATCAGGCGGCTTTCCACCAGTCCCGCAGCCTGCAGTTGTGTGCTGCCTTCCAGACGTACGATGATCGCCTCGAGCATGCTGTCCGCATTTTGAACAACGCCAAAGAAGTGACATCACCCAGTGGTCACAACCTGCGGATGCACATGTGAGCGCACAAAAAACGGGCGACCCGCTGTCGCCCGTGATGCGCTGTGTGGTGCTGAGTTTCCTGTGCCTCAGGCGGCGGCATCGCCCATATCGATGAGCGATTGTCTGACTTCTTCTGGCAAGTCGCAACAGACGGCGATTGCATCCCGCAGTTCGGACCATGAACCGCGATCGAATGCGTCGCTTTTTGCGTCGCCTTCATGCAAAAGTGCAGTTTGCCCTGCGTTTTCGGCACTAGTTCGAGTCCCGGCACCGCTAATTTCCAGCAGTTTTTTGCTGGTGAACTGCTTTTTTCCGGGCGGTGCGACACATCGCGACCCGATGCACAGCCGGCCAGGTCTTTTCGGTCGAGCGGACTCTGTTTTTTCGAAGGAATTTCGTGGGACGTGCGGTTCTGGTGAGCACATCGTCCGGATGGACGCGCTCCTCTTAATTGTTCGTCACACGTGACTGCAGGTGCAGTCTGGTTGTGTGTTGAAACGCATTTAAAGCTACTGCGTGCCAATGGAGCCCCCCGACCTGTCAGAGTTTCTGCCAAACACCTTTATAGGGGGCGTCCGGCTGAGCATGGTGCCAGTGCTGTCCGCACTGATCGCAACAGTAAAAATGTTCCTGCAGCCCATAAGAAATCCAGTCTTCCGGAGCGGGTGTGATACGAAGCACAGGATGATCTCGCAGCATGGCGTCCAGTTCCAGGTCCTCTCCAGGCGAGCGAAAGCCGCCCTCCGGATGAATTTCACAATGCTCACAACTCATAAAACACCGCTCCCGAGAATCAGCCGCATGCCGCCAAAGAGGACCGCGCAGACACAGCATATAAGACCCGCAGTACTGTTCCCTTTGGATTCCTTGTCGCTGGTGCCCAATGCAACTGCGCTGAATGCGATTCCCAGACCTGCAAATGGTATGTTCAACCAATTGAGTACGCCAAAACAGGGGAGGAATCCGATCAGCATTCCCACGATCGACAGGATTCCCCAAATCAAACTAACTGTTTGCATTGTCCACTGCATCACTGAGTCCTGTTGTTATTGGCGAGTTGTTTCCACACGAAAACGCGGTGATCGCAAATTGCAGATTCGCGTAACAACGAAGGCAGTTGCCAGAAATTCGTTGCAGACTACTGCCTGAAGAAGTGCAATGGACCATCGATTGAAGTGGAGTGCCAGACTCCAGTCACCGTGCGATATGGCCATGAAGGCTTTGGTCATGCCACAAAAGGCGCACGGAATGTCACCGTGATGATCCAGTCGCATCACATCGCTCAGCGCCAAGATCGTGCTTTCGGATAAGACACAGGAGATGGTCAATAAACACAATCCAATGGCCGACACAATCAGCCAGGCCGAGACGATCGCGGTTCTTACCTGTTGGTTGACCATACCCGTGGGCCTCGGCGGCGCTATGACCTAACCGCCCTGACTGTCTTCACCTGGCAACCTCATCAAACGTTTTTTCTACCATAACCATTAGAAATATCAGCGGCCAGCTAACGGACGTTTTACAAACAGTTTGCAGTGATGACCTAACGCATCGACAAGTGGTCCGACAAAGGGAAGCAGAAGAGGGTGCTGGTTAACCTGCAGACGACACAAGCACACTTCAAAAAAACGACGCATTCAATCTGAGTTTATGGGCTCAGCTGCGCAAGGCCATCGCCATTTGTCCCGATCTGCCGCCCCGCTGAGACAACGGCTCATCGAACTGATCGTTAGTGCTGCTGAGAGACAGGGAGTGACATCCGGGTGGCTCTGCGCCGGGATACCTCTCTCTGAGGGCGCGTGAATTTTTATCGATTTTGAAAGTGATAACGGATGGAACAGGCACGGAAACAGCTGCGCCGAGCTGACAAACGCCTTTGGCGTGATCTTGCGGCCGGCCACCTACTCAGTCCGGCACAGGCAAAGCTGCAGCAAACTGTGTATGAACTTTGGCAGCGAAGCCAGGGCACTCACAAGCCGATCGAAGCCGATGGCGGCATGCTCCCGGATCTGTTCGGCGTTCCGGGAGTACCTGGCGACCAAGGTTGAACGGGACAGCAGGTTGTCATTCGCCAGGCTGATCAATCAATTGGAACTGAAGCCGAGCATCGACGCCAAAGCCACAAGGTTCTTTTGTCGGTAATTGCCTGTGTGACCGGATTGGCGGCTACGGTCCAGCATATGGTTAAGTGCGGATTGCAGCGATCCTTCATGGGATGAAATCATGAACTCGTCTGCGTACTTGCGTGTAGTGCGAGCCAGTTACCACCGGCGATCGCTCGAATTCACTTTTCTTGTGGTTCCGGCGAGCCGTTTATTTCTTCCAGCAAGCCTATGATGCGGTCAAGCTGTTGGACCCCGCGTTTTGAGTGCTTAAAGAGCACGCTGACGCAACTGAAGATTCCGATGATGGAGACGATTGCCAGAAACTCGAGTAAAGCGATGAATGGATAGTCCTGTAATTGCATTGCACGATCCTCCTTCGATGATGAGGCCGCGTTCAACGCCTGACGTGGTGATCAGCGGCACAGTAAAAATCACCGTACTGGTGAGTTCACAGAGGGGCAGTGACGCGCCGCCGTGTCAATTGCCTGACTCCGCGAGTTTGGAATGTGAAACGGAATTCTGCAATGCAATGTACGCCGAACCGGGCACCGACTCTCAAGCGACCGGATCCAAACCTGTAGTTTTAAATCCTCGCGGTTGACGGAGCGTTGACGGACTGTACGAGCGGGCGGATTTACAACCTGTGACTAGTCACCTCCCTGAGCGGGAGCCCACACAAAGAACGTACAAAGAAAGACCATGTGAAGTAACGCCACATCCGGAGTAGTTGACGAGATACACCACACTTTGGGCATTGTGGAGCACTGTCCGAGATTTCTGTTTGGCACTCGTGGCAGTTGATGAGCATGTTGATCATTTCAGCTGCGGATCAAGAAGAGACTGCTGTTTTGCATGGAGGAATCAGAATGAGCCAGCGACATATCGATTTTGCAATGCCTCATCTCTAAAGCAAAGACGATGCCAAAACCGGGTTGATATAAAACGGTTGGGAAATCAGGCCATGACGTCAATCATTACCGCGTTCTTGAAGGTGGTGTCGCAGTGAAACAATACAGCTGATGCAAAAAACAGCGTTGTGAAAATCCGCAGCTCGGGAAGAAACACTGTGGGGCACAGAAACGATGCTCGTCATGGTTTCCCGTTGAGGCTGACTGCCCACGGCAGTGCTCCTCAAGTGACCCATGTCAGTGGCGATCACTTCCACATGCCCTGTTTCGATGTCAGGCCCCAGGTGTCAAGTACTTGCCTGGTCATCGCACCGTAAGTGGTGTCCCACAGGGCGAGTTGCTTGTCCTGGAGAGCGTTGTAGAGATTACCTGGAGTCTTGTCCGGATTCATGTAGTTCCGCATGAGCTGCATCAATTGTGAGTAATCCCAGAACGATGCTCCCGGATGCTTGGCTCCTGGTCTTTGTACCGTCGACCATTTGCTCCTGGCAAGGTATTTCCCCAGTCCACCGGTCTTGGAATTCTGATAGAAGCCGTAGTTAATGAGTTTGACCTAGTTATGGTTGTGCAAAATCCAAAGCTTGTGAGCCCCGGACACGAGTTTGGTGCGACCGAAACTGCGGTACTTTGTTTTGGTGAGAATGTGGCCGTATCCGATAAAGTTAAAACTCCAAAAATTTCTCTTCCCGGGTCCGCCGGCGGCTCTTCCCTTCAGTTTGTTGCCTGGCCAGGGGGCATAGGTAACGCTGTGAGAATTCTTGTGACGATGGACCTGGTCGGCGACAGCGGTTGTGATCGGAAAGGCACCGACCTTCTTGGCATACCACCAGGCTTCGTCGCCCGTGACCGGCGGATAGACCCAGACTGTCTTCGGTGCCGGCTCCTTGTCGGAGTCGGGAAAACACTCGATTGCCCAGTCGGGCAGTACTGTCGGCGAGGTTGAACTCGAAGTGGAATTCGGGACAGTGAGTTGAAGATAGGGTGGGGAACAAACTTCCACCGATCCGCCGTTACTCAGGTTGATACGGTGCCAGACCAGCTTGAAGCCGAGACCCAGCAGCTTCTTGCGATAGTCTTCCATCATTTTTATGGTGACCAAGATCCACTCCTTTACTCCTGGAAGGATCCCTGTTTGCTCGGTAAGTAGGTCATGTGACGCGGAAGCGCGCGAGGTCCAGCAGACTCAGGGCGTTTCGTGCGGGCGAACAAGATGTGTCTGGACGCGAATGCGGGAACACCGATGCTGACTGAGATATCGTGTGACGAAGACCGGGCATGCCATATCCGATGATGGACTTCACTTTCAGGGGCTTTAACCGGGACAAAGGCCGGTGTTCGAACCTCGGTCGAATTCGGAAGTGATTCGAACAAACCGGCAGGTCATCTTTCGCTCCGTCTCGGCAGACTTCGGTCATCGGTGGATCGTGCAATCATGATCAGCCGGCCGCTTCCACGATTTCGGGTACAAATGATCCCGTATTTCCTGCAGCAGCTGGACCAGCTTGGGAGGCTGTCTCTGACTTCCTGAACGTGTAAACGCCACATGCACGTGGTCTCGATGTGCGCTGCCGCCGTAGGGGCGAGGGCCACCTCTGGCCGCGCCCCAAATGCGTCTGTTCCAGATGACATGATCGACACCAAGAGCAGTTGCATTATCACAAAACATTTCAAACAGCGCGTCGCCAATCCGGAGTTCCTCCGGATCGTTTGCATCCAGGTGAATGTCAGCTGCGCGCCCCTCCGAGTGTGCCGAAAAGCCGCCACTCGATGTTGTACGATTATTATATCCACCAATTCGTGAAATTACCGGGAAAAACCGAGGCAACTCTCTTCGCAGTTGGTGAATGATTGGCTGGTTACGATTCCAGTCAGTGATATCCAAACCTCCGATGCAGGCGTTCTGCAGTCATCTGGAGCCTTCCGCTGCCGGCCCCGGGACGGATTCAGGACCACGTGGAAGCCTGGTAAGGTGGCGATAGACATTTCTACTCCCTGTCCGGGCTGAACGACACGCTGCCGACAGGAAAGGTGTGCCCTTTGAGTGGGCCGGGTTGGCACTTTTCAGCTACATAAGAATTCTCGGACTGTGAATGAAAAGGTTGCGGAGATTCTCGGAACAGATTGAAAAGAACCCGAATAAACTGCAACGTAGTGGGCGGGTGCCAATAGAACGGTCGACACATTGAAGGCTTGGGTAATGTCGTAAATGTTGTCTCACACGTTCAGGACAAATACGACCGCACGATCGGTGAGATTTATCACGACGGCACTCAGATCAACCGTGCGCTTGTCGCCACGGGAATGGCCTGGCATTATGTGAAGTACGCGCCTGACGACACCACTTTGACAGAAGCCGAGAAACAGGCGCGTAAGCTTCAGCCGGCAAACCTGGAGTTCTGAAGGAGTACATGAGTCACATGGTTAATTCCCCCGCGAGCCTCGAGGACCACACTTTCCGAGATCCTCCCCACGTGGTGACCAGGTTTCGGGTCACCGTAGGCCTGCTGGCTGGTCTGCGCTGGCGGGACATCACGTCGGCACGGGAGTTTATGCTTCTTCGATACGGACAGCACCCCTGGCCTGTGCGGATCATTAAGTTGATTTTATGGTCGCTGTATGTCATGTGGTGTGAGATCCCCGATTCGCTTCCATGGGTCACCTTGGATATCAATGTTTCCCGTACGCCGTACTGGCTCACGGTTAAGAATCCACTTGAGAATTATCCCTGGGTAAACGATCCACAGGGCCGACTGCCCGAAACCGCTGCTGTGGTTGTTGTGGGTGCCGGGTTCGGTGGGGCGGCCGTCGCCTACCACTGGTCAAAGTGCGGATCCGAGCCGCTGGTGCTGCTCGAACGCAACGAAGCGGCGAGCGGGTCAGCCGGCCGCAACGGTGGCATCGTGGTGATGGCCGGCGGAACCTGTCACGGGTACTACGTGTACCAGCCGGTACTCAGGTACCTCACGGAAAGACAGCCCGAGATGTCGTCGGAGGAACGCGACATACGGGCGAGCGATTTCGCCGACATCTATGTGAAGGCAGTCCAGGCCAGTCATGAGATGATTGCCCGCACGATTGAGACAGAGAGCATTGACTGTGATTACGCGCGCAAGGGCTGGATGTTCTTCACCGACCCACACAGCCAACCCAACCTTGAGGCGTCTTTTGCCTTCGCCAGTCGCATGGACCATTGCGACTGGGTGCGCCACCACCCGGAACAGGTCCGTGAACGCAGCGGCGTGAATACACCTCTGGACGGCGCGGAGTCCCGGGGCAGCGCGACATGGCATCCGGCGAAATGGGTCTGGGGGGTTCTGAGCGTAGCTTTGCGGAGCTCGAACGTTGAGCTGTTCACGCGGACCAACGTGCAGTCGGTTCAGCGGGACGACTCTTTCTACCTCGTCCACACAGATCGCGGCACCATCCGCACGCGCCATGTGGTCAATGCGACTGAGTCGCACACACCGACGGTCTTCAAAGAGTTCCTTTCGCCCTTTCCCGACCTCATAACTCCCTATCGGGAGCAAGGGATGCATGCCGAGGGTGGTCCTCCGTCGATGACACCGCAGATCGGCGTGAGTGGACCGCTGGGCTGGTTTTCCCGAGTCGCCTCAGGAGGTATCGTATTTGGCTCCGATCACACGCCCGTGAAAGATCACCAGGCCGGCAGGAACGAGCCGTCTCGCTTTATAACAAGATTTGAGAGTGCGGCGATTGGTAAACACTGGAATCCAGTGCCGTTACACGTCACCCACGAATGGACCGGCACGACATCGACCACGCCCGATAAATATCCCGTCGTGGGCTTGCTCGACGGTCACGGCCTTTACATGCTGGGTGGCTTTGCCGGCGCCGGATCGGCTGTCTCGTTTAACGCCGGACAGACGATTGTGAACCTTGTTTTGGGAAGACCTTGTGAGCCCAACTACCATCCTGAGCAATACTTTTCGCCCTTCCGGTTCACGGACCCGTCTCGCTACGGCAAACGCCCAGCGTGATTGATCAAATATGGCCTCATTCCTGCTGTTCAATTGATATTTCGCGTTGAAGTTGCGGCGTAACGATAACCTGGCTGATGGCGAGCGCCGCTGTGCGCCACAACATTCTGCAGTTTTTCGGGCGAGTTCCGGTCACGGGGCTGAGCAGAATCCTGTGGCTGCTCAAGGAACTCAACATCGACGTCACCACCATCGTTTTTTTCACCAGCGACAATGGCGCCGAGATTTTCTATTTCCGCCGCGCCGAACTGGATGAGCAGTATGAAGCGATTCTCAACAGCCCGGGACCGCTGCGTGGATGGAAGCGTGACCTGACTGAAGGCGGCATCCGCGTGCCAATGATCGTTTGCTGGCCGGGCAAGGTGACGGGCGGACCACTCCTGTGACGACCACTTTCCGAAAGAATGCTGTTGCAGACAAGCCGCTGCCGTTTGAATCTGCAATTCGCGTCCAGCTTCCGAGGACCGGCGGAAGATGAGCAGGGAAGAACGGGATTTGTCTCGGTAAGATGAGACCGCCGTTTTGGGCCGGAGAAAACGAAGGAATCCACCATGTATCGTATAAGCGTAATGTTGTGCATTTGTCTGGCCGGGTGTCAGCAACAGACGCCAGCCCCAAAGGACCCACCGAAGCTGGCGTGAGCGTGAAGGCACAGCTGGAGAAACCGGAAGTTTCTGTCGAGGTCAATGAACAGGGTGAGATTGTTCTGATCGACCTCAGCTTTGCCCCAATCACCGACGCGGGGCTGGTGAATCTTGCGGGACTGACGAACCTCGAACACCTCTGGTTTCACAACCTGGTGGACACCAGGATCACCGGCACAGGCCTCACCAAGCTCAGGAAGGCCTTGCCGAAATGTCAGATCGAATACCTCGCGCCGCGCTGAATCAATGACCTACCCTCACAATCGAACAGCTGCAAAACATTCAGGTCAAAGCGGACAGCATGCTCGAGGTGATTATCGAAAGCCTGGAAGGTAATACGGAACTGCAGTCTGCAGTTCGCCACATCATGCGGGCCAGTGATGATGCACTGCCCACGTTTCAGCAACTGACTGCTGACGAACCGGCTGTGGCGAATCAGGTGCTGTTCGAAGATGTACCAGGCTGGAACCCCTCAAGGTACATTTTTGAGGTACACAGCGGCGAACCAGAGACGGCTGAGAGCCATTTCACCAATAAAAAACAAGTAGTCCCGGATATAGTCGAATCTACAACCGTTTCCAACCCTGCAATTCTGCTTTCGAAGGTCCACCTGGCGGTGGAGCAAATGCCCAGTAGTAGCACAGGTCTTCTTCGCCGGTATTGAACGTCTGGTGCTCGACGCCCATCGGAATATAAATTGTCATACCTTTGCGGACCTCATATTTTTCTTCACCCAGACGCAGGATTCCCTGGCCACTGACGACATAGTAGATCTCCGACGCGTCGGGATGGATATCCGGTTCACATTCTTCGCCCGGATGCAGCCACCACAAACCGGCAGCAATGTCTTCCGCACCGCAACTTTCCGACGAGATCAATCCCTGAACCTGGCGCGAGCCGTCGGGGGCTTCCCAAAGAGGATTTAATTCAGGTTCAATGACACAGCGGTCGTATTTGGGCATGTGACAATTCTCTGTTAGTCGATTGATGATTCAGACCAGAAGCGAGCCGCCGTTAACATGCAGTGTTGAACCCGTGATATAGGTGGAGGAATCGGACACCAGAAACAGCACTGCTTCTGCGAGTTCACGCGGTGTCCCGTGGCGTTTCAACATTGATACCTTCGCGTAATTGATTCGTGCGTCGTGGCCGAAGCTGTCGAGCATCGGAGTATCAATCGATCCAGGTGCAATCGCGTTTACGAGGATCCCGTCTTCAGCACACTCTCTGGCCAGCGATTTTGTCATTGCGATGAGACCCGCTTTGGCAACGCCGTAGGCCGGATGGGCCGTCACACTGCCAATAAATGCGCCGACGGAGGAAATATTTACGATGCGACCGGATTGCTGGCGACGCATGTGCGGAAGAACTTCCAGCGCACAGAGAAATGAACCATTCAGATTAACATCCAAAACACGTCGCCAGTTTTCTTCGGTCACATCGGGCCAGCGTACCATCGGAGCGATGCCGGCATTGTTAACGAGAATATCAATGCGTCCGAATCGCTCAAGTGTCTGAGTCACCAGCTGTTTAACCTGAGCTGAATCAGAGACATCGGTTCGAATAGTCAGAAATTCACCATCGGGGACATCTCGAAGTCCCCGGAAAGCATCGTCAGCTGTCGGTTCAATATCCGCGACCGTCACACCAGCCGCACCCGACTCGAGAAGTAGCTCAACGACAGCTCGTCCGATACCGGAACTGCCGCCCGTTACGATTGCAACCTGACCTGAAAGCCAATCTGACCTCGCCATTGCTGAAAAGATTCTCCGTTTTTCATGAGTCCGGCGGCAGGCTTGCAATACCCAATGAGAGACCGTTGACTTCGAAGTATCCGTCTGCAGGTATCTACCGATGCCTGCAGATTCAGCTATTGTAGCATGTGAACGGCGGTCGCGTGAAATCGTCAGATTTCTACGGGATGTGGACGGCAGATTCCACAGACCAACTGCACACAATAAATTGGTCTGACTCAACCCGGCGCTTTAAAAAGACCCGAAAGAGAACCAGCAATGGCACATTCAAAACAAGAAGGTTCACCCCTGTTTCAAACGTCGATCAGATCGACGAACCGAAACAGCTGGGTGTGCTGAAGTTGTGAACATCAGAAAGGCCCCGTACCGGATCGAGTGTACAACTCCGATCCAGTCCTTAAAGAGAGCTGCCACATTTGATCTTGCTCAGCCTGACTTCCCGAGGAATGAGCGCACTTTCAGCCGGGATCGAGTATTGTACCTCTTCCTTTCTCAGTCTTTCGTTGTCGGTAGATCGTGACCATTGTCCGGACCAGTTTCGGTGAAGCCGGCGGAATCTTGATCACACTCTGCCGTTCAGGAAGGATTGACTCAGAACTGAAATGGCTCGGTAATGTCTTCGCCGTGCCGGCGCTGCTGTGAAACCATCGATGAAACGAGGAAGAACGGTAAATTCATGACCAGATTAAGTTTGCTGCTGACATTGTCGATCACACACTTCTTTTCCGATGCCGTCGCGGAAACCCGGGAGGATTCTACGTTTCCTCAAACCCTCCAGGTCGGAGACACGCTCTACCTGGCAGCTCAGGGAAACCAAAATCCAGCCACCGGCGAACGATTCATGGAAATGGGTGCTGCCACCAGACAGGTCATGCTGAACCTGAAATGTGAACTGGATGCCAGCGGGTACGACTTCTCCGACGTCGTTGCCTCACACGTCTGGTTGGCGGATCTCGGCAAGTATCGACAGATGAATGCTGTGTATCGTTCGTTCTTTACGAAGCAGTTTCCGGTGAGAACAACCGTCGGAGTCAGTGCACTGCCTGGTGAATCACCAGTACAGATTGCGATGGTGGCATTCAAAGGCCCCACGAAAGTCATCTTTCCCCGCGGCGCCAAACCATCGGGTTTACCATTCAGTCCTGGCATTCTTGCGGGCGATACGCTGTATTTGTCAGGCCATGCCGGAACTGACCCTCAAACGGGTAAGCTGGTCGAGGGTGACATGCGGGCTCACGTGCTCCAGACACTCAGGAATACTCACGGTGTGCTGCAGGCGGCCGGAATGGATTTCGATCACGTGGTTTCTGCTTACGTCTTCGTGAAAGACCTGGATCAGTTTGGTGAAGCCAGCGAAGCCTATCTGTCGGTATTTGACACGGAACCGCGCCCCGCACGAATGCCGATGGGCGTGGCGGCAATTCCGCTGAATTCTCCCGTGGAAATCACCTTGATCGCCAGCCGCAAACCTCGCCAGGCGGTTGTGGGCGAAGGGCAGCCCCCCAGCGGCGGCTACAGTCGTGGACTGCTCAACGGCGACGTCCTGCATCTGGCAGGAATTTATCGTCGGGACGGTACGATGCAGGATCAAGTCGACAGCTGCCTTGAATGGATCAGGCCGCTCCTGACAGCCGGTGGCATGGGTGTGGAAGATGTCGTCGAGCTTCGTATCTATCTCTCCGATATAGACGACGACACAACTATGCGTGAAGCGTGCAGGAAACATTTTTCCGTCAGTCCGCCCACGTTGTCGGTGATCGGAGTTCCCCGCCTGCCGGCGAACTCAAAAATCATGATGGGTATCGTTGCAGCAAAAAAAACGACGGAATAACGACCGCCTGCTCGGCGTTGTAAACGGTGTTCGTCGGCCCTGTCTGCAGCAGAACATCAGATCAGGAGGCGAGTGTGGAGACACTCGATATTGCAATTGTCGTCGCCTACCTCGGGTTTGTTGCGCTGCTGGGACTGTATTTCTCGCGCCAACAAAAGACCACGGAGGATTATTTTCTGGCCGGTCGAAATATCCCCGGGTGGGTGGTTGGGTTTTCCATTCTGGGGACGATCGTCAGCAGTGCTTCGTTTGTGGGACACCCCGGCAACGTGTTTCACAAGAATATGTACCTGATTCCCATGCACGTCGTGCCGCTGTTCGTGATGTTGTTTGTCGGACGGTATTTGGTCGTCTTTTACCGACGGACGCTGCGGATGACCGTATATGCGTACCTGGAAAAACGTTTTGGCTATGCAGCGCGCGCCTACGGAGCTGCAGCCTTTCTGCTGAACCGCATCACAGACGTAAGTGTGACTTACTATTTCCTGGCAATCGCAGCCGCCTATTTGACCGACTGGGATGTAACAACGGTGATCCTCGTATTGGGAGTGATTACCGTTGTGTACACGCTGGTGGGCGGGATCCAGGCGGTGGTCTGGACTGACGTTGTTCAGGGTATCCTGCTCATTGGCGGTGGATGCCTTTGTGTGGCGATCGTGTTGATACAGTCGGGAGCCAGTCCGACTGAGGTCGTCGTCCGTGCCTGGGAAGGCGGCAAGTTTGATATTGACCGCTGGAACTTCAATCTGTCCGAAAACAACCAATGGTTCTACATCGTCGGCAGTGTGGTAATCTGGGTGCAGACATTTGCCTTTGGTCAGAATAATGTCCAGCGTTATCTTCTGGCCCGTTCCGATAAAGACGCCGTTCGAGGTGCTTATCTGGGGGCGGCCGCCTGTCTCCCGGTGTGGCTGCTGTTCATGCTGGTCGGTGCCCTGCTGTGGTCGTTCTATCAGGTCCGTGCCGAACAACTGCCACAGGACGTTATGGAGATCCAGGACAGAATCGTCCCTTATTTCATCAGGACCCAGTTTCCAGCGGGCCTGAAGGGATTGATGCTGGCCGCGCTGATCGCCGCCGCCATGTCTTCCCTGGATTCCGATCTGAACGCCATGGCCAGCGTCGCGGTCAGTGACTTTTACGAACGGTTCTGCCCGCAGGCTTTCGACAGCCAACGGCTTTTAGTCGGAAAAGGCTGTGTCGTGTTGTTTGGGGCTGCGTCCATTGTGTTAGCCCTGCAGTGGACGCAAATTGAGGATCCGTCACTTGTCGAATTCATGATGACCATGTCCATGATCGTAACCGGGGGAATCCTGGGACTTTTTGCTTTGGGAATGCTGTTTCGCTGGACAACCGCCCGCGGCGCCTATCTGGGAATCCTGGCTTGTCTTCTGTTCACCCTGTGGGCCACATTGACCACAATCAGGCTGCCTGGTACAGAAGTCCCGGTGGTTAACCTGGAGCGGTTCAATTATTCACTGAGCCCCTTCCTGATCGGAGTTCTCGGACACGTCATTTTGGTGGTTGTGGGTTTGGTGGCCAGTGCTTTTAAGAAAGGCCCTGCACCAGACACGACCGGTCTCACTCTCAGCGACGTGATTGCGAGCCGCAGAAGGTCGGATTAAGCTGGTTTTGTCAAATTACTGCACAGGGCTTGGCAAAGTGTACCACTGAGGCACTGTCCACGTTCAACTTTAAGAGGAACGACATCATGTCCCGGACCGTCGAAGCGGCTGTCAGTGATCCCGGACGCACGGCGGTCACTCTCATCGACTGCGATGTCCACAACGCTCCAAATTCAATTAGTGAATTACGGCCGTTCCTGTCGAAGAGATGGCAGCAGTACGTATGCGATTCGGGATTTGAAGGTCCGCCCGGCCCTGTCTATCCGAAGGCGTTTTCACGGGCCGCACGTCGTGATGCCTGGCCACCAGGAGGTGGCCTTCCAGGAGGTGACCCGGATTTTGCCCGCCAGCAGCTGCTGGATGCCTGGAAGATTGACTTTGCGATCCTTAACCCGCTGTACAATGTGGCAGCTGTGCACAATATCGATTTTGCCGTCGCGCTCATGCGTGCTGTCAACGACTGGACAGCCGAGAGATGGCTCTCGCACGACCCACGCTGGCGCGGCTCAATGGTTGTCACTCCACAGGACCCGCCAGCTGCAGCCACGGAAATTCGTCGGCTTGGACAAGACGGACGTTTCGTCCAGGTATTGCTGCTGGTGCGCTCCGAAGCTCCTTACGGAAAACGGCAGTTTCACCCAATCTTCGAAGCTGCCAGCGAAGTGGGTATGCCTGTGGGCCTGCATTTTGGCGGGGGAGGGCATCCGATCACGCCGTGCGGGTGGCCATCCTACTATCTGGAAGACCACACCAGCATGTCACTGGCTTTTCAGGCGCAGGTGACCAGTCTGGTCGTGGAAGGTGTATTCGAGAAGTTTGCCGGTGCCCGCGTGACGCTCATCGAGGGAGGATTTGCGTGGCTGCCGTCACTGATGTGGCGACTCGATAAGAACTTTCGTGCGTTAAGGGACGAGGTGCCCTGGCTCACCAGACTGCCGAGCGAATATATTCGGCAGCACTTTCGCGCAACCACGCAGCCGATCGAAGAGCCGCCGAACCCAAGACACCTGATGGACATTCTGGACATGATCGGTTGCGACGACTATCTGATGTTCGCCACTGATTATCCTCACTGGGACTTCGACGCGCCGGACCGATCGATTCCGGCCAGTGTGCCGGATGACCTGCGCAAGCGCATCATGTCCACAAACGCAGCGGATCACTATGACTTCGAGAGAACATGACGTTGGAGAGGTCGCCGACTACGTTCCCGGTACCGTTTATGGTGTGAAGGTGGACGGACATCCCTGCGCCATCGTGCGGCATGGTGACACGTTTTCTGCAGTCCGCGACATATGTCCTCATCAGGGCGCCGCGCTCTCCAACGGGTCGGTCACAGGTGATGTGCTGCCATGTCAAGTGGGAGAGGTTCAGCGGTACACAAGGGACGGAGAAGTCCTGCGCTGTCCCTGGCATGGCTGGCAGTTCGAACTAAGGACGGGCAAATCGCTGGTTGATCCTGAACATACACGGGTACGCAGCTACCGCGTTCGGGTTGAGAAAGACCGGGTGTTGTTACTGCTTGGTGAATCCAGCCCGCCGGCGTCCCCGCAGCCATGAAAGAGTGTACCATTGTTCCATCACCACACTGGTGGTGGTCCAGCCGTGTTGTCTGGGTATTCAAGCCGGAGGCTGAAACCGGCTCAGCCGGGGCGTGGATGATTGCATCGTGTGTCTCTGTTTGAGATCGTGAGTGGCAGACCGAAGGCAGGACACGGCATCAGGTGTTTAAGGCTGCCGATACTGAGTCAGTTTTGCGCTGGTGTCTCCAGCAGCGCAAAAACTGCGACTCCGGGATTTGTAAGGGCAATGAGCGATTGCTCAGACGGATCACGATCCGAATGGAGCTTTGAGACTGCAATGCGCTGTCGCATGTTAAGACCAGCACTGAAGATTCATTCAGCCGTACAGGCGACCGCATCGGAACCCAAATCCACGTGTCCGTTGTCTACCTCTGCACACCGGTGCCCGTTCCCAAAACAGCATACGGGATCAGCGAAGAGGTCGTCGGTGGTGAGGTGATGCCGTGCGTCGAAGCGGTTGCCGAGAGGACCAAATGCCGTCTCATTGACCTCTACACACCGTGATCAAAGATGCCGGAGAATATCCCTGACGGGGTGAATCCCAATGCAGCCTGTGCCAAGGTCATGACCGAGACGGTCCACGACGCGGTCACCAAGCGAAACAGCAAGCTTCGAAGCCGGCAGCGACAAACTGTTTTCTGCAAAACAGGTATTCGCTAGGCAAAGATGTCCCTGACAACGTGGCCGTGCACGTCCGTAAGGCGGAAATCACGTCCTGAATATCGATAGGTCAACCGCTCGTGATCCATACCCAGCAGGTGCAGGATCGTGGCATGCAGATCGTGCATGTGGATCTTGTTTTCAATAGCCTTGGCGCCAAACTCATCGGTCGCCCCGTAGCGAAACCCGGACTTGAGTCCGCCACCAGCCAGCCAGGTGGTAAATCCACCCGGATTATGATCCCGCCCGGTGCCATTATCCTGGGCATAGGGTGTGCGGCCAAACTCCGCCCCCCACCAGACAATCGTGTCCTCCAGCAACCCCCGCTGGCCCAGGTCCTCGAGCAACCCGGCAATCGGCTTGTCTACCCGCAGGGCATGCTCTGCATGCTTGGGCAGGTTGGTATGCTGGTCCCAGGCCGGGTTGGCCGTCCCGTCACCATAGGTGACCTGGATGTAACGCACACCCGCCTCACAAAACCGACGGGCCATCAGGCACTGTCGGCCAAAATTATCTGTCTCCTTCTCATCCACTCCGTACATCTGGAGGGTTACTGCCGATTCCCCTGACAGATCCAGAAGCTCCGGGGCCTGGCTCTGGATCCGCCAAGCCAGTTCGTAAGAACTGATCACCGATTCCAGTTCGCCATCCACAGTATTCCGTTTCAGCTGGTCCGCGTTCAGCGCACGCAGCAGGCTGAACTGGCGTTGCTGGTCTTTTCCGCCATAGCGGGTGTTGACCAGGTCACGAATCGTTGCATCGGCAGCTGGTTGCCCGGCACTGCCAAAAGTGGTTCCCTGGAAAACCGGCGGCAGGAAGGCATTGCCGTAGTTACGGGTGCCCCCATTTCCCGGCGAGGGACAGATAGAAATGAACCCGGGCAGGTTCTCGTTTTCCGTTCCCAGCCCATAGTTGATCCAGGACCCCATCGACGGCCGCACAAAGCTGGTGGCACCACAATGGAGAAACAGGGTCGCAGGCCCATGGGCAACTCCCTCGGTATGCATCGAGTGCAGCATGCAGAGCTTGTCGACATGCCCGGCCATGTGCGGGAAAAGATCCGACGCCCAGAGCCCGCTCTCACCATGCTGCTGGAATTTCCAGAGCGGTTTCATCACCTTCTGAGAACTACCACGTTTCCCCGTGTTGGCAATTACACGGGCGTCGTCAAAGGCAAAGGTCTGGCCGTCCTTGTCATCCAGCAGTGGCTTGTAATCGAACGAGTCGACATGGCTTGGCCCCCCCTGCATGAAGAGGAAAATAATCCGCTTGGCACGCGGTGCAAAATGTGGCTGCCTGGGGGCGAGTGGATTCTCCACAGCGGAAACAGACTCATTCAACAGCCCGGCCAGCGCCAACTGGCCAAAACCACAAGCGGTCGCTCGAAGTGCCTGTCGTCGATTTACTGGAAAAGAACCCATGAATTCCAGATCCAGGTTTCCGCTGTCAAAACGTCCTAGTGATTATATCGAAAATCCAGCGAGGAGAATAAAGCCTGGATGACCTGCGACCAGCTTCGCTTTCGCCCCTGGGGTTCGTTTTCGCTCGATTTTATGAATTCAAGGGTCATTCTCAGCTCCTCGGCCGAACCGGGCCGTCCAAGCGTGAGCAGCATCGCCTGTTGCAATCGTTCCCGATCATCCAGTCCCTGGAGTGCCAGCAAACGTACTGCAGTCTGTTCTGCCTGTTCTATTACCCAGGGGTTGTTCATCAGGAAAAGTGCCTGGGAAGCCGTACTGCTCACATCCCGTCGCCCGGTGACCATGCTGGGATTGGCAAAATCAAAGGTAAAAAAGATGTCCGGAAGCGAGTTACGGAAAACCGGCCAATAGACGGCCCGTCGATTTCCGGCGTGCATGTAGTCATAGTCATTCGCCGTCCCGGCCCGGATCGTGGGACCCCCGATCTGTGAGTCCAGACCTCCACTCACGCTGAGCATTGCATCCAGCAGGCTCTCCGCATCCAGCCGCCGGCGGTTCATTCTCCAGAGCAGGCGATTCTCCGGATCAACTGCCATCCCGTCTTTTCGGCTTTGCGAGGAAAGCTGGTAAGTCCTGGTCAATACGATCTCACGCAGCAGGCGTTTGACCGACCAGTTGTCTTCCAACAGGCGGACTGCCAGGTAGTCGAGCAGTTCGGGATGGGAGGGCTCCTCACCAGTGGTACCGAAGTTGTCCGTGGTCCGTACCAAGCCCGCACCAAACAGCCAGTGCCAGAGCCGGTTAGCCAGAACCCGCGGGGTAAGAGGATTTCGATCCGAGGCAATCCACTCACTGAGTTCCCGACGACCACTCTGTTTTTCCGAAACAGAAAACTGGCCATCAAAGTCGGCCACCTGCAGGATTCCTCGTGAAACTGGCTCTCCCAGGTTATGGACATCCCCGCGGATATGAACCTGGGTGTCGCCAATCTCTGCCTCCTCCTGGATGGACATGTACTTTGGACGGGGGGGCAGCTTCGCGGTAAGTTCCTTCAGCTCCTTTTCCAGCTTTGCCAGCCGCTGCTTTTCCTTTGCTGCATCCGCACCTGGCTCCGAGGCAACGGCTTCCTTCTTCAGCAATTCCATGGAGAGGAACTGGACGGCGTCGACAATCACGACCCCGGTGGTACCGGCGTTGCTGACAGTCACTTCCGCCAGACCATTGAGGGTGAACCGGTATCGTCCCAGCGAGATAAAGCGGCCTCGAATGGGTGCCTGTTTTTTCTGGTTGATCGTGGTGGTCTTCTCCCCGTCGGGGCTGACAACTGTCACCGGCAGGGCGGGTGTCCGATTGGTTCCCTGCGTGTAAGCAAAACGCACTTCGTATTCACCATCGAGCGGCATGGGCGGCTTAAAGGTCGCGGTATTGTCTCCCTTGACGGCTCCCTGGTCGTGCTGGTAACCCTTCCCCACGTAGTTCTTGACGGAGACAGACTTCATCCAGCTTCCGGTCAGGGTGGCCTGTGCATCGTCCACCACCACCCCTGTCACCTGGGCCAGTGGCAGGGGATTCATCTGGCCACCTTTGGTGCGGGATTTCAATTCAGCAATCTGGCTGTTGACTGCTGCGATCACCGCTTCCTGCTGTTTGAACCCTGTTTCCTGATCCGGCTCCAGGGGAAGCGGCAACTCGATCCACCTGGAAACATTGGCATGGTTGAGCGTCTTGGTATTTCTCAAGATCCCGGCCATGGCATAGTAATCCCTGGTTGGAATGGGGTCGAACTTGTGGTCGTGGCAGCGGGCACAGCCAACCGTCTGGGCCAGGAAACCGCGAGTGATGATCTCCAGTTGCTCATCAACCACGTCCATCCGTAACTTGTCCTTGTCCTGGTCTTCCAGGTTGTTGTTCCCCATTGCCAGGAAACCAGTGGCAATCAGGTTGCGACGCCACGCCTGGTGTGAGTCCGCGGGCAACAGGTCACCGGCAATCTGCTGCTGGACAAAGGCATTAAAAGGCCTGTCCTGGTTAAATGTCGTGATCACGTAGTCTCGATACCGCCAGGCCTCACCAAAAATCTGTCCACGCAGCGTAATCGATTCGGCAAACCGTACCACGTCCAGCCAGTGCCGTCCCCAGCGTTCACCAAACTGCGGGGAGGCGAGCAATTGATCAACCAGATGCGGATACGCATCCTGGGACTCATCAGCCAGAAAAACCGCAAGCTGTGCGGGGGAGGGGGGTACGCCAAGCAGGTCAAAATAAAGTCGACGAACCATTTCATGCCGCCCGGCCAGCTGGCCCTGCTTCAGCCTCTCCGCGTCCAGGCGGGAGAGCAGGAAGTCATCGATCGGGGACTCGCCCTTCCTTGCCGTAGCCGACGGCAGGGGGGGTAGCTGCAGCGGCTGGTAGGCCCAGTGTTTTTTTCCCGCCGCAATATCGATCCCGCCGATCACCACTGCCTCCCCGCTGCGGGGATCCGCGGCGCCACGAGCAATCCAGTCGCGAAAGTCGGTAATCACTGCGGCCGGTAATTTCCCCTTGGGCGGCATCTTAAAAGATTCGTAATTCAAGGCCTCCAGCAGGAGACTCTCGGACGGTTTGCCGGGGACAATGGCAGCGCCACTTTCTCCTCCTTTGAGCGCGGCGGCACGATTGTCCAGACGCAGCTCCCCCTTGAGATTGCTGGCCTGGAATGCCTTTTCCGAGTGGCACTGGTAACAGTGGGCCACGAGGACCGGACGAATCTTCTTCTCAAAAAACGCGATCTCCTTCGGTGTCGGCTTCTCCTGGCCCTGGCTGGCTGCAGAAAGCAGCCCCACCAGCAGAAGAGTGCTAAGGCCAGCAGGCAAGTTGCTGAGACGTGACAACATGGTATGGCTGGGTTCCATGATAGAAAGATCGGCGTCGACAGCCATATTGCGCCCCTGACTACGATCGGAGAGCAAACAGAAGTGTTATAGCAAACCCGCGTGGGGTCTGGATTGTCGATTATCGGCCCGCACAGATGCCAGAAGCGGTCGATTCGGGCATTGTTCGAATCGCTGGCAAATTAGCGGACCGGAATCCGCTCGCCCTGATTCAGTATCAGCTTCCCGTTCTTCCTGACTTCCACAGCCCTCCATTCAGCACGAAATCGGACAACGGCCTGCCGATGGATCTCACTGCCGTCGGTGTAATCCGCGTATTTTTCGTGGTCGCGAAAGCCTACTCCGTCAGCATGTTCTCCCGAGATTACCAGGAACAGATCGACGGTGTCCCTCACGATCGCGGTCACTCCTGCCCCGGCAGCAAGGAGCCAACAAACCACAGTCAAGCCGGAACACACGTCGAGTGCCAGGCTGAAGCCAGCGGAATTGCTTGTTTGTCAGGTGTATCTGATAAACTGTCGGGTATCCTGACGCTGTCGTCGCGATATGGCGACTCTTCGATTGAGGATGAACGGGCGAGGTCATGGGTACGTATCGCGGCACGATCTTGGTCTCTCTTCTGATAACGCTGGTTCCAGCCGTACCTGCCGATGACCCGGACACGGATCAAAATCTGTTTTTTGAGACAAAAATTCGTCCCGTTCTCGTCGAACACTGCAGCAAGTGCCATTCGGCAACCATCACGAAGCCGAAAGGCGGACTGCGGCTGGACAGCCGAGACGGGATCCTTGCCGGGGGCGATACCGGCCGCGCCGTCGTTGCCGGTAACGTTGAACAGAGCCGAATAATCGAGGCGATCCGTTATGAAAACGACCATCTCCGCATGCCGCCAGCCGGGAAACTGTCCGATGCAGTGATCGCTGACTTCATCACCTGGGTTCAGATGGGTGCGCCGTACCCATCGAACCGTGGTACTGCGCCGCCCGACAGGACTGGAATCAATTTTAAAAAAGCACGCGAGTTCTGGGCGTTTCAGAAGCTTAAGGTTCCGGACGTTCCTCCGGTTGAAAGACATGATCGTCTGCGCACACCCGTCGATGCTTTTATCCTTGCGAAACTGGAAGACGTATTGCTGCAGTTTTCGCCAGACGCCGATCGGCGTACGTTGCTGCGACGCGTTTATCTTGATCTGACCGGGCTCACACCAACGCCGGAAGTGGTCAATAATTTTCTGGCAGACAAATCGACCGGAGCCTACCAGCGCGTAGTCGATCGTTTGCTGGCTTCACCTCATTTCGGAGAGCGCTGGGGACAGCACTGGCTGGATGCGGCAGGCTTCGTGCCCGAGCGGGGACAGCAGTGGCAGTACCGGGACTACGTCATCCGCTCGTTTAATGGCGATAAGCCATACGACCGTTTTCTTGTCGAACAGTTCGCTGGTGATGAAATGGTTGACTGGCGTAAAGCGGAGACGTTTACACCCGAGACGAAAGAACTGCTGGTCGCTACCGGATTCCTGCGTACCGCGAACGATCAGACCGGCAATGTCATGACGGATATTCCGTCGTACCGTTATGCGATCCTGTTCGACACAATCGAGATCTTCGGGACCGGTGTGCTGGGACTGACGCTGCAGTGCGCTCGATGCCATTCTCACAAGTACGACCCTGTTTCACAGCAGGACTACTATCGCCTGATGGCTCTGTTTACACCGGCCTACAACCCGCAGAAGTGGATTCGCGTTGGGGAGCGAATGTTACCGGAAGGGATTGAAGGTGTGTACGACGTGGCAAAGGCTCCGAAAACCCACCTGTTGATTCGCGGTGATTTCCGCAATCCAGGTTCAGAAGTCAGCCCCGGCTATCTGCGTGTATTCTGCAATTCAGACTCGGAAGCTTTGGCTCCCCTCGTCAACTCAGAAGCCAAAGGTGCAACCAGCGGCCGGCGACTGTCCTTCGCACGCTGGCTCACCAGGCCGGAGACGCCGATCAGCGGACTGATCGCTCGTGTGATGATCAATCGTATTTGGCAGCACCTGTTTGGAGAGGGGATTGTGGCAACGCCAGGTAACCTTGGGCATTCGGGTGCACGACCAACACATCCGAAACTCATCGATTACCTGGCGAGTGAGTTCGTCCGTGATGGTATGCGGGTGAAGCGGATTATAAAAATGCTGGTAATGTCAACGGTCTACCGTCAAAGATCAACGTTTTCGGATTCGCACACAACTGCCGAAACCGTGACTTCCGGTCCATATTCTGTTGATCCGCACAATCAGCTTTTGTGGCGCATGTCCCTGCGACGTCTGGAGTCAGAGATCATTCGTGACTGTGTTCTGGCGGCAAGCAGCGCACTGGACCGAACACTGGCTGGTCCGGTGGTTCCGCTGCACAGTCTGCCTGGGGGACTGACCGTCGTCAAAACCGAAGGTCTGCCCACGCCGACCAGCCAGTGGCGGCGGAGTGTTTATCTGGGCACCAGACGCATCGGGGGATCACCTCAACCCAGTGTCACCCTGCTGAGCGTCTTTGACCACCCGATTCTTAACACCAATTGCACTCGTCGCAAAAGTTCAGCGGTCGTACTCCAGTCACTCACGATGCTGAACGACGTGTTTGTTTTGAATCAGGCCGACATTTTTTCCGATCGCGTGGCGCGAGAATCCGGACCGGCTGCACAGGATCGCATTGATCTGGCTTTTCGTATCGCACTGGCCCGCCCTCCGACCGCCGAAGAGGCTGCCTGGAGTGTACAGTTTCTCAATGAACAGCGGACCGCCTACCGCGCATCGTTAAGTTCCCCTGAGATGGCAGATCGCAAGGCACTGGCCAGTCTCTGTCACGCATTGTTTAACACGAATAATTTTCTGTACGTCGAATGAAACCATTATCAATTTTTCATCCTCACTCGGAGCATGAACATTCGCGCCGGGACTTTCTTACACGTGGCGCCTTGGGTTTTGGTTCCCTGCCGCTGGCGTATCTGCTGGGTGCGGAACGTTCAGCAGCTGACCCACCACCCCGTGGGATCCTCTCACGGCGTCTTGATACACTCCGGCGCGCAGCGGACTTTCAGCCACGAGCCAAAGCGGTCATTCAGCTCGTCCAGACAGGCGGGCCGCCTCAGATGGACCTCTTCGATTTCAAACCCGAACTGCAGAAACGTCATGGGCAGATTTACGAGGTCGCCACTGACGCCTTTCAGCCAGGGAGCGAGAAAAACGAGCTGCTTGCCTGTCCGTTTCGGTTTAGGCGATACGGCAGGTGCGGCATGGAGCTGTCGGAGCTGATTCCGCATATGGGCAGCATCGCCGACGACATTTGTCTGGTGCGTTCAGCACAGAGCGCTCACAACAATCACCCGGAGGCGGCGAACACTCTGGCCACCGGCAAGTTTCTGTCCGGCCGACCCACGCTCGGGGCCTGGCTCAGCTACGCCCTGGGGACAGAGAACCAGAACCTGCCAGCCTTTGTTGTGCTGCGCGATCCCGACGGTTACGCAACCGGCGGGCCGTTGATGTCCGAGAGTGGCTGGCTGCCGGAACTCTATGGCGGCACGGAGTTCAATACGCGTGGCGCACCGGTGCATAATCTTGAGCCGCCGGCCTGGATGCCCGTTCACGTGCAGCGTCGGACGCTGAAATTTCTCGCGCGGCTCAATGACAAACACCGCGAGAAGTATCCGTACAATTTGGAACTGGAGACGCGCATCCGCAATTACGAGCTGGCCGCACGCATGCAGCTCAGCGCCCGGAACGTCCTGGATATTTCCAGGGAATCAAAAGCCACGATGGAACTCTACGGCCTGGACGACCCACAAGGCTGGAAACCGATCGAGGCCGGCAATGACCAGCAGATCACACCCGCCGGCTATGCCGTTCGCTGTCTGATGGCACGCCGGCTGGTGGAAGCGGGGGTGCGTTTTGTTCAGGTGTTCATCGGCACAAGCCAGCCATGGGATTATCACAGTTACCTCAGGGAGGGTTTACCGAACATGTGCGCAGTCAGCGACCGGCCATCCGCAGCGCTGGTAAAGGATTTAAAAAATCGAGGGCTGCTGGACAGCACGATCGTCCTCTGGGCCGGCGAGTTTGGTCGGCTTCCCGTCTCCCAGGTGGGACAGTCGCGTGGGAGAGATCGCGGACGCGACCACAACAAAAATGCCGGTAGTTTGTGGATTGCCGGTGGTGGGTTTAAGGGTGGTTATGTCCACGGCGCGACAGATGACGTCGGGTACCACAGCGTCGAGCAGCAATTTTCCATGCCCGACCTCATGGCAACCATCGCACATCAGATGGGGCTGGACCACTACCGGACGACCTACCTGCACGCGGGCCGCGAAGAGAGTATGACCGACGCGCCTGTGACCGGCGCCCGCGTCCACCACGAACTAATGGCCTGACGAAGGACGCCGCCCAAAGTCCTTGGGCGGCCATCTGAACGAGCGTTACTCAAGTGGCTCCCTCCTGATCGATCCTGTCCCGGTCGGACTGAATGCCGTCTGTGGCGAATCCAATCCGTCCGGCTGGAAATTTTAAACGCGATAACAGATTAGGGCCCTGGAAAAATCAATATCCGGATCAACACTCAGTGTCGTGAAAATTCATCCGGGCCGGCTTCGTTCGTGACTGTGCTGCGGGCAGCTTGCCGCAGGACCGGGGAAGTTTTCTAGTTGTAGGTAACCTGAATCTCGACCGCACCCACAGTGAACTGACCGGTCACGGCGGCCAGGTTCACGCGATTTCGACCCAACACGAGCTGTTCGGGTTTCAGAAATACCACCACCCGTGAATCAGACCGTTCCTGACACGATAGTATTTTTCCATTCAAACGGATTCGCAACTGGTCGTCATCGGAAAATGTTTGCCATGTAGCGGGGTCGACTCCTGGCAATCGTTGTTGCGCACATTCAATGGTCAGACGAAGCCGTTGAGGTCGTGGTGCCCTGGTCAGATCTTCACCGACCAGGACAGAGACACCCGCATTTTGACCCGCCTGGAGCGTCACCGGCAGCACACAGTGCATCCAGTTGTGGGGGTACGTCCAGCCTGGCCGGCCCCGATCCGCCGCAAAAATTTTGTCTGTGCCTCGCATTGCGTCCGGATTATCGATCTCACACAGCCGCTGCATTTGATGTTGAAACTTTGCGTGTCCCTCCGGACGGTTATCGGAAGGTCGGTGGGTATAGGTGTGAGCGTTCCAGTTGAAGGTGTAGATTCCGTCTGCCCCCTGGTACCAGTAATTCACTGCCAGAGCACGTGTCATTTCGGGTGTGATCGGCATATACCCGCTCGGCCACCCGTAGAGACATGGATAGATCAAAACGTTCGTGCCGGCGGCAAGCTCTTTGAAAGACTCGACTTCAATGTCGATAGCACCGGA
>CAUZPL010000081.1:0-27835 GCA_963581585.1 Planctomycetota bacterium
ACAGGACAAATCGTCTACCAGGCCGAAAAGCAGGCACGGGCGCGCCTTTCCCGATCCGAAGGGAGATGGAATACGAGCGGGAGTGAATCGCAACTTTCAGATCCTCCCGCCCCTGGATTTTCTCGCCGAGTTCACACAGCACATACCGCCCAAGGGCTCGCACTTGATTCGTTATTACGGTTGGTACTCGAACAAGTCGCGTGGGGTGCGGAAGAAGGCGCAAGCCGCCGTATCCGACGAGCCATCGGGTGAGGAGCCCACCACTTCTCGCAGTAGCCAAACGTGGGCGATGTTGATCAAGCGTGTCTATGAAGTGGACCCCTTGTGTTGCGTGAGAGTGCGGCGGCCAGATGAAGGTGGTGTCGTTCATCGAACCTCCCCAGGCGGACGTGATCGAAGAGATCCTCAAGCACTGCCGCTTGTGGCAGGCGCGCCCCCGCGAGAGGGCCACCAGAAGTGGATAATTTGGTCCTCGAGCTCGCGCGCCTCCTACATGGACAGCTCGATCGATTCACAGGACCAGGCCGAGCCCCCGGAGCTGACCTACATCGACATTGACCCGTTCCTGGAGAGCTTCTAATCATCCCGACGCGGATCGGCATGGGGACGATGCGCACCAGCTGTGGGGTCGAGGCATATTCTACGTCTATCCACGTGCATGTTGCACTCCGACAGGCCTCCATTTGGCTTCCCGCCTCCAGAAACCGCCTTCAATTAGCGGCTTTTGCGGGTAGACTCGTGGGAAATCAAAATTCCTATCAGTTGGTTTTGGGGTACTTATGGCAGTCAGCGACAACGCGAGATAGGAATGGGAACCAAACCCAGAGATTGCAACAGCCGAAAAACGGGCATTGCGCTGGCCGTGCATTGGGGCATGTGGGGCATCTTGTTTTTACTCCTTGGCACACCGGTAACGGGCCAGGAACCGGCGAGGAAATTATTCCAAACGTATTGTTTTGAATGCCATGCCGATGGAATGCAGGAAGGCGGCCTCGACCTGAAGGTGCTTCTCAAAAAGGAGACGTTTGATGCCACGCTCCTCTTTGAATACCTGATCACCGATCGTCCGCCAAGTGAATTGCCTGCATGTCCAATGCGGTATAGCACTTGGACAGGTCAATCACCAAGTGCGTGAACGACGTTTTCAACAAGCCAATTACGCGTTGCACGCTGTCCGGTGTAATCAACTGTGCATCTGGCCTGTTCCAAATTTGGGTTACCTTGAATATGGCGGGCGATCGCTTGACTGGCGCTATATGGATTCAGGATATCGCGTCCCAGTCGGACACCATTGACTGCGACCTGAGCGGCGCAGATGAAACCCAGGACTACGAGCGCGATGTCCCGCGCGTGGTCTGTCCATTAGCGATCGTTTCTGCTTTCCGCTTCCATCCAGTACAGGCCCATAAAGAACACCAATAACAACCCTTCGTGTCGTAAACTGGACGGATAGATACACGCGAATATGGTTCCGAGCGTCACAATTGCTATCGCAGCAGGTGCCGCAAAGACCGGCCGTCTCCAGAGTCCAACGACCACAGAAAGTAACAGAACGTGTCCGCACAACCCGAACAGGGACGGCACATGCTCCACGCCAGGAAAGACCAACAGCTCCTCGAAGCCGCGCGACGGCTGGAGTATCTGTTCGACGCTGTCAGTCACCAATCTCTCGATTTTCAGGTCGGATCTGAACAGCATCGGCTCGATGGGTTAGCCTAACGGATAAGATGCGACACAGCTTACGCCGACTACGATCGTGACCGCCGACATGGCCAGATCGAAGCGTCGATTCTGACAGCTCCATACGCCGAGCAGGACTATGGTTAAGGGTATCGCAAGGACGGTGGTGTGCGCGAGAAGTACGAGTGTGACGGTTTGCCAGACCGGGTGAGCATTGCTGCGGTAGAAGTGGCAGAACAAGAAAATCAAAAAACATGGCAATGCCATAGTTGCGACTGATGATACTGTATTCTCGTACAGCGGCAGCCCAAAGAGAAACAGGAGTTTCAGTACATTTGGGAGTGGAGCACGTGCCATCCATAATAGGCTTGCGAGAGCTGCAAATATGATACTCAATCCCTTCAGTACGACGGTGCTGCCTACGATGTCCTAGGCGACCCGGAGGAACAGGTACCACAGAATTGGGTGTCCTTCGTGCAGAATCGATGGCAGCGTTAGCACTGTTTCCGGTTCGAACGCAAGTGACAAGGCGCGCATCTCGTCACGCCACGGTTCATGAGTGAGGCCACCAACGACAGCAAGCCCCAGCCAGGCGATGAGCACTGTTCCGGTAATCACTGCGTGAAGCGGTGTCGCTAAGCTGTTGCACTGCAGAAGATATTCGGGCTCTTCCAACGGTTTGACACAATCCCGCTCCGGCAGCTCGTCATGTGGTGTGTCAGGCATTTGCAGTCGATCCGTGCCCAAAAGAATGCCGATGGAATAACGCGGTGCTGTCATCGTCCGTTAAGCGATGGGGCCTGCTTCTCTTCGTGGTATTCCTGATCCACGTTCATGCCCCAGATATTGGACTTGTCGGTCACTCCCTTTCGAATGTTCTCGACCGCCTGCATTGCGGTAAGCATGGAGTGGTCTTGGTTATTATAGCGATGCATACCGTTTCTCCCGATCAGGAACAGGTTCTCAAAGTTGTCGGTCCAGTCGCTAAGATCACTGAACCGGTCGTAAGTACCGAAGTAGGCTGGATAGGTCTTCGGCATACGAACCACGGTGGCATCAAGCACGTCGATCTTGTCGAGTACCTCGATCTTGTGGAGTTCGTCGGCTCCGAATTTCTTTAGCTCCTCATCTGTCTTTTCCCAGATAGCGTCGCCTTGGCTGCAAAAGTACTCAAGGCCGATCCAGACCTTGGTGGGATCTGAGACCATGTAGTCGCTCCAGTTGTTGAACAGCTGAAGGCGGCCCACCACTACGTCTGGCTCCTGCACATAGATCCAGTTGTCGCGTATCAGTTTGCGCGCAGGTTCGTTCTCATCGCGTACCTTGAGCTTCTCGACCAGCAGGCCCACTGTGATGAAGTCCCGGAACATCAGGCCATCGCTGACTTCCTGCACGTTGGACGGGACCTCGACGTCGAGGGCCTGGACGAGGGCAGGCACCGGCATGGTGGAAAAGAAGAAGTCACCCTCATGGGTATTCGTCAGCCCGGATAGCTGATCGAGCGCCTTGACGGATTGTATTCTTCCTTTTTTGTCGACCAGGACCTCGGTTACTTTTTGACCGGTGAGGATCGTGCCACCTCTGGCCTGTACCTCCTCTGCAACGGTCTCCCACATCTGCCCGGGGCCATACTTCGGATAGAGAAACTGTTCGATCAAGCTTGTCTCGGTACCCTTCTGCGCAATTCCACCACTGATGCTGCCGAGCCGTTTTTTGAAGAAGTGCTTCACCGCCTTGGTGATCGACAGCCCCTTGATGCGTTGCGCTCCCCATTCTGCGCTGATCTCATTGCAGGCGACGCCCCAGACTTTCTCCGTATAGGACTTGAAAAAGGTGCGGTACAATTCTCGGCCAAATCGATTGATGAAGAACTCTTCAAGGTTCTTTGGGCGCTTGATGGGCATGGCCGCTGCCTTGGCGTAGCTCAGTCCGATCTTTACGCTACGACGCGCGCCAAGTTTCCTTAGTATGCTGCTGTTGAACTTGATGGGGTAGTCGAAGAACTGGCGCAGGTAGTAGATCCGGCTCTTGCGAGACCTCAGTAGCATGACCCGATCGGTGGTCTCTGGATCGACCCCTTCGTTCTCTACAGTCGTACGTTTCCCCTGGTATGCGATCTCCGCACTTCCCGAATCCACGCGCTCCATGGGCATGCGCGCGAACCACCAGTTCATCACTTTCTGGGACTTGGAAAAGAAGCGATGTCCACCGATATCAATGCGGTTGCCCTTGTAGTTGACGGTACGGGCAATTCCACCCATGGCGTCACTCATCTCTAGCACGATCGGGACGATATTGGTCTGCTCACACAGCTCAAAGGCTGCGGTCAAGCCTGCAGGTCCGGCTCCGATGATTACGGCCGTTCGCTTCGCCATCAACAGTCCTCTTTTGTGAAACGTGCCCATTGGGACAACCATGCGATTCGGCGCACTTCCACAGAGCCTCGCCACGGCACGGAGTGCAAGTCGACCAAGTGGTCATGGGGCGATGTACGCTGTTGAGTCAGTCCCATGCGCTCCAGCCTCTCCAGCAATGGATCGGCCGCCGGGACGGGTGTGGTGAGTAGCAACTTGCCGCCCGGCTTGAGCAGATCCCAAACCGCTTGGAAGCAGTCTACGTGCTCCACAACCTCGAAGGCGATAACTGCGTCAAATGAGTTGGCGACGAATCCAAGTTCCCGCCAGTTCAGGATGTCTCCGACCACATCTGCTGGGGGTTCGATGTCTACGCTGGTGTATCCGGTATATTTGTGATGTTTGAGCCACACTCTTACCCAACCTCCACCAGAACCGATTTCTAGAATTTTGTCATTTCGGTGCAGACTTCTTAGAAACCAATGAGCCTTTAGAGGCTGTGCTATCCGACTCAGGATTAGCATGGAATGCACCTCCCAAATAAGATTACAAGTATGTCTATAGCCCGGCTGTTAGTTAGTAATACGATACAACGTAGGCCCTCATTAAGCTCATTAACAGAAAATCAAAGGGGGCTAGCCAAGATTGTCACAAAATCGTGAGTACAGGTTTGCCCGACTCTGTCGGAATGGAGTGATTCTCAGAGCGCTGCGCTTTCCGGTGCGACATCCTTTACACCGATCTGTCTCGAACCCGGTGTCAGGCGATCCTGGTTTGCCCCACGTCTTTGTGCTACATCCTCTGTTAGACCCATGGTGAAATCTCTCCACCTGCGGAGACGGTTTCTGCAGCTGGCGGACGATACCTCGGGGCCGTCGAATTTTCTGATCTCAAAAATTATCTCACGGCCGGTTTGTTGTGGGACCCCAACCGCAGCGGACAGGACCTGATCGACGAGTTTCTGCAGTTGCACTATGGATGTGCCGCACCGCCCATCGCTCGGTTTATCAACCTGGTGCAGGATCGCGGCTTAGCCGGCGGGCTGCATACCAACTGCTTTGGCCGGGGCCACGACTACGGCATCGACGAATCGGTGGGCCTGGCCGGAGTGGCTGCCACGGAAGAGAGCCTGGAACTGGCCGAGAGTGACGCAGTGCGCCGACGCATCGAAAAGCTGTCTCTGGCCGTCTACCGGGCAGCAATCGAGCCGGTCTGGTACGTCGAAGATCCCGATCCGAAACGTCCTGCAGGACCTCGGGAGTGGTACGGCAACATTGCGCCTGAAAACCTTGACCCGGAACTGGAGCCCGCATGCGGTCACTCGTGCAGCGGTTTATTGAACTGTGCGAACAGTTCGATGTGATCCCAACACACCAGAAAAAATATTCCTGCAAGGCGGCCGGCGCTCGGCTGATCCGTGCCGTTGATCTGGACCCTTCGTTTTAAATATTTCTTCGGCCGTCTGCCGGCAACAGTCTTCGGCTCCGCTCGAAGGACACACTGATAAAATCTACAGCGTATCTTTCCACCCGGACGGGACACGGCTGGCATCGGCGAGTTGGAACAGGTCGGTGAACGAGTGAATCAGCACCGCGCGGCAGATCCGGATTTTGAATGTCCGCATCGTGCGGGAATGGCGCGACGAGGACTCGGTGCATCAATAACCTGAAGCTGACTGGTCCGGTGGTGCACAACTGGCGCGGACTCCAGCCGGTTTCCGAATGCCACGTGTTCAATCGATGACGGGCCGTATGAGCGGGCGGCGGGGATTACAGGGCTGAAAGGTGCGTCGGTGAAATACGTGCGACGCGGGATGTGTCGAGTGGTCAGCGGGTTTCGGAGCCCTCAGTCCGGAAAATCGTGACTCTGTGCATTGCGAGACCGTGAATGTTTGCGTTTGGGGTCAAGCTGATGCTTGGGCGCAAGTACAGGCCATTGGATACGACCATGGACTTAACCGCTTTGGCCGCCAGTACCTGCAGGCCGATCGGGCGGTGAACGCAAGTCCTGACGCAAAACGTCGTCGGAACATGGTCGCGAAATAGCTGTGCTGACTGCAGTTGACCATTCGTTCTCCATTGGCTTACTTGTCGCTGCCGGGATAGCCTGGCATTATATGAAGTACGGGCCGAACGACACCACTTTGGCGGAAGCCGAGAAACGAGCGCATGAGCTGACGACGGGACTATGGTCCGGGAGTCACAAAATCGTTTTACCTTGGGAGTGGCGCTGCCCTAAACTACTGGTTCCCCGGCTGAGTGAACGAAAGAATTGACCATGATCCGTATGACCGTGTTGCTGTTCATTTGTATGGCAGGATGCCAGGAACAGTCTTCAGCTCCACTGGAGGAGTCCAGCCAGGAGACACTCACGCCCAAAGGACACACTGAAGGTGTCCGCAGCGTGAATGAACAGCTGGAGAATCTGGGAGCCACCATCGACGTGAATGAACAGAACGAAATTGTTGGTCTCGAGCTCAGCTTCACCGAGATCACCGACGAGGGGCTGGCGCATCTCAAGGGACTGACCGAGCTGACGAGGCTCTACCTCATTAACACCGAAATCACACACGAGGGGCTGGTGCATCTTGAGCAGCTGACCAATCTGACGGTTCTCGCCCTCGACAACATCCGGATCACAGACCAGGGGCTGGTGCGTCTCAATGGGCTGACCAATCTGACCACACTCTACCTCGGTTTCACCCGGATCACAGACAAGGGGCTGATACATCTTGAAGGGCTGACCAACCTGGAGACGCTCTTCCTCAACGAGACCCAGGTCACAGACGCGGGCGTTGCCGAACTAAAGAAGGTGTTGCCGAAGTCCAAGATCTATCACTAACCACTGAAGTGGCAGATTCTTTAAACGCAGTGGGACTGGCGACGTAGAAGCAGGGAACAGCAGGATGAGTATTCGGTGACCTGAATCACCGTTCTGCGGCTGAGCGAACGAAAGAATTAACCCTGAACCGTATGATCGTGCCGTTTGTCACTTGCCTGACGCCATACGAGGAACAGTATTCAGTTCGCGTTCAAAGGACACACCGATGAAGTCGTCAGTATGTCATTCAGGCCGGACATGATGTGAACACCTGAAAAACGAGCACAGCAGGAGAGTAATCATGACTGGAAACATGCTTCTATTAGCAGTGATCGGCGTGATGTTCTGCAGCGGCTGTACCGAACAACGATGGCAACGCCTGGAGAAACTGGGAGCCACCGTCACCGTGAACGAACAGAGCGAAATTATTGCGGTTGATCTTAGCAGCACCTTGGTCACAGACGCGGGGCTCGTGTGCCTTGAGGGTCTGATGAATCTGGAGGTTCTCCTCCTCCACTACATCCAGATCACAGACGCAGGGATGGTGCACCTCAGGGGCTGACCCGCCTGCCGTGGCTCCACCTCGAGAACACCCAAATCATCGACGCGGGGCTGGTGCATCTCAAGGGGATGACCAAACTTCAGGCGCTCCACTTCTACGAGACCCAGATTACCGACGGGGCATCGCCGAACTGAAGAAGTCGTTGCCGAAGTGCGAGATGCGCAAGTAGCCCGCTTCGCACCACCCGCCCGGCTACACTGCAGCCAGATTTCCCTGCCGACGGAGTGACGTCATGAAGCGATGGCTCGCGGGTTTGCTGCTGATCGGGATCGTTGGGTGTGGTGGCGGTTCTTCAGGAGGACACCTTCGTGGATAAGAATCCAAATGCTAGGGACTGGTTAGTTCCTAATCTAGCGAACTCTTTTACTGTGCTCATGTTCTTGATGATAGTACTTGCCTCATGTGGTGGTGCGGGTTATGAGCCCACTATCGTTGTTTCCGGGCTGTTACTTCTAGTCTCAGTACCTCCTGGAGTGATTCTTGTCTGGTTAACTATTCGTCGCTTCAAGAGAGGGACAAATTCGATTGGGGTTACTCTTTACCAAGTGGCGTCGTTTCTGTTGCAACTGAGATTCGGGGCTTCGTTCTGGTAATTTGTTTCAGCTGGGTCACCGGCTTAATCATCAGTTAATGACATGGGCCCGGAGCATTCCCGGTGCCCTCAGGTTGGTGTCCTCACCCCGCAGATCACCGACGCGGGCGTTGCCAAACTGCAGAAGGCGTTGCCGGAGTGTGAGATCTTCCACTAACTCCTGCGGTGACAGATTTTTGTTGAATGCCGTGGCACTCACGGAGGATGATCAATGATGAACGGGACGAGTACAGCTGAGTGAGACCGTAAAAGTGTTCAGAAGTATCTTTGACCGACCAGTAATCAGCAGCCAGGCCAGTCACTGAAGCGATTCTATCGTTTGTCTTTGTATACAAATCCGGGAGTTACAGGAATGTCCTCGGGGACCTGTCCGGATTTTGTCGACTTCCGGCAGTGGTTTACAGATTCGAGGAATCGGCATACCACTCAGGATTCCGCTCACAGACAATGAACCAGACGAAATATAGTTCCGTGAGCGATTCAAAATGATAATTTGCCCTTGAACCAGTCTTCCGGGACCTCCAGCGACCAGACTTCGCTGTTAAGCGGTATCGCATGGCCACCGGCGATCCAGATTTTGTCCTGAAACACAAACGCAGAGTGTTCGTGACGTTCCTTCCAGACCACATCAGAACTGAGTTGCTTCCAGTTCCGGCCATCGGTGGAGTACCACACGTCATCCCAGTTGGCGAACGGATTGCTGGACCAGCCGCCGAGGACCCACATGCGGTCTCGATAAACGACGGATGCGAACCACAGCCGGGGATGCCACGCGGCGGCGGCGGTTTCCTGCCTCCAGTGAACGCCGTCCACTGAGCTCCAGACATCGTTGACCGCATGATAGTTTGGTCGGTAGTCACCGCCACCGAAGACGTAGATCCGGTCATTTAACACGACCGCCTGGTGATAAGCCCGTGGTGACCAGCCGGCATCCGACGTCTCCAGCGTCCACTGCTTACCGTCTGCCGAAGACCAGACGTCGTTCTGGATGCTGTTCTCGTCGCCGAAATAGTAATTCTCGGTCCCGCCCAACAGCCACATCTTCCCTTGGAATTCGATGAGCGCGGAGGCGATCCGCGGGCTCCAGCCTGCGTCAGCGGTGGCTTGCTCCCACGTTACACCGTCGATCGACGACCAGACCTGATTACTGGCCGAATGGCTTGGCAGCCGTCCGTCGTGCCAACCGCCCATGAACCACATGCGGTCCTTGAACACGACGCTCATCGACAGATCGCTGTGTTTCCACGGAGCAGTCCGTTTGATCAGCTTCCATGTCTTTCCATCCAATGAACTCCACACATCACGTGGTGGTGCTTCGACAGTATTGAACCATCCGCCGAAGATCCACAATCGGTCTTTGTAAACGACTTCACCCTGCGAATCCCGAGGCTGCCAGCCGGCCCGATTGGTCACCTTCACCCAGTTCAGGACCTTGTCTGCGGCCAGTACGGGCACGGATGCAAGAACGACGACCAACAGAATGGCAGTGGATTGTTTCATTACTGAATATGCTTCCGGCAGAGCCTGTTGTGAATTGACACGGGGTCACACATCGTCAGGAAGTGTTTTCGTCGTGCCAGATTTACCACCGTTGGTAACGGCATTGCAAATAACCTCGGAGTGCGGCAGACCAGCAATGTTCGCCATCCTGCAACGCTCAACTCATGAAACTACGGCAGCCGGTGTTTTCCGAATTTGGGACTGCTCCAGGATGTTAGTGTGAACTCACGGTCGTTCATTAACCGAGTCGACTCGAAAACTCCAACGAAGTCCAGCGCCTCTACTTCAATATCCTTTTCATCGTTAATGACTTTACGGCACCACGCGCGCCAAGACTCGATCTGAACCTCAGTCAGTCGTTCCATCTGTCCGGTTCATGGTTCGGACTGCTTCCCGATGAATAAGCAAATGCACCCCACCGGAGAGCGGTGTTTTCAAGCTGCAGACTCTGGACACATGACTAAGCTTTACGGGATCGACGCGTCAATTCAACAGCAGGCTGCTTCCCTGACATCAATCGCCTTTTTATTTGATGCGAATTAGTACAGCATGAGCCGTTGTTTCACAAAAATATTTCTTATAGCCGTGGTCGTGAAGGAAACGGAGACCGATACAACTGCTCTCGACCGAAGTATGCCGTGACCGACTCTTGTCACCCACAGCAAACGGTCAGCAATACACATCAAGCTGTGATGTCTTCAATGACGGTGACCCAGCTGGGACGCAGCACAGTAATGTCAGCAGACGATCACTGTAAAACAGCAAACCGTTTCATCTTCTTTTACGGCCTTTCCTGGATGCCCGTCTTACTCTGGCAACGAGCACGAAACGTGCAGGCGGCGGCAAAGTGCATCGTGCTAAGGCAAATTTATACGAACTCACAAAGACAGAAGCACTCGGCAGTCACAAGCCGATAGCGCCGTGGGACCGGAGACGTATGAGCAAAAAAGCACAGGACTTGTAAGGCTTACTTGAAATATCGTTTTCCGGCGGAGCGAACGAAAGAATTTATCATTTAGTGCATGACCGTAACGTTGTTCATTTGCCTGGCGGGATGCCAGGAATCGAGCGAGTTGATGCTCACGTTAGACGGACTCACAGACCCTGTCACCAGCGTGTGTTTCAGTCCGGATGGAGCCCGGCTGGCCTCAGCGAGCAGGGACCGGACATTGAAGGTCTGGGATGCGATCACCGGGCAGGTGATACTTACACTCAACGGACACGCCAACTTTGTCCTCAGTGTGTCCTTCAGCCCGGACGGGACGCGACTGGCCTCGGCGAGCGCTGACAGGACGGTGACGCTGTGGGACACGACCACCGGTCAGGAGACGCTCACGCTCAAAGGTCACGCCAGCATGGTCTCCAGTGTGTGTTTCAGTCCGGACGCACACGACTGGCCTCGGCAAGTGCTGACAGGACGGTGAAGTTGTGGGACGCGGCCACGGGTCAGGAGACGCTCACGCTCAAAGGACACATCAACTGGATCCTTAGCCTGTGTTGCAGCCCAAACGGGATGCGGCTGGCTTCGGCGAGTGCTGACAACACGGTGAAGTTGCGGGACGTATCGGCTCGGTGACCAGCCTGGCACTGGTCAAGACCGGAACGGTTCGGCATTATAGGAAGTACACGCCCGACGACCGGTCTTTGGCGGAAGCCAGGAAGCACTCGCGTGAGCTGAATACGGGACTATGGGGTGGCAGTCAAAAGGTCACTCCACCGTGGGACTGGCGACGTATGAGCGAGGCAGAACGGGACTTGTATCGGTGATCTGAACGACCGTTTCCTGGCTGCGCGAACGAAAGAATTGACCATGCACCGTATGACCATGATGTTGTTCATATGCCTGGCGGGATGCCAGGAACAGTCTTCAGCTCCACTCGAGGAATCCAGCCAGGAGACGATCAGGGGCCTCTACTTGAATCCACAGGCACCCGACCACAATGCGCAAAGCGAAAATGCGGCCACGGGTCAGGAGGCCCTTACACTCAAAGGACACACCCACTGGGTCCCCGGCGTCTCGTTCAGTCCGGACGGAACGCAACTGGTCTCAGCGAGTGGCGACAGCACAATGAAGGTGTGGGACGCGGCCACGGGTCAGGAGACGCTCACACTTAATGGACACACCGATCAGGTCTACGGCGTAGCTTTCAGCCCGGACGGTACGCGGCTGGCGTCGGCGAGCGCTGACAATACGGTGAAGGTGTGGGACGTGGCCACGGGTCAGGAGACGCTCACACTTAATGGACACACCGATCAGGCCTACGGCGTAGCTTTCAGCCCGGACGGCACACGGCTGGCGTCGGCGAGTTTTGACAATACAGTGAAGGTGTGGGACGCGGCCACAGGTCAGGAGACGCTCACACTTAATGGACACACCGATCAGGTCTACGGCGTAGCCTTCAGTCCGGACGGCACACGGCTGGCGTCGGCGAGTTTTGACAATACAGTGAAGGTGTGGGACGCGGCCACAGGTCAGGAGACGCTCACGCTTAATGGGCACACCCACTATGTCCTCAGCGTGTGTTTCAGTCCGGACGGGACACGGCTGGCGTCGGCGAGTTACGACAGGCTGGTGAAGGTGTGGGACGCGGCCACCGGTCAGGAGACGCTCACGCTTAATGGGCACACCCACTATGTCCTCAGCGTGTGTTTCAGCCCGGACGGGACGCGACTGGCGTCGGGGAGTTTTGACAATACAGTGAAGGTGTGGGACGCGACCACGGGGCAGATGATGTTCACGCTCAAAGAACACACTCACTTTGTCAACAGCGTGTGTTTCAGCCCGGACGGGATGCGGCTGGCCTCAGCCAGCGCTGACAATACAGTGAAAGTGTGGGACGTGTCGGCACGGTAACCAGCGTGCCATCGTGGTGAATGTCGCCCGTTGTGCGGTCGTAGCAGTCGTCATCGTATGAGATGACCTTCCCGACACTGCCGAGCATGGAAGCCTTCAGCATCTCAGTTGCACTGTTGCCGAGTGGCTGTCCTCGCTGCGGACCGTCGATGCCATTCAGCCGAATGCGAATCGCTTGGTTGTGGTTGCTGAGCGCGTCGATCCTGTCACCATCAACGACCTTGATCACTTTGCCCCTGAACTCACCGGAAATCTCAGCCGCTGCCTGCTCTGCCGTCTGTACAGACGGCTCAGGCGATGCTGTAACGGCTGCCTGTTCAGCAACATGACTCTGTGCTGCGAGTTTGCAATACCGGCGGAGAATCCTGTCAGACAGGGTCAGTTCCTGCAGCTGTTTTCGTTCAAAGTGACCTGTCTTTTGCTGCGCGCGGTCGCCACTTGGGTATTCAGGACCTGCAAATTTCATTCATTTGAATTTGTTTTGGGTTTTGAGATTTTGATTTAGGTGGACCTGGTGACCCGAAATGACGGACAACCGTTTATAATGGGTTCGGTGAATATTGACTGGCAGTTTCCCATCAGGCGATCTTTCCCGTGGTGTCTAAGGTGCCTTTCGTACTTGTGTTGCTGCTCGGCCTCAAAGGCGATCTTCGAGGTGCCGAAGAATATGTCGATGACATCCGGCCGGTGTTGGAGCGATACTGCCTGAAGTGCCATTCTACGGCCGGGCAGCGCGCTGAGCTCGACCTCGAGCGCTTTGCGGGAGTTGAAGATATCCGGAGAGATCTGAGCGTCTGGCAAATGGTGGCTGACAAGCTCGAAAATGGTGAGATGCCCCCGGAGAAGAACCCACAGCCGAGCATTGCGGAACGCACAGGCCTTGTCGAGTGGGTGCGTGCACTGATCGTCTCCGAGTCACAGGCCAACACAGGAGACCCTGGTCGTGTGCTCCTGCGCCGACTTAGTAACGCGCAATACGACTACACCATTCGGGATCTGACCGGCGTGGATCTCCAGCCTGCCGTCGACTTCCCGGTCGACAGTGCTGCGGGCGAAGGCTTTACCAACACCGGCGATGCCCTGGTCATGTCACCGGCGCTGCTCGAGAAATACTTTAACGCAGCCAAAACAATCTCACGTCACGCAGTACTTCTCCCGGACGGAATTCGGTTCTCCCGATATACAACCCGACGCGACTGGACCGAAGAAATCGTACAGAAAATTCGGACATTCTATGGACACTATACCGAAACGAAGCGTCGAAAATGGATGTACGGCGACGTGCCACTGGCCTCCGATTATGGCCAAGCTCCTATGGAATCATATATCCGGGCTACGGTGGAGTACCGCGAAGACTCCAGTAGATCCGGCGTTCAACTCAGCGAACTGGCGGACAAAAACGGACTGTCCAGGAAATACCTGACGATCCTGTGGAATGTCCTCAGCGGCAAGCTGGGACAACACTCGTTTCTTCTTGACGATCTCCGTACTCAATGGCGATCACTCGCTCCGGAAAACTCGCCCGAACTGGCTGCCGAGATCCGGCGCTGACAGCGATCGCTTTGGAAATTTAACAGTGTCGGCCATGTTCATCGATGGCTGGACCCCGTAACTCCGCTGGTGACCGGACAAAGTTTCACGGTTCCGCTCACGGCCCGAACCACAGATGAAAAAGTTGTGGTTTACCTTGCAGCCGGCGATGCCGGTGACGGTAACGAAGCTGATTTTATGCTGTGGAAGCGTCCTCGATTTGAGGGTAATCCGATTCCTGTGCCGGGAGACCCGCCCCGCCCAAGCGAGCTGGCCCCCATTCTGTTGCGCGACCTGCCGATCCGGCTCACCGTCCGCAATTCCCGCGATGCGGACAGCGTCGTATTTGGCCGGCATCCCGGCATGCAGCCGATAGACGATGCCAGTTTCGTTCTTCGGGCACCAGCGGTAGTCGAGATCCCTGTTCCGCAACACCTTGTCAACGAACGCCAGTTCGTGGTGGAAGTCGAGCTGGACACCGCAATCGGTGCGGCTGGCAGCATTCAGGCTGATGTCAGCCTAAAAAACCCCGAACCGATGTGCGGCCTCGTTCCCCCGATCGGAGCCAAGGATGATCACCCGGAGGCGAATTCACACCAGGAGCCGGCCAGATTCCCCTTCATCGTTCGAGACGAACAGGGCAGAAACATTTTCGAACACGCGTTTGCAGCACATCGGGAATGGCTTCCTCCGGCCATGTGTTACACACAGATCGTTCCTGTCGATGAAGGCATCACGATTGTTCTTTTCCATCGGGACGATGACTTTCTCAGTCGGTTCATGCTTGAAGAAAAAGAAAAGCAGGAACTTGACCGGCTCTGGCACGATCTGCGTTTCGTCAGCCATGATGCGTTGAAAATCCATGATACCTTTGAGACCTGGTGGAATATTGCTGCTCACTACGAAAGATTCTCGAAAGAATCCCGGGAAATTCCAATCCAGCAGCGCGCCGAACAGTTTCGCCATGAGCTGCGCGCGTCGGAGTGGCGCCATGTCGACGCAACGCTTGAATTCGCCCAACGCGCTTACCGGCGGCCGCTATCGGTGGATGAGAAGGTCGAGCTACTCGAGCTCTATCGTTCGCTGTCTACGCTGGATGTGCCCCACGACGAAGCGATCCGCAATGTACTGGCACGGGTGCTGATCTCACCATTGTTTTTGTATCGCATCGAGGAACCGGCGTCGGAAGACGAGCCGCAGCCGGTGTCAAACTGGGAACTTGCAAGTCGTCTGAGCTATTTTCTCTGGTCAACGATGCCCGACGCAGAGTTGCGGCACGTGGCAGCCCGCGGAATGATCAAGTCCCCACAGGTTCTCACTGGGCAGACCAGAAGAATGCTTCGGGACTCACGGATTCGAGCCCTGGCGATTGAATTCGCCGCACAATGGATGGGGTTTCGTGAGTTCGACCGGTATGAAGGAGTTAACGAGACACAGTTCCCGGAATTCACTGCACTGCGTGCTTCGATGTACGAAGAATCCCTTTTGTTTTTCGAAGATATTTTCCGTACGGACCGTTCGGTGATCGACATCCTTGACGCCGACCACACGTTTCTTAACGAGCAGCTGGCAAGTCATTATGGGGTGGACAATATCACAGGCTCAGTACATCAACGTATTGAGGGCCTGAGGAAATATGGCCGGGGCGGCATACTGGGAATGAGCACGATGCTCACCAAACAGTCCGGTGCGTCACGTACCAGTCCGGTTCTTCGAGGCACCTGGATTCTGGAAACGCTGCTGGGCCGTCAGCTTCCCAAACCTCCTCCCAACGTTCCAAAACTACCGGACGCCCCGAACAAAACAGATGGATTGACGATGCGTCAGCTTGTCGCGAAGCATCGCAGCGCGCACGAATGTGCCGTCTGTCATGACAGGATTGACCCATTAGGATTCGCTCTGGAAGCTTTGGATCCGATCGGGCGTCTCCGTGAAAAGGACCACGCCGGTCGACCAATTGATGTCAGTGCCGTTGTTTTGGATGGCGGCATCAGGACGGAATTCAAAGGAATCGATGGCCTTCGCTCGTACCTGATCACTGATCGCCGGAAGGAACTGCTGGACAATTTTGCCGTAAGCTTCTCGGCTATGCACTGGGGCGCTCTGTCGAATTTTGGGACAAGGCGCTGCTGAACGAAATGCGTGTACAACTTGAAAATAACGACTACCGTGTTTCAGCTGCTGTGATTCCCGTCGTTAATAGCCGGCAGTTTCGATATCATCGCGGTCGAGACGTTGTTGAGAAGAATTAATCAGAGAGAAACATTCGTTGATTAACAAGTATACACGTCTGCCTGGCACTGACTTTCGTCGTTCGCGCCGCACACTGCTGCGCGGTACAGGCGTCAGCGTTGCCCTGCCGTGGTTCGAGTCGCTGTCTGTCTGGGGCACTGAACCAGGGGCACCTCAGCGCACGCATGAACCACCATTGCGATTCGCCTGCCTGTTCGCTGGAAATGGATTTCACAGGAATGAGTGGTGGGCCCGTGGCGAAGGCGAGGCAATGCAGCTGGGCAAAGTCCTCCAGCCTTTGACACCCTGGAAGCATAAGCTCAATTTTATACGGGGGCTTTACAATGCCGAAGCGCTTAAGGGGAACATCCACAGTTCGCAGACGGGAAATCTGCTGACCGGCGCACCGATTGCGGCTGGTGGCAGAGTGCGATCCGCGACCAGCATCGATCAGTTGCTTGCACAGCGACTTGGTCACCAGACGAAGCTGTCAAATCTTGTGCTTGGCTGCGAAAAGTCGATCTCCAGCGTGCACAAGAATTATTCGATACTGTACAGCTCACACATTTCCTGGAGTTCACCAACGACACCCACACCTCTGGAAGTTTACCCGGCGCTCGCGTTCAATCGCTTGTTCAAGACGAATTTTCGGCCACCGGTGACACGAGTGTCCTCGACGCTGTACTGACAGATGCCGGGCGTCTGCGCAGGCACATCAGCAGGCTGGATCGGGAAATCTTGATGAGTATCTCACCTCAGTGCGGGACGTTGAAAGGCGGATCGCCCGTGCGGATCAGGATCGCAGCTTACGCGACTGGCGTCCCACCCTCGAAAGGCCGGACCGCCCGCGGCCGGCCGAAGGCATCCCGCAGGATATTGACCAGCACAGGCGACTGATGTGCGATATCATGATTCTCGCATTTCAGACCGATTCGACGCGTTTCTGTACACTCAAATTCAACAACGATATTTCCTCGCTGCGTTTTACGAACCTGGGACTCGGTCACATAATCCATCACCTGCTGTCACACCAGGAGTCGGACGACTGGCTCAAAGTCAATCAGTTTTTTGTAAGTCAGGTCGCCTACATTGCCCGACGACTCAATGAAACGCAGGAAGGTGACCGAACACTTCTCGACAACTCGGTACTCCTGTTCTGCTCCAGCATGCTGACCGGTAACCACGATGCCTCTCAGTTGCCTGTCGTGCTTCTTGGTGGAGCCGGGGGTCAGCTGGTGACAGGTCGCGTTCTCGACTATCTCGACCGACCCAACCGCAAGATGTCCAGCCTGTACCTGTCACTGGCAGCGAAATTCGGGGTTCCACTGGAGCAGTTCGGCGACTCCGAAGAACCACTGGTGGAAATTTAGGCTTCCGGCGGTTCGTTTTTCAATGCAGACGAATCACGCTGCGCTGCACGCAGGAACGATGGAAAATGAGATTCGGACTACCTTCCTGTAATCGTGTGATCCGAAGGAACGTGCACTCCAGTGGCAGGAGCGGAACTGCGGTACCGCCGGACCTCAGGCTGTTTTGGCGGGTCGATAAAGGTCTCTGCGTTGTTAATTATGGACCCGAAAAGTACGACCGCGCAATCGAGGTCATTTATGACGACGACACCCTGATCAACCATTGGCTTGTCGCTGCCGGGAGGGCGTGGCATTATGTGAAGTACGCACCGCATGACACCACTTTGGCAGAAGCTAAAAAACAATCGCATGAGTTGCGGACAGGACGATGACGTGACAGGCACAAATTCATTGCGCCGCGGGACTGGCAGAGGATACGCAACGAAGTACGAATTCCTGTCGATGGTCGCCTTTAGAGCAGAGAGTCTCGTAAAAAACATTTAAACAGGGGCCAGACACTGAGATCCGCACAGACAAGTCTTTTGATTATTGTGACACTACTAATCGTTGCAGGTTGCGACTCGGCAAATGATCGACCGACGCCAGCTGAACAGCCGACGACAGATGAACAACCAAATGCAGAAGAGAAGGCCATAGCAGCGATTGAGGCGTTGGGAGGTAAGTTCCTGTCGGGATATCGGGCCCTCAGTCTCGAGGATACGCAGGTCACCGATGAGGGACTGCAACACGTTAAAGGGCTCACCCGCCTGGCAGTGCTCGACCTCAGGAGTACGCAGATTACCGATGTCGGACTGGAATACCTCAATCAGCTCACCACACTGCAGAGACTAGTCCTTCGTAACACGGCAATCACGAGTGCAGGTCTGAAACACCTCAGTCGGCTCACCAGCCTGAAAGAGCTCAGTCTCGAGGACACGCGAGCTACCGATGCCGGGCTGGAACACCTCAAGCGACTCACCAGCCTGGGAGTACTCGACCTCAGAAGCACACAGATCACTGATGCCGGACTGGAATATCTCAAAGCACTCACCAGACTGGAAGTGCTCGTTCTCGGGAACACACAGGTCACCGATGGCGGGCTAAAACACCTCAAAGGGCTCACCAGCCTTCAAGTACTCGATCTCAGGAGCACACAGATCACTGATGCCAGTCTGGAAGACCTCGAAGGCCTCACCAGCCTGAAAGTGCTCAGAATCGAAAATACGCAGATCACCGATGCGAGGTTTGAAGAGCTGAAGACAACACTGTCTGAATGCACTGTTACCGGAAACTGATAACAGACAGCAGATTCGGGTTCGGCAGTCACGAACACATCCCACCGTGGGCCAGGCAACAGATGAGCAAGCAAGAACAGCACCAGTCTGGGTGAATTTCCAGAACAATGCACAGCATCCGATTTTGGAGCGCAGAGAGTCCCACTGTTTTACATGAAAAGAAAGGGGGGACGAGACCGAGTGAAAACGCCAGGCGTTCCACACCGCAGAAAAAACGTCGGGTTCTGTCGGGTCACGAGTCCGAACAAAATTGGATCGCTCCCGACAGCATCGAACTCGTTCAGGTCACGTATTGGAGAACACATCTCACCGAGACGAATCACAAAACTCGTGACAGCACTGATCGAGAGCGAAGAGTTCATGTTGCTGGTAAACCCGCGACCGTCATGACAACCAAACAACTCCTGGCTAACACTGACAACATGTTTCATGTGTTCATCGAAGGTGCGGAGCGCAGCGCCAAACCGCAGTCGGTGACATCATAAAACGCATGACGAGGAAAGGTCGATGTTCCAGTGACCGGCCGCTGACAAACCCGATGCGGCGACTCTTGTTCTCGTCGCCGCTGTTGAGGCGTTGGTGAATCTGGAAACGACGAGTGTGGGAAATATAGGACCGAGGGAGGCAAGCCCATGCAAAGCCCGCAAGACGGGAACTTCGGGTCCATCGGCAGAATGGCGGGCGCCGTCACCTTGGAGCTCAGAACAATCTTCGTGATTTCACTTATTTCAAACGTTTTGATTCTACCTGAAATTCACTTATATAGGTGTCTGATTCATCCAGGCTTGTCAATTAGTCGTTCTCCGCCAACCAGTTTACCTGCTTCGGACCAGTGCCAATTCTGCGTTGCGAAGAGACTGTTGCCCGCGACCAGAGGAACTCTCCGTGTCCTGCACGATCGAACCGGCTACTGACCGTGACTACCTGCACGTCGCTGCACTGGACCGCATTTCATGGCCCATCGCCCCCGACCTGTTTATCCCCGACGGCGAGCACATCTGGAGGATCTGGTGCGACATGGCAACACTGCTGGTCGCTCGCCAGTCCGAGGGATCGGACTCGTTGTCCGAATCGGGAGACATCGCCGGAGCATTGGTAATGTTCCCCACTCATTCTTCCGAACTTTGCCTGCATAAGATCATGGTCCACCCAGATCGGCAGAGCGCGGGTATCGGCACGCAGTTGATGCAGGCCGGGCTGGCTCAGGCCACGGCACCGGTCCTGCTGACCGTGGATCCGTCCAATGAACCCGCGATCATGCTCTACCGGAACTTTGGCTTCGCTATCCGTGAGCGGATCAACGGCTATTATCGACCACACGAAGACCGGCTGATCATGGTCCATCAGGGTCTACGTCGATGACTCGCTGATTCAAAGTTGAATCAATGGCTGACCTCACAACCGTCTAGCTCCAAATTCTCCAGGCCAACACGGAAAACTGCCTGATGCGACCACCGAAAGTCAGCAATCCAGCGCGGAACTATAGTCCGCAGTGCCTGACATCATAAAAGCCAGTGGTGAAGAGAAGTCGCCATTTCAGCAACTGAGTCCTGATGAACCGGATATGGCGGCTTGTGTTCTCGTCGCAGCTGGCGAAATATTGGTGAATCTGCAGACGACACGGGCTCTGAACGGGGAAGTGAAGCAGCGGGTGGAGGGAATTTGAGCGCATCACTCAGACAAATCTACACGAAGCACTGCGACAAAATGAGGGTTTTCATTCTGCATTGTCATCAGTCAACGAAGGCAAACTCCGAGACGTTAAACAGTGCCAGGCACAACTTGGACAGGGCCTGAGCATGTGCGGCCGAAATATTCGTGAGTGGCTCTGGCGGGTTTTGCAGTGGTTCTCCGGATTCCTGCCGAAACGCCTTCATCAACGCCAATGCCTGTGCTGACTCCTGAGCTGACGGGGACCGTCCCAGTGCGATCCGCCAGGCACGGTCAATCTGGGCCACGGGGTCCTCGCGCACGTCTTTCACAACACGTCCGGCGAAGTGCATCGCCTGGTAAAAGACCGATCTGTTATTGAGTCCCCAAAGCGCTTGTGGTGCAATCGTTGTGACGTCACGGGTGGGACAGCTGACCGCGGTGACTGGTGCATCAAATACCTCAAACATGGGGAACTTGAAATTCCGCCGAACCATGATGTAAATTCCCCGGCGGGTGTGCTGTGCCGGGTCAGCGGAGACCACCCAGTTCTGCTTTTGCCGCAGTGAGGCAAGTTCGTCTTCGGTCAGCGGCGGGACGACGGGAGGGCCACCCATGTCCAGGTTGAGCGTTCCAGCCGACGCATGTACTGCATCCCAGAGTGCTTCGGCTTCCAGCCGACGGCGGTTCATCCGCCACAGTAACCGGTTATCCGGGTCCTCGGTCAGATGCCGGTCGCTGCCGTACCGGCTGGACTGCCGATAGGTTGCTGAGTTCATGATCAGCCGGTGCAGATCCTTGACCTTCCAGTCAGCACGGACAAACCCGGTCGCCAGCCAGTCCAGCAGCTCAGGATGCGAAGGGGGCTGACCCATCTGTCCGAAGTCGTTCGGTGTCCCGACAAAGCCTCGGCCGAAGTGCCATTGCCAGATTCTGTTGACGAACACACGGGCTGTTAACGGGTGATCCGGCCGAGTGATCCACAGAGCCAGCTGCTTCCGACAGCCGAAAGGCGCGGACAATTCAGCTGGTGTGGAAGTGGTCTCAGCCAGTACCACCGGCAGAGCCGGCTTCATCTGCTGCTGAGGTTTGTTCAGCTCTCCCCTTTCGAGGAGGTACACAGGCTTGATCAGCGCCGGATGTTCCCGACTCAGAACACTTGCCGTAGGAACGTGCATCAGTCCGTCGTAATCAACAGCTTCCCGTCCGGCAGCCGATTCCGGCAGGTCCAGCACCGACCATGCAATTGCCGTCAACAGCCGTTGTTTTTCGGACTGTTGTTCGGACGACAGTGTTTTACCTTCCATCCGCCCCTCAAACAGCCGGTACGCCCGTCGTGCTTCTTCGACTGCAATTACCTTTGGATACGCCTCACGCCAGTCAGCTTCATGGTGCGCAGTCCACAATGGCAACTGGATTTCACGTGCACTCGCAAAGATCGCCTGTAGTGAGAAATAATCCTCCTGTGTGAATGGATCGAATTTGTGCTCGTGGCACCGTGTACAGCCGAAAGTGAGCCCCATAAATGCGGACGCTGTGGTGTCGACCCAGTCGGTAATCGTCTCGTAGGCCAGCCGCCTGGCATCGAGTGCCGATTCGTGGACTCGGGGTCCGAGCGTGTAAAATCCCGTGGCGACGCGGGCTTCGAGATTTCGTCGTTTCTCCTCAGAAACAACGTAGACCTTCCGTGGATCGAGATCCAGGTTGTCCGGCCACAGTTCGTCACCGGCAATTTGCTCCTGAACGAAGATATTGTACGCCTTGTCATTATTGAAACTCTTCACGACATAGTCACGGTAGCGCCAGGCGTTGCGATAATAGATGTCAGTTTCGTACCCACCACTGTCAGCATAACGAGCCACGTCAAGCCAGTGCCGGGCCCAGCGTTCACCATAATGCTTGGAAGCTAACAACACATCGATTAATGTGCTCCATGCCTGCGGCGATTCGTCGTTGATAAACTGCGACACCTGTTCGGGTGACGGTGGCAGGCCCAGCAAATCAAAGTACGCTCGTCGAATCAGCACCGCGCGATCGGCCGGAGGTGCCGGCTCCAGTTGTGCCTGCTCAAGCCGATGCAGCACAAACCGGTCGATGGGGTTCCTGACTCTCTGTGCGTATTTTAACGAGTCGCGTTTGGGAGGCACTGTGCGACCTGGCGTACGGAAGGCCCAGTGCAGTTCCGGGTTGTCCTGGGCTTTGGTCACCGGAAAAGCTAAGACAATCACAACGAAGAACCGGCCCATGTGCCGCATTAATCATCTCTGAATGGGATGTTGCTGAATTCTGCCATCAAACCGCCAGCCGTCCCAACGATCCTCAGGTTTCAGGTGAATTTCGTTCACAACTTTACGATTCCATAACGCGGTCTTCCGGTGATATTCCAGCCTGTACCTGGGTGAAGACATTTGCACACACCCCAAGCTGCGTGTGGTGGTTATCGTGAGGCGGGAACGCCGCAACAAAGATACTTGAGATAAAGAATCAACGGTAGAGGCTCGTGTCCCGTGCTGTCATCCGTTCGTTGCATGTGAACCCCGTCAAAACAGTTAATGGCCGGCCTCTTCCACCACGACAAAGTCGGCAGCAGATTACGTATCCGGTTAATTTAAGGACCTTCGGCAGATTCGTCCGCGGAAGAATAGCTTACGCAAAACGTGAGCCGGATCACGGTTTGCTGCCGGCTGACAGATCTATCCTGTTACCCTCTGACGGATCACCTGCACAGCACGCATCGTCAGAGAAATAAGTTCCGGTTCGAGCGGCAGTGGTTGTGACGACAGCTTCGCAATCACCAGTGAGTTCCTGCGGTCGACAAACACATTTTGCCCATGGATGCCCAAGCCAAACAATAACGGGGCCGGGCCGTCCAGCACATACCATTGCGAACGATAACGTACCGGCAGACCGGGATAATAAGCTGCAAACGACCCCTGGGCCCATGCCTGTGAACTCCCACCGTTGTACAGGTCGTCGATCCAGTCAGAGGGAATGATCTGGTGATCATTGCGCCGGCCCTGCTGGCAGAGTAACTGCCCCAGTCGAGCCAGATCTCGGACCGTGGTACAAACTCCACCCGCTGCGCGTGGAGCGCCGAGACGGTCGACAGTAATGTAGGCACTGCGTTCTGCGCCCATGGGTCTCCAGAGAAACTCGCTGACCAGGTCGCAGAATCGCCGACCGGCGGCACGTTCGATGATCCATGCCATGAGGTCTGTGTTTGGCGATACATAGTGAAAACGCTGACCATGTTCACCGTCCTTTAGCTTCAGCAGCTGATAAAAGGAACGAAGATCTAATGGCGTTTCTCCCGGACCATGTGGGTTCCAGTTCGTTGCCTTGCGGTACTCGATCAAGGGTCCCGAATTTGCCAAATAGTCTTCATCGAACAGAATTGCCGCTCTCATATCGAGAAGATTTCGCAGCCTCGACCCCGCATAGGCCGTGTTTGCTAATTCCGGCACGTAGTCGGTAACCAGACCTGCAATATCAAGTACACCGGCCGCCTCAAGAATTCCTGCCAGCAGTCCCAGCACAGACTTTGACACCGACATGAGAATGTGGGGTGTGTGCCGTGTGAGATCGTTGGTGTAGGTTTCATAAATCAGCTTTCCCTGATAGAGAATCACCAACCCATCGGAATGGGTCTGCGTTAGAAATTCCTTCCAGGAAAGTTCCTGGCCCCCGGTTCCTGGCACTCGAAGTTCTGAGAAGTCATCGTGGCTGGATTCCAGTCGCCAGACATCTTTCGGATCGTTGACAATTTCTGCAGACGGCACAATTTCCCGCACATGATGGAAGGCCCACACATTGAATGGAGGAGTGCGCCAGTTCGCAAGTGTGGTTTGCGCCCTGGGCTCAGGAGGAAATCCGTGCATTACATCGACCATGGTCTTTGCCTCAACCCAATCATCATCCGCAAGGCAGCCAAACTTTGGACCGCTACTGAAACCGCACAACAATCATCTGCATCATTTCCCGTTAGAACTTGTGCTTTCGGTCAATGCCTGCAAACCGATCCTCACCCAAAGCTGGTTCCCCCACGGTCCGTGACATAATAGACGCTGACAAGGCGTGGTGAAGGAAGAATCGGCCGTGAACGCCTGGTACCGGTCCGAGACTTCCGTTGTATTATTTTGCGTTAATTGTGTTGTTTCACTGCGATACCACGTTCATGAACCCGTGGTGACTGCCGCAATGGCTCAATTTTTGTCGTTCCTGCATTAACTCAGTTTTGGCACCGTCTTTGCAGGAATGATACAGAGGTTCAAGGCGTTTCATCACAGCATGGTCGTTTTGCCAAACCTTATTCGACACCTTCTTTCATGAGTCACTCATCGTTAACAGGCAGGCGGGTTCCGGTTCGGGCCGCACACACTCTCACCCCATTTAAGCATTGTGAGTCAACCTGGTCATCATCAATGCGCACCGTTTTAAGCTTGAATCGGGTTGAAATCCTGTCTTGCCTGTGACTCTGACCTGCATCTGTCTTTGTGGTCTGCGAAAGCCGACTCGAATTCCCGTGACCTGTGCGGATTGTGGTTTGTGATCACCCTGGTGATCTAAGCACGCCTTCCTGAACTTCCAGTGGCTACACATTTTGGGAACAAGTGAAAATGCTAGACAACAACACAACATCATTGGCAGAATGTCCTTTGCCGAATTTTGATTTTAGTAACTCTGTGTCTACGACAACGATGCCGGTTGTTCACGCAGGTCCTGACACCGTCGACAGCTTTCTGGATCGCTTGGAGACCGAGGCTCAATCGCACAGGGCGGTACGTCATCCTTACCTGACCGCCTTGTCCACCGGTGATTTGCCGAACTCGGAAGCCGCCCTTCGTGACTTTGCCTGTCAGTACGGTTGTTATAGTCGGGATTTCACACGGTATCTTTGTCTGACGATTGCACGGCTGGACAATCCAGCCCACCGGGCATTACTCACCGAAAATTTCCTCGAAGAATCGGGCATGGTGGAGGAAGACAAACGGGAGATACTGGAATCTGAAGGGATTGACATAGCCTGGATCGCCAACGTGCCGCATCAGGAACTTTTCCGACAATTCCAGAACGCGATTGGCGTAGAACAGCAGAGTCGCTATTGCATCGAGGCTGAAACCTGGCGCGCGACTGTTCTGGATCTTTTGCACCAGGCAGATGCAGCACGGGCCGTTGGTGCGATCGGGTTGGGCACTGAGGGAATCGTTCGCCACCTCTACCACCCGCTCGCGGCCGCTTGCCGACGTCAGCCAGGTCTTACGCGACAGGAAGCGGTTTTCTTTGAACTGCACTGTCTCGTTGACGATGACCATGCGAAGGCGCTTCGCCAGATTGCTTTTGACCTGGCCCAAACAGAAACAGGACAGTGGAGCCTGCGTCTGGGGATGCACCAGAGTTTAGTTTTGCGAGAAACTTTCTGGGATGGCATGTACCGACGCGCCGTGGCCATGAAACCGGCCGAATAAAAATGCTTAACACACATGACGTTTACAACCTCGCCGCATCTCACTGGAGCCGTGACCGGCCCGTATTGCTCTCTGATTATACGGCGCGTCCTTTCCTGATGGAGTGGAGCGAGCCGTTTTTACATGGGCGTCTACTGGACCTTGGTTGTGGCGAAGGGTATGTGTCGCGCAATCTGGCACGACGAGGATGCAAACAGATAGACAGCGTGGACATGAGCGTCGAGATGATTCGTCACGCTCAAATGCGTGAAGCAGCAGATCCACTCGGGATTCGCTACCTGGTGAGTGACGTGTGCGACCTTTCCATCCTGGGGACGGCTCGCTACGAACTGGTCCTCGCCGTCTTCCTTTTTAATTACCTCAATCATTCTGACACGGCACAGGTCCTTTCCGAAATCCACCATCGCCTGAATCGCGGCGGCGCACTAATCATGTCGGTTCCTCACCCGTTGATGCCTTTTCTGGCAATGCCGGAGGACCGATTCAGCTTCGTGCCGGCGGGAGGCTATTTCAGTGGTCGGGACCAAACCTTTGAAGGATCAATCGCCCGTCAAGATGGAATCGAGGTTCCCGTTCGTTGTGTACACAAGACGTTCCAGGATTTACTCGGAGCCCTTTCCGGAGCTGGGTTTCAGTCTATGCCGGAAATTGTTGAATTAGGCGTGACGAAGGAACACCTTCACCTCGATCCCGAATTCTTTACTCCGCTGGTTGACAAACCTCTTCATCTGGCAATTAAAGTGCATAAGTCATGATTCAACTCGCACGGCAGGTTGATCACCCCGAGAAACCTTCCCGTCCCTTGTGGACTGCCAAGACAGTCTGGCAACCAGGACACTCACAGCGTCGGTGGCCGGTCGTGGTCCTGGACGAATTTCTTCATTGGCACATGAACCACCCGGACGGCCGGAAAGAAGAATACATTGTCAGCCTTCACGAACAGTTGTCCGGGTTGAGTCGCTTTGTTCAAAGCATCCAACTGGAATTGACCCATGGAACGGGCGTGGCTCGCATCGCAGCTCCTGATGGAGATTGTGGAGACTGGAGCGAATCCGCCTTGCGCCAGTTATATTGGGTGTCCGGAATCCTGATGGGCAGGCCGGTTGATTCTTACGGAAAACTCTACGAGGTCAAAGACCATGGATCTGACCATCGACATAAACGCATTCCGGTGAGTCAGACTTCTGCGTCGACCAGTCTGCATACCGATAGTTCATCAGTGAACGTACAACCGGACCTGGTAGGGCTTTTGTGTCTTCAGCCGGCCCGGGAAGGCGGTGAATCAAGAATCAGTAGCGCTCTGACAGCTCACGAAGTTCTTCAGCATACCTGTCCGCAGTTACTGGAACTGCTGTATTGTGATTTCATTCGCGACATGGTTACTCCCGGCGCGCATCCAACCATTCGGAGCCGGTTCCGGAATCGTTTCCCGATTTTCTGTGATGATCCGGACCGTGGACTGAACTTTAGATATATGCGGTATTGGATTGAGACCGGTCAGCAACAAGTCGGACGCCCTCTCACCCCCGTGCAAGTGAAGGCACTCGATGCGCTGGAACAGGCATTGGAAGCTCCTGGTGCAGTGGCAACCTTTTCGATGCAGTCAGGAGAGATGTTGTGGCTGGACAACTGGACGGTAGCTCACGACCGCACGGCCTATGTTGATGACCTCCTGCGACCTCGGCGCTTATTGCGCCTGTGGCTCAATTTGCCGTCTGGATTCGAGTGGAAGTAGAGGACGCTCGGAGAAACATGACTTTGAATCGTCACTGGAACACCATACGTACCGGCTCATCCGCTGCCAGTCCGATCGCAAAACAGCTTTCTGACTGCCGCCCCATAGTCACTGATAGGAAATTTGATTTCCACTGCTGGTTTACTGGGAAACAACAGAGAACTCATGGCCCTGGGCCATGAGTTTCGGCGTGTAGTGACGCTGCTGACGCGAGAGG
>CAUZPL010000082.1:0-27778 GCA_963581585.1 Planctomycetota bacterium
GGCATTCAGCACCCCGGCCGGCAGAAAACCGACTTCACGGTAAAATTTCACCATCACTGGTGAGAGACCATCTTCACCGGCATCTTTACCGATGCGACTCAGAATCTGGTCGCCCAGATCAAACAACCGGCGAAATTCCTTTTGTTGCCGGTACTTTCCAATCTCGCGTTTACTGAGTTTCCTTTTGGAGGCGGGTGCAGCGACGAAAGGCAGATGTGCAAATTCGGGCACAAAGTTACCCAGTGCTTCATGGATCAGCACCTGAACAGGCGTGTTGGACAGATGTTCTTCTGCACGGATGACATGGCTGATCTGCATCTGCGCGTCGTCGACCACGGTCGCAAAATTATACAGTGGACTGCCGTCGTTGCGTGCGATGACAGGATCCACCATCCGTGAACACTGCCATTCCACATCGCCCCGCACATGATCGGTGATGTGGACGGTGTGATCCCTGGGAACAAGAAATCGAACAACATGCGTATCACCCGCCGCCACCCGCGCTGCGGCTTCATCGGCACTCAACTCCAACGAACTGCGACTGCTGATATAATGCCGTTTTTCACGTTCAGCGGCCTCACGTTGCCGGCGCGTGTCATTCGGTGCCTCAAAATCAAGATAAGCCTTCCCGTTTGACAGCAGTTTGGCAAGTGCAGCATCGTAGAAATCACGGCGCCGGGACTGAAAGTACGGACCACTTTCGCCGCCGATTTCAGGCCCTTCGTCCCAGTCCAGTCCCAGCCAGCGGAACGCTTCCAGGATCGGCCCCAGAGATTCGCTGACATTTCGCAGCTGATCTGTGTCATCAATCCTCAAAATAAATTTTCCATCGTTTTGTCGAGCCCACAGCCAGTTGAACAATGCGGTTCTCATGCCACCAATATGCATGTATCCCGTCGGACTCGGAGCGAATCTGGTTCTCACGGTCATTGGTCATGATCCGAATTTAAACAGCAATCAGTTTGTTGATTCTGGCGTCCGCGGCTGGCGGAAACAGGATCGTAGTATCAGCTGCCCGGCGTGCAATCCGGGACTGAGATGAATCACTACAGCTTTCCGTTTATCGAGTCACCGACCTGAACGCAACTTGCGGCAAACTCTCTGAGCACGAGAATACAACTACAGACCATCGGAACACATGTTTCATGGAGATTCATCAATGCAGTGTTCAGTTCGTTTTCTGATACTGGTTACAGTGGCCGTTCATATCCCGACAGCATCCATTGCTCAGCCCCCCAACGTCATACTGATTATCAGTGATGATCAATCCTGGGCTGACTACGGTTTTATGGGACATCCGGTAATTCAGACACCGCATCTGGATCGTCTGGCCTCACGTGGCGCATTATTCCGAAGAGGTTATGTGCCGACAGCATTATGTCGTCCTTCATTGGCAACACTGGCCACCGGACTCTATGCGTCTCAGCACGGAATCACCGGCAATGACCCGGTTCGCCTGCCGTCCGCAACCAAACCACAATACAGGCAACTGCAGTCTGAATTGATTTCCAAGATTGACGGCCGGCCCACTCTGCCAAAACTTCTGGGTCTCGCAGGATATCGCAGTTACCAAAGTGGCAAGTGGTGGGAAGGCAATTTTCGCCGTGGAGGATTTAGTCATGGAATGACCCGGGGATTTCCGGAGCCTGGTGGACGCCACGGTGATGATGGTCTGAAAATTGGACGGACGGGACTGTCACCCGTCCTGGATTTCATTGATGAATCTGCCCTACAACAGCGGCCTTTCTTTGTTTGGTACGCCCCGTTCCTTCCCCATATACCACACAATCCACCGGACCGGCTTCTGGACAAATACACTGCGCCGAACCGTCCGTCCGAGCAGGCCTGTTATTTCGCGATGTGTGAGTGGCTTGACGAAACCTGTGGTGAGTTACTTGAACATGTCCGGCAGCGAAATCTGTCAGAGAATACTCTGATCGTTTACATCAGTGACAATGGCTGGATTCAGCGCACGCCGCAGACCCCGGTCCCCGATGGCTGGAACACTCAATTCGCACCTCGCTCGAAGCAGTCACCATACGAAGGCGGAGTCCGCACTCCTGTGATATTGTGCTGGCCGGGCAGAATTGAACCTGGGGAACGACTCGATGTAGTCAGCAGCGTTGACCTGGTACCAACCATTCTGGCGGCGGCTGGTGTGAGCCCTCCGACAGAATTGCCTGGCATCAACCTGTTTTCCGTGCTCCAGGGATCGCAGCCGTTGCAGCGCGAGGCCATCTACGGCGAGGGTTTTGCACATGACATCAGCGATCTGGATAATCCACAGGACAGCCTGCTGTATCGGTGGGTGATTCGAGACCGCTGGAAACTCATCCTGACATATGATGGCAAAGTGTCTCACTATCGAGTGATCCATCAAAACGTGGAACGCAGACCGCAACTGTTTGACGTGCTGGCCGATCCTCACGAAGAATCAAATGTGGCAGCAGATCACCCACAACTGGTGGCGCAACTGGCACAACGAATTGCCAACTGGTGGACGGTGGATGAAAGAACGGTCCAAACGATACCAGGAAGGATTAACCGTATCCCCGGATTCGATTTCTAACGACAGTCCCGCAGACAGCCAGGCTGTCAGCCACCAATGACCGGCTGCGTCTGAGCACGTCTAGCTCTCATTTGAGCTCGACGGCGGTTGCGGCGGGCCTCATCGCTTGGCTTTTCGAAAAACTCACGCTTGCGCATTTCCTTCTTGATTCCAGAATGTTCCACCAGTTTGCGGAATCGCTTCACGGCATCATTAACATTCTCATTGTCTCGCAAACGCAGCTTAACCACCAAAAGCCTCCAAGTTGTCTGAAGTCAGTGGGCGCAGTAGAGCCCCTGTATCCACGGTCAACGTGGCCACTGTAGCCTTCCATCGCCGAATCGCCAAGCCGGATGCCACAAACTTCTCCCGGAATGTGTGACGCTGCAAAACATTTGGAGTCAAATATTTTAACGCCCTTCGGACAACAGACGACTTTCGTAAAATCCTCGATGATCCTGAAATTGATGCAGTCCTATGCACTGCGCCGAATCACTGTCACGCCCCGGTCGGAAAACATTGCCATGTTAGAAAGCCGTGCAGCCACAACCCGTGGGAAAGTGAAATGCCGGTGACAGACGCTCGTAAATATAAATGCTGCGTTCAGATGGATAGCCACTGTCGCGGTTCCATCGTTCTCCGAAATGCGATCGGAATGGCGCTTGACGGGCGGATCGGTCGCGTCTGTTACAGCCGCAGCTGGTGCGCCAATTTGCGAGGTTCCACTGGACTGGGAAGTCCGGCAGACATCCCCATTCATTTGCACTACGAAGCTCAGTCACCGGGGTTACGGCGGCTACGACCGGCGCGGTGTTGACACAAACGGGTGGGTGGCCAGTGAACCGACTATTTGACGTCTTCAGTCAACGCGCCTGCCGTTGTTGGATCTTCTGTCATGGCTGACTCACTCGCCTCACCAGGACGTGGCCCAAGCAGCTCTCGGATTTGTGTCCGTTCAATGTGCTCGTGTTCCAGCAGAGCCTTTGCCAGCGCATCCAGTTCAGCTCGATGTTGTGTCAGCAACTGCGTCGCCCGTTCGTGCGACGAATTCATGATGCCCTGAACTTCGATATCGATAATTCGTGCAGTTTCTTCACTGAACTCCCGGTAGGAATGCATTTCCTTCCCGAGGAACGGATGCTCTTCGGACTGCTTGAATGACACCGGACCGACGGTTTCGGACATACCCCAGCTGGCAACCATCCGCCGAGCCAGACTGCTGGCTCTTTCAATATCATTCTCGGCACCAGCAGAGACCTCATCGAACACCAGCTTCTCTGCGGCGCGTCCACCCAAAATCATTACCAGACGCTTCCTGAGGATCGATTCGCGGACATTGTAGATCTCTTTTTCCGGCATGAGCTGAGTCACGCCCAGTGCTCGGCCGCGAGGAATAATTGTCACCTTATGGACAATGTCCATACCCTCCTGGAACCAAGCCAGAACCGCGTGACCGGCTTCGTGCCAGGCGGTCAGTGTTTTTTCGCTTTCGTCCAGCTGTTCTTCCCGCAGGGCACCCATCATTATAAGATCCTGGGCGAACAGAAACTCATCCATAGCAACTCGTCTTTTGCCCTCGCGAGCCGCCTTCAGCGCTGCTTCGTTGACAAGTTTTTGCAGTTCGGCGCCGGAATAGCCTATCGTCGACTGGGCCAGAGCTTTCAGACGAACATCTTCGGCCAGTGGCACCTTTCGGGTATGCACTTTAAGAATTTCCAGTCGCCCCTCTTTGACTGGCAGATCAACCGTCACGTGGCGATCAAACCGTCCGGGGCGCAAAAGTGCCGGGTCCAAAACGTCCTGACGGTTTGTGGCCGCGACCACGATGATGGATTCGGTTTGGTTAAACCCATCCATTTCGCTGAGGATCTGATTGAGAGTTTGCTCGCGTTCGTCATGACCGCCGCCAACGCCCGCTCCGCGCACCCGTCCAACTGCGTCGATTTCATCGATAAAAATGATACACGGGGCCTGCGCGCGAGCCGTCTTGAACAGATCCCGCACGCGGGTGGCACCCACGCCCACGAACATTTGAATGAATTCAGAGCCATTCACGGCAAAGAACGGGACTTCGGCTTCGCCGGCAGTGGCTCGGGCCAGCAGAGTCTTCCCCGTGCCCGGCGGGCCAACCAACAGCACACCACGAGGAATTCGAGCTCCCAGTCGTGTGAAATCATCCGGGGTTTTGAGGAACTGAACAACTTCCTCAAGATCCTGTTTCGCCGATTTCAGACCAGCAACATCGTCGAAAGTCGCTGCCGTGTCATCTTTCTCAAAAAGACGTGCCGGACTTCGGATGAAAGATCCCATCATCCCACCGCCACTGAACGGATCACTGGAGCGTCGGAACATAAACCAGATGAACACGACCAACATCATGCTCAATCCGATCCAGATCAGCACCTGCATGCCGACGGTCATTTCCGTGTGCTTAATTGACAGCGGGCCGATACTGTGCAACGCGGCACGGAGACCTTCATCTTCCTCCCAGCCCGGAAGTGGTGTTGTATTGAAGTCTTTCTTGAGCGTCCCCGTGACCGACTCCGGTTTCTCTTCCGGTATCTCCTCCCATTCGCCGGTAAACACATCACCATGGGCCATGTGATACACGGTCAGTGACTTCACGTTTCCGGCCAGCAGTTGCTCCCGGAAAAAGTTGTGGGGAACTCCCGTACCGTGGCTGGTCGGAGAATTAAAAAAGAACCAGACAAAAAACAGCAGAGAGCCGATGATCAGTAATGGCATCATGCCCCATCCGCGACCCGGACGTGACCCGTCCGAAGAATCCGGACCACCCTTACCGGAAGATCTAACCCGGGAAGTTGAAGCTGATTTGGAACCCGACTGATCAGAACGGGAGTTTTCTTCGGACGTACTGTCGCCTTCAGAATCGTTTGGAATCATGTCTTCCTGTATCCAGTGTCTGGCATCACAGCAGTTGGCGCATAAAAAAGAAACGAAACGCTGCCTCCGCATGCACCTGAGAACCGAATACCACAGGGCTGCTTCATTTCTGACCTGACCCGGTTTGGCTGGCCCCACCACAATTGGAGGCAGCGTCCCGTTCCTTTAGCAGGCTGGACGCAACAGACCGCATTATTTCTGCTGCAGATTCGAACGCAAGACACTCGTCTGAGGAAATATTGGCATTTGCCGCATGGCGGCATGCGGACTGCCGACGAATGTTGACGGCCGGAAAACCAAAAAGCCGTCGAGTTCACAAAAACCCGACGGAAGATTACCCCGCAGGGACTCGAACCCCGACTGACAGAACCAGAATCTGTTGTGCTACCAATTACACCACGGGGTAGAAAAACGTCACAGTCTTTTCACTGCAGCAGCGTCACTCTAGCAGTGGATTCAAGAGCTGTGAAGTCACCAGAACTCTATTCCCGACCACAAACGTACTCGGATTCAAGGACCGGATCCCTGCCTCACATGACTGGGCCAATTCCGCCGAATCAAACCGACCCGTGGTCAATCCTGCCTCATAATTAACCAGCGAACCCATCGACGGCATCGTAATTTCCGGGTGTAAGACGATCAGCTGCTGACTCGCCTTACACAGAATTCTTCACCACCTTAGAGTGGCTGGCAGACGACTCCGGTCCGGCAAAATCGTGCCTGGCCGAACTTGTTTTCACGGATGAAACCATGCGCACGATCGCAGTCATCAATCAAAAGGGCGGTGTCGGAAAAACCACCAGCAGTGTCAACCTGGCAGCTGCGCTGGCCAGAGCAGGGCAGCGCGTTTGTGTCCTAGATCTAGATCCACAAGGACACGCTTCGTTTTACCTGGGCATTGAAGCCAAAGAGGAGACCGGCACCATCTACGATGTGTTTTGCGACAAAGCCACCCTTGATGATGTGCGTCAGCTGGTCGCGGAAAACCTATCCGTCGTGCCCTCAAATATCGACCTGGCGGCAGTGGAAATGGAATTGGCCGGAGTTCCCAAGCGAGAATTTCTATTGAAGAACAGTCTTAAGCCGTGGCAGGACCAGTGTCGCTTTGACTATATCATCATGGATTGTCCACCGTCCCTGGGAATCCTGACGATCAACGCGCTCTCTGCCGTGCGGGAGGTCCTGATTCCGCTGCAGCCACACTTTTTCGCGCTGCAGGGCCTTTCGAAACTATTCGAAACAACTGCTCTCGTCAATCGGCGACTGAACCGTGATTTGCAGGTCACTGGAGTGGCACTTTGCCTTTACGAATCCGGAACTCGACTGGCAGTTGACGTTACGGAGGACCTGAAGCATTTTCTGGAAGCAAGCGATTCCGACACGCCCTGGGCCAATGCCCGGATTTTCCGCACGAAGGTTCGCCGAAACATCAAACTGGCGGAATCACCGAGCTTCGGACAAAACATTTTTGAGTACGCCCCCCGGAGTCCGGGTGCCGTGGATTACAAAGCTCTGGCCGACGAAGTTCTGGCCATGACGGAGGCAGATGATCGTACGGATGAACGACTGGCTGACGCTGCATAGGCATCGACAGGACCCAACCAAGTCCAGCCACCATGCCTCGTTCTCACTACAATGTCAGACGCCAGTCGTCTCCCTTGCTGCAGTCTCATCCCGCATGACTCGTGTTGCACGGTTGCCGGTAACCTTTTCGGTCGAGCCTTTCCGCAGCATTAATGGCAACCACGGGCTATTCCTTCTGTACTGCTCTGTTCGCTTTGGAGACAAGCGAACAGTCAACAGACACCGTGTAGGTCAAAGCGCCGATTAGCTGCCCTTCGTCACGTTCTCATATTTGTCGTGACACATCGTGCAATTGGCAAAAACTAAGGGGATCTGGACGGCGACAAGCAGGTGTTTCGTCTCTCGCTGCACCTGAACCGGCTTGTCGCATGAATCACCTGCCAAAATCTTTGTGGTTGCCGGTTTCTCGGAAGTGTCTTCTGCAATATTTTGGTCGTTGGATGGTTCGCCAGTTGCATCTAACAGTCGAACCTTGTGCCAACCCCTTTGCTCAGTTGCCTCGAAGGGCTTTTCGAATGATGTGGCTGCTGGAATCGAGTCCTCATCGTTCACGTAGTGCTGCGCGATCATAACAACTCCGGCCTTGTAGGATGTCACCAAGCATCCGAACCTCACGGCGCGTGCGGTTCAGCAAATCGTTTTCTTTCGGGGGCGCAGGCTCAATCTGTGCGATAAAGAAAAATGTTTGCATCGCCGAAACCTACGGGAATCGCTGCACAGTCGGGATCTCACAGTCTTACCATCTTGGATATGATGATGTCCGGTCAGTTTCGGACTTATAATTGTAATGCGGCACGATAACAGCCGATTGCCGGGCAGAATCATTCAGGGTACGATGCAAACGCGGAAGTCGTACAGACCAGCTTTCGATCAGCGCAGAGTTTCCCAGCCATTAGCAGCTCGATCCATTGTGTTGACGGTCATCATCCAGTGAAAGTTACCAACAATGAAATACACCATGTTCCTTGCCATATCATTGCTGGCACAGACCTTCTGTCAGGGCGACGACAAATCAGACGCGCCAGTACCTCAATATGAATCCGAAGGAATCAGTATTCCGCCAGCAGCATCTGATGAGCCGTTTGCAGAACTGTCAATTGGAAAAGCCGCCGCTTATCTGGACCAGGGTGCCCTCGCATGGTCAAGGGAGCAGCAGTGCATCACCTGTCATACAAATGGAACCTATCTTTTCATTCGTCCGGCACTGACCTCGACACTAGGTCCGCCAGCGGAAGAGATTCGCAGTTTTTTTTTGGATCAGCTGACAACGCTGCAGCAGACCAAACCCGAGGCACTCAAAGAAGGAGTTCAACCAGCACAGTTAATCTATATCGCAGCCGGGCTGGCACAATGGGATATGCACGTATCTCATGCTCTGTCCGATGAAACAACAGCAGCCCTGCGGTTGATGCTCGAAGTTCAGAACGAAGATGGTGCATGGGGCGCAGTAAACTGCTGGCCGCCGTTCGAATCCAGCGCTTATCAGGAGGCTACGATGGCTGCGATGGCGTTGACCGCGGCACCGGACTGGCTGGCAGGAGTCCATGATGATCCCGCCGCAGATCGAATCGAGCGGCTCAGGACATACCTCAGAGAAACTGATCCACCGCACAACTATGCTCGGGTACTTAAATTATGGACATCTGTCCGTTTTGACGGCATCCTGCAGGAAAATGAGCGAGAGCAGATCATTTCCATGCTCCTGCAAAAACAGCGACCCGGTGGTGGGTGGAATATTCGGGATTTCGCTCTGCCCGAGGAGTGGGGCAATGGAAACCGGGCAGACAAACTCCGGGCTGAACCCGATGTGGCGAGAACGACGAGTGACGGACATATGACCGGTCTGGCACTGATCGTCCTTCAGCAAACAGACGCCCCGGATTCAGCAGAATCCGTTCGGCAAGGTGTGGACTGGCTCAAAAGCCATCAGCGTGAATCCGGCCGATGGTGGACGCGCTCACTGAACACTGATACACGGCACTTCATTACATTCAGCGGGACAGCGTATCCCCTGCTGGCTCTCCAGCTTTTTGAACCTCAGTAAGACACGCAAAACAATCAACCGCCACAGTCACCATGGAATACTCCCGGCTTTTTCCAAGGGGTACAGTTCCACATCGGAGATGTGAGCTCTCGGCATCTGCGACCGGGGGACTACGCGCTGTGAAGCGTGTTTGAGCTACTGGTTACTGGGCTGTCTTGTTGGGCAATGTCGGAGCGGTCACTCCGAGTGCGGCAGCTGCTTCAGTCTTATTTCCATCGGATCGACGGATCCTGGCCATTATCAGGTTTCGCTGGATCTCATGCAGTGGCAGCACTTCAAGGTCAGGCAGGATGTAGACTTACAACTGCTGACCCGGAGGCTGCCGAAGCTCAAAGTCCTGAATGAATACTTGGTCAGCGATCACACAGACTCGATAAATGCTGTTTTGCAGCTGCCGTACATTACCTGGCCGGTAATAGTCCTTGAGCTGCTGCATCGCGATTCAGGCAGTGCCACTGACAGTTGATTCGCCTTCTGCCACCAGATGTGTCACGAAAAGAATCTCCAGAACAGGAATGCCGTGAACATGTTCTCGAAACGGAGCGATCCGCAACGTGAAGACGTCCATTCAATGAAACAGGTCTTCTCGAAAACGTCTGTCCCTGAGGTCCTGGGACAGGTCGAAATTCGTTACTGGAATGATTCGCGCACGGACGCGGTGCAGAATGTGACTCCCCACACGGCCGAATTCATATTCTTCCACTTCGCGTCCCAACTTCGCCGGAACGGATGTCGACAGTTTACCAAACTCGTTGAGAAACAGAGTTCCACCCTGAACCTCCTCGATACAATCTTCCCGCTGACGGACAACGTCTGTGAAAGCACCGTTTTCGTGGCTAAAGAACTCACTTTCAACCAGAATCTCCTGAAATGCGGCACAGTTGACAGTGACGCAGGGCTGCGGACTGTGCTCGTGCAGATGATGGGCCATCATTTTGGTCGTTCCAGGTGTCAACTCAGAACCCAACCGCCTCTCGTCGGTTGGGATTACCGTCGTGGACAGCAGAACGCTGCAACTGAACCGTTCGACGCTGAAAATATGCTGAACGACAACGTTGACGGCCACGGCCCGAAAGACGTGAAACGTCTGTTCGCACTGGACGCTCAGAGCATCACATCGGGTCTTAACTTCGTGCTGGGAAGCAGTCGAACGCAACTCTCCGGCACCTCACCTTGTCAGATGGATATTACGCAGGCTCCAATTCGCGCTGCAGAACTTCCACCTCTGGCCCATACCACCGGTTGAGCCGATGGAATCCCTGTTACAGCATCGATTCCAGCAGAAGTCGCAGCTTCCGCAGCTCCAGCAGGCGTTCTTCCCCGGACAACGTCTGTGGCAGCAAGTCTACGGACAGCGAGCGATCAAAATTCAGGCTCTCCAAGGTCGCCGTGATGCGGTTGAAGTCGGCGTCACCCAGACCGCAGGATACTTGCGCCTGTTTGCTGGATGAATCCCGCAGGTGGCAGTGCAGGGTATGATGAAACACCATATCCCAAGAGACTTGGTCGGGGCGAAAAATGTAACACGTGGGATCCAATGTGATTCCCAGACCCTTCACTGACTGACACAACTCTGTGGCCGTTAGCGGGTCTTCGGTCAGCAGACCGCGGCGAGTCAGAATTGACAGTCTGATACCGGCCTGACGGCAAATACTATGACGTTCCTGCAGTCGATCAATTTCAGTATTGAATGGTGTTCCAAGGGGTGACGCTTCGATCGTGATCTGTGCAATTCGCAGCGCGCGTGCAAAATCAACGACCTTCTGGAATTCAGCCGTGCTCACTTCTTGGTCAATACAGATTGCGACCGGGCTGACTCGACTGGAATCACGCAATTCGGCAATCACGTTGTCGGCGCTGGAGACAACATCAGCAACTGTAAGCTGGTCGTAATTGTCGTTCAGCCAAAGTTCGCACTTGTCAAAACCCAAATCCTGAAGCTGCGAGCACGCCTGCCCCAGCGGCATTTCCCAGAGACTTCGTGTTGATCCAGCGATCTGCACCTTATTCCACCCCTAGTGGTCATACAATTCAATCCGTCTGCAATGACGGCTTACCGACGTGCCTTGGAGTCCAGTTTGACGTAAGTCAATTATAATTCTACTGTTACAGCTTTTTCTGGCGAAGGAACCGCAGTCGGCTCGCGATTTAAACTTTATGCGTCTCGTCCAGTTTCCGCAAGATCACACAAACTACCTGTCTCGCCATCTGGTGGAATTGAAGGGATTTTACATGTTTCACGGGTTCTTCTGCCGATAACGGTACGTAGCGGCTCAGACCAATGCTTCCAACACCGTGAAGCCCGGCCGCTTCAGGAGGCTGATTGATCAGCCTGGATGTTGGATTTTCAGGAGGACCAAATGTCTCACCGCATTATGACGCTGCTGTTTTCGGGGGCGATTGGAATTACTGTCACCGGTTGCATGACCACCTCTCCTGTCACACGAGCCCAAAATCTACCGGTGCAGGCAGCAAGCTGGGGACAGCCGGTGACGGGTGCATCCTGCATGAGTTGTCAGGGAATGGGATCCTGCTCAATTTGCCGGACCCACAATGGTACAATCAACCTGCCATTCCACCCGGTGCATCGCAATTCGTACACGTACAACACGCCCAAAAATCTGATGTATCCGGATTCATCTTCGCCGGCAGGGATTGTTCAATACCCTTATTACACGTTCCGTGGCCCGACAGACTTTTTCTTCGAATAGGTCACGTAAACAATAAAAATCCTGAGTTTTCCGTGAGGCCTCGCCGACTCCGATCGACGAGGCCTTTTTCGTGCGCGGTGAATTCAAATCACTAGACGGGCCACCAGGTGTGCGGCCGTCATCCGCAACTGGGCTGGCCGTGAGCTTCATTTCTCGAAAGTTGAATTTGCATCCGTCTGAATACGACGACACGATGGTCTCCTGACCACGAGCAGTCGGTCGGACCAATGACACGTGGCTGCCATTCATCTATCAAAATTGCTCCGGAGAGCCTCGTGAAACTGAATACAATTCCCGTGTTTACGGTCGCTGTGATGTTGAGTCGTTTTGTGTGTGGTCAGGAATGGAAAAGCGGCGTGGAATGGCAGGAGCCTCCCGTTGTGACTCCTGGCGAACAGAACAACTATGCCCCGTCAGACGCAATCATTTTGTTTGATGGCACAAATCTGTCTGAATGGGACGACGGCGATACCTGGCTGATCGAGGACGGAACGGCCGTCCCGAAAGAGACAGACATCCTTTCGAAACGGCATTTCGGTGACATTCAGCTGCACGTCGAATGGTCAACTCCAGTCCTCATCGAGAGTGAAGGTCAGGGACGAGGTAACAGCGGTGTGTTCCTGATGGGGCTGTATGAAATTCAGGTTTTGGATTCCTATCAGAATCTGACCTATTTTGACGGCCAAGCCGGCGGCATCTACAAGCAGACACCGCCCATGGTCAATGCAATGCGCAAACCCGGTCAGTGGAATACCTACGACATCTTCTTCACTACACCGGAATTCCGCACGAATGGTGATGTCAAAACATCGGGGTACGTAACTGTGATACACAACGGTGTCCTCGTCCAAAATCACTTTGAACTGCTCGGACCAACGGAATACACCAGTGCCCCTCACTATGAAACTCACGCTGACACCGGTCCGATCCGACTGCAGTTTCATGGTGATGCAGTGCGGTACCGCAACATCTGGGTCCGCGAACTCACGCCACCACTGGGACGACGCGTGAGTGCACCGTATCATGTGCCGAAACAGGTTAACGTCCAGCCTGCCGCCACGGAAGACGTTGAAGGTGATGACAAGTCCGTCGACGAATCAGACGATTCCTGATGACTTTTATTTCCTACGACGGTGATGAAAACGGCGAGAGTTAGCAGTCCATCCGAGACAGGAGGAGACGTCAGCGGTCAGGTCGGTTCGGCACTTCACCAGGCTCAGTTTCCCCGCGTGCTTTGTTTTGCGACCCCATCGGAATCAGTACATGATTCCATCCGGAACACGTCCGCGCCCGTAACCACAATTCACCAGGATTCATTACGATCCGCACTCAAAGAAAGGCTGAACGGATCCAGTCAAGTTGACACTGGTTTAGTCGTACAGGATCAAAACGATTTGATCGCTGTTCACGCTACGAGAATCCGGTCCTGGATGCGTACGTGAGTACTCGTGACCGGAATCCCACACAGGCACTCGAAGATGTTGCTGCGAGTTTTGCACTTTCCGACGCACTCCAGTCTGTGCCGACTTTAATGTCTGGAATGGTGCGATTGGCGACCCACATGATCGGTTGCTACGTGGTGCCGGAATTGATTTCCGGTTATGAATGGACAGCCGCAAATCGGGTGACTCTTCAGGAAGCTGCGTCGAGGGCTGATTGCAAGAGAGAAATACAGAGTGTCATGGTTACCGAACGGACCGTCTATTTGACCGCCGTCAGTAAAATTTTTCTCTGGAGCAGATCCACTATACCAGTACGCAGGAGTGACTCGCTTTATTCAAAGCAACTATTGGTGCGGTACATCTCACGCGATCGGAAGCGGTGATCAGTTCACGGCAGACTGATGACGAGTTTCAAACCCTGAGGGCATATGTTGGGGAAGGAGTTCCCTTAGTTGGTACTTCGTTGCTCATCCCTTCGCTGGACTTGACCGTGACGTCCGCTGTCCGTAACCGGACCACGCAAAACTGCGCAGCCGTCTCGATTACGACTGAGCGACACCGCCGAAAGACGAGAGAATTCCCCGCGAGTGTTGCCGACATTTCAAATGCAGTAGCTGCCCGGAGGCTTTGCATTGACGGTCGATCCATTGTACGACGAACTGATTCGCTACATCGTCAACCGCCGTGTTGTTTCCAGTTTTGGCGAGGACGGACAGTACGATATTGGCGACGTTCTGACACTGGACAACCGACGCCCGAACAATACCGGCATTTCATTGGGTGTGTCGCTATCTGTCTCTACTGAATGATCGTCCTCGACCTTCGTGCTCCTGGTCTTCGGTCGCCGGACAGCAATAGTCAGTGCCGGGCAGATAAGGCGCAGCGCCAGATGGTGAGGAACTTACACAAGGTGCTGTCCCGCGAGCACGGGAGAATGGCAGGTCTCATCCATTAATGTCCTCAGTTTTCATTTCGGATTCGGCAGAAATGGCTGGTTGAAACCCCTGTTCCATGGCTGGATTGAGGACCTGATCGATGCGGCATGATCCGGTATATCACCTCAGTTTGTCCAAACGCTACGATGGGTGACGACAACCTGACCCCGACAAGAGATTCGACAGACATCTGTGTTCGCACATGTGTCTGAAGCGGTATTCCCGTGTGTTGACTTCATGAATTGCGCAGCAAGGCTTGGAGAGCCAAGAACCGACATTGGTTCATCGCAGCCATAATCCCCCGGAGTACAACTCCGCCGGAACCGCCCGGATAAATTCGCATCTGTTTTTTTAATATCGCATGGGATTCCATGGGTCATACATCTGCCAGGAAGAACTCCCGATCCAGCCAGCTGACGATTCAGCAGCGTTTTGTACGCTGGTGTTTTCGACCTCAGCGTCTGTTGTTCGCAGGTGCGCTCGCGGTCGGAATTCTGTCTTGGCCTCAGGTGAAACAGAGCCTTTCTGATGTCGAGTCGCTTCCCGAGTATCAAGTGGGAATTGAACAGATATCGGTGACTCAACCACCGCACTGGGTGCCGGAAGATCTGGTTGCTGAGGTGCTTCACCGAGTGAACCTGGACCACGTGATGTCACTGCAGGATCCGACATTGAGTGAACGAATCGCCGCCGCATTTGTCACTCATCCCTGGATCAAACAAGTTCACCATGTGACGAAGTCGTTCCCGGCGCATATCCATGTTGAAGTCACGTTTCGCAAACCTGTAGCCATTGTTTACGAAGTGGGTGGGTACTATCCGATCGATGCATCAGGCTGTATCCTGCCCGGTAACGATTTCAGTCACTCGGACATCGATCGCTACCCAATCATTACCAATGTCAGCAGCGTTCCCGTGGCCGGGCAGGGACAATCATGGGGAGATCCGGCTGTCGAAGGTGCAGCCCGGCTGGCGGCGTTTCTTATCGAACCCAACGAATCCGGAAGATCGTTGTGGGAAATCTGGAACCTCACCGCCATCAAAGCACCTTCGACCACCGGGCTTCCTGGTGAAGAGCTGGATATGGAATATCAGATGGAGACAACGGGCGGATCGACAATCATCTGGGGACGGTCACCAGACACACAGCATCCAGGGGAACTGTCAGTCGCCCAGAAACTGCAGCGTCTGCGTGATTACCATGAGGACTTCCAGGACGACGGCGGCTTCGACAATTCACCTGTCGCCTGTGTATTTGACGTACGTGGCTGGCGGGGTATCACTCGAAAAATAGCCCGCGGAGATGCGGTATCTCAATCGGAGTCTGCCCGCTCAGTCCGTCAATCGGAATAATTCGCCCGCTCAAACGCACCAGTGACGAATCAGCTTCTCATACAGAGCGACACCGTCTGCGAGCTGGTCCAGAGCAATCCATTCATCGTCGGTGTGAGCCTGGCGGATGTCGCCGGGTCCAAGTACAGCCAGATTCTGCACTTCTCTGAACAGAGATCCATCCGTTCCGTAACTGACCGTACAGGGTTCAGTGGACGTCAATTCAGCCAGTTTGCAAATGAATGCAGATTCCGGATCCGAAAACAGCCCGTCACTGGCGATGAACAGTTCAAACTCCAAATGGTGAAGATCGGCCAGGGAACTGATGCGAGCGACCAGACGGTCGGCGTTCTGTCCTGGCGTGGGCCGAAAGTAGAAAGTACAGATGCTCTCCGGCGGCGTAATGTTAATCGCGGAGGTGTGGTCGTTGATCCCGATATTCATGGAGATCACCGGGGGATCGAAGCGCTCATCTCGCCATTCCGGTGTGGTGTCACATTCGAGACTCAGCGCTCGCAGATCGTTGAGAAACGGGATCATGGCCATGTTCGCGTTTATGCCATGCGATGTTGACGAATGGGCGGCAACACCTCGTGAAACAATCCTGCCCACTCGACTGCCTTTGTGTCCATGCACAACACGCATTCGCGTCGGCTCACCAATCACACCGAAGGAATTGCTGTCGACGATCTCCCGGTAAATCACTGAATCAGCGGCTACTTTGGCAGCACCATGATAACCGATTTCCTCATCAGCCGTGCAGACGACAAAGACTGGGGAAGACGTGGACTCAATTCGCTCAACTGCGTCAAGCATGCAGGCCAGTGAGCCCTTCATATCACACGAACCGCGACCGTAGATTTTGTTGTCGAACTCAAAGGCCGACCATGGTCCACTGTGAGGAAATGCCCAGGTATCTGCCGGAACCACATCAGTATGGCAGAAGTAAGCCAAGCCTTTTGCTTTCGGACCACGTCGACCACAGATACAAACCTTCAGAACACCCGATGCATCTGTATATGTGAGTCGCTCAGTCTCAAATCCCAGTCGCGCCAGTTGAGATTCAGCAAATGCGCTGACATGATCGTTGCTGGTGGAACTCATCGACGGAAAAGCAATGAGTTGTTTGAGCAGGCTGACGGCGGACATAATAAGGTGCTTCTACGGGTTTTTCACAGATGAGACGGAATAAACGGATGTCGTTCTTCTGTTCCGGAGTCGAATTCGCCGAGGCAGCACTGCACCTGATTCCAGCTCCTCAAACGTGACACTACAATCGAAAAATCTCACCAAGATCAGTGTTGGCAAACACTATTCTCATCTGCGCAAAATCAGGGTAACGAAATCGGTTCAACCGACAGATGGTTCACAGACGGCAGTAAATTATCAGGGATGAACAAACTGTCCCTAGTACAGCGATCATAATGCGGTCATGCAGCCACGGCGATGCAATGTGGACGGAGAACATGGCTGAATCGGCGAATACAGATTCTCGAATGATTTCCGGACGAGCTGTAGTCGCCTGTATGTTCTCTTTTGGTATCCTCGCAACCGCTTTTCTGTGGATACACTGGACGGTACGCATGACGCCCTTCATGCCGCTGCAGCAGGCTCTGGAGCAGGAATTTCCGAACTCGAGCCCTCGCGCCGAGGGGGGCACGCTCAAAAAAACGGGAGAATCTGTACTCAAGGTGGTACTGCGAACGGATTTTGACCCGCAGGCAGACTCGCCCGCCAGCAGATCAGGAATCCCGGATCGGCTGGACCGAATCCGGTTGCTGGCCACAGAGCTGGCCGATCTGCCGAACTATGAGGTGTTGGCACTCACTCTGTACTTCCCGCAGAAAGAGCAAAGGATCAGTCAGAAAACATTCTTTCGGCAAGTTGGCACGTGGACGAAACTGGATGCCGCAGAACTCATCGGAGGGCACCATGATCCGGGAACAGAAATGCGACAGGCAGTAGCCCCCGTAAATCGCTGATTTGTTGCCAGCCTGTCGCCGGCGCTCAGGCTGCAGCCACCTGCAGGTCTTCGTTTCGGGAGGGGATCGTGACCTGCGAACCGCCCTCTACAGCTTGTAGTATCGATCTTGCTTTTCTTCAATCAGGACCATTACCTGATCCGCAGCGGGAATTCGCTTTGCCATCGATTCGCGATCGGATGATTGGGCATTATCAGCAGCAACAAGGTCTGCTGCGGCAGTTGCATTATCTGTCTCAACTGTGCTGACATCACCTGTGCCGATCAAGGTGCGGATTGGAGCAGTTATTGCCTTTTGAACCAGCTGTGAATCTTCCGCAACCTGCTGAACCTATATTCCATAAGCATCACGTGGTCAAAAAATTCGGACAGCATTGGTACGCGATTCTGCATCGGGACGGGAGAACTGAGTTACCACAGGAACTGTGCAGATTGATCTAAGTCTTTTAGGTCTGAGTCGGCACCACAGGATCGTACAGGTGCCATGGGCATCGGTTTGTGACGGCGAGGCTCCGCCGGCACGTGGCAGTAAAGAATCAGTGAGGTATAGATATCTGGCCGTCCCGTCGGCGAGTTCATCAAGAATTGTGCCATCATGTCGTTTCGCTGCCAGAAACCTGTTCTGCTCCGCCAGCTTTTATGTCAATGCGCTTCCCATATCATAGTTCATGGTTGCGACCCCTGCATACTGTCGCAGCAACACTGCTGTTGATCATTTTGTCGTGGGGATTGCTGTCAACAAATCCCCTGGCGGCCGTCAATGGCACATCATTTCGCTTCATTCGCCACATCAATGATCTCCTGCTCCATCTGGGCGTCTACACGGCAATTGACGGTGACTTTGATGCCGCTGATCTACGATCGTCGTCCGGACATTCAGCGACTATTGATTTGGGCGATCTTGGCACACGCGGTCACGACAGAATTGGTGCAGATGATTATTCCTCGTCGCACCTGCAACCCGATTGACCTGGCTGCCAACCTGCTGGGGATTGCACTGGGCATTCGGCTGGTGTCACACTGGGCACAGATTTCGGCCGTGCCCGTGCATCTAAAGGCCGGTGAACGATCGAAAGTGAAACAGACGCCACGTCGCCTGTGACCGCGGGATCAATCTGACCTCCCTCCTCGTCCCGACATGAACCTGCCCAAAACTTTCGTTGTCGCACATCGTATGTACGACCGCATGTCTCAGGGGTTCAGTGCTCGCCGATACTCGTCCTGACCGGCAGGAGTCGGATACTCGGCGGTGACGCAGGCTCGACACAGATGGTCTTCGGGCAACCCAACGCATTTTGCCAGAAACTCAACCGGCAGATATCGCAGGCTGTCTGCACCGATCTCAGCTGCCATGCGCTGTTGGTCGACATCTGTCACGACGGATCCATTGATAAATCCGGGGGCGAACAATTCCTCCACCGTCGACATGTCAATGCCGTAGAAGCACGGTGCAATAATGGGCGGGCAGGCAATACGAACATGGATTTCCCGAGCCTTACCTGACATTCGCATCAACTTCAACAGCGATTTGAGCGTCGTAGCACGCACGATGGAATCGTCCACCAGCAGCACTCGCTTATCTGTCAGGATCTCCGGCAAGATGGTGTATTTCATGCTGACTTTGTCAGCCCGTCCGGAACCTTCAATGAACGTTCGCCCGACGTAGCGATTTCGTAGAAGTCCTTCCTGCGAGGGAACTCCGAGTTTGTAGGCCATGCTGTCTGCCGCCGCTTTCGCAGTGTCCGGAACGGGCACCACAATGGTATCTTTATCGATGGGTACGTCTTCCTGAATCGCCAACTGTTCTCCCAGTCGTTTCCGTGACAGGTAGACGCCCGCATTGTCAAATCTGCTGGCAACGTTGGCAAAATAGATCCATTCAAAAAAACAGTGAGATGGCGTTGGGGCCTCTGCAAATTGCTCTACTTGAACACCATTTTCATTGTTAACCAGAACGGCATGTCCAGGCGGTACATTCTGAATTGCGTCTTCTTTGAATCCAAGATGGATGAGTGCGACACTTTCACTGGCTGCCGCAAACAACGAGCCACGGACAGCGTAACACAGTGGACGAATTCCCGTCGGGTCACGTGAAACGAACATGTCACCATTGGCATTCAAGAACGCCAGATTCCAGGCTCCATCGAGGTCCTGAGCCAGTTCCTGAAGGATTCTGATCCGGGAAATCCCGGGCGAATCAGACATTTTTCGGCAGATCAGATGGTTGAGAACTTCCGTGTCCGTGTCACGCGTGAGATGAAAATCAGTGGTTTCCAGAATCTCACGGCGCAGACCCCTGTAATTGGCCAGCTGTCCGTTGAAGACAAAACTGAACCATTTGGAACGTGCGATGTGATGACGTTCGAACGGTTGAGCATAACTGCGGTCGTCCGGGCCACAGGTCGCATAGCGTACATGACCGATGGCCGCACGCCCGGCATATTCCTCCATCAGCCGTCTGAACTGCTCTGGCTGGTTCATGCGAAACACTTCAGCAACGCCACCGATGTCCTTGTGAGTATCTATGATCTGACTGCGGCCCGGTTTGAAGGTGGTGATCCCGGCCGCCAGCTGGCCACGATTCTGCATGTCCAGAAGCATGTGAGGGACGAGCCGGGACGTAGAACTGAGATCGGGGCTAGGTAGCAGGTCGCTGACAGGCCCGGAGTCAAGATGATAGACGGCTGCAATGCCGCATTCGTGCTGAAGTTCGTCCATGGCTGGCAATTCAGTTTCCGATACACCATTCACCTGTTTGGGCTCTGTGCAGAGCGTCATCGACACTCATCACCGTCGTTTCTCCGCCGTACACCGAACAGAATCGGCACTTCGCCGAAGGACGGACGTCGAGCTGACGGGAATCAGCAGTGCCAGCTCGCGCGGGATGATACTGGTGTGGTTCCTGCAACTCCAATGACAGTACACTCTGAATACACGGTTCCGGAAAATCGGTGATCCCAGCGGGCTTCCTTCATCACAGATTTGATCCGTCAATCCCGGTAGCGCATACTACCTCATTGAGCAGTGCAAAGCCGGTGGTCTGTTACTCTTTGCGGTCCAAAGGATTCTGTGTTCTGACTCCCGTTCCGGTTGAAATTCAGGAATTCGTTGTGGCTGTCGCCAACGGAAGTGATACAGCAGACAGCTGGAAGTATGTCACTGCCTCGTCCTGCAACCAGACACCCGACCATGCGGCTGGTTTCTGCTCGGACTGCGAACGGAAAGCGTCTATAAACCAACAACTATACAGGCACAGGAGTTTCGGGCCGTGACGGCTGAACACAGCCTCACGCAGCCGGATAAGAGCGTGATCCAATCAGGCGGCTCGGTCTGACGATGCTGAGTGGACGTTCGTTTGGTGACTCAACGCGGCCAGACGCTGTTCTTCTCGATGCAGTCTTTCCCGACGTCGGCGTTTACTGCCGCGACTGAACCGGCTGACGACATCCAGCAGACCCGGCAGGAAACGTTTGGTCTGAAACAGTCCGTGTGCCATCGGCGTGATCAGTACCAGACGGCGATTTCGCCGGATTGCACTGACGGTGAGCGACGCGACACGCTGTGGCGTCGCACAAACGATGGCTGGTGGCTGCGGAACGGCCTTCCCGCCGGTCGGCCTGCCAGCTGAACCATAGAGTTCAGTCAGGACCGGACCCGGACAGATTGCAGAAACCCCGATGCCTGCTCGTGCGTACTCAGCGCGCAATGACTCTGTAAATCCAACAAGACCGAATTTACTGGTGTGATACGCAGCAAAGCGGCCGCCGGCCACGAGTCCGGCAATGCTGCACATGTTGACAATGTGAGCCTCCGGCCGCTCCAGCAGGTGTGGCAGCAGCAACAGCGTGATTTGAATCGGCGCCGACAGGTTGATCATCATCAACCTGTCCCACTCTTCCAGTGTCATCTGATGCGTGGCCCCATACCAAGCCACTCCCGCATTGTTGATCAGAATGTCGATCGCATCGGCATCGCGTCGCGCCTTTTCCACCATCCGCTCTACCGCGACACGGCTCGTCAGATCACAACAGTAGGTGTGAACCATCACGCTACGAGCTTCCGCCTGCTTCGCAATCTCGTCAAGCCGGATTTGATCGCAATCGACCAACAGCAGATCACATCCGGTTTCAGCCAGCTTCAGCGCCAATTGTCGGCCAATCCCCGAGCCGGCACCGGTCAGCAATACTTTCTTACCCTGCAGATCGCGCATCCGGACGTCCTTCCATGACGTGCCCTGGGCCTGCGAAATCAACTCAGGCTCCGGGTGTTTCTTCCAAAGTCACAAAGGCGCTCAGACGCCGCGCCTTAGCGAGAATCTCTGCCTTTTCGGAGTCAGATGTCGCCGCGGCAAACCGCGTTCGCAGCTTTTGCAGCTGGACTCTGCGTTTGCGTCTACGAGCAATTTCGCGTGTTCGTTCGATTCTTCCCATTGCAGCCATTTGCCTCTGAACACAACATCAGCCTAGTGAGTGGCGGCACAGCATATCGATGACCTGCCAAATGTCAATTCGAGATTTGTTTGGGTGGCCAGCTGGATTTCTCAACCCGATGTTCACCAAGCGGATACGGAGCCACGCTCACTGGACACGGATGGTTGCTCGCAAAGTCGTTCTCGGCCCCACACTCGGCACGTCGCCATCCTGGGCCGTCGCCGCGGGACACGCTCGAAACAGGTAAGACCAGCTGTTTCCTTCGGCCATGACTCGAGGAATGCTGCGAACGCGAATTCTCGAAATCGACGACGGATATGAATCGGATCCAGTCCAAACCATTCCGATGGCTGGGACACCACCGTCACACCGTCGAGCTGCCGGATTCCCTCATCCAGTTCGTATGTCTGATCGATGATCTCCAACAGCGACAGTGAACACCTCGGGAACAGAACCGAACGAAAGAACAGATACCGCAGTTGTGAAAGTGATTTTACAGATTCAAATGGTGGTCTTGTCACCACGATCCGACAGGCCGGATTCACATCAAGCAGGCGTCCGGCGGCGTCTGACGCAGCTTGCAGGACTTCAGCAGCTGTCCGTCCATAAACAAGGTCATTCCCCAGATCCGTAATCAGTGCGGCACTCGGAGACGTACGTCCACTCTCAGCAAGTTCCGACCATAAGTTGCACTCAAGAATCCCGGGAGCAGTGCGCCAGCAAAACTGGCTTGATGCCAGATACGACCGCCCTATGCCGTGAGCGGTCATGATATGCAGCGGTTCGTGCCAGTGGTCAAACACTGCCTTCATCAGCGAGCGCCAGCCCAGCACAAGATTGCTGGCTCCCAGCAGCACAACCCGGGGTACAACGTCCGACACGCCACTGATCACTGCAACTTCCAGAACCCAGGAATGAATAACACAATCACGGCGAAGAGCTCAAGGCGACCGAGCAGCATCAGCAATGTCAGCAGCAGCTTACCGGCATCAGAGAAGTTTGTGTAGTTGCCATGCGGACCACACTCACCCAGTCCGGGACCGATATTGTTTAATGTTGCGACGACCGCGCCGGCACAATCGGTCAGGATGGACGTCTGGAGCTCGCCGGATTCACTCCATTGTGCCGACGACTGCGGAGACGACGATTCCAGTCCAACCAAGGTCAGCCAGCTGATCGCAAAGATGACGGAGATCAGGCAGATATAAATCAGGACATCTTTGCCCACAGAACCGGGCACACGCTGACCCGCCAGTCGCACCGGCCGCATCAGATTCGGTCGAAATGCGCGTTCCGCTTCGAGCAGCAGAACTTTGAACAATATAATACAACGAATCACCTTAATCCCACCCCCGGTCGATCCGGAACAACCACCCACAAACATCAGCAAGAACAACCAAGCCTGACTGAACCATGGCCAGGCCGTAAAATCCGCTGTGCCGAATCCGGTGGTGGTGACAATCGTCACCACGTTGAACCAGGCATGCCGTGAACCAGTGGCAGCATTGTCATAGGTGCCGGAACTCAACAGAACGACGGTGAGTCCCAAAGCCGAAATTACCACGATACTCAAATAGACTCGAAATTCCGGATCACGAACCACGGCATACAGTCGTGCCAGCAAACCGGTCCGATCGGGACCTAGGGGCTGACGCAGCAGAATGTAGTACAGATTAAAATTGGTTCCGGCCACCAACATGAACAGGATCAGCGTGAATTCGATCCCGGGACTGTCAAATGCACCGATGCTAGCATTGCGCGTGCTGAATCCCCCGGTCGCCAGCGCGCCGAAGGTGTGGCACAGTGATTCGAAAACACTCATCTCCTGTAACACTAATGTCACCGTCAGAATACCTGACAGGACAATATATATGGTCCACATGATCACCGCGGTTTCACGCACCCGTGGTCGCAATGAATCGGCGATAGGGCCGGGGATCTCACGGCGCATCAACGCCTTGCCACCTGCACCCAGCTGACCCAGAATTGCCACGAACAGCACGATGATGCCCATCCCCCCCAGCCAGTGCGTCAATGATCTCCAGAACAACACGCTGCGCGGGATGAAGGCAATGGTTCCGTTTTTTGCAGCCACTTCACCGTTGTGGATTTCGGGATCAGTTTCCAGTTGCGTCAGAACGGATGCTCCGGTCGTTGAAAATCCGGAAATCGATTCAAACAGGGCATCCGCCACCGACATCCGAACTGCTGGCAGCCGGTACGTGGGAGTCAGCAGGTAAGGCAGACTTCCAAGAAATCCGCAAAGTATCCAGCCCAGACCCACTACCGCCAGTGCCTCCTTTCGGAGCACACTGCCCGATGAATTGCGCCCCAGACCTATAAGTCCTGCGCCGACTGCGATACTGATCACGACTGCCAGCAGCATCCCCTGCATGGAGTCGACTTCCAGCACGGTTGTCTGGCCAAAACAAGGCCACGACCATGGAAGACTCAGCAGCATGCTGGATGCAACCAGCAACGAAAGCAGTCCAAGTAAGCGTGAAACAAGTCGCCAGTTCATTGCACCCTGTTCACATTGCGCTGACTTCACGGTGAGGCAAGCAGTACCACAAGTCGTCACCTGCTGGCCATCATTCCATATTTCTTCATCTTGTTGTACAGAGTGACGCGGCTAATTCCGAGCTGACGAGCCGTTCGAGTCCGGCTGAAACTGTTTTCCAGCAAGACCTGTTCGATGATGTCTTTCTCAGTCAGCTCAATCCGATTCTCCAAAGTCAATTCCAGCTGGTCACTAAAGAATTTTGTAACGGACGGATCATTCACCGGACCAGCTGCACCGGCCACTACATGAAGCGGCAGCATATCTGGCCGCAGCACACCATCTTTGCTGTAGATAACAGCGCTGCGTATCGCATTCTCCATTTCACGCACGTTGCCCGGCCATGGATAATTCAGCAGTGAACGCAGGAAGTCCTGGCTGATTTCCAGAGACTCAATACTGTGACGTACGGCATGCAATTGTACAAAGTATCGAGCCAGCGGCTCAATGTCCGGCAGCCGTTTGCGCAGAGGTGGAACTGCAAAAGTGAACGTATTCAGTCGGTAGTACAGGTCGGACCGAAACCGTCCCTGTTCCACCAGCGGCTGCAGTTCCATGTTGCTGGCGGAAATAATGCGTGCCTGTACCGTCTGCGTTTTATTGGACCCCACGGCTTCGAATTGTCCAGTTTCGATGACTCGCAGCAGTTTCACCTGTTGTTCGGGTCTCAGTACATCGATTTCGTCCAGTAGTATTGTGCCGCGCCCAGCCGCCAGGAACTTGCCTTCCTTGTCCATATGAGCGCTGGTGAATGAACCCCGCATATGACCAAACAGTTCGCTTTCAATCAGCTCTCCCGGAAGAGCCCCGCACGCGACTGTAACGAACGGTTCTGACTCACGGCCGGACGCCTCGTGAATCAGCCTTGCCAGGTGTGTTTTTCCTGAGCCTGTCTCTCCGGTCAGCAAAATCGTGACGTCGTGCTGAGTGACAATCTGCAGACGTTCCAGCATATGTCGCAGGTCCGGGGTTTGTGTGCAGTATCGATCCGCAATTGGCTGGTTTGCGTCGAGCGTGGGCCCGAATGCACGGCACTCGACGTCCGGATCAGTCGTTTCGTTGCGGACTGGCGAGCTTACTTTGTTCGCGCATCTGATTCCTCCGACAGGTTTGACAGTGTTCTCCGCTTCCTCTGCGGCCTGTCCATTACCAAACGTCATCATTCGACTGGCCACAACTGCCGCCGCATCCTCAAGATCGGCGTCATCCGAACGCTGCTCAACAACCTGGACTCGCGCTGACAATTCGATGGGCACCGCTGAGGGTGAAAGTTCTCCTGGGGTCACCACGACGACGCATCGACAGCACTCAGCATTCTGCAGCAACGCCCAGAATCGGTCGCATTGCATTCGCTCAGCATTCCGCAAGTCAACAACGGCGAAATTCGGAGCGTGGATTTGCAACATCTGCCCTGCTTCCGGAATAGAGTAGCATTGCAGCTGTCGAAATCTTCCGGCAAGTACACTGCCGATACTTCGGATGAATCCGGGCATAGCGCTGCAGATAATGGTCAGGTCGAAAGACTGCATGATAATACTCACTTCTGTCTGAAGGCCGCACGGGGTGAGCCAAGGTGCTCTCAGCCTCCGATGCGGGATTCTCGCGGCGCACATGTTACGAACGTACGGACCGCGGGAAGGAAGTGAGTAACTGCATTAACAAACGGAGTGCCGGAGTGTTCAAAATCATTTGCGCGTGAAGAAACACTGGGTTCGACACATAGAACTCCGACATCATCGTGGTGAAAAATCATCAGATGTTGCCGCCGGTCAACGCTCCATCCGGGAGGGCGATTTTACGTATCAGGCGAACACCATGGCCGAGACGCCACAGTTGGTGCGAACTGCCTGCGCAATTTCATTTAACTGATGCACTGTGAGTGAGGACACAAACGATTCCGCCGGTGGACGTGCAATCGTGTAAATCTGAACAAGGGCAATTTTGCCTCCGGCCGCCTGCACTTCGTTGAGCCGGTCACACCAGGCTGAAATCTCAGCAGTCGACGGTGGCTCCTGATGCACGTTCATGAACAGGCTCTGGATGACCAGCGGGCGAACACGAGCCGCACTGGCGATATTGTCCAGAATGCGCTGAAAGGGAATTGTCGTTCGTTCAATCCGGTGGTAATAGTCTTCGGTACCGGCATCCAGTTTGGCCCAGATCTGACCATTATTCCGGTCAAGTATTCGGAGCCCCTCCTGCACGTGCTCACGATGGAACATTGACGCGTTCGTGATGAGCACCAATTTGGTTTCGACGGGAGCCAGACTGGTCCGAAGTTCAGCCGTACGAGCCACAATCTCATCAAAGTTCACGAATGTCGTCGGTTCTCCGTCTCCACTGAAGGCTAGGTCATTCAGCCGTCGAAGATTGTGCGGAGTGTCTCGAAGACCGGGTGAGCTGAAAATAGCGCCGGAAACGGTCTGCTGCAGAACAGTTCTGAGCTCGCCAAGCAACTGATCCATGCTGACGAATCGTGTCTCCGCTTCCTCACGTCGATCCACCTGGCAGTAGATACAGTCGAAATTGCAGATCTTGTCCGGATTCAGATTAATCCCGATTGAAACTCCTGCGCTGCGACGCGAAACCACGGGATACACGAATCGGTTGTTCTTAAAATGTCTGCTGTGACGCTGAAAAATGCTCTCGCAATTTTCGGTGGATTCAGCGGGTGCGCTGAGATCGCTGAGTGATTCAGGATTCTGCCGAGAGGACATTGCGCCGCTTACCTTCGGTTCGTCTTCGCTGGGGTGGATTTCTAGCATTATTCTTGTGCCTGGGCTGGAAAAGACCAGCTGCAGCAGCACGAGTTCACGGAAATCCCCGAATGGAGTCGGGCTCAATGAAGATTCAACGCGTTTGCCCGATGATGACCTTCGCTGTCGCCACAGGCTGTCGACGCCCCGCAGACGACAGCAACATCCGACGACAGTGGCAATCCGGCAATCCCCGTTGTGCACGCAGAACCAGCCGACCTGATGGCTTGAGATTGCACGTACAGTCCGATGATCATTTCCCACTGATCAAAACATTGGAACAACAGGTGACTCAGTAATCAACCGTGGACACGGCAGTGACTCAGCTGCAGCTGAGTCTCACTTCTGATGATCGAGGAAGTCGTGGATGACTCGGTCGTCTTCAACGTCTGATATTCCCGGGTCCGCTATACTCACGATGGGGATGGTCGCCACAGCGTGTACGATTCCTCCTTCGCCAGCCGGCATAATTTCTTATGATGCCGTTCCTTACGCCCGACTCGTGGGCAACAGCTACTCAGTTCGCGTCGGCCCCGATCACAAAGTCGGGAA
>CAUZPL010000083.1:0-27089 GCA_963581585.1 Planctomycetota bacterium
CAGACCGTCGATGGATGTCAGCAGTGAGCGCCGGTCATTCAATCGATCCTTCATTTTTGGCGCCAGCGACAGGTTGTCGACCTTAAAGTCGGGCGCATTCGGGTCGCTGCCGACGACGAACGGTAAAACTGCGGGGCCAAGACCCGCACTGCCACCCCCGTAGACGGCCGTAGTACTGGAAATATATCGGGGCATGCCAGGATCACGATGGCCATCCAGCATCTTTGAGACCACAGGGCCCAGGCAGGGAAACTGGGCTTTCGGATCGAGCCTTCTGAGTGGATTGTAGCCGGACAGAAACCGGCCCGCGCCACCGGCATGAGCTCCGCACCCGTGTGCGATTGACCGAATCAGTGTGAATTTATCCGCGACGCGTGCATGTTGGGGGAGATATTCACAGACGTCGATTCCTGGAACAACCGTCGAGATCGGCGTTAATTCTCCGCGAAATTCCACCGGTGCATCCGGTTTCATATCATAGGTTTCCATGTGGCTCGGGCCACCCTGCAGCCAAATCAATATGACTGAGGTGTCGCGCTGACTAACTCGAGCTTCCTTCGCCTGAGCACGTGCCCGCAACAGGTCGCTCAGGCCAAGTCCCCCGAGCGCCAGTGACCCAGCTTCGAAAAAACTGCGTCGGGCCATCGGAATTGAACGAACTGATCTCAGTGTAATCATGGAATTCACTCGCGAATTCGAAAACGAACACGGATACAGAAGAAGTGTTTTACGGCCGGGACCAATCGGCGTCGATTATACATGACGCATAATTCCCAGGCTTCCGATTATCGCCGAAATCAAATGAAGGTGCCAGCTTTTCCGGGTTTTTCCGGGGTCGGAAAATACTCTCTTCGTCCATAGCCTTCAGTGTCCACACCTTCAAAGCCGGAATCGTAGGCACGTGTTTAATGATGGACGTCGCGCAGGGTGAATCCAGTCGGCCAGTTTGCTGACAAGCGATTTTACACGGGGTCCCGCTACAGGGATAGAGGTAATATGCGACGTAAATCATTATATGAAAACGGTTTAACCTGATTTCTCAGGCGGGTAATGGCTCGCGATATTCCATTCCGACCGGCATGGGGTTCAAGGCCAGCAGGCCAGCCTTTTTCGACGTCACATCGGGCTCTGCGTAATGAATCGAATGTAGGACCCGCTGCAGATCAATTTGTGGCGCACAGTCCCGAATTCGAATGCAGACCTGACTTATGCCGCGGTTCTCAGTCATAATACCTGCCAAGGCATGCAGATAGTTCCGGATGTCCTGGACGACGCTCAGCTTGGACAAAATTGATGGAGCTGCACTGTTCCGCGATTACGTAAACGTTGGGCTTCGTAACATTCTCATGAGAAATGTGGAATCCGGATTTCGAAGCTTGCATCGTCCTTTTCTGGTTCGATAATCGAATTTGTTGAGTTACTCCCCTCTATCTCTCCAACATTCCCAAAGTCCTCAGACAAGAAGAGACCGCACAATGCGATTCCCTGTCCAACGTTGTCTGGCACTCCTGGCGTTTGCGATCGTGCCGTTTGGTGCGGTACACGGAATGATCATGGAAGCCGGGGTGCTCAACGAAATTAACGATCCAACGAATGCGTCCGATGGTTTACGGTTTTTTGACCTGAGTGTCAGCGTTGGGACAGACGACGTCACAGCCCTGGCGAATGCAACCGCTCTGCTCCCTGACGACATTGTCCGTTTCGCCAGTGCCAGCGAATGGGACGATCTGTTCGCCGCTTCGACGCTTACGCTGGATGGCAGTCTGTCAGCTTCGGATGGCTTCGGAACGGGTGCAACCGCTGCCATATCGACATTAGGAAACTACAATACATCGTTGCGCGATATACTTGGCATCACTGATGGTATCTCTACCGCCTACATGTGGACGGTGCCTGACGGAAGTACCATTGCTTCAACATCACGAGACCTTGCTCGGTTAAACGAGGGAGCGTTTATGATTGAGCAGCGGGGCGAGACTCCGATTATGACGGAGGTTGCCTGGCTGTTGGTTGCCGAGGCCGATCCGCCGGTTGTGGCAATTCCGGAACCTGGGACAACGCTGTTGATGGGGCTCGGCTCACTTGGTTTGTGTGGTTATCAAATACGCCGCAAACGGAAACAGGCGGCTGCTTAACGTTCTCAATCAACCATGGAACGCCGCTGTCTGGTTTTCACGAATCAGTCTTGCGAAGTGCGGCTCACGCCGAAGGTAAGTGAAGCGAGAATAGTCTCGGGGTTTTGCACTGCTGGCGCTCCGATCCGGTCCACCCGGTCTCGCGCAGCGTCCTCGTGGGGTCCGTTTCCCGCAGGACCGGGCGCATTGTCTTGTGCGGACGATTACAGAACAGCACGGGAGAATGGACCGACGCGAAGGATTGCCTGCACGCCGAAGAGTTCCACCGCAACGTCGTCACATATCTGCACCGATGCGTTTGAGGAGCTGCAAACCAACGGAGAACTATGGCTGTCCTGTAAGTCGCCCCGCTTTTCCCGGTATGCCTCTGTTCTGTGTTTGACCGTTCGACAGTGGCATATCACCTCTCGTGCGGCTCTGTCTCGGCACTCACGTCGCCATGGATGTGGTCATTGAATGTCGCCGTCACGCTGAGACGGGTTGCGGGTGCCTTCTAGGCCTGACGTTTGTTGCCGAACGGTCGAAATCTCAGTCGAATGTTGGCATACTTTGTTTCGTATCTGAATGAAAATCAAAGTGTGGTGGCCATTCGAACGTCCAGCCGCTTAGCAAGGCGTCCCGGTCCAATTGACAGATCCGTTTCATCTTCAACAGGAGATTGCACATGTCCGTGATCAGCGAACCCGGAACATTCGTTGCTCCGTCCGTTCGTCAAACCGGAATCCTCATCGGTGACGAATGGCGTACTGCCGTCAGTGGGAAAACGTTTCAGACGGTCAACCCTGCGACCGAAGAAGTCATCTGTGAAGTGTCCGAAGGTGACAAGGAAGATGTCGACCATGCTGCCCACGCGGCACGTGCAGCTTTCGAATCCGGTCCGTGGTCAAAGATGGATGCCCGTGACCGAGGTCGGCTGTTGTGGAAGCTGGCTGATCTTCTCGAAGAGAATCTCGATGAACTGGCAGCTCTGGAAACGCTGGACAATGGTAAACCCATTGGCGACGCTCGAGCAGCCGACCTGCCGTTAGCGATCGACTGTCTGCGCTACTACGCGGGCTGGGCAGACAAGATTCACGGTGACACAATTCCCGTCCGTGGCGACTATTTCTGCTACACGCGGCGCGAACCCATTGGTGTCTGCGGCCAGATCATCCCGTGGAATTTTCCCATCCTGATGGTCGCATGGAAATGGGGTCCGGCGCTGGCGACGGGTAACACGATCGTCATGAAACCAGCCGAACAGACGCCGTTGACCTGTCTGCGTTTAGGAGAACTTGCTCTGGAAGCCGGTTTTCCTCCAGGTGTGATTAATATCGTCCCTGGCTACGGTCCAACAGCCGGTGCCGCGATTGTGAAGCACCCGTTGATTGACAAGGTTGCATTTACAGGCTCCGGAGAAACTGCTCAGCGGATTATGGCTGATGCGGCCACCACGCTGAAACGAATCACGTTTGAACTTGGTGGTAAGTCTCCAAACATCGTGTTTGCGGATGCCGATCTGGACGCGGCTATTGCCGGGGCGGAATTTGGATTGTTTTTCAACCAGGGCCAGTGCTGTTGCGCAGGCAGCCGATTATTTGTTGAAGATTCAGTTCACGAAGAGTTTGTGGAACGCGTTGTTGCACGAGCTGGGGAGCGAGTTCTGGGCAACCCGTTCGACAGTGGAACGACGCAGGGACCGCAGGTCGATCAGGACCAGTTCGACAAAATTATGCGGTATATCGCAAGTGGATCGAAAGAAGGAGCGACGTGTGCCACAGGCGGCCAGCGAGTCGGTGATCGTGGATTTTTCATCGAACCCACGGTTTTCACGAATGTCACGGATGAAATGGAGATTGCGCGCGACGAAATTTTTGGTCCGGTCATGAGTGTGCTGAAGTTCAGCGACATGGACGAGGTTGTCACGCGTGCCAACAATACCACGTATGGACTCGCCGCGGCGGTCTGGACCAATGATGTGCAAAAGGCCCATCGGATTGCTGCCAATGTGCGTGCGGGAACAGTCTGGATCAACTGCTACGACGTCTTCGACGCCGCGGCTCCGTTTGGTGGATTCAAGATGAGCGGCATAGGCCGGGAACTTGGCGAAGCCGGTCTGCAGAATTACACCGAACTGAAGACCGTGACCATGAGCCTCGGTGGATAGGTCCTTCGCGCAGGTCCGACAGGTTCCATCCTTAAGTCGCGGATTTACAGCCGCCAGGTGTTTTGTTGCGATCTGATGTAACCGACGGTGTTCCTTCGGACTGAATGCGGCAGTCTTTTTGGATGATGTTGATTGAGGAAATCTCAATTCCGTGCTCCCGATCGGAAAGCCTTCTGTCAGACAATTGGTGTATTTCCCGGATCGCCCACGAATGCGCGGCAGTCGTGCGGAGTCGTCCGTTTTTATATGGAATCTGCGCAGGTTTCGGGGCAGTTGCACAACTGCAGCACGGTGAGCGTTACTGCATATTCAGATCCTTCTCTTTTCACCCCCGAATGGATATGACCAAATGATGGGTATAGTTCGATCCGTCAAATCTCTGACGTCAGCGTTCTTGGTTTTGCTTACTGTCGGCTCTGCCGCAGCGGAGGACAGCCAATGGGCATCGTTGTTTGACGGCAGGACAATGAATGGCTGGGAAATCGTGGGCGAAGGCAGTGTTTGGGAAGTCAAAGACGGTGCAATGACGGGGTCCGGCAAAGCTTCGATGCTCGTCTGCACACGGGGCCCGTACAAAAATTTTCGCTATCGTGCTGAAGTAAAGATTAGTGATGGAGGTAACTCCGGGTTGTATTTTCGCACATCGCGAAAACCCGGTTTCGCCGACGGCTATGAGGCACAGATCGACAGCACACACCGGGATCCGATTCGCACCGGTTCACTGTATGGAATGAGTCACGTCTACAAACGGCTGGTTGAACCCGACACCTGGTTCAAGTATCAAATTGATGTGCGAGATGACGTCTGGCGCGGTCGGGAAACCACGCGGATCAAAGTCACGGTCAACGACAATGAACTCTACGAATATCTCGACTTTGCTCTGACATTCAGGGAAGGCTACTTTGCTTTTCAGCACCATGATCCAGGCAGCAAGGTTGCCATTCGCAAAGTCGAGGTGATAGAGCTTCCCTGAAAGCCGGCATCGCACACGATCACAAAGACTGCAGGGGCTCTTCTTCTTTTCGGCATGAGACGCCGTTCGCTGTTCTGCCGTGAGTCTCTGTGTTTCAACGGTCTTCTCCAGGGTCAGGAAAACCGCTGCCTCGCGGCTTGGCTTGCTGGCCGAATCCTGAACGGGCGCAACGGACTCAGAACGAATGTCATCATGGATCGAATCACAGAAATGGTTGTCCACAATTCGACGGAATTTTCTGGCCATCGCCGGAATTAAGTTTCGGCACGACTGGCTTCGCAGTGCGGTCACAGCGTCGATTCAGGTTCGGCGACACGGCCAGCATTCCTGTTTGCGGGGATAGCGCATGCGTGTAGAATTAAGTGGATTGGGAGATATATGCTCTTCAGTTCCGGTGTCGGATTTATCAGAACAGCAGCACGCGAATTCTGTGGGGTCGTGGAAGAAAAGTTCAATGGCGCTCGCCTGATTAACGCCGTAAGGAACCCATGCTGTCAGCCCTTTGGAATGTCCTGAGTGAATTAAGCCCATGGCTGCTTCTGGGTACAGCGGTGGCCGGCCTGATGCACATGCTGATCCCGTCCGGCGGTCTGCAAAGACTGCTTCAGGGACGTGGCGGATTGATCGCTTCCGTACTCATTGGAATTCCGCTGCCACTCTGTTCCTGCAGTGTGATTCCGGTGGGAATTGGGTTGCGTAAGCAAGGCGCCAGTTCGGGTGCCGCGATCGGCTTTTTGATCAGTACACCTCAAACCGGCATTGATTCCATTCTCGTGAGTGGGTCCATGCTTGGCTGGCCTTTCGCGATATTCAAAGTGTTTGCAGCGTTGATCATGGGCGTGATCGGTGGCGGTCTGACACAGGTATTCGGCAGTGACAGCCGGATGGAACGGAAGATTGGAGCCGTTGATGCTGCAGACCAGACGAGTCAACCTTTGGCGATACGCTGTCTCCGCGCGGTACTGCACAGTGTGGAGCTGCTGCGGTCTATTTGGCGCTGGCTGGTTGTTGGTATTGTGGTGTCGGCCGCCATTTCGTGGCTGGTGCCCCCAGATCAGATCACTGGTCTGGTGGGTGAGTCAGGAGTGATGCCCATGCTGGCGATGCTTTTGATTTCATTGCCGCTCTATGTGTGTGCGACAGCCTCGGTGCCGATTGCTGCGGCGCTGGTCAGCAGTGGACTGCCGACAGGAGCAGCGATGGTGTTTCTGGTGGCCGGGCCGGCGACCAACCTCGCGACGCTGGGAGCCGTGTATCGAAGTTTTGGTACCCGAGCCACTGGTCTGTATCTGCTGACGATGATCGGCGGAAGTATTGCCGCCGGGTTACTGTTTGATTTAGTCCTGCCGGTCCACGTGGTCCAAGATTTTACTCAGCATGACCACAGAAACTGGGTTTCTGTTCTTTGTTCGGTTGTCATGGTGGGGATGATTGCCTGGTTTGCCGTTGACGATCTGAGGCGAGTGTTTCAGTCGGTACCGGTATCGACAGATCTGACGTATCGGATTACGGGAATGACCTGCGACAACTGCGCAATTGGGCTGGAGCGTGAATTGCGAGAGATCCCCGGAGTAAATGATGCGACAGTTCGATATTTGACGGAGGAGGCAAGAATCAGCGGAAATCCGACATTCCGTGATATTTTTCAAGTCATTTCAAATCATGGATTTGTGGCGGAACGCGTCTTTGGTGATGAGTCAGCGACGAAAAAGTCTGTGTCGTTAACAGAGTGAGATTTCTCCGCAGGTGAAGGCGCGAGGACAGCTTTGGGCCTCCCTAAAGAGAAATCATTATGAAACGTCTCATTACGATCCTCTGTTTGATGGCAGCCACAATTTGTTTTTGGCACATATGAATGTCAGGTCCGGAATCGCAGGCATCGAGTGAAACCCGGCAATTTTCATTGCGCCGTCGGCAATCTTCATCGCATTCAACAGTCATGCGAGACTCAAAAGAGGGGATGGCAAGGTGCTTGTGCTCCGACCGGTTTCATCAATCACTCGTCCGCGTCTGAACATGCGGCCGGGCAGGGGCATCAAGCCTATACCTCGTCTGATTCTTCGATCCGTCGACGAGGCATTAAGCCTTTGCCGAGTCCGAGTACTTGACCGGGTGGTGATGTCAAGCCAGGTCCTGAGCAGATCGATCCGGTTGTGGTAAAGCGGCGTCTTCGATCGGAATGACCGTGGTGCAGGCTTGGAAGCCGGAATGGTGATCGTCAGCTGGAACGAGATCCAGATCACCGAAGAGGCAGATATGCTGCGGGCCATCACAACTTGGTGAGAAGTCCTGACAAAGGTTGTTCAGCTCGAAGACGGTAGTCGAGGAGATATTGCCGTCGAATTGGTTCCCCTGTCAGCGGTTAGTCTTCGATTCAGACCGTTCGACCCGTTTGGCATTGAATTCTTCGGGCATCGATGTCGATGCCCGAGTTCTTTTTTCCTCTCCACCGGAGTCGGACGAAGATTTCAGACACGAGGGTCGGCAATTGCTTTTCCTGCAATGATTTGCAGGAAATTCGGAAGGCTGTCGCGTGGTGTTTCGCAGGACCTGCGTGAAAATTCGTTCCGGAAAATGATTCCCGAACGTTTCCCCAGCTTCAGGAATCACAACCGCTGGTTGTCTGATCAGAATCTCCTCCATACACTGTCGGGCTTCCATCGAACTGATGCGGACGACAACCAGGAGAATCTGGAGTCTTTATTTTTCAATTCAGATGGATTGATCAGAGAACAGTTCGGGAGTCTTTTATTTGTCATCCATGCGTCAGGGCCTCGGAAGCCGGGATATGGTTGCCCTCAGAGTCAGCCTGAATAGTCGCCACGGATAAAGACTCCTGCCCCTTTCCCGTCCAGAAACGGTGTTTCACGGGTCCCATTCTGTTTTCGCGAAATCAATGCGATGAGACATGTGCTATCTGCTCTCGTGATGAATCAGCCGGGTGTGCTGGCTCAGATATCCGGCATGCTGGCTTCACGCGCATTTAATATCGACAGTCTCGCCGTTGGGGCCACTGAGAACCCGGAATTTTCGCGAATCACATTTGTTGTCAACGGCAACGTCAAGGTGCTGGATCAGGTACGCAAGCAGCTGGAAAAACTGATCACGGTTGTCAAGGTTCAGGATTATCTGGGAGAGGACTTCGTCGAACGAGACCTGATGCTGATCAAAGTTTCCACCAGCGGCTGTCGGCTCAGCGATGTCCGGGAACTGACTGAGATTTTCCGCGGACGAATCGTGGATGTGGGGGCGGAACACGTGTTGATCGAGGTGTCCGGTCGTGAAAGCAAAATTGAAGGCTTTATCGACCGGATGCGAGAATTTGGCATTCTGGAAATGGTTCGGACGGGCCGCGTGGCGGTACTGCGTGAAGACACCATAACACGGGGGCTTCCACCGGAGACCGTTCCGAACGAGGGACACCACACTACATCATGATTGCCGGTCCGTTCCATACGTTTTTTCAAGACCTTCATTCCGGTGCTGATTCCGCACCAGTCAACCGTTTTACATAACAGGACATTTCAAGATGGCTGCCAAGGTATACTACGACGACGACGCTGACCTGAGTTTGCTCAAAGACAAGATAATCGCGATTCTCGGCTACGGAAGCCAGGGACATGCTCAGGCCCAAAACCTCCGTGACAGCGGTTGCAACGTTATTGTCGGTCAGCGACCTGGCGGTCCGAATTACGACCTCGCTGTCAGTCATGGTTTCGAGCCCATGTCGGCGTCGGATGCGGCGGCTGTCGGTGACTTGGTGAACATTCTGCTGCCGGATGAAGTTCAGGGCGACATTTACAGAAATGACATACGGCCAAATTTACAGCCGGGCAACATTCTTATGTGCAGTCACGGCTTCAACATCCATTTCGGTCAGGTGGTACCACCGGAAGGTGTCGATGCCGCGCTTGTGGCCCCCAAAGGGCCAGGTCATCTGGTTCGCAGCGAATACGAGAAAGACGGGGGCGTTCCCAGTCTGATCGCTCTGAGTGAAGGAGCGTCTGAGTCAACTCGACAGCTGGCTCTGGCCTACTCAAAGGGTATCGGTGGAACTCGTGGCGGGGTCATAGAAACAACATTTGCCGAAGAAACAGAAACCGACCTGTTTGGCGAACAGGTCGTTCTGTGCGGCGGAGTTAGTGAACTGGTAAAGGCCGGTTTTGACACCCTGGTGGACGCGGGTTACCAGCCCGAAATGGCTTACTTCGAGTGCATGCATGAACTCAAACTGATAGTCGACCTTTTCTATCAGGGCGGACTGAATTACATGCGCTACAGCGTTTCCAATACAGCAGAATATGGTGATTATTCCAGCGGCCGGCGTATCATCACCGACGAAACACGTGCGGAGATGAAACGAATACTGTCGGAGATTCAGTCCGGCGTGTTCGCTCGCAACTGGTTGCTGGAGAACAAGGCGGGTCAACCTAGCTTCTTTGCCACACGCCGCCGCGAACGGACTCACGAGATCGAAGAAGTCGGTCGTCAGCTTCGTCGAATGATGAGCTGGATTGATTCGAAGGAAGTTTGAGGAACAGCAGGACGGTCAGGAGTTTATGGTTCACGGAATTCATTGGCGGGCGCCGTGACAGAATGTCTCAAATAACAGTGATTCAGAGCGGGAAACAGCCTTGCGGCTCTCTTCACTGCCCGATGACACTGCGATGGTAAACGCAGTTCGTTCGATTGCTGGAGCCGGCGCTGGTGATGGTGGCTGCTTTGTTGTGCTGCTGGGGTTCTTCGGGCTCTTCACGATTCGGCCCTTGGTTGGTGTCGCCAGCTTCGGTCGAGTGATGGAATATCTGCTCAGTGTGAAACCAGCTGAAGATCACTCACCGGAGCTGGACTGATTCTTGCACCGATTCTTCACAGGTGCATCTGTAGCCTGGATCCATGAACCGCCGTCTACAGGACGCCCAGCAGTTTTAGGAATTCCATGCAGAATGCAGGGTGAGCCGGCCAGGCGGGAGCAGTAACCAGATTCCCGTCGACAATTGCCTCCGTCAGTCGAGTTTCCTGATACGTGCCACCTGCAAGCCGGACTTCCGTGCTGCAGGCCGGATACGCAGTACATGTGCGCCCACTCAGTATCCCGGCCGCTGCAAGAATCTGCGGGCCATGACAGATGGCTGCGATTGGTTTGCCCGTGGAATGGAAGTCTCGCACAATATCCAGCACACGGTCGTTGAGTCGCAAGTACTCGGGTGCACGTCCACCAGGAATCAGTATTCCGTCGTACGCAGAGGTGTCAACAGAATCGAAGTCAGCGTTCAATGTAAAGTTGTGTCCAGGCTTTTCACTGTAGGTTTGATCGCCTTCGAAGTCATGAATGGCGGTTCGGACGGAGTCACCGGCCGACTTTTCCGGACAGACCGCATCCACCTGCACTCCAAGAGTGAGCAGTGTCTGAAACGGAACCATGATTTCGTAGTCTTCGACGTAGTCACCTGCCAGCAGCAGGACTCGTTTTCCAGGCATGCTGTTTTTCCCCGATGGCGTTCTCTGTTTCTGTACTGCGGCATTTTCACCTGACCCCGTCGTGGGGCCCGCAGTGGCTGAAAGTTGATGTTTGTTTCCCTGTTTTACGCACCTTTATGCATGGAAGCAGGGCTGGCTTCGAACGGACCTTGTGTGACCGTCGGAGGTAAACACGGGCTGTCGTTCGGTGCCTTGTCGCATTTGATTGCCACCGTGTCATCCGACAAATGGTGACAGGCCGGATGTCGAATATTCTTGACGTCATGCCTCATGAAAAGTTGCGGCATCGAGACAGTACCCGTTTGTCTCACTCCGTGCACAATGCTGGTTAGCGGTCGAAACGCACCTCATGGCCTCGACGATCGGTGTTGACTTGCCCATCTGCGAATACGGTTTGTCCCATCACCCATGTGTGGACCGGCTGTCCCGTGAGCAGGACACCATCCCAGGGACTCCAGCCACACTTCGTGAGTTGTTCAGCGTTTCGGACCGTATGTTTCCTCTGCAGGTCCACAAGCACCAGGTCCGCGTCGTATCCTTCCGCGATGCGCCCTTTGTTGCGAATATTCCAGACTCCTGCGGGTGCTTCGCACATCCACTGTACAACCTGTTCCAGTGAACAGCGACCCTGGTTCACGCAGTCCAGCATCAACGCCAGTGAATTCTCGACGGCCGGCAGCCCGGATGGCGACCGCGGATAGGGCTCGCTCTTTTCTTCCAGAGTGTGCGGTGCATGATCAGTGGCGATGACACCGATCGTCCCTTCCAGCAGGGCCTCCCACAGGGCAACGCAGTCTTCTGTGGTCTTGATTGAAGGGTTCATCTGGACCAGTGTTCCGAGTCGTTCGTAGTCGTTGATATTAAACAGCAGGTGATGTGGACATGCCTCGGCTGTAATCAGGTCGCTTGCCGTGCGCAGAAACTCGACTTCCTGTGCCGTCGACACATGCAGAACATGGAACTTGTGCTGATGTCGTTCGGCCAGATCGACTGCTCGCTGAGTCGCGATTAGTGCCGCCGCGTGGTCTCGAATCAGGCTGTGGTCAGCACAGCGCGAACCACCCTGCAACCGTTCAGAGTTGGCTCGAACGGTCGCTTCATCTTCACAGTGAGCGCAGATCGGAAGTTCCGTGTCCGCAAAGATGCGTTCCAGCGCCGATTGTTGATCAACCAGCAGGTTTCCTGTACTGGCGCCTATAAAAATTTTGATTCCCGGGGTCCGAGTTGCCTGCTGAAGGACTTCGATGTTATCTGGAGTTGCACCGATGTAGAACCCGTAATTGACGACACACTTTTCAGCGGCGGTCCGCAGTTTGGCATCGAGTGAGTCCAGTGTGATGGTCGCCGGACTGGTGTTCGGCATCTCCAGAAATGTTGTGACGCCACCTCTGGCACACGCATGACTGCCGGTGGAAAGGTCCTCCTTGTGAGTCAAACCGGGGTCTCGAAAGTGAACCTGGTCATCGATGACACCTGGAATCAGATGCAACCCACTAGCGTCGACGATTTCGTCAGCAGCACAGAAGCTGCCTCGATCGACGATCTGGTCGATGAGTTCGCCATTGAGCACAACATCAGCATTATTGATTCCGTGGGGCAGAACGATCTCGGCGTTTTGGATGAGTGTTGTGGACATGAAGCTGCTGAGAATGTTGTGGACGTATAGAAGCCTTTAGCGGCGACTCAAACCGCAGACCTGTTTGGCGCGGTCGACGACCTCCCGAGCTTTTGTCCTCGCGGTTAAGGCACCGGCCTGCAGGATGTCCTCCACGTCATCGAGTCGCTGTTGGAGGTCATGCCGCCGCTCAAACGCTGTGCCGAAGTACTCCATCGCCGACTCAAACAGTTGCTCCTTGGCTTCTCCGTATCCCATACCGTCGGCAAGGTAACGCTCTCGCAAATGAGCCTGTTCTTCCGTGGACGCAAAAAGTCGATACAGCTCAAAGACGGCACACGTATCCGGATCCTTTGGTTCATCCATGGATTTAGAATCGGTTTTGATCCGATTGATAAGTTTCCGCAGTCGTTTTGGGGTATCGAAGATCGGGATTGTATTGTTGTAACTCTTTGACATCTTCTCCCCGTCTGTGCCTGGCACTTTGGCCGAAGCGTCGAGCACATATGGTTTTGGCAGCACCAGCGTTTCACCAAACAGTGAGTTGAATCGTTGAGCGATATCGCGAGTCACTTCCAGGTGCTGAATCTGGTCCGCTCCAACGGGTACGGTATCGCTGTCGTAAATCAGGATGTCGGCAGCCATCAGTACCGGATACGTGAACAGTCCGGCATCCGCCGGAACGCCACGTTCCTTCTTGTCCTTGTACGAAACGCATTTTTCCAGCAGATGCATCTGTGTGATTGTGAGCAACAGCCATGTGAGTTCGGTGATTTCAGGAACATCGGACTGGCGAAAGAGAGTTGCCTGTGCGGGGTCGAGTCCCAGTGCCAGAAGATCGAGTGCCGCATCTGCTGTGTTTTGAGCAAGCGTCTCCGAATTCCGAATGGTCGTTAGAGCATGCAGGTCGGCAATGAAATAGAAAGACTGATCATTCCCCTGCAGAGCAATATACTGCTGGATTGCTCCAAAGTAGTTACCCCAGTGAAATCGTCCGGTGGGCTGAATGCCGGAAAGAACTTTCATAACGGTGAAGGATTTCCTGTCAGGCCAACGGCTGATGTTCAATGTGGAACGATACCAAACTCACCAGTTGGTGTCGCCGGAAGCAGTCGTCTTTTCACTGGTCGGGCGCCGTTCCTAATGGACTTGTGTCAGAAACTGGTGTTGCCCCTCCTGATCCGGGACAATTGGCGGTCCGACGTCTGTCTGCTTAATGACAAATGGTGAATCTGACTGGAGACCTTGCAATGTCTGCCGCCTGGAGTCGACGCTCTTTCCTTCGAACCGCTGCAGCAGCAGTCAGTGGAATTTCCGGTTTGTATGCAGACGACCGACCCTCCGTTGTCGATCCCCGCGCAACGGATGGTGACGACCGGTTTGAACCCAAATGGGACGAAAAGCTCACTGTCACGGTTGGCACGAAAACCGGTGATCTTGTCGGAACCGGTGATAAGGTCATTCAGGCGGCGGTGGATTATGCGGGACGTGTAGGGGGTGGCACAGTGCGGCTGCTGCCAGGAACATATACGCTCCGCAACGCCATTTGCCTGCCGTCGGATATTCGCCTTCTTGGAAGTGGTGAAGAAACCGTAATCACTCGCGGACCATCAGAAACCACCGCACTCGCGGAGGATTCGGACTGGTATGATCAGGAAATGACGCTGAAAGAAGTCGGTAATTTCCGAGTTGGCGACGGAGTCACACTTCGAGCCATGAATCCTCATAACGGTGATCTGGTGGTCGTCAAACGGACACTGCTGGCACGTTCCGGCAATCGGTTTAAACTCAACGACGGCCACAGAGAAAACCTGTGGCTGACTGGTGAGCCGAGGTGCTCGTCCTTGTTTCCATTACTGACCAGCGAACATACGTCAGATGTGGTGATCGAAGGTCTGTCACTGGACGGCAATAAGGCGAATTGCGGGAACCTGAATGGAAACTACGGCGGCTGCATATTCCTGCAGGACTGTAACCGAACCATGATCAGGAACGTGACCGCACGTAATTACAATGGTGATGGCATCAGTTTCCAGATCTGCCACGATGTCGTTGTGGAAAACTGCCACAGCCATGACAACGCCGACCTCGGCGTCCATCCAGGATCGGGGTCACAGAGACCGCTGATTCGTGGCAACCGACTGGAACGCAATGATATCGGACTGTTCTGGTGTTGGGGTGTGAAGTTCGGTCTGGCCGAAGGCAATGACATCGACGCCAATCGCAATTATGGGATGTCGATTGGCCACAACGACACGGACAATGTGATACGCAATAATCATATTTCCAACAGCGGAAAAGTAGGCATCCTGTTTCGGGATGATTCCCGTGGTCAGGATTTCTGGCCTAACCGGAATCTTGTTGAGCATAACCGGATTAGCAACAGCGGTGGTCCGGATGGTATAGGGATCGACATAACGGGTCATACGAAAGAGATACGGATCATTGGGAATGAATTCGTGGAAGATCGACAAGCCCTGCAGCGCACAGGAATTCAAATGGGAACAGACGTGGGGGCTGTGGAACTCAAAGACAACAGGATCACCGGATTCCAGACAGCCGTGGTCGACAACCGTGGCAACGCCGTTTGACCAGAAAGACAATTCATGCCTGGTCCTCACATCTTTCACCCGGTGCTTTCAGTCACATTATTGCTGATGTCCACTATCGAAAGCTTGGGCTCGCCGGGAGCAGATACTCCTCAAGTCGAAGTCAGTAACACCCGACGCGTGTTTGACAACGGTGAACACAACGCATTTGCTGACATGGTCCGATTTGGTGGACGTCATTATTTGACATTCCGCAGTTGCCCGGATGGTCATATGGTGTATCCCACGGCATCGATCATTGTATTGGTAAGCAGTGATCTCAAGTCGTGGAATCCTGTGCATCGATTCAGCGTACGACATAGAGACACTCGCGACCCACATTTTCTCGTCTTCAAGGATAAGCTGTTTCTCTACACGGGCACCTGGTACAGCGGTGCCACATCACTGGATCGGGCAAACTATGATCTCAATCTTTACCTCGGTTATGCAGTATGGACAGATGTCGGGACAGCGTGGAGCGATCCGATCATGCCGGACGGCACGTTTGGGCATTATATCTGGCGAGCGGCAGCCTGGGGCGACACTGCATATTTGTGCGGGCGGCGCAAGATCGACTTCGAAGTCAACGAAAAAGTTGAAGGCCCCAAGACTGAATCACTGATGCTGGAGAGCGATGATAGTCTCGTCCGGCGAAAAAGATCGGTGTTTCAACCAATCGAGGGTGACGAAACAGTATTTCAATTCGATGACAACGGCAGCGTTACGGCCGTCGGTCGAGCATTCGGTCGCAAGCCGGTGCAGGTTCTGCGTTTCCATCACCCGTGGACCGACTGGAATCGCGTGAATCTGGATCGATACATCGGTGGGCCGCTGCTGCTGAAGTGGGGTGACCGCTGGGTCGTGGGTGGTCGAAAGCTGGCTGATGGAGCCAGAACCTGCATGTACTGGCTGAATGACAGTACACTGGAAGAATTTGTCGAACTTCCCAGTGGCGGTGATTACGTCATATCCAGGCTTCATCGAACTCAGTCTCACAGAAGCTGTCATGTCCTGGTATTCATCCCACGAAAAGAATGCACAGGGAAAGACCATCACGGCAATTTATCTGGCAGACCTGTTGATTCATGAATAGCGTGTCGATGATCACCAATAATCTGAGGTCCCTCCCACTTTGCCCGCTATAGCATCTCCGACAAGACCATTGCTGACATGGCTCCAGCTTCTGCGACTACCGACCGTTTTCACTGCGTTGGCCGATGTCATTTGCGGGTTTCTTGTCGGTGCCGCGGCCATCGGCAAACCCAGCTGGCTGGTGCTCCCATGGCTGTTGCTAAGTAGTGCTGGTCTGTATCTCAGCGGGATGGTCCTGAACGATGTTTTTGATGCTCGTCTGGACGCAGTCCAACGACCCGAGCGTCCGATCCCCAGTGGACGGATTTCACTTCAATCTGCATCAATCGTTGGATGTTTGCTGATGGCAGTTGGGTTGGCGGCGGCGGCCGCCGCTTCGCTTGCCGCTGCCCGTGCCGGCCACAGTCTCCGGGTCGCGGGAATGATCGTGATCGCCGTACTGGCCTACGATGCTATTCTCAAACAAACCTGGGCTGGTCCGTTCAGCATGGCCATCTGTCGTTTCCTGAATCTGTCCCTGGGAGCAAGTACTGCGGTCAATTCGTCAGGAGCTGTAATGTCGTGGCAGCAGCCGGTTCTTGGCGCCGCCTTAGGTCTGACTGTGTACATCGCCGGAGTGACCTGGTTCGCCCGTAATGAGGCTGGCAAAACGTCCGAATTCGGGCTGTTCACTGGTCTGATCATGGCCATAGCGGGTGTTGCTGTCAGTGCTGGCTCAACCCTGTCGACTCAACGAGACCAGACCACTGCGACAGTTGCAGTGCTGCAATTCGGCATAATTGCTGGATTCACTGCGGTACGAGGTATTGCAGCGATCCGTAATGGTCAGTCACCCGTATTGCAAAGAACGGTGGGCACGATGCTGCTTGGGATCATCATGCTGGACGCAGCCGTTGTCTTTTCTGTGACCGGGAGCATGTTCACAGAGGGCACGGTCCTGCTGCTGCTGGTTCCCGCCATTCTGCTCCGCAAACGAATCCCTATGTCATAGGTTTCGGCGGTGATCAGGAACAGCAGGTTGTGTCGATGACTGCTGCGCTTAAACAGCTGCGCCGGAGATATCGCTGGATGTCTTCAACGTCTGTCATTGGTCGTACTCTTGAATGGAATCATGCTGGATTCCTTGAGACCACGCTGGCGGGCCGATAGAAACAATCAATCGCAGACCGAGTAAACAGAAATTGACGGGCCAGCGGGCGCGGCGCAGACTGGCAGAAAGCTCAGATCGACGACTTACGCTGAAACTGTGCTCGTATATTGGCAAAATCCAGATGACCCGTCAGGACACCCACTGTGTCACCCGCTGAACTCCTGTTTAAAATTGAATCTGAGCAGCCTGGAAAAATCCTGGCAGAATTGCGTCGGCACATGCCTGGAAAATCATGGAAGCATGTTCGGCGATTGCTGCGGGCTCGGCGTGTCACCATTAACCGCGTGGTATGTATTGATGAGGGTCGCACACTGACACAGGGTGAAAAGGTGCAAGTCAGTACCAGGCCGCTCGCCCCGCCACCGTCTGACGAAGGCGTCCTTGTCCGCTATGTGGACCGTGAACTGGTGATTGTGGAAAAACCGTCTGGTATGGTCACGCTCCGCCGCAGTTCGGAACTCTGCTGGACGGAACGGCGCCGTCGGATCCAACCGACCCTGGACGAATCCGTCGCTCGATTGATCGCTCAACACGCTGCACAGCGAACCGGCGAGCGGTTGCGTCAAAAACGACCGCGATTGCTGGCCGTTCACCGCATTGATCGGGACACCAGTGGTCTGCTGGTGTTTGCACGCACCGAGGCAGCTCAGCAGCAAATCATCCGCCAGTTTGCTTCACACAAAGCAGTGCGCAAATACCTCTGCCTCGTTCCAGGAGCAATAACTGACCAGACAGTGGTTTCGCAGTTGATACGGGATCGAGGTGACGGGGTTCGGGGAAGCTCCGCAGATGTATCCATTGGTCAGCAGGCGATTACCCATGTTCATACTCTACGCAGGCTGGGCGGCTACAGCGAACTGGAATGTACGCTGGAAACCGGCCGAACCAATCAGATCCGGATTCACCTGGCAGAGATGGGACATCCAGTGTGTGGTGACATCAAATATCGTGGTCGACTGAATGAACCGCTTGAAGACGACAGTGGTTCGCCACGGCTGGCACTGCATGCGGCAATCCTGTGCATTCGGCATCCGACATTTGATAAAGTGCTGGAATTCAAGACGTCATGGCCCACCGATATGCAGCCTTTCCTGAATCAGCTCCTCGCACGACGAAGATAGGATGCCACAGGTCAGTGTGTCCGCGACACAGTCGACAATTGCCTTTCGCGGGACGGATTTGTAAATGAGCCATTGGCAACTCCGGAAGCTGTGCACGGCCGCAGCAGTCAGATCAGTCAATGGCAGCAGCGTCTGAAGCAAGCCGTGGATCTGCGAAAAAATGTTTTACAGTTCGATAACGTTGCTGGTGCGTGTCGCGTCATTCACGCGGAATCAGATGGATTATCAGGAATTGTCGTGGACAAACGGGGGAATGTTCTTTCGGCCGAATGTTACAGCTTGGGAATGTATCGACATGCGGTTGTGCTGCTGGAACAGCTTGCCCCGCTGGTGGGAACATGTCATTTGATTATCAAAACTAGCCCGCAATTTTGAGTCGCAGGCGGGTCTGCACCCTGCTGAGGTCCGGTCGAGGTGCTGTCCGGATGAAGTTGAAATTCAGGAGTTCGGGACGCGGTTCCACGTTGGTTTCGTAGGCGGTCATAAGACAGGGTTCTTTTGTGACTGGCGAGACAACCGAAAACGGCTGGTGGATTTCTGCGGTGGTACATTCGTTCTGGATCTGTGTTGCTGCACCGGTGGCTTTGCCGTCCAGACGAAAACACTGGGCGCCGCCGGCGAAGTCGTTGGAGTGGACCTGGATGTGGTTCCGCTGGAACTGGCCAGAAAAACGCCAGTTTGAATCAGCACCAAACCCGGTTTGTGCGGTCTGATGTCTTCAGCGACATGCTGGCCTGTGATCGCCGGTTCAACAAAGTGGTCCCGTGATTCAACCCGCCGGAGCCGGCCGTGCCGCTCGCGATGGAGCCCGCATCATGCAGGTTATCGCCCGATCATCCGGTTGGCAGCAATTGTCTGGAAACAGACGATCTCAGTGCCGGGTGAGTGATTCTGCAGTAGTAAGTGTAAAAAGGTCGCCGCCAGATCTGTCAGAATCCCTGATGGCTCCCTGTGATTTCCTGACGTGTACAGATAATCTGTTGTCTGATCCGGAGAGTTCGGTTCCCCGGTTTTCGGAACCTCGACCGTCATGGCCACCGTTATTCCAACGTTGTTTACCTGCAGAAGTGCATCATGGAACCAATCAGCCGCCTGAGTATTGCAGTTGTTTTGATCGTTGTCGTTCAGACGGCTGTTGCTGACAACTGGGGTTCCTGGCGTGGTCCCACGAGCAATGGAATCTCAACGGGAAAAGATCTCCCGGTCCAGTGGTCAAAGGACAAGAACGTCGCGTGGCGGTTCACATTGCCTGGACCTGCAGGAGCAACTCCCGCCGTCTGGGACGAGCAGATCTTTGTGACGACGGTCGACGGCGAACGTCTGGTGCTGATCTGTGTCGGTACTGATGGTCAGGAACAATGGCGGCGTCAGATTGGTCAGGGGAACAAACTCGTCCGCGGGGACGAAGGAAATTCGGCGTCACCTTCGCCGATTACGGACGGTAAACATGTCTGGTCCTGTATGGCGACCGGCGATCTGGCCTGTTTTACGGTTACGGGAAAGCCTGTCTGGAAACTCGATCTCCAGGATCGCTATGGAAAATTCAATATTGCTTTCGGGATGTCTGCAACGCCAGTGCTTCATGAAGGCCGTCTCTTTCTGCAGCTGATTCACGGCGACAGAAAGGCTGAAACTCAGGAAGCACTTGTCGCTGCCGTCGATTCGCTGACAGGAGACCATCTCTGGAAGGCAGACCGTGTGACGGGAGCACACAGCGAAAACGAACATTCGTATGCTTCTCCGATGCTGTACGACTTTGGAGGGTTGACTTATCTGATCACTCACGGAGCTGACTACACCGTTGCTTACTCGCTGGGGGATGGACAGGAGATCTGGCGACTGGGTGGCCTGAATCCGCAGGACGATCCGCGTCGACCCTATCACCCGACACTCCGTTTTGTCGCATCTACAGGAGCCGCGGACGGCATCATTGTATGCCCGACTGCCAAGAACGGACCGGTCTATGCAATCCGAGCCAATCAAAACGGTGATCTGACGGGAAGCGACGCGGCCATTCTTTGGGTTCGTGACAGGAACACTCCGGACGTTCCGTCACCGCTGATTCATGGTGACTTTGTGTACCTGTGCCGTGAGAACGGAATTTTGCTGGTTCTTGACCGTCAAACTGGCGAAGAAATCTACATGGAGCGAACTCACAACAACCGACATCGAGCATCACCGGTCTACGCTGATGGGCATCTGTATCTGACCGCTCGCGACGGAAGAGTCACTGTTGTCAAAGCAGGGCGGAAATTCGAACTTGTGGCTCGCAATGAGATCGGAGAAGCCATGTCGGCGTCACCTGTCATTGCTGACGGCACCATTTATCTTCGAACCTTCGACGCTCTGTGGGCCATCCGCAGGTAGTTTGAAGGTGCAAAAGTAACCGAATCAATTCAGTTGCTTTCCAGGATGATCGTGGATCACAGCGGTTGCCGGTGTGTTGCTTCTTTCCAGCTCGACGACTCGTGGTTCGTTTCTTCGCTCCACCGGCCTTGGTTGATCTGCTAGTTGTGATTTTCTTTGCAGTGGTTGTGTGCTTCGTGACGGCCCCTGACTTCGCCGCAGTTGGTCGCTTCGTCGCAGTTGCTCGCTTCGTCACGGACCTTGCCGCACCTGATTTCGTTTTTGTGGACTTCGCTGCAGAATTGGTTCGAGAAGTGCTTTTTGTAGCCCTTCCCGGTTCCTTCGTGGGACATGATGGCACTTTGGTGTGAAGGTCGGAAAGATTTGCCGGATCTAGCCGCGACCATGACACAGTTGCAGGGATCGGTCCTCGCTGAGAATGGGTGTCCGCTGCGGGAGTTCACACGAGTTTCGGAAAATTGACCAATCGTAACGTGTGAGTCCGAAACATGTTCCGATATTCGGCCGTCGAGCCAAGTGGCTCGCCACACTTCCTTCGACCCGGATCCCACAGTCTGACTCCTAAGAAATTCAGCTTTCTGAGAGCCCGGACTTCCAGACGAGGTCACAGGTCACTGGAATGAAGTCCTGACAGACTCCTGTGTGTGTTCTATGAGTATTTCATCCGGAATCCAGCCTGAATCATGTACACGTCGACGCTCGTCAATCAACTGAAACCCTCCGCCACAATCGCTGCTGCTGCCAAGGCCCGAGAACTTCGATCGCAGGGTGTTAACGTTCTTGAATTTACGCTGGGTGAGCCGGACTTCACAACGTCGGACCACATTTGTGAGGCGGCCAAACGGGCCATGGATGCCGGCCACACTCACTACACAGCTGCGACTGGAATCCCGGAACTCAAGCAGGCCGTTTGCGATGCCTTCCAACGGGACTACGAGATTGCCTGGGAGCCGTCGGAGGTGGCCGTGTCCAACGGAGCTAAGCACGCGATTCACAACGTGCTGACTGCTGTCTGTGAACCAGGCGATGAAGTCATTATCCCCACGCCGTTTTGGGTGAGCTACATTGCTCTGGTGGAGCTTGTAGGTGCAGTTCCGGTGCTTGTCGAAACCACCGAAGAATCCGGCTTCTGTCTGACGGCCGATCAGTTTTCCGCGGCTGTCACAGACAAGACGCGTCTGCTGATGCTCAACAGTCCTGGCAACCCCACAGGAGCCGTGTATCCGGTGGACACACTGGAGTCACTGTCCCGAGTTGCCGTCGAGAAAGACGTCATCGTAATGTCCGATGAGATCTACGACAAATTGATCTACAAAGGCTATACGTTCCGCACCTTTGCGTCTTTTGGTGATGATGTCAAAGAGCGAACAGTCATTGTGAACGGCGTCAGCAAAGCCTGGGCGATGACTGGCTGGCGTATTGGCTGGACCCTCGCTCCGCAAAACGTCACCGCTGCGATCACACGGCTGCAAAGCCAACAGACATCCAATCCCTGCAGCATCAGTCAGTATGCTGCCATTGCAGCGTTAAACGGTCCACAGGAGGCCATTGGGGACATGCTGAGAGAGTTTCAGGAGCGTCGTGAGTATGTGCTGAACCGTCTGCGTTCGATGTCCAGTCTGAGTTTCGCGGAGCCAGGTGGTGCATTTTATGCGTTCTTCAATGTCAGCAGTCATTTCGGGCGCCAACTCCCCGGAGGAGTCAAAGTCGACAACAGTTCAGACTTCTGTACAGCCCTTTTGGATAACGCTCACGTTGCACTGGTTACGGGAGACGCCTTTGGAGCACCTGGTTACGTGCGACTGTCGTTCGCGACCAGTATGGACATCATCGAAGCCGGAATGGATGCCTTGGAGCAATTCATTGGCGTAAAGGCCTGAAACGAGACACCAGGAATTAGTGTTGCTCTCAATTCTCTGAAGCCAGACGGAGAGTCTCAATGCGGAGGATGGTAAGAACCGGACTGGTCAATTTGGCCGTTCCAACACCTGTTCAGTTCGTGGTGAGCGTGTGTGCTGTTTTGTGACGGCGGCATTTTCTCGCGTGCGACTCACGAATTAACCGGGTATGCTGCCGAGTTCATCTTCCAGCCAGTATACCACGTCCGATAAGAGAAAAACTGGTTCAAATTCATAGAGCGGCAGCTCCGTACAAATCGCCCGCGCGTTTCATGCCTGTGCCACTTTTCTTCGCTTTGCCGACGTATGACTCAGTACACCGACGATGACCAGCGTATGATCCGACTGCAAATGGTGAGGGTGGTGCGTTCGATGATATTGTCGACACCTGGCAGGGGCCATTGTTCGGCTTTTTTCTGCGGAATTCACGGGATCAATCGCTTTCCGAAGATCTTGTCCAGGAAACGCTGCTGCGGCTGTATCGTGGCGCATGGGACTACCTGCCCACAGGGCAATTCCGAGGCTGGTTATTTCGGATCGCCCGCAATTTGTTGATCGATCACACGCGTCGAGCTGCCCGTGACGCCCTTGTTCGCCGCGTGCGGCTGAAGCCCGACGCTGATGGCGGAGCGACGGTCGACTTGTTGTCCCTGCTGCCCGACGATTTTGTGTCACCTGTCGTCCGCGCGTCCCAGTCGGAACTCACTGACGTCGTGAACGAGCTTCTGAACGACTTGCCGGAAGAGCAAAGAGAAACGTTCCACTTGCATCATTTCAACTCCCTGACTTTGTCCGAAGTGGCCGACGCGATGCAGACAACGCTGCCAACAGCGAAAAGTCGTCTGCGACTGGCCAAAGAAAAACTGAGATGCCATCTGTCCTGCCGAGGATTCTCCGAAGAAACAACTTCCAAAATCACATGATCCTTTGATCCAGTTGCTGCGTTCGGTCTGTTTGTCGAAAACAGGATCCGGTCCGTATGTACCCGTCGTTTATTGAGATTTTACTATGCCCTATTTTACACGTCTCACGGATATCGTCACCTGCAGTCTGACAGAGATACTGGATGGGTCAGAGAACCCGAAGATCACGCTGCGGGAGGTAATTCGGGGAATGGTGCAGGGTTTGTCGGGGGCTCGCCGCAGCGCTCGTACAGCCGACAAGAATCGCGCCCGAATTCAGCGTGACATTGAGGAGCACACCGAGCAGATGCACCGGTGGGTGAGTCGAGCCCGCCAGGCACTGCATGCCAATCGGGAGGATGAAGCTCGTGATGCGCTGTCTCGCAAAGTTGAAATCGAAGACCTGCTTGAGGGACTTAAGCCGGAACGGGAGGCGGCGGTCAGGACATATGAACATATGCTGCGGATACAAAAGGCTTTGGAAGCGCGCCATAGTGAAGCGTTACGTCGATTGGGCAGCATTACCGGGTCTGCGGCTGATATACAGGTGGAGTCGGATGCGGGAATTCACACGTTCTTGCAGTCTCAACAGGAACGACAGGATGAGGTCGAGGCCGAACTTCAGGCACTGAAGAAACAACTCGAGTCGTAGCGCCCGGGCCTCTGCCAGCGGATCGGTCATCTCGTTGCACCCCGATAATACCGGGCCGATTGCCTCGGGGGTGTGAACTGTATTTCTGAGTCGGCGAGATACGGAATTCTTTAAAAGGGACGAGCAGATCTGTCGGCCTGATCAGTTTCCAAGCCCACCATAATCCATGAGCTGACACAACATCCAGTCCGGCCGTTTCCAGTGACTTCAGCAACTGCTGTTGGGCGTCTTTCCGGAGCCGGAAAAATGCGTGTGTCCCCCCAAATATCTGAATCCAGTCAGTGCCGTTCTGGCACCCGATGTCTGCTTCAAGTTTTCTGGCTGCGGGTCCGGTTCCGCCTATTCGTCACATTATTTGGTGTTGATGTGTCGATGAGCCATTTTCGAATGAAGAAAATTCAAAAAGATCTTTTGACATTGGGTGACACAAATTGTTAATACAGGAACAAAAGGAAAATTGCAGCGAGTGCGCTTTGTGAGACGAATGGGCAAGGCGTTAGGAGTTGGGTCAGTAACGGGGCTGTAATTCCTGTTTTCAAACGTTTGAGATTTTCTTTTTGAGGGTGGATTTAGATGAAAAATTTGATTTGTGTTGCGGCTCTGGTTGTTGCCGGAGGCCAGGGATTTGCTGATGACGGTCAACTGTCGCGGACTGATTTGAATGCGTTTGGTCTGTCTGGGATGCAGATCATTGGCGATGCGGAAGGCATGCAAGTTCGTGGTTCGGGGTCGGCTGTTTCGGTCCGTGGTAGTAGCTGGTCTTTCCTGGACGTGGTGATCGATAGTCTGTTATATGAGGGCACTACTACGATCACCGGTGACGGCTATACCGAGACAAGAAACTTCTACGATGCCGAGGCTTCGAACAACCTTGAGTCATCGGCCGAAGGTGCTTCAAACAGCCTGTCATCGTTCTACACGCGGCGATGGGGCCAAACCTATAGTGAAGGAGTCCAAAACATACGTTTTACCTGGAACTACAATCAACAACGGGACCTTGGAAGCGTCGGTGGAGCATACGCCACAGCGAGGTGATTGCTGATGCAGAATCATGGGTGACTCCTGGCTTTTGATGATTGCGTGAGGGTGCGGTAATTTGGATTTACTGCAGTCACCAAAGAAACAAGCCGCTGCCAGTGGTAACCACTGGCAGCGGCTTTCTTTTTGTCGGCGGCCAGGTTGCCAGCCTGAGCAGTCTCAAGATCAGTAAGTAATACCTGCGGCTACGGCCAGACCGAGCAGGTCAAGAGCTTGGTCACCGGCATCCGCGTTTGTGTTGATTATGGCACCTGGTGTCCGGAGGGAAGTCGAGGCTGCACCTGTAGCTATAACGGTATCACCAATCCATTGCTGCCACTCAGCAGCCAGGCGAAAGAAGGCAATAGCGGACGTGCATTTGATTTTGTGTTTCCATTCCAGGCCAGTTTGCATTTCCGTGATCAACATGCCCCCATTATCTGTCGCCGCAAAAGCGTTGTTGTCGGCTTGTGTGGCGAAAATTTCAGTGTGATTACTTACGAGTGATGTTCCGCAACTGGAAGCGGATCGCGCATCACCCCAGAGGTACGAGCCTCGGACCGAACTAAACAAACTCATACCACGGCAAAGGTCGTTTAGTGGACGGGTCGCCTGGATTCCAAAAGTAAGACCGGATCCCTCGAACTCGCGATCTGTGTTTGCGACACCGAAGACATCATCGTGACCAATGACACTACGCAGGCTGACGCCGGTTTGAGAGGAAAGATTCGCATGTCTCGCACCAAATGACATCCCGCCCGTCACGCACCCTTTACACCAGCGTCGGGTTATTTCCAAGTCAGCGGTATAGGCGCGCATTGAACTGTTGAGACCGACAATGTCGGGCTCCCGAAGACGAAAGTCTGCATCTCCTGCTCGATAATCCCACCATCTCCCGACGACACCCCAGCAGCCATTTCCACCTCCCAGCCAAACACGGGGGGCACCATTCAAATCGTCATTATCTCGAACGTCAGCGGAGTAACCTGTGACGAGTTCATCCGTGTCGTCAAAAGCTGCAACTGAGCTAGTTGCTCTATCCAGTCGAGCATAGAGAAACGTTGCTTCAACTCCCCCGTTGAGAAGGCTGGACCAAGAACCGTTGTTTGCTGATTTATATAACGATTCACACCATTCGCTGGGCTTCCAGCCAGTGATTGAAGTGAACTCACTCAGCGGCTTACCTGAGAAATATCTGCAGGGTTCATCGCCACAGGTATCTTCACCACAGGTATCTTCACCACAGGTATCTTCACCACAGGTATCTTCACCACAGGTATCTTCACCACAGGTATCTTCACCACAGGTATCTTCACCACAGGTATCTTCACCACAGGTTGCGGCGGTCGAGTTGTGGCTGGTCGCTACAACCGGTTTCTGATTTACTGAATCGAGTTTAGGCGTCTGTTTCTGATCCGAGTCTGCAGTTGCGGGAGTTTTGTGATCGTCAGAGCCAAGTTTACTCCCTTTGTCGTCCTGGTTAAATTTATCGATTGACCGTCGTACATCAGCAAACAGGGGGCTGCCCGCGGATTTCATTTCTGACTCAGGACCGAATAACCGTTTCACATCCAGACCGGTGAACCAGTATAGCCCGCGTTCAGTTTCCGGATCAATCGTGCCACTACCATCAAGATCTATGTCCGCGGTGGTCTGCGTGGCGACCAAAGCGCCCCGATCGTCGAACAATTCGATGACCCAGCCGTTCAGCCCGGGCTCGCCGGCATCCCGCTCACCATCGCCGTCCAAGTCGTTCCACTTCTGACCGTGAATCTCTGCACTAGCAGCCAACAGCGGCTTGGGCGCCACACATTTACATTGCGCTTTCGGGTGGGGATCGCCGGCGCTGCGCGTCGGCAAGACCTTCGGTGTGGTGTCAGCCGGTGCGGTATCAGCAGCTACGGTGTCAGCAGCTACGGTGTCGGCCGGTGCGGTGTCGGCCGGTGCGGTGT
>CAUZPL010000084.1:0-27045 GCA_963581585.1 Planctomycetota bacterium
GCGCCGTCGTCAGAGTCTGCATCGATCTGGTTCTTCGCCTCCGGTTTCGGGCGCGTGGAGGAAGAGGACCTGCGTCAACTGCTCGCGGTCTTCGCCGAGCCGCCGGCGGATACGGGAATCCGTTGGGATGAGGCACCGCGAGTACCAAGTCGACGTGTTTCCAGATTCCTCCAAAGTGCTGCTCGCCATGGTTGTCGAAAAACTTCGTCAACATGTCGGCAACGTTTTGCGTTCTGACTGAGCGGATAGAGAACGCGCCGTGATTCGCCCCGAGAGCGTGGCATAAGCACCTGCCCAAAGAAAATTCTCCAAATAGGCACAGTCAGAGGCATCGAACTGATCGCGAATAGGCGATAATGAACATGAACAGCTTACCCAAACAATGGAGCCACAAAATGAGTACGACTGCAATTGCCAATTTGCTTCCAGAAGTTGAAGCGTTTTTGAGCCGGGGTTCGTTTCCGGGTTTTGTCGGGGGCAAAGATTTTCCGGCAGCAACGTGTAACGTGGTCGCGACGATTGATCCGGGTTCCGGTGAACATCTCGCGGACATCCACGATCTGGATGCGGCGGAGATCGATCGAGCTGTCGACATTGCCAACGAAGCGTTTCCTGCGTGGGCGGGATTGTCGGATGAAGAGCGCAGTGCCATCCTGCTGCGTTTGGCGGACGCCGTCGAAGAACACAAACCAATCATTGCCCAGATCGAGGCACTCGACGCCGGAAAAATTGAAGCTCAGGCACAAGGCGACGTACAGAATTTTGTCGACACGCTGCGATACTTTGTCAAGCTGGCTGGTCAGGTCGAAACGCGTACGAAACTGGATGTCACCGGTCACGATGCGTGGACATTGAAACAACCCTGGGGCGCATGTGCCTTCATTTTTCCATGGAATTTTCCGTTCCTGTTAATCGGCTGGGGCATTTCGCCCGCACTGGCCGCCGGGAACACGGTAGTCATCAAGCCTGCCGAAGACACTTCGCTGTCAGCAATCTATTTGGCTCAGTTGGCGACAGAAGTTGGCGTTTCTGATGGCGTGGTCAACGTCGTGACGGGGCGCGGCGCTACCGTGGGTTCCGCACTTTCGAACAATCGCCATATCAAGCGGATGTCGTTCACAGGGTCACCCGAAGTCGGTCAGTTGGTGGGCGAAGCATGCGGACGCAACTTGGTGCCTGTGAAGCTTGAACTTGGCGGGAAGGGCGCGGCGGTCGTGTTCCAGGACGTTGATGTTGCGGCGACGGCCGAACAACTTGTTGGAGCGATCACATTCCACACCGGTCAGGTTTGTTGTGACGCGACACGCTGGTTGATCCACTGCGACATTTACGACGAGTTTGTTGGCCACTGCGTCGATCGATTGAAGGAGATCCGAATCGGCCATCCGCTGGATCCATCGAGTCAGATGGGACCGGTGGTCAACGCAAAGCAGTGCGAGCGAGTCCTGGGCTATCAGGAAAAGGGCAAAGCGGATGGCTGCGAATGCCTGTACGGCGGCGGGCCAGCGACCGTAGAGGGCTACACGGGCAACTACGTCAAACCGGCGCTGTTGGCTGGGTCATTGGACAACGTAGCTGCTCGCGAAGAAATCTTCGGACCAGTTGCCTATCTCGCAAGATTCGAAAACGAAGCAGAAGCGATTCGGATGGCCAATGACACTGACTACGGATTGGCCAACAGCGTGTGGACAAAGGATCTCGACAGAGCTGCGCGCGTTGCCGAATCGATGGTTGCGGGCAACAGCTGGATCAACGCTCACAATGTTTTCGTGCAAGGTGTCCCGTATGGCGGAGTCAATAAGAGCGGCATGGGGGGCGGCGTGCTTTCGGTGGAAACACTGATGGATTACTATCGTAATACGTCGGTCGTAAGGCCATTGAATGAAGTGCCGGCCACTACGACTTGCTCTGGATAAAGCGGGAACGGGATATGCGGCACGTCTTGCAGAAATTGCTGTCCGCCAGCGTTCTGATATGCGACAATGAGCGACGACTATCGATGGTTCGCGTTGAGTGCGTTAAAGGCGTTTCCGTTAAAGCGTTCGCGCGACTTTAGGAGAGCTATCGTAGTCTGCCGTTCCCCTCTTCCTCACACTATCTTTTCGAGAGTCGCCCAAATGGAATTGGAAACACCGGATTCCATCTTGCTGATCTCGTGCTATGAACTTGGACACCAGCCGCTGGGCGCCGCTTTGCCGCTGGGCTTTCTGGAACGAGCCGGGTTCACGCCGCGGGCGATGGACATCGCGGTCCAACAATTCGATGCGGAGCAGGCGGCACGTGCAAATTTTGTCGGGATCTCCGTGCCGATGCACACGGCCATGCGGCTCGGCGTGCGAGTCATTGAACGGATTCGCGAAATCAATCCGGATTGCCACATCTGTTGTTACGGACTGTACGCTTCGCTGAATTCGGCCTACCTGCTTGAACACGGTGCCGATTCGTGTATCGGCGGCGAATACGAATCACCGCTGGTCGCATTGGTCGAGGCGTTGAAGCAGGGATCGTCAACCGACCTGCCAGGCGTGACCATGAGAGGCCGCGAATCTCGGCCACACATTGAGCGGTTGCAGTTTGCCGTGCCGTCACGTGTCGCCTTACCCATACTGGACAACTACGCTCATCTGGAACACGAGGGCGATTCGCGAACGGCTGGTTATGTGGAAGCCAGCCGTGGCTGTCTGCACCTGTGTACGCATTGTCCGATTCCTCCCGTGTACGGAGGCCGCTTTTTTACGCTGCCGCAGGACGTGGTGCTGGAAGACATTCGTCAACAGGTCAAAGCCGGAGCCAAACACATCACGTTTGGCGATCCCGATTTTCTGAACGGACCGAAGCATTCGCTGCATGTCGTCCGCGCAATGCACGAAGAATTTCCGCAGTTGACCTTCGACATTACTGCAAAAGTCGAACATCTGCTCAACCGCGGACAGGACCTGCCGGAATTCGCCGAGTCCGGTTGCCTGTTCATCATCTCGGCGGTCGAATCGCTCAGCCAGCGCGTGCTGAAGATTCTGGACAAGCAGCACACGCGAGACGACGTCGAAACGGCATTGGGCATCTGTCGCTCAGCGGGCATCGCGATGCGGCCGACCTGGGTCGCGTTCACGCCATGGACGACTCGCGAAGACTACTGTGAGATGCTGCACTTTACCGAAGCCAATGGACTGATCGACCACATCGACCCGGTGCAGTTTGTCATCCGGCTGCTGATTCCGCCAGGTTCATGGCTGGCCGAACACGCCGAAACGCTGCCGCATCGCGGTTTGCTGGACGAAGCCGCCTTCACCTATCACTGGACTCATCCCGATCCCCAAATGGATCGCCTGCAAAACACCGTTTCGAAACTGGTCGAACGTGAGACGCAGGTCGGCGCTGACCCCGCGGACTCCTTCTACAAACTACTGGATCTTGCCCATGACCGCGAACCTGTGCGTGTGGCAGGTTCTCTGCCCGCCGATCGACGTCGCAGCCCGCGTTTGACCGAATCGTGGTTTTGCTGAGCGGAACCGACAGAGGGTCAGTTAGACCCTCTCAGCAAAGCCGCCAGCGGCGCCGCCATCAGCCCAAAGCGACGATGCACGGAAACCTAAGTCGCCTCAGTCTCCTGCCCCTACAAGACCGTCGGGTAAAATCATGTACGCTGCAAGTCAAATCACCGAGTTGCTAGGGCTCCGAAAGTCGCCGGTCGCCGTCAGGTTTGATAAGGAAGCGCCAGCCGGCGTCGACCGCATCGATCAGCCCGCTTTGGCAGGTTGCACCTATCTGGATACTGGCTGCCGAGGGCCGGACGTTCTATACGATGGCCGAAGATCACTACGGTTGCCTCATCGGCACGCACACACATGGAGTCGATTTGCCCGGGGAAAGAGCGAAGGAACTCGAAGACCTCGTGGGGACGATGGTGCAGTTGCGATACTTGAGCATGGACGAAGTGCCGGGCATTCCGCCTCGCGAAGAACCGTTTGACGTCGCGATCTATGCTCCGCTGGCCGAGGCGAACTTTGTGCCGGACGTGGTGCTGGTTTTGGGCGATGCACGGCAGATGATGATGCTGGCCGAGGCTGCTCATGCCGCCGGCATCCTGTCCGAAGGCTCCGTGGTCGGACGACCGACCTGTACCGCCATCGCGGCGGTGATGCAATCAGGCCATACGGCAACCAATCTGGGCTGTATTGGAAATTGCGTCTACACGGTTATGGCGGACGACGAATTGTATTTTGCATTTGCCGGTTCTGAGCTGTAACAATTCCATCGTGGGCGACTATGATGAACGACAAGGCCGCCGTCTGGCCCGGGGCCATTTTTTTTGAGAGGAACGAGTAATGAAAAACCGCTGTTTCGCAACCATCGTGATTTCTCTGGCGGCCGTCTCGACTGCCAACGCTCAGATCGAACGCGGCGTAATGACTGTGACTGGCGCAGAAATGCACTGATGAGCGGGAGTGGCGCGTGGCGCCATAGCACGTCTGTATGACGTGGACGACGATACGGTTGTGTTCAAACGATTCAACGTAAAGAACAAATACGACCATGCGACGGTTACCTTTCGCGCCAAGAAAGATAAGCTGATCGATCTTCAGAAGATGCACGAGAGTTTGTGGGCTACGCGGCTCTCGGGCGGAACCAGAAGTGGTGTGATCTGCCTCGAAGTGAATGTCGTGGGAGAGGTTGCCCGGACCGGTGACGAAACCATTTTGCACAGAGACGGTACGGATCAGCAATTCGTTCTGGTTGGCAATGTGCAGGCCAAACCGGACGACGCTGCAGCCGGAGCGCTCAAGGCGCTGCTGCAGGCGGTTGCCCGGGGTGAAAAGAGGTTGAGCGTTACGGGATACGTGGACGGCTGGGTTGGGCGATGGCCTGTTGTGTTGAGCCGTCCGGCGGCCAGGCGGCCGCGGCTGATGGTTACAAGTTTTCTAGCTGTCCAGGAGGAAGATAAATGACTCGAAAGAACAGGATTTCCAGCGTCCTCGGCGCCTCATTGGGCGCTGCGGCGACAGTGCCAAACTGAACTGCTGCGGCCACACTTTCTCTGCTCGGGTTAGCAGGGGGCACAGCAGCGACAGTGGCGCATTGGTTGGCGCCGGTTTTGATCGGCGTGACTGCGCTGTTTCTGGGACGGGCGCATTACGTGCTTTATGTTCGCAGATGCGGCAGCAGGTTCACGGCTGTTATCACGTGGCTGGCGACGATGTTCGTGTTTGGGTTCTGGACTTGGAATTGGATGGCGTAGAGTGCCGCCAAGTGTCTCACGGCGACAAGCCGCGGTTTTGACGTCCGCCACAACAATGGCTGGCAGCGTCATCGGGATTCGACAAGGACTGCAATGAACGATCGACCCAACCAACTCGAATTACCTGACCGGACGGTCAGAACAATGCTGGAGATCGTTCGACGATACGGTACGCCCACGTACGCATTTGATGCACAGCGGATGCGGTCTCAAGTCGAGAAATTGCGGGCGCGGGTGCCGGCCGAGGTCGAGATTCTCTACTCACTGAAGGCCAATGCTTCATTGGGGATTTGCGATCTGTTTCGTGATTGCGGCATCGGAGCGGATGTTGCCTCTGCAGGGGAATTGGCGACGGCGATCGAATCCGGGTTTGCGCATGAACGGATTTTTGTCGCCGGGCCTTTCAAGTTGCCGGAAACGATCTCGCAGTTGCTGGACGCGCCGCAGGCCATCGTTTCGATCGACTCGCCCTGCGAGTTCCGGGCGTTATCCGAAACCGGCTTGCGGAACCCGGTGGTGCTGCGTTTGCGGCCGGATTTCGGTTCCTGTGCCGTCGTCCCCGCGGGATGCGAATCGCGATTCGGCTTCACCAGCGAAGATCTGGCATCATGTCGGAAAAACATCGCTGCGAATGAACTCAACGTGATGGGATTTCACGTTTTCGCCGGATCGCAGGTGCTCGAAACGGAAAAGGTAATCGACCATCTGAGGCGCTCAGTGGACCTGTCGCTTCGGGCTGCCGATGTACTCGGGCACACGGCGACGCTGATCAATCTTGGAGGGGGTTTCGGAATTCCCTATGGCCCGCTCGACGAAGAGCTCGACCTGGATGCTATCAGCGATGAATTGGCTCGGCTGGTTGACCGCGCCGCACCGGCTCGTTTCCTGCTCGAACTGGGCCGCTACCTGGTAGCACAGGCCGGCTGGTATTTGACTTCCGTGGTCGGTCATCAAACGGGTCAGGGATGTGCCGCTGTGGTGGTTGACGGCGGAGTTCATCAGCGCGCGGATATCTGCGGACTTCGGCTACGGACCGAGGCCAGTCCTCCCGTTGTGCTCGATACCTCAACCGCTTCGCTAACGCCGACCGACGTCTGGGGCTGCCTCAGCCTGCCGGACGACATTCTGGCTGAGTCCAGCCCGATACCGCCACTTAACATCGGAAACGTTTTGGCGTTCGCCAACGCGGGGGCGTACGGTGTTTGGTCGTCACCGGCGCTGTTTCATGGCAGCCCGCTCCCGGCGGAAGTCGCCTTCGACGCAGCAACAATACACGTACTGCGCGAAAGGAAACCCGCGCAGAGCATCCTCGACGATCAGATGCACTTCGTCCGGCAGGAAGTCGCCGCTCGTTCATAGAAACGAACTATAAGAAGATGCGGTGAAATTGATGCGAATCAATCTGGTTTGGGCTTGCTTTCTTACCGTGGCGGTCTGCGGCACGCCGGCTACGGTGCCCGCACAGGATAAGACGCAGGTCATCACCAACTCGATTGGGATGAAGCTGGCCCGCATTCCGGCCGGCACGTTCATGATGGGGTCGCCGCGCAAAGAAGCTGAACGAGAACGCAGAGAAATCCGCCATAAGGTCACCATCACACGCGCGTTTGACATTGGCGTCTACGAGGTGACGCAGGCGGAATATATCGACGTGATGAAGGGCACTCCGGATTTCCGGAACCGCGCGGCGTTCAATCACGACCGAGGCGGCGGCCCGGATCATCCGATGGAAAACGTGGAGTGGCAGAACGCTGTTACGTTCTGCAAGCGGCTGTCTGCGAGGTCCCAGGAGAAGGCTGCCGGCCGCAAATACAGGCTGCCGACCGAGGCCGAGTGGGAATACGCTTGCCGCGCCGGCGCGCAAACCGCGTTTTACACCGGTGATTCGTTCACGTCCGTACAGGCAAACTTCAACGGAAATTACCCGTACGGCGATGCCGAAAAAGGACGCTATCTACGAAAGACCGCGAAAGTCGGCTCCTACAAGCCAAACGCATTTGGCCTGTATGATACGCACGGAAACGTTGCGGAATGGTGTGCTGATTTTTACGATCCGGAGTACTACGACAACAGCACCGAGGAAGACCCGTTGGGGCCCCCCGTCGGCGTGGTCTCCACAAGTTTCGGCGGATTCTACATGGTGGTTCGCGGAGGGAGTTGGGTGGATGATGCTCGGGCCTGCCGCACGGCTTATCGGTATCGAGCAATGCCCGCCACCCAATACCGGCTGATCGGGTTCCGAGTCGTGTGCGAAGCCAGCAAGGACTAGGACACAGAATGAACTTCAAAGCGTCACACGGAATGGGGCTATTCGGCATCGCCCCCCTGGCTGTGGTTTTACTTGTTGGCTGCGGTGATTCGTCAACACTGGACCCGAGTCTGATATGGACATCGAAAACGGAGTTGCACGGCAAACAGACGCTTACCATCCACGTTCCCCGGATGAGCGACCGGCTGGAGTTGTTCTGAGGTGACTGACCCAATCGGGTAAAACAAGCCCTGTCAGGGCTTGAGGGTGTGGAGTCGGTCGACGACGAGTGGGATCGCAATCCCGATACGATCGATCTGGAGGATCTGTTGTTCGTGACGTACGACGCCGATAAGATTAAACGAGTACAGTTGCAGAAAGCGATTCAAGCCGAAGGATTTGATCCGGTGATCCGGTAAGACCACAGCGCAAGAGTGAGGAAAACACCGATGTCCGAAGAAGCCGAACTCCACGTCAGCCCGGCACCCGATTGCTGAAGCAGAACCGGAACCGCGTTGCCGGGTGCATCGCAGAACTTGGCCGAAGACCAATCGTCGTCGTCGAACCGCGGTGAGCGTATCGCGAAAGCGGGCACGCTCGTCTCGGCGATTATGGCCTCGAGTTGTTGTTGGCTCCCGCCGCTGCTGCTTGTTTTCGGCGTCTCTGGTGCGGGGATGATTGCGGCGATTGAGGAATACCGACCATACATGATGGTCGTGACATTCGGTTTTCTTGGGATGGCCTTCTATTTCACCTATCGGCCGCGGCAGGCGGCGGCCGTGCAGGAAGATTGTTGCGCTCCAGCGCGGAACAGCGGGACACGGCGTTTCAATATGATGACGATGAACAAGGTCATGCTCTGGACCGTGACCGCTCTGGCGATCGTGTTCCTGTTCTTTCCTCAATTCGTCACGGGAATGCTGGCGTCCGACTCCGGTGAGTTCACAGCAGACATGAATCGCACGACTGTCAGGATAGCGCACATGACCTGCTTTGGCTGAGAGGCTGGTGTGGCCCTGGCCATTAAGAGCGCACCGTGTGTGCGGGCAGTCAAAGTGGATTATTCAACGGGAACAGCAACGATCGGCACTGACGCCGGCACACTCGTACGGAAGCAGGAAATCCTTGACGTACTGAAATCGACCCCATACCGCGTCGTGTTCGAAAAGGAAGCGCCAGTAAGAGTTGACTGACACGCCGCGACTGATGAGTACGCCGCAACTGAAAATTCACTGTGCAATCGCTTTGGGACAAACTTTTGTTGTGCACGATGGCGCTGTTGATGGCAGCACAGGTTGCATCCGCCGCCGACATCTCAGATTTCCATCGAGAGACTTTGCTTGAGCGTTTTGACAGCGATCGGGACGGCACGCTCGATGAAGCCGAGACACGCGCGCTGCGCACGGTGTTCGGTGGTATCGACGTGCCGATGCTGCCCGACAAATTGTTCGATTATACGAGTGTTCGTCTGCCCGCCCACGTGGACCTCGCTCAATTACGGCTGGCCGATAACACTCCGATCGACAACGCCATCGCCGACGCCGGCGCGACCTTGGGAAGGCTTCTCTTTTACGACATGCAACTTTCCAGAAACAACAGCGTTGCCTGCGCGTCGTGCCATCTGCAGCGCGCTGGATTTGCGGATCCCCGGCGGTTCAGCACCGGGTTCCAAGGCGGCCGTACCCTGCGGAACGCGATGAGCTTGGCCAGTCTGCGCTACACCAACGTGCGACGTCACCGCCCCGGCTTTTTCTGGGATGAACGGGCACCGACGTTGGAAACTCAGGTGCTGATGCCAATACAGGACCAGTTGGAAATGGGAATGACGCTGCCCCAGCTTAACGAACGACTTTCCAAACTCCCTTATTACCCGGACTTGTTTGACGCGGCGTTTGGCTCATCAGAGGTGACGAGCGATCGAATCGCCAAGTCGGTTGCTCAGTTCATGCGCTCAATGGTCTCGATGAACTCGAAGTTTGACCGGGCTGCCGTCTCGGGCGACAATTCCGTGGACTTCAAGACCTTCAGCGACCAGGAGAACCGCGGAAAATCGTTGTTCATCGACGGTGTTGACGGGGTTGCTGAACTCAGCTGCGCCCATTGTCACATCCCGCCGACATTCGGGATGACCAAGGCACTGAACAATGGTCTTGCCTTGAAGTACAAGGATCGGGGGCTGGGTGTCCTGGACCGTCGGCCGAACGACCCGTTCACCCCATCCAACGACGGAAAATTCAAGGCCTCTTCGCTGCGCAATATCGAGCTGACCGCCCCCTACATGCACGACGGCCGCTTCAAGACGCTCGAACTTGTCATCGAGCATTACAGCAGCGGAGTGCGCTCGCACGTCAATGTCGGCCTGGCATTTGAGGATCAGGACTCCGCGAAGAAGACAGCCGGGTTTCAGTTCACCGCCGGGCAAAAAGCGGCACTGGTCGCGTTCCTGAAGACATTAACGGACAGGCAGTTCGCTACCGATCCGAGGTTTTCCGATCCATTTGTGCGATCGGCGGCCCAGTCGCGTGAATAGGGGCGACGCCGGTACCAGGCCACAAACTATTTCAAAGAGGATATCATGACGATACCAATGCTGGGTGCTCTGTTGTGGCTGTCGGCCGGCGCGCTGGCCGATGACAGCAAAGAGGAACGGCAGTCGCCGGCACAGGAATACAAGGCGCTGGTCAACCAGTTCGAAGAGGTCGGCGGCGCGAAACTGTTCGCCGCACGCTTCTTCGAACTGGCAGAGCAGCACCCGAAAGATCCCGCGGCTGTTCATGCTCTGGTGTGGATTCTCGAGAAACGCCGCAGCCAGCCCGCAGCGACTCGTGCGCTTGAGTTGCTCGGGGAGCGTCACCTGCAGAGCCCGGCACTGGAGCAGGCCTGTCGCAGGATCGCTCGCATCCCCGCAATGGCGGCCGAGGCCCTGCTTCGCCGCGTCCTGGAAAAAAGCCCACACGCACCGGTGCGCGGGCAGGCTTGCTACTCTTTAGCGTACCTGCTGGAAAGCCAGTCGTCTGTTGCTGACCAATGGACTGAAGATCCCGACCTGACCGAACGCGTACTGCAGTACTACGGCAAAGAGTACGGCGAGCATCTGATTGGGCTGGACCGAACGAAACTCGACGGAAAATTGGAGAAGGTCTACGAGTTGATGGAGAGATCTTTTGCCGATGTTCAGATCGACGAAGAAAAACTCGGCGCGATCGCCGCAAAGGCGCTCTTTCGAATCCGTAATCTGTCTCGCGGACGAGTGGCTGCGGAGATTACGGGTGAAGACATTTTCGGCAGGGAGTTCAAGCTCAGCGACTATCGGGGCAAGGTGGTCATGCTTTACTTCTGGGGCCACTGGTGAGGACCGTGCCGGGCACTTTACCCGCACGAGCGGTCGCTTGTGAAACGCCTGGCCGGCAAACCGTTCGTACTCCTGGGCGTCAACAGCGACGCGGACCGTGAAGCGCTCAAGAAAACGCTGAGGGAGGAAAAACTCACGTGGCGAAGCTGGTGGGATAACGGCAGCAAATTCGGGCCGATTCAGACGAAGTGGCAGGTGGAGCAGCGACCGGTGATCTATGTCCTCGACGCAAAGGGGATCGTTCGCTACAAGAACATGAGCGGCGTGGACGAGGAGGATCTGAACGAAGCCGTTGACTCGCTGCTCGCAGAACTCGCCGCAAAGTCGCGCAAGCCATGATGGATCAGACTCCTGCGTCAGGACGGTGGGTTTGACGATTGACTGGAACTGGAATCCAGCTGGGAGACGATGAAGCAGCTTGCGAAGTACGCGAAGGAAAATGAGTTGCTCGAAGCCAAAGATCGGAGAAGGCTATATCAGGCGGGATGGGCACATGACCGAGTCGTACTTCGTCCAGAAAACGCCGCGTCTCCGCCATTCACACTAGATTTAAAGTCGGAACAGGAACTGCAAATGCTTGGCGAGTTCGTCACAGTCCTCCAATCACAAGACGTAGATTACGCTTTGTCGGTTTCCGAAGATGCCGTCTAAGAAAATGTGCCATGAATCACCTCCAAGGTTACACAGCCCCGACTCGGGCAGCCGATTTTTTACCCTCTGCAACTAGCCGTTGCCGAATCTCTGCCGGCAGGTCCTCACACTCCGCGATGAGTGCCCGAATGCGATCCCATGAGGCACAGTCCCGTCTTTAAATTACGCCTAAACAATTCTCTTGCGGCAGGGCATTGCGCGACCGTCATGACACCCGACCGGAATCTGTGTCTCCAAGTTCAACCATCTGTTCGCGAACCTCGTCGGACAGATCATCACAATTCAGGATTAGTCGCCGAAGCTGGCTCGATTCCCGGTTCCCGCGACTTCCGATCGAACTTCCGATCGTTTAAGACCTCAGGAAGCAATCGGAAGGCGGGGCCAAAGTTGAGGAAAGGATCCGTATGGCCCGTGATCGATGCGTAATGCTCAACCCGGTCACTGATGGCCTGAAGAAGCTTGTGTTCCGTCATGCTTCGAACCTGTTATGGGATGTTTGTGTAGGTTTTTGTGGCGTTCCCGGTGGTTGGACAGAAAAACATTTCCGAAAAAGGACCCGCTGTTTTTTTTGACACCCCGCCGCAGGGTACACCTGCGAAGAGCATCTGAAAGCGATTTGGCGGCCGGCCGGAAGCCCAACGAAAAATGGCCAAGGATCGGACTTTTGCAGTCTTTTCCTTGGCCATATCGCTGTAAGTCAGTACCGGAGGCGGGACTCGAACCTGTCAACGAAAAGACAGGGAAAACGGAACTGCCAACTCAACGTGGCTCAGATTTGGCTCAATCTGAGTGGATTTTGGAGTTCACTGTACGCCTCACAGAGGCCGGGTTCACTGATGTCCAGGTAGCTCGCATTCTCGAAGCAGCCAGACAATCGCTTATGGACATGGGCGATGCTGCTGACAGGGGATAGGAAGCTCACCACTGGGCAGATAAACGGCATTGGCGTTTGTGCCAAGTTGCCCATCGGTCTTATGCGGATTGTCGGGGTCAGCCAGGAACTCTTTCAGGGTCTGCGGCTCATGAGTCATTGATGTTTGCCTTTCGCTTGCGGGTTTTCTTTGTGGGTGCAGTGGCTGCGCGGGTGGTGCGGATGCGGGTGAGGAGTTCGGAGGCCGGGGATCAGCCCTGAATTATGAATTCGGACCATCCAGATTAGGCTGCTCAAAGGTTAACTCAAGCGACCGGCCCTGTTTCCACTCATTTGTATGTGCTCGACTGACGGTAACCCGATGCCAGACACCGGGCACTTCAGCATTGGAAGTGAAAACTCGACAGCTGAATTGAAGACCGGCTCTGATGCTGATTCTGTGGGCGAACAGTTTCGCCTGAAACATTTTCAGGCGAATGGCCACAGACTCGCCGAGTGAAGATATGTCACTGTTGCCGTTCCAGGTCACAACGCGATTCGATTCGTCGCCGATCAGTCGGTAACCACTGCGGGGCATCCTGTGCTTAACTCCGCTGTCGCCCGTGATGCATTTGGTAGTGGTGAACTTCCTATCCCCTGCCAGCGTCATCGCCCATATCGATGAGCGATTGTCTGGCTTCTTCCGGCAGGTCGCAACAGACGGCGATCGCATCCCGCACTTGGATATCAATAGCTAGCAGCAGGGGAACCAAACGCCGCAGGAGTGCGCAACCACGGGACGGCAGGGTTCGTTTGGTCGGAGCTGTGCGGCTGGATTCCACATTGAGTTTATGTCAAAATGTGCCGAACCGTGAGACGCTGTGCTGCAATCCATTTGTGAAGCGAAAGTAACCTTAATGGTGAACCTGACAGAACAGCAGCGATCGTGGGTCAATTACTGGTCAGTCTCGAGGGCACAGTTGCGTGTCACGTTCTCGCGCGATTTGAGGAGAATTGGCGCATATTTCAGCGCCCGTTTTTCGTACCCGCAAGGCCCTAAACATGACTACTGTGGCAGCGGTCATTCCGATCTACAATGACTGGGAAGCAGCGCGGTTGCTTCTCTCACAACTCGACGCCGCCGTGGCGGAATTCGTCGGCGAGCTCGACGTCATTCTGGTTGACGACGGTTCGACCGAAATGCTCGATGGGCGGTTGGCGGAAGTGCGTTTGAACAAGATCCGACGAGTGACGGTGCTGGCGTTACGACGAAACATGGGAAACCAGCGGGCGATCGCCGTCGGGCTGTGCTGGTTGGAGGTTAACCGGGCTCTCGACCTGGTCATCGTCCTCGACGGCGACGGCGAGGACGACCCGGCCGACATTCCAGCGCTGATCGCCGAATGTCAACGCTGTGATTGCCAGAAGATTGTATTCGCTGCGCGGATGAAGCGGTCCGAGAGCCTTCTCTTTCGCATGCTCTACGTGGCCTATCGCGCCTTTCATGTACTGCTCACGGGGATTTCCGTGCGCGTGGGCAACTTCAGCGTCGTGCCGAAGCAGTCGCTGCATCGCTTGGTCGTCGTATCCAATCTCTGGAACCACTATGCGGCGTCGGTGTTCCAATCGCGAATTCCCTACACGCTGTACCCAACCACAAGGGCCAAACGCTTGTCGGGATCGTCGCGAATGAACTTCGTCAGTCTGGTCTCCCACGGCCTCAGTGCCATTTCCATTTTTGCAGACCGCGTTGGAGTTCGCTTGCTTGTGGGAGTCGCCTGCTTGATCGTATTGGCTGCGGCTGCCTTGGCCGGTGTCTTGGCCATAAAGTTTGGCACGACATTAGCGATTCCCGGCTGGGCGACCAATGCGGTGGGCATTCTATTGGTGTTATTGTCGCAATTGTTCCTCTTGGCGCTCGTCTTTACCTTCATCGTATTGGCGAATCGAGACAACTCGCAAATGATTCCTTTGCGCGATTACGAATACTTCGTGGATGGGACCATCGATGTTTTCAGACGAGGTCAATGACTATTGCTACGAAGGGCACGAATTGCAGATCTTCGCGCACGCTAAGAACTGGAAGCAGTACTATGCGCGCCACTTGGCGCCGCATATTTGCGGCGACGTGCTTGAGGTGGGTGCCGGCATCGGGGCCACGACGAACGTCTTGCGCCGAATGGATCATGAAAGCTGGACTTGTCTGGAACCGGACCCGCAACTTGCCGACGCGATCGGCAAGCCCAACGGACAGGCGGGCCTGTCGATCACCCCGGAGGTCGTCGTGGGCACCTTGAACGACCTGGCGGCGGACCGAAAGTTTGACACGGTGTTGTATATCGATGTCATGGAGCACATTGAAGACGATTCAGAGGAGATGGCCGCAGCTGAGGATCGATTGAACCCGGGCGGGAAACTCGTCGTACTTTGTCCGGCGCATGCCTTCTTGTTCAGCGAGTTCGACCGTCAGATCGGCCATTTTCGGCGTTATAATAAGAAAATGTTCGCGGCGTTGACGCCGGCGAAGCTGCACCTCGTCGATCTGTTCTATCTCGACTCATGCGGCATGCTGCTTTCGGCAGCCAATCGTCTTCTGCTGCGGAGCAGCTCGCCGACGGTCGGACAGATACGCACGTGGGATCGCGTATTTGTGCCGATATCTCGCATATGTGACCGATTGCTGTTTCGGCGGGTAGGAAGGTCGGTGATCGGCGTTTGGGAAAGATGATCCTTGCACACGAACAGGATCGCCAGACATGAATGCTGCCGATGACTCGCACGCCCCGCAAGACTCTCCACACCCGCTGTGGACAGCGTGTGTCGGATTCTGCCTGTTGTTGGCCATCCTGACGATGACGGTTTTCACCGTGCGATTCGCGGCGACGCTGAGCAGAGGCGATCTGTTCGAAATGACAGGCATGGAAGCACCTCCGATTTATGACGTCTGGAAACGCAAGCACGGACACCCAGTGTACGTGTGGCCTCAAGACCATCACGGCGACGTATCGTTCTACAATGTTGGTTTCTATGAAACCTACGGTGCGATAACTTCGCTGCTGCCGTTTGAGGGTGCAGCTTTCGTAACGTCAGCACGGATGATCACGGTATTGGCAACGACCGTTGGCTGTCTGATCACGTACTTGACTCTGGGGGCCGTTTCCGCGGGGCGGAACTTGCCGCATCAACGCGTATTTGTGGCATCGTTCGCGATTTTTGTTTGGTTCGGTTCATCGTCGACGAGTTGGTATGCGCTGGCTGTGCGGCCCGACATGCTATCGATGTGTCTTGTTGCCGCGGGACTGTGGTGCTTTGTGCTGAGCAAGCGTCGGCGGCACGAGGTCATCTGGCTGCTGCTGGCATCGATTGGTTTTGGCCTTGCTTGGTGGGTCAAGCAATCGACGATCGGCGTGCTCTGCGGTGCCGGTCTGTGCTGTCTGATTCATCAGCGAAGTCTGCGGGCCGCCGTGCTGTTGTCAGCGCCGGCGGCAGCGATTATGGCCGCAACGTTGTTAGCGGGCAATCGTGCGTATTTCTACAACGTCATTGAATTGCCGTCGCTGAGCCGGATCGGCTTTTACGTGCGAGTACAGTTCCATTATTTGCCGTTCTCGCTGGTGACGAATCCTCTGGTCTGGTTTCTGCCGCTGCTGTGCCTGGAAGCGTGGCGCCGCCAGCGACGGCCGCAGTCCGCGTCCCCCACGGACGGTTGGCGGCTAGTGCCGGAGTTGGCGTTTCCAGCGATGGTTGCCGTAATTTGGAGCGTCGTCTGCCTGCTTCGCGAAGGTTCAGACAAGAACACCCTTCTTGAGGGCTACTTGGCGCTCGCGACGTGGAGTGCGGCGCTCTTGCTCGTGAACTGGGGGCATGTTTTTTCACATCAACTCACTCGTCTGGCCGCCTGTGTTCTGGCCGCGACCACCGTGCTGTTTCCGCTCGCACAGCTAGTGTTTTTTGATCGCGTCGGAGATCTGAACATCGCGTCGGCGGCAGAATCGAATTCGGAGAGAGACTTGGCCGATTTTGTGCGGTCGCTCCCGAAACCACTGCTTGCCGAGCACCCGTTTCTGAACCTGCCCTGGTGTTCCACGAACAACCGCTATCCCGCCATGGTCACAGACGACATGACCATGGCGATCATGCAGGAAGCCGGGCACCTGGAAGAGCATCCCTTCCTCGCGGCAATTCGCAATCGTGAACCTGTGACAATCATGGCGAAAAACGATTCGGCGATCGATCACGCTGCCCGGGATGCAGGATACCATTTGCTATCTGCACCGACCGGGAATGAATTGGATCGGTATCGGTTTTACGGCATAGCACCGGTGCGGTGATGACGCAGCATCAGTTTCAGCGGAGCAACACATTTAGTGATATCTGCCGTAAGCTCAGTGGCATTGTGATTGACGAGATCTCGATGGTCAGAGCAGACCTCTTGGAGGCTGTTGATTTTGCCCTCAAACGCGTGAGCTGAAGAGGGGACTATGGTCGGGCGGCCATTGGGTCGCCCGTTTTTCCTGCGCTCACAAGTGCATCCGCAGGTTGTGACCACTGGTGATGTCACTTCTCTTACGTTGTTCAAAATGCGGACAGCATGCTCGAGGCGATCATCGAACCTGGAAGGCAGCACACAACTGCAGTCCGGCACGTCATGCAGGCCAGTGATGATGCACTGTCCGCATTTGAGCAACTGGCTGCTGACGAACCGGCCGTGGCGATATCGTCCCATCAATTTGCACTGCCCAACGTCTCCGCATCGCGGGAATCAGCGCAATCGGCAGGAATGGTTCCGCTGTAGCATTTATGTCGCTCGCATCGGTGCGAAACCAGACCTTGAGTTGCTTCTTGTTGGTCGTAAAAGTGGCGATCAAAGTTTGTGCGCCATCACCGGTTTCTCGGACCACTTCATTGACTTTTAGATCACGCATCTCTTACGACCAAGTTCGCGCACTACAATGCAAAACTTTCATGGAAGTGCACATTGTCAAAATAGGTTTTCATGCTCGACATATACACCGCCCGATTCTTGAAGTACGAACCGGAATACAAGTGCACTTCCTTATTTAAGAGGCATCCCGCGATCGACACATGCAGCCGGTCTGTATAGATGACCTCAAATCGGTTGACCTCTTCAAAAAACGGGATTACGTTTGAGAGATGGTCTCCAGTTGGCGAGATATCGTTGTTGTTCCTGGGAATTCTGATCTGCTTCGAACTTTCTTTGTCTGTTCGAAAAAAGTAGCCCTTTCCAGTCCCGATGCCCTTTGCGACAAACTCATTGCCGATGTAATAGGCCATGTCGTGGCAAAATGTAGCGACAGGCATGTTCTGCCTGCTTTCACAGATGTCCCGGCAAAAAAAGATGGTATCTGGAATTGAATATGTCTGCTCGTAGGTCGAAGGCAGTACGACGACATTAAATCTGCGCCTTATTCTTTTGACGTATCGTGGCGACTGCTTCCAGAGTTTGCACCATGCACCGCCGCCGCCATAAATCACGGTGCCCCCATTCATGATGGGCAGTAGCCAGTCTCGACGGCGAGGCGTCACTTCCTTGTAGTCCACGTTGATGTCGCGAAGAAACTTCAACGTTCCATGACGTATCAACGCGTCCCCCCAGTTTCCACGGTTGGGGAAGTAATAGACAGGCCCCCGGCGGCAAACTTCTTTGAGCGTCTCCTCAATCGCTGTAAAGCTGTCGTCCACAATCGAAGTCCTCTAAGGTGTTCCATTGAACGTTGTGCGGTTGCAGGCACGTTATTGTCAACGGAGACTGGGACATGGGATCTTGCAGTCCGAAGCGGCATCTGATCGGTCGCGATTGATCGCGGAACATCTTGACGTTGTCCATTTGTCGCCAGGGACAAGAATTTCTCGTCTTGTGATACAGGTGGTAGGTAACCGCCTCGTGAATGGCGATGGATGGTCTGGCGCCGGCCGCGTACGATCGGCGGGCAAGGTCATCGTCATCACAGCCGAAGCCGGTAAATTCTTCGTCGAAGGCGTTGATGCTCAGAAACAGCTCGAGGGTGATGCCGTGATTGGCGCCGATGATCTTGGGCTTGTGCCGCTTGGAAAGCCCGAATTTTCGTAGCCATTTCTGGCGACGGCTACGGGTTGTTCTCGCTTTGATGGCCTGCTTCTGCTCGGCGGTAATGAGAACGGGAGTTTCAAAATCAAGGATCGCATTTTCGTTGAATGAATGACTACTGATAGACTGATAGGAATTTTGATTTCCGCCAGTCTACGAGTAAAAATCCCTCATTCAAGTGTTGCGTGTGTGCCGAGGCGTCCACGGCCGCCTCAAGTGCTTCACCGGTAATTCGGTATTCACCGCCACCAACAACATCCGCCTGCAGGACACCTCTGGTGATCGCTCTGTTGATTTGCCACTTGTCCAGATTCAGGTCCGATCCGGCGTCAGCCACCATATTCAAAGTTTGCATTCGTGATCGCTCCTTCGCGGTAGTGTTGATCCCTGTGTGCGTGTCCGACGGACAAAGTCCCGAATATCCTCGTCTGTTATTCTTATCTCCCCACCGATCACGGAATACGGCAGCGTACCACTCTCCAACAATGCGTTTATGTCATTCAGTGTTACGCGGAGCCGGATGGCAGCATCTCTCTCGGTCAGAAGAGGAATCATGCCGGTAAGCGTATCGCCATGATCGCTGCCGCCACCAACTACGGTGGCGACTGATCCGGAGGCCCATCCTGCATTTGAATCGATTCTGATCCACGACAGACGCAATTGAGACGCAGGCTTGACCCCAGAAACAACATTCGAGTTATTGTGTCTATTCCATCCCAAGGACCTTGATGACTTATTCCATTCAATTACAGCTCACCGCTGTGCAGTATGTGGATGCGCTATAGCACGCACTCTGTGCCCACCGCCAGCGGACGGCCACCTCTTCTACGGATGGTTGAACTTGCGAAGACATACACATTGGAGGACAACATGTTTCGTTACATTCAATTGGCAGTCGTGTGCGAGGCGGTATTGGTCTTTACGACCGGACCGGCTCTGGCGGGTCCCCTGATCTTGTCTGGAATGGACCCCGAGGACCATGGCTCCGCCGGTGTAACCATGATCTCTGACATCCTGGCTTTCGTGGTGAACAATTCCACTCTCGGCGCAGGGACGGACATCGCCATGCTCGGAGGCGATACTGGTGGTATTGGAGGCTCCAGTGCCGACGCATCGGTTATCGCTGCTGCATTGGGTTTTACGTTGACCCACTTTGATACGCCGGCTGCTATTGCAGGCGCCCCCGCAGGATTTGCGGGTTTTAACGCCATCTACATGCCCACCAGCAGCCTTGATATTTCTAATGGTATCACGCAGAATGAAACCAACGCGGTGAATGCGCGCGGCGCAGAAATCGTGGATTTTGTGAATGCGGGCGGCGGCTTAGCAGCCTTCGCCAATCGCCTCACCGACGGCTACGGGTGGTTTCCTCTTGGCGGGATTACAATAGAGGATTTTGGCAGCGGCAGTAGCGGCACAGGAATTGTAACAACCTCCGCCGGCGATCTGATTCTCTCGGCATCAGCCACTGATGTAAGTCCGTTCCATGCTGGATTTACAGGCCCGCCGGGCCTGTTTGGCCTCGACATTCTAGCGACAGAGGATGCAAGTCCTTTTACCCCCTTGATTATTGGGGGCGACGCGACAACTGTCATCAGCGGTACTGTCGTTCCTGAACCGAGTTCGCTGGCGCTGCTGGGCATCGGTGCACTGGGTCTGTTCGGCTACAGCAGACGTCGCCGGCAAACATCGGCCGCCGCCTGAGGCGCAGGAAGCTCACCACCACACAGCTCACCACCACACAGCTCAGCACGGGCGGCCAGCGGGTCGCCCGTTTTTTCTGCGCTGACAAGTGCATCCGCAGGTTGTGATCACTGGTGATGTCACTGCCCGCGTTTGAGCAACTGGCTGCTGACGAACCGGCTGTGGCGAATCAGGTGCTGTTCTCGGCTGTCGGGGTACTGGATTTCCTGCCAGTTCGGCGACGATCCTTTGGTTACTCGCGTGTCGTGCGAAAGCGATTAGATGCGCACGGGCGAAGTTGTAAACTGTTTTTTCAGACAAAATTCGACGCAAAAACAAATTGTCGGATACTGTCGTGAATCTCACTGCCCTTCGTAGGCAGCCTGCAGCAGCGGCATCGCTTTCTTGATTTCGGACGGGTTGCGTATGGTCACTTCCACGTCTCCAGTACCCCAGTGTCCGATTTGCGACACATTACGAGTAAAGCCATCTTCCATCTCAACCGTCTCTGGGTCCAGCCTGAGATAAAACTGAATAAAATTCCTTTTTCTGTTTAGACAGATACAGGTGAAGTTTTTGAGTCGAGTGAAGGCCGTATATTGATTCAGTTCCTTCAGGTTGACGTCGTCACCCAAATCGAGACACGTCGCTTTCGCCAATTCGTAAAGGTCTACCAGGGATGTGTCGGCGTGGCTTAGCTGATGAGCGACATAGGTTTCAGCGTCCTGGGGTTTGTGACCTGAATCGGGACCGGCGTCGCTTCAACCTTTGTCGGCTTGCCTTGCACCGAGTTGGTGAGTTCCAGGAGGAGAAATTCACTGCCGAAACGGAGGTACCGAATCAGTTCGATGTTGCGGTTGATCTGCTGAACTGCATGCACGTCATATTTGGTGAACCCGCCGGCACTGCAGACCAGTCGCGGTCCTGACCATTCGATGTCCTTCGCAGATTGCTCGCCAAGGGATTTCATTACCAGCAGTTCAAAAATCGGCTTTGTGATCCATAAGCCAGTCGAGGTAGAACAGCCCCTGGTTGATGACATTTTCATTGCTGGATCGCTTATATTCGATAATGCATGGGCAGCCGTTTTCGTCTAGCCCGAGAGTGTCAATGCGACCGCCGTGATTGGCCCCTGTTGAGTATTCACTGGCCAGGAAGCGGATCCCGAGAAAGGTTTCGAGATTACTCTCGATCAGAGTCTGCAGGGATTTCTCCAGGGCAACACACTGACCGTGCAGCTGAGTGACCTTGTCTTGACTGGTACGGAATAAAGTAATGTCACTCATGAGCTATCTCGATGTTTTCAGGGGTTCACACTTCACGTCGGTCATACTTTCGGATCCGGTGTCTGTTGTACGGACGTCTCTTTGTTGGCTTTCTCACGTGGGTTTGATGTCACTCATTGATGGATCCCTTTATTGCTGTCAAAACCTGGGCGGATGCTCATACAGATCCTCAAGATTCGTATTGACCTTTGCCGAGCACACAGTGCCAAATACCACCTGCGGGATTCTCCATGTCTCCTTCGTACCTCGGGATCACATGGCAATGAAAGTGCATCACCGTTTGCCCCGCTATCCTTCCAGTGAATGTGTGTCCCGTGATTTGATGCGGTTTGGCACCACATTCTCAATCGGGAATTTGTGCCCCTTTCTCGCTCCGCTGCAGTCGCTGGACCGGATTGACAAGCTTCACATCATCCGGGATGAGTTCTGCGAGCTCATTCTCCCACTGGTCAAGTGGCAGTTTCCAGCCGTCAGTCTGGATCGGCTCATGCAGCGGAATCACCCAGTACTGTTTTCCCCAGGTTCGTTCGACCGCGGTGTAGTCGATATGTGGATCGATCAGCAGCTGAGGACGGCGTCCATTGAGTGAAGCCAGTGCCAGCACGCGAATTGCGAGTTCATCCCGGCCGTGTTCCCGGTAGTGATCGCGCACAAAATGGACGAATTCAAGAATCATGTCGGGGTCTTTGCCCATCCGCGAGAGTTGCCGTTCATTGAGAAATGTACTGACCTTTAGCAGCCCCCGTTTTCCTGTGCTGCGATCGAACAGGAAAAAACGGATTCCGACACCCTTGTCGCGAAGCATCATGTGCCAGGCAAAATGGTGGCCTTCTTCGGTCCAGCTTACGTTGCCGGGGTAGAGGAAGTGCCGGAAAGGCCACAGCAGCTGCCATGCCATGTAAATTGCCAGACACCCCGCGAGCAGGCGCTGCCGCCGGTTCCAGGGCAGGCGATTCCTTGGCTGTTCCAGGACTTTTACCGCACGCAGCGACAGGATGCGGCGGAATGAACCCGGTGAAAAGAACAGCAGGGTTGCGCCGATCATAAACCACGGAAAGATTCCGATATCCCACAGCAGTGCATTTATCAGATGGAAAACAACGGACAGCAGATACGCGACACCCCGTGTGGGTTTCCAAAGCAGCGCCGGCACGATCAGCAGGTCAAACAACGGGCCTCCCCACACAAAGACCGACACCGAAAGTTCGGTATTCAGCCAGGGGCCGATCCAGGGCAGGTCTGCGCGGCGTTCGAGCCACAGCCGAATTGGCATTCCGTGAAGCCAGTCCGCGTTGAGTTTGGCAATTCCGCCGTACAAATAGGGAATCGCCAGCTGCGCACGCAGCAGCCACAGCCAGACAGCCGGTGCTGTCACCTGGCGAAGTGACGGCTTCAGCAGCCGGTCAACTGATGCTGACCCGTGGGCAGGAACAAAAACCATGATTCCGCTGAGCAGGCAAATCAGATAGTAGTGGTTCTGATAAAGCGCCTTTTCGATCAGGAATACATGGGTGATGCAAAGAAAGAAGATGGCTGCATTTAATCGGTACAGGAATCCGATCATCACAAAGAAGGCTGCCACGCCCATCACGGTGAAGTGTACGTACATTGCGTCGCCGGGCCAGGGGCGTACCCAGGTGAACCCCGGGTAGGTGAAGTGCGTGACGGGAGCGATATAGAAGAAATGGATCCACTGGTCCCAGGCCATGGACGTGACGTGGTAGACCATCGCCCCGCCAAAGAAGATGCGGAAAAAGATCAGTGGCGCGATGTCGAGCGGGGCGAATACCTTAGCCCTGGTTGCACCCGTCGTTTCATCTGTCGCGTCCTGCTGCGAAGAACCGTCATTCATTCGACCACTTGTGCTGCTCCCGGAACTCTCACAGGCTGATCCGGCGGGGGAACTCCCCTACGGCGGTTTTCGGCTCTGGAGGGAATCGAGTTCACAAGTTTGTTGGTTCGTCCAGGCTGTTTGATGAGCGTGAAGGCGTCGTACAATTCCCCCGTTGCCGTCTTCGCCTCGTAGACTAGGTGATCGTGATCGATGGTGATGATCTGATACAGCTGGGTGTCCTCCGCCCGTCGAGCAAACGATTCTGCGCCGGCGGCGTACATCTTCGGCCCGGAGACCGAGACAACATAAACTGTGCCGGCCGCGCGGCTGCGAAACGTCGCGCCGTCGGCCGCATTGGGAGCGAAGCGACGGAGGTCCGTCCGGCCATAACCGTGGTCGTGTCCCTGCAGGACGAGATCAACCCGGAATTCGTCGTAGAGCGGCTGCCATGCGTTCCGTAGTTCAGCGTTGTCACGTCTCTCACTGACCGAGTAGACCGGATGATGGTGTGTCACGATCGTCCAGCTGGACGGATTGTCGGCAAGGACTCCTCGGAGCCAGTCCGCCTGGACGTCGACATTTTCCATCGAGTTCAGGGCCACAATTCGAACGCCCTGACAGTCGATGAAATACACAGTTTCGTTCAGGCTTTCCCGAAATGCGGCTGGTCCGTTGTCCGGGAAGTCGAACCGCTGTTGCCAGCGGCTGGCGAGGCTGCGCGGGAGTTTCTTTTGGTCTGCGCGTGATTCCGGGATGGGAACGGTTCGCGTGATGTCGTACTCATGGTTGCCGGGCACAGCGATGACCGGAATCATGGTGTTGACCCATCCGGCTGCACCAAACCAGTCGCCCCATTCGGCATCTCGATTTCCGCGATTGATCAGATCTCCCGCATGCAGCATGAACCGGGCGCGCGGTGCATCCGAAAATGCTTCTCGAAAAACGCGTGACCAGTGAGACTTTACGTCGTTCTGCGCGTCGCCAAAGTAAACAAACGTAAACGGCTCCGGTTCTTCCGCTGCCGTGCGAAAATGATTCCATTCGCTCCAGTTGGTGCCGTCGCCGACACGGTACGCGTACAGTGAGGCGGCTGCCAGACCGGTCAGATTCACGGCGTGGTAGAGGGCCGGCCCCAGGTCCCCCTGATGGAGGCTCGTGGTGGCAGGCACGCGCAGCGCCTGTGCAGCGAATTTTGGTCCCTCGCCCGCCAAAGCAAATTCGGCCACGGCCTCCACGACGGACGTGTCTGTGCGCCACGTGATCGCCTGCGTGTGTGCGGGGTTGTCTTTCCACGACAACAGAATCCGGTCCGGAACCGCCGTCGGAGCATGGATTCGATTCTCGGGTACGGGCGTGGTTTCCTCAGTGGCATGAGACTCGAGAGGAATGCACAGGCTCACGGCCACTCCGGTCAGCAATGCACCAGTGACTGCCAGCAGAGAAGTTCCGCGCATGATTGAATTACCTTTCGCTTCAGTCGGCGGGGATACGTGCAGCAGGGTCCAGGTCGATGACGTTGTCGGTCTCCGGTTCCACCGTGACCTCGAGCACCTGCTGGCCGCAGGCGAACAGATTCCCGACTTCCTGCTCGTCGTCTTCCGGGTCCGGTTTGTATACGCGAACCTTGTGCCTGCCGGGGATGGCGCCGTCACCCTCGTCGTAAGTCGTCAGCACGTAGGTGCCGTCCGACTGGATGTATCCTGTTGCGGATTTGCCGGACTTCTTCCGGTCAGCAGCCATATCGGGAACTGGTGTAAACAGCACGTATCCTTCGGTGAGCAGCCTTCCGGCACACTTCACCGTTCCCTGGACCGGTATAACCTCCATCTCAAAGCCCTTGCTGCAGCCGGACAACAGGAGCAGTGAGATCGCAAGTGAAGTGACAGGCAACCTAGCCACGCAATCATCCCTGAGAGACTCACAAGGAAGAGATCAGATCAACATGGGTGCTCGGCAGGAGCACCTCAGAACCCGCCAGAGATCTGGCCATCTGACTTGTCCCCAAGGTAGCTGAATGTCTCCATGTCGATATTCTCAGAGACGAAATTGACGGAACCGTCCGCGAAGAGGAACTGGACTCCGCCAGCATGCTGGCTGGCGAATGAGTCGTCGCGATCCCCGTTGGGCACGTTGCGTATTCGTGTTTCCGCGACGACGTTCTGATGCTGGTTATTGGTGCCGACCCAGACGCTGAAGTCTCTGGCATTTGGATGGTCAGGCCCGTCGACCTCCCGCATAAACCGGGTGTAGCCCTCACCCACAGCGAATGTGTTGGTCGTGCCGTCCGTAACATCGCGAATCCGAGTCGGCAGCAGAGTATCCTTGATCTTTCCAAACATGCCAGTGACCGAACCACCGCCCGAGCCCAGACAGCCCTTGTAGTCGTTGCGGGCGTGACCACCCAGATCCTGGCCGTCGTCACCGACGCCAGGGCGGAAGGGACTGTGAGTCAGCGTCATTGTATTCGTCGGGCAAATGTAGACAGGCAGCACCTGGTCGGTCACTCCCGGTTGAAGTGGAATCACGATCTGGACACCGGCTGGCGCAGTGTCGTCGTTACACCAGTTGGTGAAGTCAATCCTGTTATAAACGTTACCCTGGTCGAGGTGCGGCAGGATAAACGTTCCCCAGCCATAGTCGTCGTCGCCAAAAATGGATCCCGGTGGAAACGAGAGGGCAATATCGTGGTAGTTGTGCAGGGCCAGACCGATTTGTTTGAGGTTGTTTTTGCACTGAGTGCGGCGGGCTGCCTCGCGGGCCTGCTGCACGGCAGGCAGCAGCAGGCTGATAAGAATTGCGATGATGGCAATGACGACGAGAAGTTCGATCAGTGTAAATCCACGAGCAGTATCACCGGATATTGTACGTTTCATCCAGAATGCGCCTCCACAGGTTGAGTGAGAATGGGGAGTCAGGAAAGGGTAATCAGTAATCCACAGAGAACGAATGTCCATGCCAAAGTTGCCGGAGCGACGATGAAGAATATATGCAGCATGACGGAAGCAACTCGGCTTGTCGACCGATCGGTCACACGCAACAGCGTCAACATTGCTGTGATGACGGTGACAGATCAAAATGTCCACTTCTTGCATGCCCTGGATCGTGTGCATCAGACAGTGGGTATCCGCACAATCTGAAGAGTCTGTGAGGGGCTGACATGCCGCAGAATGCCACCCGCGAGAGGATCAGTCTCTGGCGTCGGGATCATTCGAGGCGGGGTAGTCGACCATGTAGCGGATGTCCGGCGTTGTTTTCGCAAGTCGAAGAAATGCCTGCTTGCTGATCCGTGTCTCGTCGAGGCGGACGATGGCCAGTCCTGGCATGTTCGCGAGTGCCATTAGGGTGTCTACCGACTCATCCTCAAGTAAAGTGCGGCTGAGAAACAGCCCGGTGAGTTGCGGAAAGGACTCGACGGCCACGTCCATCAGGCGCTGGAGCATCGGTGCCGTGAATTTGACGCCGTCGAGGTACAGCACCTGGAGTCCGCGCAGATTTTTCAGGCTTGAAAGCCCTTTCTCCGTCAGGCGTGTATCCGGAAGCGACAGATGGATCAGATCGTCGTGGCTGTCGAATTTTGCAAAGCCGGTTCCCTCGACTTCTGTCCCGCCGAGGTAGAGTTTTTCGATGTTCTGCAGAGCTGCAAGATGTTCGAGACCTTCGTCGGTGACATTCGTCCCGTCGAGATTCAGAATGCGAAGTGAATTCAGCTGCGCCACCATTTTCATGCCGCCGTCATCGAGCTCGCAGTCAGCGAGCACCAGTTCCGTGAGATTGCTGAGCTGGGTGAGGTGCGTCAGTCCGGCAGACGTGACGCCGG
>CAUZPL010000085.1:0-26692 GCA_963581585.1 Planctomycetota bacterium
TCACTACAACACTGTGCGACTGCACAGTTCACTGGCCTACAGACCACCGGCTCCAGAGGCTGTTCTTGTGACCAGTCACAGCAATCAAATCACCACTTAACGAGTGGTACCATTCACGGCGGCAGGTCAGTTGTTGTATTGCGCCGGAGTTCGTTCATCACGTCGATGACTGCATCAGAGACACCGATTTCACGCAACACGTCATTGCTGCGCAGCAGATCGAGTCCAAAACCTTTGTGACTACTTCGCTGCGCCAACGAAGGAACAGTCACGGAAACGAAAATCGTCAAGCAGATGACTACTTTTAACAAATGGACAGTTTGAAGTTTCATCGTTAATCTTTTTGACGTGAGACTGCCTCGGAGAAGGGAGAATGCACCGATCCACCCGCATCAGGCACAGAGACCACGTGTTTTCGTGGTTCATAACAATGCAACCTGGGTTCTGGCGGCCTGAGTCGCTGTATTCTCTCAGAAGCCCGGGCATCGGCCGGAATTGTCAGGTGGCAAACATTGAGTCGACGTGGGATTGCCCATAAGGAAAAGGGATATTCGGGTCGGTTGTGATTTGTCGCTGTCCAAGCTTTTTTTCACTGAGGACAAAATCATGGCAGATACACTATTTCCGACAACCGTCATCGGTAGCCTGCCTCGACCTGAGTGGGTACGGGAAATCATTCTGGACCGCAAAGAGGAAAAAATCTCCGAAGACGATGCGAACCGTTTGCTCGACCCGGCCGTAGAGTCCGTTATGCGACTGCAAGAACGGTCCGGTCTGGATGAGATCACGGACGGTGAGTGGCGCCGTGAGAGTTATGTCAAAGTGTTTGCAGAACGTGTACGGGGCTTCAAACCGGACTTAATCGACATCCAGCAGATGTTCTACCCTGCGGTCGTTGAACCCGTCGAGTACTACCGCCCTCTTGTCCAGGAAGAGGCAACGTTCGCCCGTCCGAGGACCGAATGTCGCCTGAAAGTGACTTTGCCCGCGCCGTACATCATCGGAAGACGCATGTGGCATCCAGACCATTCCAAACAGGCGTATCCTACTCCGGAACAGCTGATGGAGGATTGCGTACCCATACTCCGACGGGAAATTGAAAACCTGATCGAGACCGGGATCAACACCATTCAACTCGACGAACCGTGGCTTAGTGCCCTTGTGGATCCCAAGTTTCGTGAACGTGAGGGCCTGACGGATGTTCAATACGAGATGGATCTGTGTGTTGATCTGATCAATCAGGTGTTGGATGGATTCAGTTCCATCGACACCGGCATGCACCTCTGCCACGCACACTTCAACTACACCCACGGGACTGAAGGCCCGTATGATCTCATTATGCCCGCGCTGGCAAAAATACACGTTGACACCATCTCGATGGAATACGCCACTCCCATTGCCGGAGGGATGGGGTCCCTGGCGCAGTTCCCAAACGGACCTCGGCTGGGTTTGGGCTGCATCGATCACTGCGACCGTAAGATCGAAACTCCGGAAATCGTCGTGGAACGTGTAGAAGAAGCCATGCAACACGTCGACAAGGAACGCATCACGCTGCACCCCGACTGCGGGTTCTCACCCTCCGTCCAAAATCCCATGGACCTGGACGAAGCCTATTTGAAACTCAAATCGATGTGCCAAGCCGCGGACGCCCTCCGAAGCAAACATGGCTGACAGTCCGGGAATACATCAGATGGACTCAGTCGCCATACTTTCATGAGAACTTGCAGAAATTCTGATCTGGTCCAAGCGATTCCTTCCTCAAACACCCTTATTGAGGACAGAGCTATAGTTCCGGAGCAGTCGCTCTTGGGTCGTCTTCGCAGTTGCTGCCATGTGGGGACTCCTTCAAAGAAGGTCTCGGAATGTGGCTGAGCGACTGTCAGCTGCTCTATTCCCTGTCCCGGGTTTCATTCAGAAAACTAATGAGACTCGCTTATGGCAACGTGTTGCAAACCCACACAGCGTTGAATTTGCTGCCAGATGGTCACCCACGAATCGAGCCGGCAAAGCAATCATGTCACCAGTATTTCAGTTTCATGACCAGCTGTACCGGCAAACTTAGCCAGAATGACGTGTCATTTGCTGCCCATGCACTATCCCGAGCCGGATGACCGGCCTACGAGTAGATGCCGTCAATCGGATTCGCCATGTAGATGCTGTGCGGTCGACCGTCAACGTCCACCCATGTGGCATCACGCGGAATCCCAAGTGCGTCATAGATCGTGGCAGCAAAGTTTTCGGGAGTCTGGAGGTCACGTGTCGGCTCTGAACCGAGGCGGTCAGACGCTCCGATGATATTGCCGCCCTGCACACCAGCGCCGGCAAACAGCATCGTGTTGACGGGGCCCCAGTGGTCACGTCCGGCGTTTTTATTGATTTTTGGTGTACGACCAAATTCACCGGTCATCACTACCAGCGTCTCGTCGAACATTCCTGATTCAGACAGATCGTCGAGCAGCGCCGAGACAGCACGGTCCATCGGCGGCATCAGGTTGTCCTTTAACGTGGCAAAGTTACGTCCATGGGTGTCCCACGACGAGTTCTTCCCCAGGTTGACCTGTACCAGATTGACGCCGCCTTTCACCAATCGCTTTGCCATGAGTAAAGAGAGTCCAAATTTATTGGCCCCATAGCGATCAAGCAGTCGAGGGTCTGCGTTCTCCACGTCAAACGCGCTGCTGATGGTGGCATCGGTCAGGACCGAAATCGCCTGCTGACGCTGACCGTCAAAGCTGTCCGCCGCCCGCTCCAAAGTACGCTGTTGGCGCTGTACTTCCGCCAGCAAACTGATGCGTCCGTTTAACCTGTGCCGACCTCCGTCCGGCAGCGTCAACGTGGGAATGTCGAACACCGTCTTCGATCCGTGCTCGAACGGGCTGCCGTCAAATCGAAAACACTCCGGACAAGCTCCGTTACCCTTCGCACACTTCGCCGCTATGTCGAGATGCCACGCATCCCAATGGTCGCCAAGTTGGCCCGCATACTGACCGGGACGGACCCTGTTCGCTTCGTTGACGCTGGGTTCCGGAAGAATAACGGCTGGTGGCATCCTGCCTCGTCGGCCACGATGGGCATAAGTGACAACGGCAGGGACCGACGGCCACTCATTTGGACTTGGAACTTTGTCCAGAGAGAATCCGAGGGGCAGATCGCGACGTCCGGTCAGCAACATGTGGCACGCATGTTCGTGACCGTTACTGTCCGTTTGCATGGAACGCACAAGCGCATACCGATTGCTGCGGTCAGCCAGCAGAGGCAAATGTTCACAGACCTGAAGCCCCGGGGTTCGCGTGGCGATTGGCTTAAATTCACCACGGATGTCGTCCGGTGCATCGGGCTTCATATCAAAGCTGTCGTGATGTGAAAGCCCACCCGTCAGGAAGATAAAAATGACTGACTTGGCTTTGGATTCAGGATTTCCCGCCAGGGCACGTAACCCGGCCAGCTCGGCCATGCCGAGTCCCAAGCCGATCCCGCCGGCCCGAATCGCACCGCGTCTGGTAAACGCTGATGACGGAATGTGATGTCTGCCACTCATCGGATACCTCTCCTAGAACGAAGCGGTGTGAACGGCTGCCGAGTTCGCAACTTGGCAAAACCGTCGAACACCATCTCATTTGAGCAAATGCAAGCCAATGCCCGCTCAGCTTAAACTCGGTTATCGACTGATGATAGCAAATAGGGTGAGGTCTATCCAATTCATCATAGCAATGACCACAGAAATGGATCTACCGGAAACATCTCGAACGATCAGAAAGACCTTCAACCACAGACAGGAGCATCAACGTCATGTCGGCGATATCTGTTTCTTATCTGCCTTTCCTTTGCTTCCGGCTCTGTTTCTGTGCGACCGGCTGGCGGTTCATACAAAAGCTCTGTGAGATGAAAGCACGAGCAGCTCGCAGGTACTGATACGAGTGAATAGTCTGGAATTCGCTCGCACCTACCAGCGGTTTCTGAGACACTGGCTAAGAATTGATATTGTCCACCACCCGGAGGTAAAGAGCTTTGAGCCACGTACGTTTATTTGCATGTTGTGCTTTGTCGACCGTTTTTTTCTCTGTGCCAACCGTTGTTCTCGCTGCGTCAGATGTCATCGTGGACGTGGAAGAGCCTATGGCTCCTCCGTACTGGGCGCTCCTGGAACGGCAGCTTCTGGATGCGCACACGCCGGCATGCCAGGAGTTTTTCGGGCGCTACTTCGATTCACGAGGATATCTCCTCTGTGTTGAACGCTGGGGTGGCGACGACGGTCCTGATGACGCACCCGAAAATCTCAACGGCTGGCCGATTCTGCACGCTCTGGGCGGCAATGATTCGATCATCAATATGTGCAACACAATGTGGGAGGGTCACCTCCGCCAGTACACTGAAGCAAAAACGGTCGACGTACCGTTTGCTCGTGACGGCATGTACTACAAGGAATTCCCCGTCATGTTCGACTGGCTGCACAATGGCGAGGGACTGGCTGTGTTCAACGTCATGCCGCTGTCGGATCCGTACAACACAGTAAACAACAATCGCATCAAACGGTACGCCGGGTTTTACATGAACGAAGATCCTCAGGCGCCGAACTACGACCCGGAACACAAGATCATTCGCAGCATGTTCAATGGCAGCCGCGGACCGCTTCTGCGAAAGGCGACCGGCCTTGACTGGGCTGGCGATCCGATCGAGGTTGTGCATCGTTTCAAGCCACTCCACGGCGAAGAGAACTACGCACAGATGGTGGAACACTTTAAGGATTACAACGACATCGTCGGCGATCACCCGCAAAACATGGCCGCCACATCGCTGGCCGTCAATGCTTACATGTTGACGGGCAATGAGAAGTACAAGAACTGGATACTGGAATATGTCGACGCGTGGGTGGCGCGCTGTGCTGAGAACGGCGGGATCATTCCCAGCAACATCGGTCTTGACGGCGTGATCGGCGGCGAGACAGATGGAAAGTGGTACGGTGGCGTATACGGCTGGGGTTTTCGCGTCGAAGTGCCACAGTCCCCGGGCACATTTTCGAACCGCAACACCGTGGGGATCGGGCTCCAGGGCTTCGTTAACGCATACATGTTGACCGGCAACGACAAGTATCTGCAGGCTTGGCGCGGAACGATCGACGGCATCAACGCAAACTCAAAAGTCATCGACGGTCAGATGATGTACCCGTCGGCGTACGGCGATGATGGCTGGTACAACTTTAGTCAGGGTAAATACAGTTCAGGTGCCAGCACAATTTACTACATGTCGATGAACCGTGACGACCTCAGGCGTCTGGACACCAGCAGTGGTTGGTATGGATTCCTGGAAGGTAACGACCCGGAGTTCCCGGAGCGACAGTTGTTGAGTGACCTCGGCGAGATTCGTCGCCGCGTCGAAGCCTTTCGCAACGATCCGACAACGCCCGACACTCGTCTTTCGGATGATCCGATGGAGTACAACCCAGCGCGTATCGGTACACTGGTGAACCTGATGATGGGCGGGCCGGTGCCTGGTGGAATCGGTCGTGTGCTTAAGGCGCGCGTGCGCTACTTTGATCCGGGCGAACGACGTGCGGGAATTCCAAGGGACGTCGCTGCCCTTGTTGAGAAGTTGAGCACAGACGAAACGGTCGTCACCTTTGTGAACATCAACCAGTCAGAATCGCGCACATTCATAATTCAGGCAGGGGGATACGCAGAGCACGAATGCATCGATGTGACGTACAACGGCAGGGTGCACCCTGTGGCCAACCGGCACTTCACCGTGCGGCTAGCTCCAGGCTCCGGTGGGCGGCTGGTGCTGCGGATGAAGCGATTCGCTCACCCGCCGGATTCACGATTCCCGTGGGATCGATCAGCGGATCAGCGCCGGCCACGATAAAAATAAAAGTAACGTTTGTTGCGCCGGGTGGCGCAAATCTCAAACGTCGAGCACCCGCCGAACCGGGAGGTGTGGTTGCCGATGTAAAAAAGTCACGAAATCACAGTGATGGCAACACTGCTTGTGGAATCAACACACGTCGCTGGCGCCAGTACGCGATTCCTTTCCGAATCGCATTCTGTCTGGTGTGAGGATTTTAAGGACGGATTGCAGCCACCGGGACGCGGAGCGGCGATTCAGCCGGGATTCTGAGATGTTTTGCCTGATCTTCAGGCTCAGTACTTTCGTTTTTGTTGACTCGGAGGCCCGTATCTATCAGAGTAAAGTTGAAGGAATACAGTAGCCTTCGGCAAAACTTAAATTGCTGCAGCGCGTTGACCTTCAGGGCATGCACCTGCCTCTCCGAGGTCGGTGTTGCAGCGCTTTAACCTCATTTCGTCCCCCGTGTTTGCCGTGCGTATGATATCACGTGTCTTGGTTGTCGTTTTCGCTGTGTGCCTCGTCTTAGCACGGTCGGCCTTTGGTCAACCGTCTCTGACGGGCGTGACCCCGCAGGGGCTGCTGCCTGGCCAAGCCGTGCAGGTCACTGTTCGGGGCGAAAACCTCGCACCACCTATTCGCCTCTGGGCGCCCGGGGCGATTGCGATTGAAGAAATAAAAGTTGCGGAAGACGGGAAATCGTTGACATGCAGGATGACGGCAGACGCGGGCAGTCCGATCCGTGTCGTCGGTTTGCTTGCAGCCAATGCTTCGGGGGTGTCGGATCCAATTCTAATGATGGTCGATGACCTGGGGTCCGTTGCTGACAACGGTTCTAACCATTCGATCACAGAGGCGCAGTCTGTCACGGCGTCCACCTCTGTTGATGGAGTTTTTGATGGGCCGGAGTCGGATTTCTATCTAGTCCGGCTCAATCTCGGTCAACGGATTGCCGTCGAAGCGGTTGTGCAACGATTGGCTTCCTCGCTTGATCCGATCCTGCGTCTGCTGGACACACACGGAAACGAGATTGCGATTGCGGACGACAACCTGGGAGTGGGTGCAGACTGCCGCTTAACATTTCAGGCACACGCGGAAGGTGAGTACTTAATCGAGTTGCGAGACAATCGCTATCGCCAGGGAGGCAAATACCGTCTGCGCATTGGTGACTTTCCGGTTTTCACGTCGCCCTATCCATTGGGAGGCAGATTGGGAGCCACGACGCAGTTTCAGTTCACCGGGTGTCAATCAGATGAAGCTTTGTCACTGATCAAACGTTTGCCGACGAATCTTGTTGAAGACCGATTGGCAATCAGCGTAAAACGTCAGGACGGCGTCAGTTCGGCGATGTCGCAGATCGCAGTGAGTAATCTGCCCGAACGGATAGAAATCGAACCCAACGACCAGTCTGAAGTCGCCACGTCTGTAACGGTCCCGTGCGCAGTCAGCGGAGTGCTAAACTCGCAAAAAGATGTCGATTATTTCGAATTTGCTTTGGCCAAAGGCCAGCGGATTGATTGTGTCGGTGACAGTCGTCGCTACGGTTCGCCCTCACTTGTCTTCATGCAGCTCTTTGATGCGCAGGGCGGGTCAGTTGCGCAAACATCGGTCAATGACGCGGACGATGCTCAGCTCAGCTACACTGCGCCGGACAATGGGATTTATCAGCTGGCCGTTCGTGATTTGATTTACCGCGGTGGTGAGTCGTTCGCTTATCGTGTGGCAGTTCGCAGTGGTGCTGACTATTCACTGACGCTCAAACATGCAGATAAAACGACCTGCAGGTATCCGGTTTCACGCGCTGACCGTGCGATTGGCTTGACAGTCAGCGTTCAGCGTCGTGGTTACTCGGGCCCCATTCGTCTGGTGACCAGTGAGCCAAACGACGCATTTACGCTCTATAACCAGAACATTCCGTCCGGTACCAATGAGCTGCGCATGTTTGCCGTGCTTGCGGCGGATACCGAGGAAGGAGAGTTCTGGGCGCTGCGCTTCGTTGGGATTGCCCAGGTCGACGGCCGCGAAGTTCGACGAGCCGTCATGACGGAAGCGACGGTACGTTCGACTGTTCCGCAGCTGGCCTACGCGTACCCATGGCAGGACGGGCTTTTTACCGTAGGGGTCACCGGTGCGGCGGACCCGTTCTTCGGGATGACTTGTGAACCCGCCGAGCATATACTGGTCCGTGGCGGGCAGTTACAGATTCCATTGAAGCTTGAGCGTAAGAACGAAGAATTTAAGGGCAGCGTGAGCGTGTTCGCCGAGCAGCTGCCCGAAAGTTGCCAGGCCGAGATAAAGTCCGACAAGGACATTTATACTGTAACCGTGAGCTGTCGAGAAGATGCGCCGGAAAACGATGCGTCTCTGCGACTGGTGATGATAGGTGAACATAGCGGGCGGACTCAAACATTTGTCCAAGATGTCGTATTACAGATTGTCCCGCCCGAATCAACGACGGTAGCGAAGGATTCGGTTCAAAACGCTGACTGAGGGTAAGACCATGCAAGGCTTCGGATTGAGCGGTCGGTTCCTGTTTTTGGAAGTCGCTGTGGCCATGACGGTCATGAGTGACGCTGTTCGAGCGAGTGAGAACCAGGGTGCAGACGCCGGTACGCTGGTGGCTGTCGTCGCAGGAGACCCCGAACGCCTGGAGGTGTCTCCTTCACAATTCAAATTGTCAGGCCCGCGGCAAAAACTACAGTTAATTGTCACGGGGTACTATTCGGACGGTCGTGTGCAGGATCTCACCGGTGTCGCCGGGTTTTCCACGAGTAACGCAGACGTTGCCGTCTGCACCGGCGGGGTCGTCCGACCAAAGGCCGACGGCGTCACGTCCATTACCGTCCGCGCCGGGGAACGCGAGGCCGAGGTACGGATAGACGTAGTGGGCCAGGGTGAACCGCAGCCCGTTTCGTTTCAATACGGAACACTGGTGGCGCTGTCAAAGCAAGGCTGCAATTCAGGGGCGTGCCATGGTTCACCCAGTGGTAAGGGCGGCTTCCGATTATCATTGCGGGCGTTCGATTCAAAATTGGACGAATACACGCTGTTACGGGAGGAGTTTGGGCGCCGGACAGATCCCATGGATCCGGAAAAAAGCCTGCTGCTCCTCAAACCGCTCATGAAAGTGTCGCACGGAGGCGGGCTGAAAATGAATACTCACGACCCGGCCTATGCCGTGCTGCGCGACTGGATCTCCGAAGGTTGTCAGACGGATGCGCCTGGTGCTCCGACCTGTGTCGGTATCAGGGTGACTCCGGGAGAGAATCGAGTGCTGACGCGCCCGGCCCACACGCAGCAGGTCAGCGTACTGGCCGAATTCACAAACGGGTCGGTGCGAGACGTGACGGATTTGGCGGTGTATTCGACATCTGATACCGAAGTTGCCGACGTCACAAAAGGAGGCCTTGTCATTGGACAGGAGCGCGGCGAAGTGGCCGTGATCGTGCGGTACCTGGAGTTCATCGAATCCACGATCCTGACATTTGTCAAAGATATCGACGACTACGAATGGCAGCCGCAGCCGACGAACAATTATATCGACACACTTGTACACGCAAAGCTCCAGAAACTGAGATATCTCCCTTCAGATCTGTGCACCGACGAAGAGTTTCTAAGACGAGTCTGCCTCGACATTACTGGCAGTCTCCCGTCGATCGAAGACGCCCGGCAGTTTCTCGCCGACCCGTCCGGTGACAAGCGAACGGAGCTGGTGAACCAACTGCTGGAACGACCGGATTATGGAAAGTTCTGGACGCTCAAGTGGGGAGACCTGCTGCGATTGACGAAAGGGCAGGTCGGTGAGGACGGCGTCCACAAATATCATCGCTGGATTGAACGGGCAGTCAGCAGCAACATGCCCTACAACGAATTTGCCCACCAGCTGTTGACAGCATCGGGAAGCACGCTGGAGAATCCTGCTGCCAACTTCTACCGCACCGCGAAAGATATGAATGATTGTGTCGAAACGGTTTCTCAGATCTTTCTTGGTGCCAGACTTCAGTGTGCGAAATGTCACAACCATCCATTCGAACGCTGGACCCAAGACAACTATTACGGAATGGGTGCGTTCTTCAATCGGGTGCAGCGAAAGAAAACGCGTCGGTCTGACGAAATCTTTGTCTGGTCAGCCGACAGCGGTGACGTAACTCAGCCTCGAACGGGGCAGACGATGAAGCCCTGGGTTCCCGTCGCCGGTACTGTTAGTGAGTTGAATGATATTGATCGGCGTACGTCATTTGCCGACTGGCTGACGTCTGCGGAAAATCCCTTTTTTGCCAAAATCGAAGTGAATCGGATATGGAGCCACCTGCTGGGACGAGGCATCGTGGATCCGGTCGACGATTTTCGCGAATCAAACCCACCCTCTAATGCTCCACTGCTGGATGCGCTCGCCAAGGATTTTATAGATCACGGTTTCGATCGGATGCATATGATACGCACCATCGTCAATAGCCGAACGTATCAGATGAGTCACCGTCCAAATGACTTTAATCGAGATGACACCAAATACTTTTCACATTACTGGCCGCGGTTGCTGACTGCTGAACAAATGCTGGATGCGATCTGCCATGTAACGGGCATCGAAGAAACATTTGAAGCGTTACCAGCTGGCATTAAGGCAACTCACCTGCCGGCACCCGATCTGGTTAATCACGAGTTTCTCAAAGTTTTCGGCCAGCCTGAACGTCAGACGGTGTGTCAGTGTGAACGCGCCAGTGAGTCCAATCTGGGGATGGCAATCCAATTCCTGAATGGCCCGTTGATTCACAGCAAAGTTCGGGACGGTAATAATCGATTTCGGCTGCTGGTCAATTCCGGCCAATCGGATGAACAGATCGTCTCGACACTTAATTTTGCTGCGTTGTCGCGGCCGCCGACGGACGATGAAATAGATGCGGAGATCCAGCATATGGCCGCAAAACAGGAGCAGCTCGAAAATGAAAACATCCGACTCCACGCCGAGATTGAGGTAGCCAGTCAGACGCTGACGGAGGTGAAAACAAAGCTGCGGGAAAAAGTCTTCGAAACCCGTTTGCTGACCGTTCCGGAGGAAATTCGTGCGGATGTCAAGGTTGCCCTGACCACGGCAGAAGGGGCCCGGAGCGATGTGCAGGCCTATCTGGCCGACAAACTTGGATCATTACACCTCGTAACAGACGAGCAGTTGATGAAAGAGCTCGTCGAAGAAGACCAGAAAGTCCTGACGGATGCGGAGTCGAGTGTCACCAAGTTGCAGGCTTCCGTTTTGTCCCCGGAAGATATTCGCATCATGGGAATCGAAGATATCTGCTGGGTTCTGCTCAATCGCAACGAGTTCCTGTTTAATCACTAGCAAAGCGGTTGCCCTGACGGGTTTATTTGATGTGGAGGATGACCGACCGCGACGCTAAATGGAAACGCGGGTTTTGATATACCAGTGCAGGCTGACACGGATCAACTCTGTGTGTACCACCCGGGCGAGCCGGATTCAAAGGCCGTTGAACCACTGGCTGGAAGGGGCTTAGTGTGAGAATCATAATGTCTGCAGACTTGCGTCTGATTCTGTGTGGAATTGTCGTTTCGCTGGCGCCGCTAGCTGACATACTGGCAGAACCGGTGAGTTTTTCAGCCAGTATTGCTCCGTTACTGCTGGAAAACTGCCAGGGCTGTCACGGAGCAAAGAAAGCTGAAGGGAGTTATCGAGTTGACACTTTCGAACTGGCCGTGGGCGAAGGTGATTCCGGGTCTGTCGGGTTTCTCGCCGGCAGTCTCGACGAAAGCGAAGCGTTTCGCAGGATTCTTTCGGATGACGTCGAGGAACGGATGCCTTTGGAGCGTGACGCACTGTCGCCGCATCAGGTCGAACTGTTAAGGCGATGGATCGACGAAGGAGCAAAGTACGACGGTGACAATCCTCAGGCGAGTCTCTCGGACATCGTGTCACTGTCCGTTCAGCCTGACCCGCCGGACACCTACGAACACCGACTTCCCGTTACGGCGCTCCAGTTTAACCACGATGGAACGCGACTGTACGCCGGTGGATACCATGAAATCACGGTTTGGAATACCGCTGACGGAACGTTGTCACAACGCATCAGAAACATCGGACAGCGTACACAGGGGTTGGACCTTTCTCCTGACGGTGCATGGTTGGTCGTTGGTGATGGCTTACCGGGCCGCAGCGGTTCTGTGCGACTCGTTGACGTCGCTGCAGGACAACTCAAACAGGTGATTGGCACCTCCGGAGATCTCGTCTTGGCTGTCCGATTCAGCCCTGACGGATCCCGCATCGCTGCCACCACCGTGGATAGCGGTCTTACGATCTACAACGTGGCGAACGGTGAAGAGCAACTCACGATCGCCAGTCATTCGGATTGGGTGACCTGCGTTGGCTGGAGTGCTGATGGCAGCAGACTGGTGACCGGCAGCCGGGATAAGACTTGTAAGCTGTTTGATGCAGAGACGGGTGAGCTCAAACTCACCTACGCTGGCCACGGCAAGCCTGTCAGAGGCGTGGCCTTTCATCCCGGCGGGGAAGAGGTGTACTCGTCCGGGAGCGATAATAAAATCCATCGCTGGAAGATTGCTGACGGGGCGAAGTCTGCCGAGATGGCGTTCGGCGACGAAGTCTTTCAGCTGGCGGTCGCCGGAGAGTACGTTATTGCTGTCTCCGCAGACGGCACAGTCAGACAGTTTGACGTAAAGGAAAACAAGGAGGTCCAGCAGTTCAAAGGCCATTCGGATTGGCCCCTGAGTGTCGATTTTCATGCGGCCACAGTCCGAATCGCGTCCGGTGGCTATGATGGAGAAGTGCGTATCTGGGCCCTTGACCAAACCGACGCTGTTGTCTCCTTTTTTGCATCGCCCTGACTCGAAGCGCTGACAAAAACCCGGGCGTTTTTTTGCCGTCGCCACGTTAAAACCTGTGTCATCCTGACCCGCTGTCTGTTTTTCACTGAACCAGACAGCGAGAATTTGCGGGTTGAAGTCGTCGCCTTCGGAAGAAGGTAAAACGACTGGCCACGATTCACGGAACGTCCATCAAATATAAATCGTGCTGGCCATTTCGCTCTGAGACAATCACCAGCCGCTTGCCGTCAGAGTGCCATTCCGGGTAGTCGTCACGCTCGGCATGGTTCGTGATGCGGGTCAATCCGGTCCCGTCGACATTGATTACGTAGATTTCACTGTTGCCGTCACGATGGCTGACAAACACGATACGCTGTCCGTCAGGTGAAAAACGGGGTCGAATATCCTGAAACGGACTGTGAGTCATCCGTTTTGCTTCTGATCCGTCGCTCTTCATTACATAGATCTCAAAATTTCCATCTCGCGACGAGCCGAAGACAATCCACTTTCCATCCGGTGAAAAGCAGGGCCAGTTGTTAATCCCGACACTTTCCGTCAGTTTCTGCGGATCCTCGGCCTGGAGATTCGTCGAATAGATATTTTGTTGTCCGCCATCAGCAAATGAATACAGGACACGAGAGTTATCGGAAGAAATAGCAGGGCTGCGCATTCCTGCAAACCCGGAAGGCGGCATTACTTCCATGAGTGAATTCGTCTGTCGGTCCAGAATGGCCACCGACAAACTGAGAACTCCACGTTGACGAACAAACGCACAGTAGCGTCCATCAGGGGAACAGGCGGGTTCAAATTCGGCGGTCGAAGCATCTTTGCGAAGTGACTCTGTCGTGCGATCCGCCAGATTCATTCTTATCAGGCGAAAGCGCCCCGGATTTTCCAGTACAGCGTAAATTAATTCGGTGCCCCTTTTTGAGAACACCGGACTCATCTTGAGAATGCCATCGCTGGTGAGTCGGACAGGGTCAGCAATAGCTGGCAACGCCAAAATAAAAACAAAAACAGGCACAGCAACTGGGCGCAAACACACTCGATCAGAAAAGCTCATCAATTACGGTACCCCCTTCGAGGACATTCATTTCAGCTCGTGCCTGAGTGTCCACGCCGGCGAGTTGAGCAATTGTGGCGCCAACATCGAGGGCTGTGACAACCGGACCCGACCGAGGTTCTTCTCCCAGTCGGTCACTTTCACCGATCACACGTCCAGGTTCGATGCCGGCACCAGCCCACAACGAAAAGTAACATCTTGTCCAGTGATCACGAGCAGCACGATTGCTGATTTTGGGCGTTCGACCGAATTCGCCTTTGCAAACCAAGAGTGTCTCTTCCAGCAGACCTCGACTGTCGAGATCATCCAGTAGGGCAGAAAACGCGCGGTCAAAATTCGGGCAAAGTTGATCCTGCAGCAACTCAAAGTTGTAGATATGGGTATCCCAGCCGATTTCAAAACCCGGGTTGAATGCATCAACGTCACGACTGTAGTTGAGCTGGATGTAGGGTACTTTCGCTTCGGCCAGCCGTCGGGCAAGTAACGCGCTTTGACCGAATTCTGACTGTCCGTACCTGGCTCGGGTCGAGTCGGATTCGCGTGTGAGATCGAGCGCGCCGCGAGCTTCTGGATCCATCAGCAGATCATAGGCAGCCCCGTAGCTGCGCCTCCAGTCACCGACGGCTGTGTTGTCAATCAACGATCGGTCAGCGTCCAGTTGTGCCAGCAGCGTTTTGCGATCTGTGATCTGCCGGGGACTGAGGCCTTTCAGAAGTTTCATCGCAGGTATATCGACCACGCCGTTTTGCGAACAGCCAACCATGAACGGGTCATAGGCTCTAGTAAGATTGCCACCACCGTCCCCCTTAATAAACTCACCTCCTGCCGTCAGCTTACTGTTTGCCAGTGAGAAGAATCCTGGCAGGTGTCCGCCGGAACCTCGATGCTTTGCAATAATGGAACCAAATGTCGGCTGTTGCACGGGTGCCGGTATTTCCTCGAAACCAGTCAGCGCGACCGTTCCTCCGTCCGGATGTCCGGCTGACGTACCAATCCCGACGTTCGTACGAACAAGTGTGAAAAGATCACTGCGCATCGCGGTGCGAGGGAGTAATTCTGTGAAGTGAACGCCCGGCGTTCGTGTGGGGATATTTGCGAATGGTCCCCGGTATTCCGCGGGGGAATTTGGTTTCGGATCAAAGGTATCCAAGTGGCTTGGTGCACCCCAAAGAAACATGAAAATGACCGATTTGGCCTTCACCGCCTCGGTGGCCCTGACCTGTGCAGCCGCTCCCGAAAGAGACAATGCCATCGGCACGGAACTGCCGATCCTCAAAAACGATCGACGCGTGAGACCGCTGCACGTTCCAGCCTGAAACTCGCCAATATCAAGCATTCGAATTCTCCGGCGGACCGTGGCGCAATACGTCGCCGGGACTCTGTGGAAACTCAGCGACAGTATTTGAATCAATCACAATGCATTGTCAGGACCGCAGGCCCGCTGACTGTAATTTAACACACGAATCCCGCCAAAAACAGGGAGTTCCCGCACACGGCTCAATCGCATCCGTATTATTCACGGTATATCACCGTCAGACCATACACCCGGGCTGTGCCGTGAAACGGTGATTAGTTTGGGCCGTATCCACGATGTCCAGGGGGACCAATTGGGGTAAACAAGCAGTAATAAACATCCTGACCAAACTCCGGTTGCTGTCTCTGCCGGAAACGCCGTTAATTTTTAGATTTTCACTGGAGATGACACCAGATTCCTGACAGGAATCATGTACAAGCCGATCGAGTCGACAGCACACAGGCGCCGAATGCCCCAGCGATTCGTTTCAGCTTGCGCGAAACGCAACAGCAGATTCGACTTCACTCAAACCAGAAAGAAAAGAGTTCTGCTTGTTTGAGGTTGAACTCCAGGCGGATCGCCTGGCCCTGCAATGCCGTCATGTCGGCCTGGCTGTTCCATTCCAGCGCGTGATCAATGACATCACCCTGAAAGGGCCGGCATTGTTGGTGATTCCAGTGGGGTAATCTGGCCCCGTCGAACTGACCGTCTCCACGACGTACAGCAACACTGACAGAACCAGCGTCTCTGGTTCGGGCATTGATGTGCAAATTTCCACCAGGGCACTCGATCGGTTTGGTCAGCATGTTCCCATCTTCGGGCGCATCTAAAGAAACGAAGCCGTCGCGGCGCAGGTTGGCCAAACAAAGATGGCTCTCGCCGGACATGGTCGAAATGTGCAAATTCTCGTGCCCGGTATAGTAAATGCCGATCTGATCGTCCTGTTCTATCAGTCCTTTTGCGGCATAAATCATCCCCTGGTCATAGGAGCCTTGAGGTCCTGTTTCCAGGAACAGAGGTCGCTCTGGATGACGTTCCCAGTGTTTTCCATCCCGGCTCCAGGCAAGTTGCACGTCCAATTTCATGTATTTTTCATTCTTGCCACTGCGAACCAGTGGTGGCCGAATGTAGAACATGTGCAAAAAACCGAAGTAAACCCCCTGATATTTCACGACGGGCATACAATAGAAAGAGTACGGGTCCAGTTCGTCAGGGATCAGAACATGTTCGGGTTGGCTCCAGTGGACCAGGTCGGAACTCTCTGAGTAGGCGATGCGACGAATTTCACCTGCATTGATCGGTGGGCGGCGATAGTACATCATCACGTCACGTTCCAGGTGGTAACAAACGTTGTTGGCCGTATCGCTTTGTCCCCGGAAAATTGGATTCTCTTTCTGATCCCTCCAATGGATGCCGTCGTCGCTGAAGGAGAGTCGTAACTCCTGGCCACCAGCTACCAGTTCGGGATGCGGGTCTCGACCGGCGGGGCCCTGGTGACAAACCATCATGTAACGGCCGCGATGGCGCCATTTCAAGGGAGTACGGCTGACTCCCACGCTGTCGTACGTGACTTCTGTTCCGCCGACAAAAACGTTGTTGGCCTTTGTCCCGTCGACCTCAACCAGGTTTAGTGCCGGAGCGCGCCACTGGATGCCGTCGATTGACTCATAGTACCGGCCCCGAGTCAGCCAGTAAAATCCGGGCGGGGTTGGCTGGTTGATTTGCACCGAGGACGAAATCCAGACACGATACATTCCGTTCTCGTGGTCGTGATCGACACTGGCATAATTGAAACTTCGGTCGGGACAAAGTCCGTCCGGACCGGTGGATAACAATGGATTCGCCATATGTTTTCGGGGGGAATGGACCGTTCGGCGACACGCACGGCGGTCTTCCACCACGTAATCGTCCATCAACAGTTGCCGTTGATTTCCGATCCGCAGCGGTGGCGTCGGGGTGATGGCATAAGAACCTTGAATGGTCCACTGGTTGCTGTCAGCTTTCACGAACGATGAACCGGCCACGACCAGGACCGCAACGAGAAACGCTTCTCCACAACAGATGGGTTTCATTCGTTTTCCTTGTCCGGTTTCAGGGCCGGTTTTCCAGGTGCCAGAATCGGCCTTTGAGAATTTTGTCCCGCTTGTACTTGCAAAGCGTAAGGAAATGGTTGGAAGAAAGTTGAACGGTGGCAGCCACGGCCGCACTGTAATGGTCCGCTTTTCCCACATCCCGGTAGGCAGGGACCAGAGAAAATTCCTGAGCTCGGTTTAACTGGGAGGTGCCGCTGGCGCTGCCATCGGCCCAGGTGCAACCGCCGTCGAGACTGATGCGGCAAACGTGATCGTTGTCGAAGAATTTCTCTCCAGGTTCCTGACCGCCCAGACTGACCAGCACCACCATGTTCTTTGGGGTCCACAGCATAGTGAACCGGTAACTTCCAAACCCCAGCAAGCTTCCCGGTACCTCCTGGAAGGTCCGTCCGCCGTCGGTAGATTCCAGCAGCAGACCGTTCTTGTAGACGTAGCTCTCCGGTTTTGGTGGATAGGGAACCCCGGTCTTTTGGAGTACCTCCGTGGGATCTTCGCCAGGTAATGTTTTGCGCTGAATTCGCGTTGCTGCCAGGATGTGGTCGGGGTTCTGCGGGTCAACCGCGTAGGCGGTTTCGGTAGCGTGTTGGTGCACAATGGTCGGATCACCCCAGCTGCGGCCACCATCGGTCGTGCGGATCATAATGTCTCGGATTCCCGGGCGCGTTTGATCTGCCTGCTGATAGTCGCTCCAATCCTCGTAGCGCATACTGGCTGAAAACATCACGGTTCCGTCAGGTCTTTCGACAAAATTCGGATGGCACCAGGCAATTTCGATCATGGTGTACGGGTCGCTGGGAGCCGTGGGGGCGAAGCTGGGGAAATTCAGTCTGGTGGTCTGCCACGACTTGCCCAGATCTTCTGAGACCGAGACAAATGCGTCCAGAGAATAGAGATGTCCCCCGGCTTTTGGCGGCGCCTGATGGACGATCCACAACCGTCCGTCACGGGTTACTTTAAATCCGGCGATGTGCTGGGGAGACGGTACATCAACGAGGTGCACGGGCACGGCAGTCCAGGATTTACCCTGGTCACTGCTCTTGAACAGCCCAGGGGCCGTTGTCGTGGTGTTGATCCAGACGGTCCCGTCCGGACCGACCATCATGTTGGCCACATCGACCGGGACGCTTCGCGGCGCGATGATGACCTCGTCGTCGATCACGACATCCAGGTTCTCGTATTGCAGTTCACCAGTCACCCCCGGTAATTCCAGGAGCATCCCGATGACGAGACAGAAAAATATTTGCCGGTAACTGGTCACGGATTGTCTCCTTCAAGTTCTATCAGACTACGTGATTGGAATCCGTTTATATACCTGGTCTCGTTGTGCGGCACGGCGCAAGGAGGAGTCGGCGATGTCATTTTCAACATCCTGTGGGTCACATCTGAGACATAGCGGCGCAAAAAATGCGGTGTGGTGAAATCCTCTGCCGCGGATGAGCATCTCAGGAATTAATCCATCTCTCTGGCAACGAAGTGTCGGTCCGGGAACGCGTCGAAAATGGCTCTCAGGGTCCCGGCACACAGGACTTGATAAGCCCAGAACACTGAAAGATTTCTGCGGTCCAGGAACACCTGTCCGAAGCGATTAACGATACGGCTGTTCTCGCGCAGGTTGAATTTGTTGAACAGCACTTTACGGCGAAAAAACAGCACTCCAGTCCCAGTGAGGTCCTCGATCTCAGCCACAAACTGACAGATTTGGTTCATGACCTGTTCAGCAATCTGCACGACGTATATTTCGTCGATACACCGGAAGATCCATTCTCCGTCTGAAACATCACGTAACAGTCCTGATACTGTGTCCCCGATCCACTGATCTGTCTTCACGAGCTCAATGATGGAGCCATACTTGTCACTCATTCCTGATCGGGTCCGGTGTCAATACTGATCGGATAAATCAGATGCGTTGAATCAAATCAATTCAACATGCAGTTTCATGCTGCACTCTACATTGCCATCATCAGTAAAATGAGAGTCCTTCCGCACCGGGCCGGCCGTGACAGCCTCTGTGAGAGTCCCATAACTTCGCACCCTGTTCAAATCAGATGACCTGGATGCTGCCACGAACTTAAGGATGTTCAATGTGTTTCTCCGTTGCAGCAGTCGTTCCGTACGTATGCGTTCTGGTTTGCGTCGTAATTGCGGGACCACCATGTGCACGTAGCCAGGAATCGGCCCTCAACGCACCGGATCCTCATCTGTCAACAGATCCGGAAGAACGGCGACTCGTCAGTAATGCGAGGTACATCCAGCGGCCTGTTCATACCAAGGTAACGCAACAGTTTGAAATGTATGATCCACATTCGGAAGGAGCTCTGCACGACCTCAAGTCAATGGGATTCACACAGGTCGTTCTCGACTGGCCCAACCTTCATCATGCGGCCACCGATGCCGGCCTGAATGTTGTGCTGGCTAACTGGTGGACACTCAACACAAGTGACAAAGACATTGACGCCGGCATAGCTCGGGCTCGCAATGTTGCCCCAAAGAAACTCATCGGCTTTAGCATCATGGATGAGCCGGGACGCAACGCACCCGAGACCCCGTTTACCTTCTACGAGGAATTGTACAGTGTTCTGGAACCAGTCTTTCGTGAACAGTTTCCGACGACTCGTCTGGAGATTTCACACTGGGGTCCGATGGCAACATGGACAGATCAACACTACGAAAAATTTTCTCACCTCTACCAGGCCGCCGACGTCATGCGAATTATGCCGTATCCGGATCTTTACGAAGCTCCGCTTGACGATGTTTTCTTTATGATTCAGCGCAGCCGCAGACTCATGGAGATTGCCGGTGTCAGGCGACCACTTGTTGTAATTCTGCAGGCCTGGGTATTGCCTCCAAAAAACAAGCTGCCGGAGATTGATGAACTACGGGTGATGGCCTACCAGACAATGCTCTCCGGTGCAGAAACACTGTCGTTCTTTGAATACAACCTGGATGTCTGGAACCGTGCACCGGGATTTCAAGTACAGTTTCGGCAGCTGATGGCCGAACTCACACAGTTCAGTCGTGCTAATCGTGAGTCTTCAGTGGAAACAATGATCGACAGCAAGGGAATACTCACCACAAGACTGACACCGCCGCGAGGCAGCCATCTGCGGGTGCTGATCAACACTCGACGAACCCGGAATCGAGACATGGATCCACTCGAGGTACGAATGACAAAAATTCCGGAACACCGAGGTTCCAGACTGGCCCTAAAAGACACCACCTGTGGCATAACAGAGCTGAATCGGTGCGTGACTCAGCGAGCCCCGTGCCGGACCAGCAGCTGTACTCCGTCGCTTCTGAGACATCGCCGCTGTAGTAACCCGACCGACCATGCACTAAATAGAACCACCAGCAAGAACAACTTGTGTCAAAATGGTTTGCAGATACGAAAGGCCTGTAACAGGACTCGCTGAACTCTGCGAAGATATCCTCCAGCTCGCGGAATCATTGCCTGATCAAGATGTTGTGCAATCGGCGGCCGATGCGCAGATCGCACGCCGTCCTGAGTCAAGGTCCGCCCTCAGCCCAAGACATTAAGATCACTGAGCAACACATGGTGGTGCTGTTGACCGTTCGTCAGCTCGACGCACTCAATTAACACTGGAGACTTCACCAAATGGTGCGCCGCATCCTCCATTTCGTGATCCTGCTGACGGTGTCGTGGTGCGTGATGACCTTCACCCACGAAACGGGACATATAATGGGCGGTTGCTGCTGCGGGGGCACCTTGAAAAACACTGACCTGCTGCCATGGCACCTGCCGTACAGTCTATTTGATCCAGATCCGTGGCCGTTGGCCACATTGTGGTGCGGTCCGATTCTGGGTGTGTTTGCTCCGGTGACTATCGCACTGTGCGTCCAGCGTAACTGGCTCTGGTTCATCGCCCACTTTTGTGTGCTGGCAAACGGTACCTATCTCGCTCTGGGCTGGGTTTCTGGTGGTCGCTACCTCGACACACCAAAAATGCTGGAACACGGCGCTTGTCCAGTTCTGATTGCCTTATACTGTGTATTGACAATCAGCTTCGGTTATATTGGCTTCCGACGTTCCTGCATTCGTATCCTGGGACGTCCCTTCAGAAAACTACGGACAACTTAGTCCCTCGGCAGAGCGAATGGGTCCGTGACCAGTGGTTTTTCGATCTGTCCCGATCGAATGAGACTCACGGGCACCCGACGACGCACAACCTGGCCGTCTTCGACGACGCGAATCCTTTGCACGTTGCGTTTGAATTTGCGCGCGGTGATTCCGGTGGTTTTGCGGCCGTTACCCCCCAGATATTTGGGTTTGCCACGCTGGCTCAGTCTGTTTCCTCTTCTTGGCGTCAGATCGCCGTAGAGTTCAAGCCGCTTCGCTCGCTTGAGACGTTTGTTTTTCTTGAGCGTACTCATAACCTAAGCTCTTTCCCGAAGAACACGTACCACAATCACTGAGTTTGGCCGACTCCGATGAATATCCGTCCAGTGTGGGCAGAACGCAGCGCACAATACTGAGAATCCCAGCGCGTTTCAATTCAAATTTCAAGGTTCTAGATCCACAATTTCAGTCTTTGCCCCGGCTTGCGCCGGACACCTCAATGTCCCACTCAAGTGGCTCACACCTGTTCAGATTTACATGGATTGCCACATCCGATGACGGTTTAAGGACGAAGCTGTGCCTCATTTGCTTTTGTTTTGTTGCCTCTGGGTTTGGTTCGGTGCAGTACTCCTGAGCGGTAGCCGGTGCTCCGCTTTGGATCCAGTTGGCAACGTCATACTCGTCACAATGGACGGCTTGCGCTGGCAGGAGCTGTTTGGCGGTCTGGATGAAACGATACTGGGTGACAAAGCGAACGGAACAAATGACGTAGTGGGGATCAATCGACTCTACGCCGCTGACACAGCCGAAGAACGCCGAGCCCGACTGATGCCTTTCTTCTGGAACGTGGTGGCAGAGCAGGGCGTGGTATTTGGAGATCAGGAAGCCGAATCGCACATCCGTGTTACGAATGGAATGAACTTTTCATATCCGGGATACAGCGAACTACTCTGCGGGTTTCCCGACCCGCGCATCAACTCCAATGAGAAAACCAACAACCCCAATGTCACGGTCCTGGAGTGGCTGCATGTCCGACAGGCTTATCAGGGTCGTATGACGGCATTTGCCAGCTGGGAGGTCTTCCCGTGGATCATCAATACGAAACGCAGTGGCATCCCGGTAAACGCTGGATGGAGCCCGCTGGCAAGGCTGGCCCCGAACTCTCCGGAGACTGCTTACCTGGACACACTGGCTGATGAGATTCCTCGGTACTGGGCTGGTGTCCGCTATGATGTCTTCACATTTTCCGGCGCCGATCAGTTCCTGCGTTCAAAGAAACCGAAGGTCCTCTATGTGTCCCTGGGCGAAACCGACGACTGGGCTCATGCGGCACGCTACGACCTGTATCTCGATGCTGCCAGACGTGGTGACGATTACATTCGTCGACTGTGGGACACAGCTCAGTCAATGTCGGAATATCGCGACCATACGGCATTGGTCATGACCACGGACCACGGCCGAGGTGATGACCGGATCAGCTGGCGCAGCCATGGCGACAATGTGGAAGGCTCTGACCGAATCTGGGCGGCCGTGCTGAGTCCAACGGTCGACTCCAGCACTGATGTGGCCGGCAATTTCACACAGGCACAGATCGCTGCAACTGTGGCTGCCCTGCTGGGCCATGACTATGCGGCCGATGTTGAAAAAGCCGCTTCCTCGTTGCCGCTTAGGCGACGTTAACGACTGCACCATCATCCCGTCATTACCTGAACAGATGGAATATTTGTGGTCACTCTCCATCCAGTGGGAACCGCTGACACAAGAGTATGGGGCGATTCTGTGCAACCTTAGATGGATTCAAGCCACCAGGTCCTTCATGATTGACTGTGAAGCCACAGAGACTCTGATCAAAAACTACCCACACTTCTCAACATCGAATCAAGCTATCAATGAGACCAACCTTCTGGTGGCGTTCCGTTTTTCTGCTTGCCACAACATGTGACGACTGGGAAAAGAAAACAGGGACACTGCACATCAAAAAAACAGTTGCGGACATCATGGTCCAGGGTAAGTGTTCCGGTACGATCAACGCCAGTGACCACGACGTGAAGTCTGGACGGCAGGTCATTCCGGACGGCAGTGGCAGGTTCCGTTCCGTCGGATACCAGGACGATCTCCGTGGCGGTGGCTGGAACAGTGCAAATCAGACGGAGATCCAAGGTTCCGGCAAGTTTACAGAAGCTGTCTGCAAACTCGAAACCAGGGATGGCAAAAGACACAAGGAGATACAGGGAACCTTGGATCACAGTCCGGCATAACGGTGTGAAGATTCATGACAGGCAGGACCGGAGCCATGCGACCACGGCAAGCCCTCCGGGTGAGGGTCCGGAATACAGTCCGATCTATCTTCGGGATCACGGCAATCGAATTCGGTTCCGGAATATCCGGATGGAACCGATCAAGCAGGAAAACTGGAGAAATGGTGTCCGCAGACGAGTACGCATGCCGGCAGTATGAAGGCCTGTTGCAGGTGCGTGCAGGCCGACAGCCGGACACGACAGAGCGGACGTTGTACTTCCGTTCCCGCGTCGGATTTAATTCGCGTGTGATTCGTCTGCTGCAGGCATCGTTGCGCCACGACACCCGATTACACTGTGGTTTCGCTCTGGCAGAGATCGCCATTCTGATCTGCATGATCGTGCGTGTGGAGGCCAACGACGTATATGCACACGCTGTCGTGGCAACGGATCATGTGGCGGCGAGTGAAGCGGGGCTGATGGTTTTGAAGCTGGGTGGGAATGTTGTCGATGCCGCTGTTGCTTCATCGTTTGCGCTGTCAGTCGTGCGCCCTGCCAGCTGTGGAATTGGCGGTGGTGGCTTCATGGTCATCTGGAACGTAGAGACGCAACAGGCGACCGCACTGGACTACCGGGAAATCGCACCGGCCGCTGCCACCCGCGACATGTTCATTGAACCGGCGGGTACCGGTGCGGAACCGGACAGCGTGCGTGGTGGACGCGCAATCGGCATTCCCGGCACCGTCGCTGGTTTGTGCTTTGCCGCAGACCGTCACGGCACCCTCCCGCTGAAGACACTCCTCGCACCAGCGATTCGTCTGGCAAAAGATGGCGTTGAGATCGATGCACACGACAGACAGGTGCAGCAGATGATTCTGAAAACGGTCGATGAATATGGGAAATACAAAGAAAATTTTGCACCACTGGTCCGACTGTATCTCAATCGCGGGGTGCCATGGAAACCGGGCGACCGCTTCCACTCACCGCAACTGGAACTCCTGCAGCTCATCGCGAGCCACGGTCGGAATGCCTTTTACCGCGGTGAAGTTGCGAACGCAGTTATACGACAGGTGGAGCAGCACAACGGCATCCTCTCCGCTGAAGATCTGTCTTCATTTGCACCCAAAATCCGTAAGCCGGTCCATGGCAGGTTTCGTAACAGTACAATCTATTCCATGCCCCCGCCGTCGAGCGGCGGAATTGCCCTAATCCAGACACTGCAAACGCTTGGGCGATGGGAAGATCAGTCCAGCTCATCCCTTAATGCCCTCGGCCATAACAGCGCTGGTTATATCCATATCGTTGCTGAAGCAATGAAGCACGCGTTTGCAGACCGGTCCAGATTCCTCGGGGATACAGACTTTGTGACTGTTCCGGTGAAGCAGCTGCTCAGTCAGGATTATGCCAATCATATAGCGGCGAAGATTGATCGCTCGCAGGTCCGTAACATGAATGTTTATGGCCGCTTCTTTAATAAAGATGATTCCGGGACCAGTCATATCTCCATCATCGACGCTCAAGGCAACGCTGTCGCCTGTACCGAAACAATCAATCTGCGATATGGAAGTTTCGTCGTTGTCCCGGAATACGGAATCGTGCTGAACAATGAGATGGATGACTTTTCTGCTCGACCGGGTGAACCAAATGCGTTCGGATTGTTACAGAGCGAAGCCAATGCAATTCAACCCGGTAAGAAACCTTTGTCCAGTATGACACCTACGATTGCAGTGCGCGATGGCCGGGCCGTTTTTGCCAGCGGTGCGTCGGGCGGCCCGCGAATTATTTCAGCAACGCTGCAGGTGACGCTCAATCATCTGGTATTCGGGATGAAACCCCAACCAGCCGTGGCTGCTCCGCGATTTCATCACCAATGGTATCCGGACGCGCTCATGCTGGAGTCAGGATTCCAGAAGCCTGTATGGGCGTCGCTGCAGCAGAAAGGACACTGCCTGCAACGGATCTCCACCGCTGGTGTAAATCAGTCAGTTTCTGGACTCAGTGGTAAACTCCATGGAGCCAGTGACCCTCGCAAGTATGGGCTGCCGGCCGGTTTCTAGACTCTTCCACTGACTCCCTGTTTTCATTCTCAACTTCCAGCTGATGTAAGAGAACTTATCGGTCTGAAGAGTTGCCCGACGGATCCTCGTGCTCACAGCAGCGTCACGTTTGGAGCCATCCCGCCGTACCAAACGCAATATGACACCTTCAGACACCCATGACAGAATCTCACGATCCCAGCACTCAATGCCGTATGATGGTGCAGGGTCAAACACCATAACATCGTCGCCCCCGCCCGCCCCCAGAGCCAGCACAGAATGCCCCGTGTTGCCGCGAAAACCATGGTCATAGCCCGCAGCGATGAGGTCGGTATCGATATCAACTGAGAGCAACGCGGGTGCCTCGTGGAGACTCAACAGCGTCTTACGGCTAAAGGACTCGGCAACAACTTTCCACGGAGTCCTTTGGGTCATCAATTTGAGGCCTCGATATACCCCCATCCAGTGGGTCCCCCGCCGAGTCAGACACAGATCCGCCATTTTCGACTCAGTCGCAGGGATCCCATGCAGTCGCAGCAATGATGCGGCGGCCGCCGGCGAGCAGGTATAGGGAGTTGTCTGAGTTATCAAGGGACTTGCTGACGACGCCGGTATGCAGGTCGGAGCATTGCCCAGCACGGGCGCAACGATGGAGTACCCTGCCAGCACCAGCGTCATTGGTCCGACAATGAGTCTCCGCTTGCGACCGATCCTTCCGGAGGACAAATACATGCCGGCGAAGAAACTGCCGATCACTGCCTGCCAGTTAGCCAAAATGATCAGCGCCGCATGGGGCAACCAGCGAGTCAAACACGGACGGTTCCACAGGAACAGAAAATAGAAGCAGGACACCCCCACAACCAGCATCTGAACGCCAAACTGCGAACTGCTCGATGCCTGTTTACCCAACCTCATGCCCAAGATCATCGTCCAAAGCATGATCAAAGTCATCAGGATGATTGCCAAGAAGAGATCCATCGTGGTATCTCCTGGTGGGATAGCCCGACGTAATCGTGAAGATCAGATCATTTTTTTCGGTTCGCTCGAAATGTGCCTAATCGACACGCTGTGCGTCACTTCGTGAAAAAATTAATCGAGTCGACAGGTTTACTGTTTTTTCGTCTTTCCCAGATTTCGTTTGCAGGAATTCCCGCACTCCCGGGAAAAGATTACGGAACACCCCCCCCCTCGGCCTGCGCCAACTCGCAATATTCGCCGATCGGAA
>CAUZPL010000086.1:0-25942 GCA_963581585.1 Planctomycetota bacterium
GTCTCGCTCAGGGCGTCCCCATGAGCGATGGATGGACGGTTTCCGGAACCATCAAACCCGGTAGTGTAATTGGTAGCACAACAGATTTTGATTCTGTTAGTTCAGGTTCAAGTCCTGGCCGGGTTACTGTTTGCTCACGATGAGAAACGAGCGCAAGCGAACTCTCAGGTAAAACACTGAGTGTTTGTCGTGAGACAGACAAGCCGTTCTCTTCAGTTTTCGCCGCTTCGCTCGTCTTCTGGGGCACCGCTCGGTTGAACCGCTCGTAGTGATACCGAACGGGATGGGGGTCGCGTGAAACATGATTTGGTGCTTCGGTGAGCCAGTTGATTTTACCATGACACGCTACTAGGTTGCCCACGCAGTCTTCAGTACGTCATTTCGGGATCTTGATAAAACTTGAACTCGAGAAGGTTGTTCGAGGGGTCTCTCAGGAAGAAGGTTACGTGCTCTTCCCGCCGCCCACCGAAGCGGGCCATCGGCTCCTGAAAGAACTCCACACCGCTGTGTCTTACGGCCTCGAACACTGCGTCGAAATCGCCCCTATCCCTGAATGTGATCCCAAAGTGTCTCCGATACATCTGTGGTTCAGGGTCGATGTTTTCGGGAGATAGGTGGCAGACCACCTGAGAACCGAAGAAATCCATCGTGATTCTGTCGTCGTAACGGCGCGCCAGCCGACAGCGCAGCTTTGAGATATAGAAATCGACGGCCTCGTCGAGAGCTCGGCATGGAATGGCCAAGTGAAAAATCCAGTTCGCGTTTTGCAGGAATGCCTCTCGCAACAAAGCGACTCCGCCAACTCGTCCTTTCGGTCAGGAAACGCCGCCGAAAGACATTGTATCACTCTGCGTCGCGCGTTTTGGTTCCATTCCGCTGGATTCGGCCGGCCGCCGGGCGTGAAGCATTGGTCCCGGATGACACTGCAGGAGAAGCTGATTGAGATCGGAGCGAAGATCGTCCATCATGGCCGGTACGTGACGTTTCAAATGGCTGAGGTGGTATCAAACGACCCTGTTTTTGAAAGGGGAAAGGAGTGAAGTCAATGCGCGGAATTACGCTTGCGTTACTGATCGGCGTAGTATGGTTTGCTCTTGCGGAAATCGGTTCCACCGAGGTGAAGATAACGGGTGGCGGCCAGTACAAGGATCGCAAGGGCATTCACGTTCGTGCGTTTTCCACGTTTCCGTCTCTGGTTCGGCTCACGGACGGAACGTTGCTCTGCTACGACATGGCCTCCAAGGACGGGGGTTGGACTTGGAGCCGCTATCAGAAGTTTGGCTTTCCACTCTCTAACGCCACCAGACCCCGTCGCGGGTCGATCACCACTCTGAAAGACGGCACGGTGCTGCTGGTGGGACGCTACACGCGAAAACACGAGCGGGATTCCGACGTGTACGTGGCGGAAATCTATCGATCCCGCAACCACTTTGCGGGGTATACAGGGCCAAAGCGTGCACTGATTCACATCCCAAACGTTGCGGCGGGAACCGACGAGTACGGGATGCCAGTCGCAGGACCGTTTTTCGAGCAATCGATTGTCGAACTTCCCGACCGCGATTTGCTGGCCTGTATGTGGGGCTGGTTCAAAAGCGACCAATCGCCTTCCGGCTATCCAGATCGCTGGGAAAAATGGCAACTCAAGAAGTCCCGCGTGTTGCTCATTCGCTCCAAGGACCGAGGCGATACATGGCATTATGTGGCCACCATCGCCGCCGATCCGGACGTCGGTTTGGAAGGTTTCCGCTTGCCGAGCCTGGGCCTGTTGCCCGACGGAAACCTGCTCTGCCTGATGCGCAACGGCGACGGTGCAAGGCCATTGTGGTTGAGCCGGTCGTGCGGGAACTATCAGCAATGGGAGAATCCCGAAAAGATCGATGCCCCGGCCCTTTACGGTCAGTTATTGGTTCTTTCCGACGCGAAACTCCTGCTGGCTTACGGAAAAGCGCTGCACGTCATGAGCAGCAGCGATGGCGGCAGAACTTGGGATAGCAAACACAAGATGAACATTGGAACCAGAACCGGGCAAGCGTTCACCGGGCGGATTGCGCTAGCCGAGGTTTCGCCTGGTCAGGTCGTGTGCATCTATAATGATGTGCTCGACCTGCACGCGCGTGTTTTGACCATTAGCTCAGAATAGTCGACCGGAGAACTGCTCGTGCTATCCAGTCAGTTACATAGATTTGCGGCCTCGCTGCTGTTGTTGTCAGCCTGTCCGACCGCCGTCGGAGACGGTGCGTTTAACGATCCAAAAATCAAGGTGACGGTGGGATCATCCATGCTGCTCTCCGCACGGTTCGATGCGGTTGTCCACAAACTAGCCGATGGTTCTCTGTTCGTACACGGGAATCGCTCGACCGATGACGGCGAGACGTGGACCCACTCACCGGCGGCAGTCCGTGCAGGCTTTCATGACAAGTGGCGTCAAAGCGCCGGTTGCGTGCTTCGCGATGGCACTTTCATCGGCCTGGGAGCGAAGCACGAGTTCACGCAACTCGATCAGCGCATTCTCAAGGTCTACCGATCGAAAGACAACCTGAAGACCGTTATTGGCCCGATTGACGCGGTGTTCGGTATCCCGCAGGGGACGGGTGGGCGTTCAGAGACCGGTGAGTACACCGGCGCTGCGATTGTCGAGCATAGCCTGATCGAAAGGCAAGACGGCACACTGATCGCCTGTGCCTATGGTTGGTGGAAAGGAGACGAGGAATATTCCATGCTCGAAAAATACGTTCCGGAAATGAATCTATACAAGACCCGAGCGTGGGTCATTTCTTCGAAGGACCACGGCAACACCTGGCAGACGCTGGGCAGCCCTGGATATTGGCCGGAGTTAGGTCCCGAGGGTATGGGCGAGCCGGGCATGACGGAATTGGCCAACGGTGATCTGCTGATGGTACTTCGAAACGGTGAATGGGGAAAACCCATTTTTCAAACTCGTTCCACTGACGGCGGCCAGACGTGGAGCAAGCCCGTGAAGCTCCCCGCGACAGGAGTCTGGCCCACCCCCCACTTGCTCTCCAACGGCCTGTTGGTTCTCGCAGTCGGCCGATCACGATCACCGAACTACTATCTTTGGGTGAGTCCCGACGGCAGGGGAGAGATGTGGACGTCGCGGACATTGGTCGCCAAAGGAGGAAAAGGCTACGCGTCCGTCGTCGAAGTGGCACCAGGTCAGTTGGTATACAGCGGATACAACAAGCAGAAACGGGCATTACAGATCTGGAAAATCAAGATCGAGCAAATAGTCGAGTAAACACGAACCTCGCAGGGTCAAAAACTCCGCCGAACTCCAAAGTGGATTCTACACGTCACTTACGGCATCCGACATTTTGTCATTTCAGCCGCTTGAATTCACGCATTCCGCCCCGGAAGCCCGCCGGGCCACTCTGGCCATCATGCCCATGTTATGGCAGATGATTTCCCACCACTGGTCGTCAAACCAGTTCACGGGACCGGTGGCGTTGCCGGTTGTACAGTGTATGAAATTGGCCGAGAAGCGATCGAACTTCGCCGCCTTCAGTTCGGCAATTGCCGGGGTAATGTGCTCGTCGGGAATCCGGCGCCGATGCACGACGGTCTGTCCTACGTCAGCGGTGTCCGCTCCGCTGGGATGGCGGCACAGCCGGCCGCTCGCCAGGCGGGGCGTGTCCGTCGAATTGAGATGAGCACTGAGCAGTTAAAATGTCAGTCAAGTGCGGAGTGACGATGTGACCGAGGAAAATGTCATTGGAAATTTTTATGACAAGTACGAGACAAGGAATCCGGTCGCAGGAAAGCTGATGTCGGACTTCATAGGGTCGGTTAAAAGTCTGTTTCTGGAGGCACGCCCTGACACATTTCTCGAGGTCGGTTGTGGTGAGGGCTTGCTTACACAGCAGCTGTTGGATATTTCTGTCGGCCCGTTGAACCGGGTGGAAGCATGTGACTTGAGTCTGGGTAGAATCGCTGAGGGTCTTGATTCATCCATTGTGTTCAAAGAAGCGTCGATATTCGAGCTTCCCTACGAGCAGAACGAATTCGATTTGGTGGTGTGTTGCGAAGTCCTCGAGCACATCGAAGACCCGGCGTCCGGACTTGCTGAGCTTTGCCGGGTGGCCAGACGAGCGGTTTTGATCAGCACTCCATGGGAACCGGTGTGGTGCATTCTAAATCTGCTCCGCGGCAAGTACATCAGCCGGCTGAGCAACACCCCGGGACACATCCAGCATTTTGGCCGTCGCGATCTAATCAACCTGGCCAAGACGCATTTGGACGACTTGCGGGTTAAGACGCCGCTGCCGTAGACCATTGTGCTAGGCAGTCCCCACGTCTGACCGAATCAGCCGGTTCTGGCTTAATGGACACCCGGGATTTCAATTCTGACTTCCGAAGCCTACGCTGTGTTAATCTGCAGTGTCGTCGACATTTCCAATGCCTGTCCGCTGAGTGTCACCCGCGAAAACGAAAGAATCGCTATGCCGGTCGTTCGACTTACAGCCGCCCAGGCACTGGTACGATACCTTGCCAACCAAATCAACGAAGATGGAGAGCGTTTCGTTTTCGGAGTCTGGGCAATCTTTGGCCATGGAAACGTTGCTGGTTTGGGGGAAGCGTTGCAGGGAATTGGCGACGATCTGCCGACCTACCGAGGACACAATGAACAGTCCATGGGGCATGCGGCAATTGCCTACGCCAAGGCAAATCGGCGCCGCAAAGCCATGGCCGTAACCACGTCGATTGGGCCGGGCGCTACGAATCTGGTCTCAGCGGCAGCAACCGCTCACGTGAACCGACTTCCGCTTTTACTGATTCCAGGGGATGTGTTTGCTAAGCGAGGTCCCGATCCTGTGTTGCAGCAGGTAGAAGATTTCGGCGACGGTACAGTCTCTGCGAACGACTGTTTCCGTCCGGTCTCCCGTTACTTTGATCGCATCGCACGGCCCGGGCATCTGCTCACCGCGCTTCCTCGTGCCATGCGCGTGTTGACCGATCCGGCCGATTGTGGACCGGTCACTCTTGCCTTTTGCCAGGACGTCCAGACAGAAGCTTTCGATTATCCCGACACCTTTTTTGTCTCGAATGTCTGGCATCAGCGTCGATTGCAGCCCGATCGGGACGAACTGGCGAGTGCCGTCAGCATCCTGCGCGCTGCTAAGTCGCCGTTACTGATCGCTGGAGGAGGTGTACATTATTCTGATGCCTGCTCCACACTCAGGTCTTTTGTTGAAAAGCATCAGATCCCTGTCGGAGAGACACAGGCCGGCAAATCAGCTCTGCCGTGGGATCATCATCTTAATTTCGGTCCGATCGGAGTCTCCGGAGCTGCCGGTGCAAATGCACTGGCACAAAACGCTGATGTCATTTTAGGCGTGGGTACTCGGTTTCAGGATATCACGACGGGCTCCTGGGTATTGTTTCAGAATCCGGATCGTAAATTGCTTTCATTGAACGTTCAGCCGTATGACGGAACAAAGCATGCCGCCACCGCGCTTGTTGCAGACGCTCGGGTCGGACTCGAAGCACTGTCTGCTGCCATGGGAAGACACAAATTTCCTTTGCCTGACGCCGCCATCAGGGCCGACTGGTTTGATGCGGTGGACGGCCTCACTGCAGCACCCGCTGACAACCAGAACCTGCCGACAGATATGCAGGTCATTGGAGCAGTTCAGCGGGCAGCTCGCGACAATACAGTTGTCATGTGTGCGGCGGGAACAATGCCCGGTGAGCTGCATAAACTCTGGAAAGCCGGCCGCCCGGGTTCGTATCACATGGAGTACGGATACTCATGTATGGGGTATGAGATTGCCGGCAGCCTGGGCATCAAGATGGCTGAGCCGAATCGTGATGTCGTTGTGATGGTTGGTGATGGTTCGTACCTGATGATGAATTCAGAACTCGCCACCGCGGTGACGATGGGAATCAAGATCACTGTGGTAGTGGTTGATAACCGCGGCTTCGGCTGCATCAATCGTCTGCAGATTGCAACCGGTGGAAAGGAATTTAACAACCTGCTGGACCACACTCGGCATGTGACACCGTCGAAAGTCGATTTCGTTGCGCATGCTGCGTCCATGGGGGCACATGCAGAAAAAGCCGATTCGATTGCAGAACTCGAAGATGCGCTGGGACGTGCACGCAACGCCCAGGAACCATGCGTGATTGTCATCGACACCGATCCGTTCCCGTCGTCAGAAGCAGGGGGACACTGGTGGGACATTCCGGTGCCGGAAGTTTCGGAACGAGTCGAAGTTCGATCCGCGCGAGCGGATTATGAAGCAGCGGTCAAAGGTCGCTGGGACGCATGACCACCGGTCAGGGTCTTCGCGCAGTCCAGGTTGTCCAGGAGTGTCCACATGCAGAACAACACCTGCAGTCTGGTGTCGGCTGGACGCACAGCAGAACCCTCGCTTGCCGGTATAATCCGGCACTCAAGGGACGTCGTTGAAAACAACGAAATCGCCGCCGTCAGCACCGCCGTGACATGCGACGCATTCCGTCGGCTTTCCCGCCAGTCTGACCACCGCCGGTTCAGGCCTCTGTCATGTCACTACATCAGAGCCGACTTAAGATCACCTGCTTTGTCGGTGGCTTCCCAGCTGAATTCCGACTCGCTGCGGCCGAAGTGACCACCATGAGCGGTATTCCGAAAGATGGGCCGCCGCAGCTGCAGGTGATCGATGATGCCCTTCGGGTTCAATGGGAAGGAATCCTGCACCATCAACTGGATGTTTTTTTCAGAGACGGTGGCCGTACCGTTGGTGTTGACCCGAACACTCACGGGATCTGCCACACCAATAGCATAGGCCAGCTGGACTTCACATTCAGTTGCCAGCTCCGCAGCGACGATGTTCTTGGCCACATAGCGAGCCATGTAGGCCGCGGAACGATCGACCTTGGTGGCATCCTTTCCCGAGAAAGCTCCACCGCCGTGCCGTCCCCAACCACCGTAAGTATCCACGATAATCTTGCGGCCGGTGAGTCCCGTGTCGCCATGAGGCCCGCCAGTCACAAACAGCCCCGTCGGATTGACGTGGTACTTCGTGTTCTTGTCCAGCAACCCTGGGGGGATGGATTCAGAGATAACTGTATTGACAATATAATCATAAATGTCCTGCTGAGAGACATCAGGTGAGTGTTGTGTCGAAACGACGACAGCATCGATTCGTACGGGTTGGCCGCCTTCGTATTCGACTGTTACCTGGCTTTTACTGTCCGGCCGCAGCCATTGAACATCGCCATCCAGTCGCTTTTTGGCCAGCAGATTAATAATGCGATGCGACAGCGCGATCGGTAACGGCATGAATTCTTCGGTCTGGTTACACGCGTAACCGAACATCAGCCCCTGATCACCGGCCCCATCACGATCCACTCCCTGAGCGATATCTGCACTCTGGTTGTGCAGAGCCAAAAAGACCCGACAGGATTGAGCATCGAACCCAATGTCGTCGCTGGTATAGCCAATTTCATGGATGATCCGTCGGGTGACTTCGACGTAGTCGATTTTCGCTGCCGTCGTAATTTCTCCGGACAATACTACCAAATCGGTGGTGCACAGCGTTTCACAGGCCACGCGTGACATGGGGTCCTGTTCCAGCAAAGCATCCAGGATACCATCGGAAATCTGATCCGAGACCTTGTCAGGATGTCCCATACTGACGGATTCACTGGTAAAGAAATAGGTGGGCATATCGTGATATTCCTTGTAACCGCAGGTACCGCACCGGAATTGAGCAGACACGGACATTGAGTACGGGAAGTCTAGGTTGGCTGCAGTACAGACTCAACGCTGGCCCGCGATCCCGAATTCGAGATTTCACAAAGTGGCTTGTCCTGTCTCGCTCGGTGAAAATAATGGTACCGAATAATGGAGTCACATCGCCCTGGAGGCTTGACGCCTATCGGGCATACCGGGAGCTGGAACATGCGTTGGCGGAGAAGAAGACAGAATAAGAATGTTGAAGACAGATACGGGATGTCACCACGAGCCGCTGTGGGAGATGGAGCGTGTACTCTGATCGTCATCCCCGGCAGACTCGGTGGCTGCGACATGAATGAAGCAATCACTGCGGCCACTCAGATTAGTGACGGCCGTCTGCAAATGGAGGCGCAGGGTTATCAGGTTCCGGAACGCTACACGCACAGCGCATCGGCTCAGTGCGTTCGCTGGTTTCATCGCGGTCTGAGATCCAGTGACCTAAACCAATACCGGAGGATTGCTGAGCTGCCCAACAGCGATACTTAATCGCTGCTTCAGCGAACTCAACAACTACTTGGACCATTTGACGTCGATTGTGAACAGCGGAACCTCTGATGGAATTTACATATTGTGTACTTGGGATGTTGGCTGTCATGCTGATCTGGGCTGTCTGGCGGGTCCGTGTCTGCGGCTGTGGTTTTCAGGCCTGGTGCCTGCATGCGGTTGCCCGACTTTATACACGGGTCGTCTTTCGGCTGGAGGTGGCCACTTCACGAACGATTCCTGAAGATTCAGCCGCCATCGTTATTGCCAACCACACCAGTCCCGCAGACCCGATGCTGATCTGGGCCGATCACTGTCGCGATTTTCGTGGACCCACCATCCGCCTGCCGGGATTCATGACGGCCAGAGAATACTGCGAAAGGGGTGGGATTGTCAGCTGGATCTGTCGAGTCATGCAATCCATTCCAGTCACTCGCAGCGGCCGGGATATGGGTCCGGCCAGAGAAGCCCTGCGCCGCCTGAAGGGAAATCAGCTGGTCAGTGTCTTTCCCGAAGGAAAGATCAATGATGTGGCACCGGATGTTCAGTTAATCGACGGCGATACCGGTGCCGCCTGGCTGGCTCTAAAATCACGGGTGCCCGTCATTCCGGTCTACGTCCGCGGCGCTCCTCGCGGGAAATCGATGTTTAGCTCTTTCCTGGTTCGAACACGTTCGACGCTGTCCTATGGTCAACCCATTGACATCAAACGGTGGTATGGTGAGCGTCTTACGCAGGACATTCTGCGGGAAGTTACGGACGAAATGATGCAGCATCTGGCCCGGCTGGGTGGAGTCAAGCCACCGGCGACTGCATCGTCCCGGGATTCTTCCGAAGACGTTGTAGAGGCTGATCAGCACAAGTAAACTGAATTTCGAAACTGTAGTCGTTGAACTTATTGTCGATGAACGTCCATTCATGTCGAGCCGCAACTCCGGAAGTACTGTTCGACCCGATTTCGATCAGGTCATCGCTGATATTGCCGATTATATTATGGATTCTGACGTGGGATCATCCGCGGAAGCCATGCAGACCGCGAGATACTGCTGGATGGATACAGTCGGCTGCGGCCTGTACGCGTTGAAATTCCAGGCCTGTACGAAATTGCTGGGTCCGGTCGTACCGGGCGCTGAAATGACAGGTGGATCCCGTGTCCCCGGTACGGCTTTCGAACTGGATCCCGTCCGAGCGGCATGGAACATCGGAGTGATGGTACGCTGGCTGGACTACAACGATACGTGGCTGGCAGCGGAATGGGGTCATCCGTCGGATAATCTGGGTGCTTTGCTGGCGCTTGCCGATTATCAGGCTCGTACCAGCCACGCCGGTTTAACGATGCGTGAGGTCCTCGTCGCCATGATTCGTGCCCATGAGATTCAGGGGATACTGGCTCTCAACAATTCCTTTAATCGAGTTGGTCTGGATCACGTGCTGCTCGTGAGAGTTGCTTCGACGGCTGTGAGTGCAGGCATGCTGGGATGTTCACGAGATCAGATTTGCAGTGCCGTGTCTCATGCCTGGATCGATGGATCGTCACTTCGGACCTACCGCCATGCTCCAAATACCGGTTCAAGGAAGTCTTGGGCCGGAGGCGATGCTTCGGCTCGGGGTCTCTTTCTGGCACTGACAGCACAGCGAGACGAAATGGGTTACCCGTCAGCACTGTCGGCATCGGGCTGGGGATTTCAGGATGTGAGTTTCGCCAGGAACCCGGTTACGCTGGGGCGTTCACTGGGGACATATGTGATGGAGAACATCCTGTTTAAAATCTCGTTTCCAGCTGAATTTCACGCTCAAACGGCTGTTGAATGTGCGTTACAGCTTCACCCGTTCGTCAGGAACCGACTGGACGATATCGAATGCGTGGTGCTGCAAACACAGGAATCGGGTGACCGCATCATCAACAAGACCGGTCCGCTGGATAACCCGGCGGACCGTGATCACTGCCTGCAGTATATGGTGGCGGTTCCGCTCATCTTCGGTCGACTGACAGCGGAAGATTACGAGGACGATGTCGCAGTGGACTCACGCGTTGATGCGATCAGAGCAAAAATGGAATGCACAGAAAATAAACGGTTCACTCGGGAATACCTGGAATCAGATAAACGGGCGATTGGAAATTCCGTGCAGGTGTTTTTCAAGGACGGTACGTCAACAGAACGAGTTGAAGTTGACTACCCTGTCGGCCACCGCCGTCGGCGTGATGAAGGGGTTCCATTGCTGGTGGAAAAATTCCATCGTCATCTGCGGGGGGCCGTAGAAGAAGATCGGGCAAAACGAATTACGGAATTGTGCCACGATCAGTCTACCTTTGAGTCCTGTACGGTCAATCACATGATGACACTACTCTCGAGTGTGACTGCTGCCCGGGGCGAATGAGAACCTTCATTGCGTCCGGTTCGCCCTTGTAAAGTCGCGCGAACCACTCAGGCCCTTCTTCAAGCGAAGCGCGTGCCGTAATCAGCGGTTCAACTTGGATCGCACCGGTCTCCAGCAATGCGATACAGGCAGGGTATTCGCCGTTGCAGCCACAGCTCCCGCTGAGACTCAGTTCCCGTGTGACAACTTCCTGAAGTGGCAGATTGATTTCGGGAGTCACATTTCCCACCAGCGTCACGGATCCGCCTTTGCGGGTGCAGGCAATTGTCGATTGAACCGTTGGCGTCGTACCAACCACTTCCAGCGCCACGTCAGCACCTCGGCCGTGAGTCAGTTCACGAACACGGGCGGGAACGTCTTCTTTGGCCGCATTGATTGTTTCATCCGCACCCAGTGAATGTGCGACATGCAGGCGGTGCTCATTGACATCCGTCGCGATGACTCGAGTGCAGCCGGCAAGCCGGATAGCCTGGACGACCAACAGCCCGATCATTCCGCTGCCGACAACCACAGCTGTGTCTCCCAGCGTAACCGGCGTTCGATTTGCAGCGTGAACTGCGACAGAAACGGCTTCGATCATTGCCGCGTGTTCGAAGTCCAGAGAGTCAGGAATACGATAAACAATGCGTGCAGGTACCGAAACGTATTCGGCGAAGGCTCCATTGCGGCGATAGTCTCCGCAGGATACACCCAGCACCATTCGATGCTCGCAAAGATTTGCATCTCCCTGACGGCAGTACCAGCAGTGACCACAGGACACCATCGAATCAAACGTGACGCGATCACCTTCGGAAAACTCTGTCGCATCACTGCCCGAAGCAGCCACGATGCCCGAGGCTTCGTGCCCCATCACCAGCGGAGGTATGCGGCGTCCGCTGCTTCCGTCCCAGCCGTGGATATCGCTGCCGCAGATTCCACAGGCCTGAACCTGAATCAGCACATCATCGGGACCAATTTCCGGTCGAGGAATCTCGGCCATCTCCAGGTGTTTGTATTCCGTCAGCAGGAGCGCTTTCACAACATACCAATCGATTCGAAGGACAGGGCAAATACGGAGCCCGGAAAGCCGACACTATAAATTATCGTAGTCTTCCGGCTGGGGGACTCAATCCACACGACTGGCTTTTGCGAACTGGTGTGATCGTGAGAGCATCGGTAACTTCTTTGGGTGACGGGCTGTCAGGAGACCCCGATCCTGACTGTTCAGGCACGGCGCTTTAGGTTGTGCTGAATGCCTGTCGATCGTCGAATACCGCAGCAGCTCCGCGGACGAACACCGCGTATGCTTCATCCGTCTGGATGATATTTTGACGATGACGGACCGTCGGCCGCTCGGTGTTTTGTCTGCTGGCTGAGTTATGTGACATTTGATGACCAATGAACCTGCTTTTGCTGGTGTTGCAACCGCCCGGTATCGTGATAGATTTGCTCCGGGCGAAGTTGACAGCCGCCAGTATGGCAGTTCGATCGTATCTGACTTCTGGATCATATTCATGTCACGACTTTTGTTGCCTTCTATCGTGTTGCTGTCTCACCTCCTGCCCGTCGCTGCAGGTGACGACGAAACGGTCACGATTCAGCGCCCATTCCTTTGGGAGTTTTGGCGTGCCGATAGCGAAGCAACTTCGTATCTCTTCGGCACGATTCATGTTAACGACCCAAATATCACCAGGCTGCACCCAAAAGTTAATGCGGCATTTGAATCTTCCACAGCGGCGTGGTTTGAAATTGATTTTGCCGAGGACCGGGCCGCCCAGACGGAAGCTATCTCCCTGCCGCAGGACGAACGTCTGGAAGACCACGTTTCCGCGGACACCTTGGCTCGGATCGATCGGCGGCTGATGAAACTCAGCCCGCTGCTTTCACGCACGGCTCTCCCCGAATTTCGAGTCGTCATGTGGCCAATCGTTCTGGCCAACCTGAAAGCTCAGGTGAGACATCTTGGAACTCTCCCGATGGACATGCAGCTCCAGATGGCAGCTCGTGCAGCCAACATGAAGACGGGTGGTCTGGAAGACGCTGAAAATCAGCTCAGGAAACTCACGGATCTGCCGATGGAGAAACAGATCGCGTTTCTGGAAGCATTCCTCGATGTCATGGATTCAGATGACGCGGCGGGCCTCAATCAGATGGAAATATTGATCAAACTCTACGCAGCAGGCGACGGCGACGACTTGCAAAAACATCTCGAGCGGGAACTGCAACGACCTCAGGTTTCTGACGACCTTCAAAAGCTGTTCGTCGACGTATTGCTGATCGAACGCAATGACAATATGGTCAAAGCAATTGAATTAAAGATTTCTGCCGCACCTGACGATGTGCATTTCGTTGCGGTGGGTACCGCGCACCTGCTCGGCAAACAGTCGGTTATCGAGGGATTGCGAGAATCCGGATTCACAGTCCGCCGTGTAACAATCGATAATGAATCGTCTGCTGACAGCGACCAGAAATAGAGACTGTTAATTCCAGGCGACGAGTGTCGCCAGGTACTAAAACAATGGCTTGATCCCAGGCGGTCAGGTTGTCGTCTCTACATGACGCAATCATCGAGATCAGCGATTCAAACTAAGACCGACCGACGGATCTGCTGAATATGCTGTACGGACAGCTTTCGGTTGGAATGCACTAAAGGACGTTGCCGATGTCTGCCGGCAACAGCATGTTATACCGTTAAAGAAACAGCTTCCTGGTGTCGGGAATTCAGATTGGAACGTTTTTTTCACACTGCAGTCGAGTGCTCGGAGCGTTGGCCACGGCTGTTTCTGGAGCTTCGTGAAGATTTCGTTTTGTTGTTCCGGTTCACTCAAAAATCCGCGTAGTCTGATTACGATCAATTCACGCCGCCCCAACTCCCGCGTTTCCGCCAGGGCCTTATAGATACGATTCTTTTTCTCTCCGATCCTGATCTTGTTGCTGGTCTTTTTGTCCATTGCGTTCGCGGCCGACGACCGGGCAGCGCCGGTTCGTATGACGCCGCTCGTTCCGCCTGAAGCACAATGGGAGCCGAGCGCCGTGGCTGATCGCATCGTGCTCAGCTGGAGTGGCGATCCCTCAACAACAATGTCAGTAACTTGGCGGACAGACACCACAGTTCAGCGGGCGGTCGCGGAAATTGCCCCGGCAGAGCGAGGTCCGAAATTCGTCGACCGAAGAAAGTCGAACAATGCCGAATCGCAGTACCTGAAAACCGATCTCGGTCCATCGCTCCGGCACACCGTCACGTTTAAAGGACTCGTGCCAGAGACACTGTATCTCTACCGCGTTGGTGATGGCAGCAACTGGAGTGAATGGGCAGAGTTCCAAACCACGTCCACTGAGCCTGCTCCGTTTAGTTTCGTTTACTTCGGTGATGCTCAGAATGATGTGAAGTCACACTGGTCGCAAGTTGTCAGGCGAGCGTTTCGAGACGCTCCGAAGGCGTCGTTTTTCCTGCACGCGGGTGATTTGATTAATCGATCAGAAAGCGATGCTGAATGGGGCGAATGGTTTTATGCCGGCGGATTTATTCATCGGTCGATACCGTGCGTGGCCACTCCAGGCAATCATGAGTTTGGACGCGTCGGCGACAGTGAGGAGCGTCGTCTGTCCATTCACTGGCAGCCACAGTTTGCGTTTCCTCAAAACGGCCCGGATGGACTCAAGGAGTCAGCCTGTTGCTTCGACTTCCAGGGAACGCGGATCGTGTCCTTGAATTCCAACGAAAAGATCGAAGAGCAGGCCCGGTGGCTCGATAATATTCTGAGCGACAACCCAAATCGGTGGACGGTGCTGACATTCCATCATCCGATGTATTCGGCCAGTGCCGGACGGGACAATCCTCATCTGCAAGCAGTCTGGCAGCCGATCATTGACAAACATCAGGTAGATCTCGTGCTGCAGGGTCATGATCACACCTATGCTCGATCGCAGTTGATGACTGCAGACGTGAACCTGATGACAGGTGTGTCTCATCGGGACCCGAACACCGGTACTGTCTACGTGGTTTCGGTGAGTGGGCCCAAAATGTATGAACTGGGCCGTCGACCTTTCATGCGCAGAGCGGCCGAAGACACACAGCTCTATCAGATCATAAAGATTGACCGTGTGCAGCTCACCTACGAGGCTCGCACGGCGATTGGTGATCTTTACGACGGATTCGTCCTGCGCAAAGATGATAACTCGCGCAGGGTACTTATCGAGCAAATTCCGGGAACTGTGGAATCTCGCCGCCCGGAATCCACACGAAAAAAACAGCCGAAGGCCGAAGATGTCGTAAAAAAATGGCTCATGGAACTGGACCGGAATCAGGACAACCAGCTGACACGTGATGAGCTTCCCAAGGATCTTCTGGTCTATTTTCAGTGTGGTTGATACAAACAAAGATGATGCGTGTTCTGTGGACGAGTTGGTGAAGAGTGCACGTTCACTGGCCGGGGCCAAATGATCAGAAAAACATGTTCAAACTGTTTCGGCCATGCTTTGGTATGATGCAGCATGATGTCATTCCCGGTTGCTCGCGTCAGCTTTGCCCCTGTTGCCGTACAGGAATGAATTGTGCCGGTCATGACAGAAATGCTGCTGCTCACTGGTCTGCACCTGCGACGGGATACGACTGACCCGAAAATGCTCAAATCGACGTCAGACAGCAGTTGTGTCACTGCTGAGGAACGTTCGAGTGGTCTGCCAAATCTTTTCTGCAGCCGTACCTGATCCGTTCAGAAACTCAACTGACCAGTAGCGGTCACCGGCCGTGGCAACACTCCCAATCGCAGACGCTGGCACAAATCAGTCCTGAATGATTGGTTTCAACAGAAGTTGCATGTATTCCTCCGATTCCCGCGTCGCCATCGATATTCCGTCGCAGCTCCATGAATTGAGAATCTCATGCGGCCGCAGGCGCAACCCAACACCCTGACACAGCTTGCGCAACCTGCGGAGATGCAGTTGGCATACCAGGAATCAGGAAGAATGGTAGTGGCATCTTGCGATTTGCCAGGAGGATTTCTAACCTGGAACGAACATAAGCTTGCCATTTTGGCATTGCATGAGAAAATACTGAGTTCCCAATTCGCGTTCCGGCGATGATTGCGTCTCGCGGACCACTAAATCCTGACCATTAAATACTGACCATAATTTTGATCAACGACGTATGAGAGCACGTGCTGTCACATTCTCCGTGAGAATTGAACCCAGGCGGCTGGCTTGGGTTTATATCGCCTGTTCCGGAACGAAACTACGGAAACTGTGTGGCACCCATCACCTCACATCCGGCGGACCGCTTCGTCGCCGACAGGATGTCAAACGGCCGGATGACTTCATTGTTCGAACACTCAGCCTACCCCAGGTTCGTTCGGCACTGTCCGGCATCAAACGGTCGATAAAGCAGCAAACGTTGGCCTGACCGCACCACGGCAGGCCTTCATGCGGAGAGACTCAGGGTGATCCTGGCGCTCGCCGTCCCGGCCGACCTGGACATTCGGACCGGTACTCTTCTCCGCAGAGATTTGACGGTGCAACTGAACAGGAAAAAAAGATGGAAGATACTCGAGGTAATCAGTACCCCGCTTCGTACAGGCCACCCTTTGGGGCTCCGGAGGCCTATGGGCTGTACGACCCGGAAAACGAACATGACAACTGCGGCGTCGGATTTGTCGCTCACATCAAAGGCCAGCACAGTCGGTCCATTATTACGGATGCGGACCGCATCCTGCAGCACATGGATCACCGTGGAGCCTGTGGCTGCGAGGAGAATACAGGTGATGGAGCCGGGATGCTCACTGCGCTGCCAACAGACTTTCTGAAGCGAGTAGCTCTGGAAGAAATAGATGTGGAATTGCCGAAGTCCGGCCGCTATGGGGCAGGAATCGTCTTCCTTCCGCAGGCTTCCGACGAGCGGAAAACCTGCAAGGAGACCGTTGAACAGATTATCAGCGACCAGGGACAGAAATTCCTGGGGTGGCGCGACGTTCCACTGGATTACAACGGAGCAGATGTCGGCCTGACGGCACGTGCGTGTGCTCCGTACATCCAGATGCTGTTTGTGGCGGCTGCCGACGGCAGCAATCAGGAGGCACTCGAACGCCAGCTGTTCATCATTCGCAAACGAGCCAGCCATGAGCTGCGCAACAGCGATCTTACAGAGGCTTTGCAGTTTTACATTTGTTCGCTGTCGACGAAGGTCATCGTCTACAAAGGCATGCTGACGGCATTTCAGTTAATCCCGTTCTTCAGGGACCTGCAGGCTGAAGATTACACCAGCCATCTGGCCATGGTTCACAGCCGGTTTGCCACCAACACTTTTCCAAGCTGGGACCGCGCTCAGCCGCTGCGATTCATGTCGCACAACGGCGAGATCAATACGCTTAAAGGCAACAGCAACTGGATGTTCGCCCGCCAGGGTAAAATGGAGAGCGGTTTGTTTGGGGATGAACTGGAAAAGCTCTTTCCTATTGTTGAACCGCACACATCGGACTCCGGCTGCTTCGACAACGCCATGGAAATGCTTTACCACAGCGGTCGCACGCTGCAGGAAGTCGCCATGATGATGATTCCGGAAGCGTGGCAGAATCATCATTATATGCCGGAAGAGAAACGAGCCCTTTATGAATATTACTCTGCCCTTCAGGAGCCGTGGGACGGTCCGGCATCAGTATCTTTTACGGACGGCAAGTACATTGGTGCGACCCTGGATCGCAACGGTCTGCGTCCCAGCCGCTTTTACGTCACCAAAGATGACCGAGTCGTCATGGCCAGCGAAGTGGGTGTGTTGGATATTAAGCCGGAAAACGTCGCGTATAAAGGACGACTGCAGCCCGGCCGAATGTTCCTGGTCGACTTTGAACAGGGGCGTATTATTGATGACGCCGAGCTCAAGTCTGACGTCGCATCACGTCGGCCGTATCGTAAATGGCTGGAAGAACATCGTCTCCTGTTAGACGAGATTCCGCCGGGAACCAAGCCTGTCTACTACGAAGATCAGGATCTGCTGAACCGCATGAAGGCATTCGGCTACACGACCGAAACACTGGACTTCATGCTGATTCCACTGCTGCATGAGAAGAAGGATCCCATCGGTTCGATGGGCAACGATGCCGCACTGGCCTGTTTGAGTGACCGACCGCGAATGCTGTATGATTATTTTCGACAGTTGTTTGCTCAGGTGACGAACCCCGCGATTGATTCGATCCGGGAAGAAATCATCATGTCCCTTGAATGTTACATCGGGCCCGAAGGTAATCTGCTGGACACCACGCCGGAACAGTGCCACCGACTGGCTGTGCCGCACCCGATTCTCAGTAACCAGCAGCTGGCCAACCTCAAGGACATGGACTACCGAGGCTGGAAGTCAAAGGTCATCGACCTTACCTACGATCTGTCGGCGGGTGCGGATGGACTCAAACCGGCGCTCAAACGGATTTGCGATGAAGCACGCCAGGCGATTCATGACGGTTTCAGTCTGCTTTTGCTGTCTGACCGAGCCGTCGGTCCGAATCGCGTACCAGTGAGTTCGCTGCTGGCAACCGGTGCTGTGCATCATCATCTGGTCCGTCACGAAGAACGGACACAGATTGGAATCGTCGTTGAATCAGGTGAAGCGCGCGAGGTACATCACTTCTGTCTGCTCATTGGGTTCGGGGCTGACGCCGTTAATCCGTATCTTGCTTTGTATGCGTTACGGCAGGCACGTGTCGATGGACGGATTCCGGATGAATTCACCGACCAGAACATTGTTCGGCTGTATCGCGAGGGAGTCGCGAAGGGCATGCTCAAAGTGATGGCCAAGATGGGGATCAGCACCCTGGCCAGCTACAAGGGTGCTCAGATTTTCGAAGCCGTGGGACTGAGTTCTGACGTTATTGACCTGGCTTTTGCCCGAACTGCGAGCCGGATCAAAGGTGTCGGCTTTGAAATTCTGGCAGCTGAAGCACTGATCCGGCATCACTCAGGCTACCCCGGCAGCCTGGACAGCGAATCGACCGAGCTGTCAAATCCCGGCCTGTTCCACTGGCGGCGTAATGGTGAAAAGCACGCTTGGAACCCTCATACAATCGGTCGCATCCAACAGGCCGCTCGCTTGGGAGATAAAAATGCTTACCAGGATTTCAGCAAGCTGGTGAATCGTGAAACAACGCGTGCCTGTCACCTGAGAGGATTACTCAGGTTCCGGTCCGGCCATCCGATTCCAGTCAGCGAAGTGGAACCTACCTGCGAGATCGTCAAACGATTCTGCACGGGAGCCATGAGTTTCGGATCGATTTCTGCGGAAGCTCACGAAACACTGGCCATCGCCATGAATCGAATCGGCGGCAAGAGCAACACCGGCGAAGGGGGCGAGGACTACAAAAGATTCAGTCCCATGGAAAACGGTGACAGCAAACGGTCTGCCATCAAACAGGTGGCGAGCGGTCGTTTTGGAGTGACCAGCTGGTACCTGACCAACAGCGACGAGTTGCAGATCAAGATTGCCCAGGGAGCAAAGCCCGGAGAAGGCGGTGAACTTCCCGGTCACAAGGTGGATGATGTCATCGCCAACACGCGATTGTCGACTCGCGGCGTTGGCCTGATCAGTCCCCCCCCGCACCACGACATCTATTCGATTGAAGATCTTGCTCAGCTGATTTATGACCTTAAAAATGCCAACCGACGGGCACGAATCAGCGTGAAGCTCGTATCCGAAGTCGGAGTCGGGACAATTGCGGCCGGTGTCGCCAAAGGGCATGCGGACAATATCCTGATTTCCGGAAGCGAAGGTGGTACCGGTGCCTCGCCGCTGACCAGCATCAAGCATGCCGGTTTACCCTGGGAGCTGGGTATCGCGGAAACACATCAGACACTCGTGATGAATGATTTGCGCAGCCGCGTGCGACTGCAGACCGACGGTCAGCTGAAGACCGGTCGCGACGTGGTCATTGCAACTCTCCTGGGTGCCGAAGAATATGGATTCAGTACCGCGCCACTCATTACGATGGGCTGCATGATGATGCGCAAGTGTCATCTGAACACCTGTCCCGTCGGCATTGCAACACAGGACCCTGTGCTGCGAAAAAAGTTCCGTGGCAAGCCTGAACACGTCGTCAACTATCTGTTTATGGTGGCGGAGGAAGCGCGAGAGATTATGGCACTGTTGGGCTTCTGTACGATCGACGAAATGGTCGGCCGCAGTGATATGCTGGAGCTGGACAGCGATGTTACTCACTGGAAAGCGAAAAGCATCGATTTGTCAGCCATCCTTGCACCCGCAAAAAAGCCTCATCCGGGTGCTCAGACTTACTGCACGATCAACCAGAATCACGGCCTGGAAGATGTCCGTGACATGCAATTGCTGCAGAAGTGCCGACGGGCGCTTGAATCCGGCCACCCGGTCCGTATCGATACACATATCGAGAACATCGATCGGGCCTTCGGGACAATTCTGAGCAATGAAGTCAGTCGAGCTCACGGAGAGAGCGGCCTGGCACACGATACGATTCATATCAAAGCCTGCGGTTCGGCCGGACAGAGTATCGGAGCGTGGCTGGCAACGGGTATTACGCTCGAAGTTGAAGGCGATGCCAACGACTACACCGGGAAGGGGCTCTCCGGAGGTCGGCTGATCGTCTATCCGCCGAAGAATTCTGATTTTGTGGCTGAGGAGAACGTGATTATCGGCAACGTGGGTCTGTATGGTGCGACCGGTGGCGAAGCTTATTTCCGAGGTATCGCGGCTGAACGATTTTGTGTGCGTAACTCTGGTGCCTGGGCTGTCATCGAAGGCATCGGCGATCACGGTTGCGAATATATGACGGGTGGTCGTGCCATCATTTTGGGTCCCACCGGACACAACTTTGCGGCTGGCATGTCCGGCGGAATTGCCTATGTCTACGATCCGCGTGAACGATTTCTCGTGAACTGCAATCTGGAACTGGTGGAACTAGAATCCATCGAAGCGGAAGACGACATCGACGAACTTAATCGAATGATTTCCAATCACCAGCGTTATACCGGCTCAGAAGTCGCCAACAGTATTCTCAACGAGTGGGACACGGCGCTCAGACATTTCGTGAAGGTCATGCCGGTGGACTACAAACGGGCTCTTCAGGAAATGACCGAAGAAAAAGCAATGGCAACCTAGAAAGAGCAGATGATGGGTAAGCCAACCGGCTTCAAAGAGATTGAACGAGAGGTTCCCACCGACCGCGATCCATTACTGCGAATTCTGGACTGGAAGGAATTCCACAACCACATGCCGGTGTCTGAACTGCAGCGTCAGGGCGCTCGTTGCATGGACTGCGGTGTGCCCTTTTGCCACACCGGGGAACTGATGGCCGACATGGCCTCAGGCTGTCCTGTCAATAACCTGATCCCGGAATGGAATGATCTGGTTTATCGAGGCCGCTGGAAAGAAGCTTTGGACCGACTGCATCTTACGAATAACTTTCCGGAATTTACCGGCCGTGTCTGCCCGGCCCCATGCGAAGGATCCTGCTGTCTGGGAGTGATTGAGCCAGCGGTGACCATCAAGTCCATCGAATGTTCGATTGTCGATCGCGGGTTCGAAGAAGGCTGGGTCGTTCCTGATCCACCGAAAGTTCGCAGCGGCAGGACCGTCGCGGTCATTGGCTCCGGACCAGCCGGACTTGCCTGCGCCGCTCAGCTGAATAAGGCAGGACATCTGGTTACGGTCTACGAACGAGACGACCGGGTTGGCGGACTGCTGATGTACGGCATTCCCAACATGAAACTTGACAAAAAAGAAGTCGTTGAACGTCGAGTCAGGTTGCTGGAACAGGAAGGCATCATCTTTGTTACGAATACGAAAATTGGTGAAGACATTCCGGCAGATCAACTGAATCAGGACTTTGATGCAGTCGTCCTGTGCACCGGAGCAACCCGACCTCGTGACCTGCCAATTCCCGGGCGGGACCTGAACGGCATTCACTATGCCATGGACTTCCTGCGGCCAAATACTCGCAGTCTGCTCGATTCAAATCTTGAAGACGGTCAGTATATTAGTGCCAAAAACAAAAACGTGGTCGTGATCGGAGGCGGGGATACCGGTACCGACTGTCTGGGCACGTCGATGCGTCACGGCTGCAAAAACATTGTCAATTTTGAAATCATCGAGCGCCCGTCGACAGAGCGACGCGATGACAATCCGTGGCCTCAATGGCCGAGGATTTTTCGTGTCGACTACGGACACGAAGAAGCTGCTGCGAAATTTGGCCAGGATCCGCGTGAATTCTGCGCTCAAACGCTGGAGTTCATTGGTGACGACAGTGGCAACGTGAAAGCGCTGAAGGCCTGCCAGGTCGACTGGCACCGGGTCACGAAAGGCGGACCGCCGTTTTCTCTGATTCCGAGCTCCGAAAAAGAATACCCGGCAGATCTGGTCCTGCTGGCTATGGGTTTCCTTGGCCCGGAACGGGGTCCTGGACAACAGTTGGGCATCGACATTTGCGAAGGCCGGGGTGACGTGTCGTGGTTCACGGCCGAGTATGATCAGTATACGACAAATGCGGAAGGCGTGTTCGCAGCTGGTGACTGTCGTCGGGGACAGAGTCTGGTGGTGTGGGCGATCAACGAAGGCCGTGGTGCGGCCCGGGAAGTTGATCGCTGGCTGATGGGTTCGAGTGACCTGCCGTAGATTTCCGGTGTGGTCGGGACAACGCTGTCCCAGGACAATCAAACTCGTGACATAACACTGACAACATCGGGCTTCACATCCGGTGATGTGACGATTCGGTACACGACGGACGTCCAGTGAGACAGGATTGAGCGATCTGCAGACGCCGTTGGTGAAAATGTTTACCGAACCACGCAGACATTCGAACCTGCACGTGTTCCCTATGCAATGATTGAGGAAACACTGGACAGATATGGTGGCTCCGGTCGATTCCAAGCACCTCCAGGACGTGCGGACCATGCCACGGCAGTCATTGGTGCGATGACCCGGATGGTTAAACGGCTGTGTGTGGCTTGGCACCCTAAGGCTTTGCTGGCTCACCGGTCACCAGGCAACCGTCATCAAGGGTCAACTGCTGTGGAAATGACTCACAAAGCACGCTGCTGTGGGTAACGCACAGCAATCCAGCATCGTTTTCCGCGGCGACCTCCAGCAACATTCGACCGACCACTCCAGCCGTATGTGGGTCCAGATTGCCGGTTGGTTCGTCCGCCAGCAAAAGTGATGGCCGCAGCACCAGCGCTCGGCAGACGGCCACTCTCTGCCGTTCACCACCTGAAAGTGCAGCTGGACGATGGTGGAGACGGTCCTGCAGCCCCACGCGTACCAGAAGTTCTGTCCCTCGTCTTTCAGCCGCACGGCGGTTCGTCTCAAACCCGGCCAACAGTGGCACCATCACGTTTTCCATTACGTTCAGTTGAGGCAGCAGGTGGTGTTCCTGAAAAACAAAACCTATGTGCTGGTTGCGAAAATGAGCCAGTTTGCGGGCCGACAGAGTCCATGGATTCTCCCCCAGGATCTCGACGATTCCACCGGACGGTCTGTCCAGCGTTCCGGCCAGCAGCAGCAATGTACTCTTGCCACATCCGGATGGCCCTCGAATGGCAATTGCTTCGCCGGACCGCAGGTCAAGATCGACATCCGACAGAATGGAGACTGTACCTCCCGGAGCATCAAACCACCGCTCAACGCGATGCATATGCAGAACAAGGGGCATTGTGATCAGTTCCAGTGATGAAACGTCGTTTCCGACTCAGGAGAGATTCCGAACGATACAAAGTTCCGTGCACACTGCGTAGTGCGATGATGCGTCCGGTTTGACAAACAGCTGCGTTTGGCCCGTGTTCGAAGATGAGGCCCGCTGTTTTTCGGATTACACCAGTTCAGACGATGGCACAAATGTTTCTGATCACGATCGCCGGTCCGAGCCGTCGAATTCCGGCTAGGAATTCATTTGAAGCATCGGGCAGACGCAGCTCCACCGAATGATTCAGTTCTGTGAAATGAATGGCATGCTCGTCGAGAATCGGTGTTTCTGGGCGACAGCAAAACCATCTGCTCCACTGTGGTGGTTTTGATTTTCATGGCCGGCCTGAGTGCCCTCGATTGGACTCGCAACCTCCCTACTTGGCGTGTCCCGATGAATGAATGGTTCAGTCGGCCGATTCCTGAACTGCCCTGTGACAACGTGACCGATCCGGAGTTGCTGGGAATCATGGGTCACGTGGCAGCCGGGCCGGGACCAAATAAAGCTCGGTAATTCGGGCGGTTCGACTATTTGGAGAACAGACCGAACAGTCCCTTCTTTTTCTCTGCCACAGCAGATTCGGAGCGGGATTCTTCATCGGATGAAAGCCGCGTTACCAGATCACGGATACTGCGAGTCAGGCGAGCTTTGGGCGCATACTGGCACAAAGGTTTTCCGTTGTTCCTCGCTCCGATCATGGTGGTATGGTCGTTCGGCAGCTGCCAAAAGACTTCACGACCGATGGTTTCCAGTGCCCTGTTAATACTGATATCGCTGTCTTCCAGCCCCATGCGGTTGACGATGATTTCCACCTTATTGTCCAGGGCATCGTTTTGATTCAGATGCTGCATGATGCGCACGACATTCCGCAGACAGGACAGGTCCAGCTGTGTGACCAGCAGAATCTCGTCACTGACTTCCATTGCCAACAAATCCAGCGGCCCGAAGGCCTTACTGATATCGATGATCAAATGGGAAAATGTGGCTTTTAGCAATGCTAGTATTCGCCGCAGGTCATCCGATCGAATCAGATCCTGACCTTCCATTTCTGCCGGACGGGGCAACAAAAACACACCGCATTCATGGCGAGTCAGTGAACGCTTCAAAAGAGCATAGTCCAGACGTTCGATGTTTTCCGACACGTCTCGCAGTGTATAATCCGGAACGATATCCATCCAGATATCCACATCGCCGAGCGTCAGGTCCAGGTCAATCACAACCGGCGAATTAGCTGGTGTCTGAGCGAGTGCGGCCGCGGCATTCACCGCGATTGCAGTGCTCCCGACGCCGCCACCAACACCCGCAACCGTGATGATCTTTCCGGCTTTCATCCCGGCTTCGCCCATCGCCGAACTGCGAGCTCCGCGAATTCGGTCGAGTGCCGCGACAAAGTCATCCAGCTGCAGCGGCTGATTCAGGAACTCACGAGCACCGTTTCGCATCACCTGCAGAATCAGACTGCCTTCCTGAGAACTGCTCACAACCAGAACACTACGCTGCGGAGCATCGGCTGTGATCTTTCTGATCAGCGTGACGGCGGCACCAGGATCGGTATCCACATTGACCAAAGCGATGTCGGGCTGTGTCTGCTGCACGACGTCCATGAAGAATTCGTATCGGGAACATTCGGCCTCCAGCCATACGGCATCTATCCCAAGCAGCAGTGTTTTCAGCGCGTTGCGCGAATCCTCGCTGGGATCAACAGCTGCAATTCGCAGAACATTCTTCATGGGTTCGTCCGTTCGGCAGCGTTTTTTCAGATAACAGTATTTGGTCAGCTTTGCTTCGTCGTCCGGAATCCGCAGGCTACGCCTTCGAAGAACCAGACGGTCTCCCTGACTCACAGCCGGCTGAAGGGTCCCCTCTGTCGTTATGGTTGCAGTTTCGTATTCGGTGTTATCAGCTTTCTGGATCGTCGTGCTGACTTTCGCTTGTCTTCCTGATCTGCGGGTGAATAAGCAGTTATTTGTGTCTTCTGTTCAATCGAAGCCGTTGCTTCGTTTGCGCGACGTGTTATTCGAGCAATCCCGTTTGCCGCGGACGCACCAGGCTCATTCTTCACACAAGCTGCTCCGTCCTGGCAACTGCGACAGCCGTTGGGGTGTTCCTTACAGGACCCCTGCTCGCGACAGGTCGTGCAGTGCTGGCACTCGTCGCCGTATTTAGGCACTTCCAGCAGATTGTGGAAGAACAGCTCTCTGTCCGTGACGGTATCAGTAAATTTGCCAGGCCCACCGTAGGGGATCTGTTCTGGGGACATGGGAGCTGTGTATTGAGGTGTGATCAGAATGATCAGCTCGGTTTCCGCCTCAGTGTATCGCTTACGACTAAACGCCGCTCCGATCCACGGGAGTTCACCAAGAAACGGAACTTTGGCCGTCGTCGCGTCGTCTCGCCGGGAAATCAGGCCCGCGAGGACCATCGTTTCTCCGAAATTCATCTCAACTTCAGTACTGGCTCGTCTCACCGTGAACGCAGGGACAGTCACACCGTCAACAGTGACTGCATTGGAGAAGTCACGTTCGCTGACCTCGGTTTGAACCTGCATCCGCAGACGGCCACTGCCCAGAATGTGAGGCACTGATTCCAGCAAAACGCCAAACTCTTTGTATTCGATGGCAGTCGTCCCCAAACCGGCCGGCACAATAACCGGTGTTTCGCCGCCATTAAGCAG
>CAUZPL010000087.1:0-25937 GCA_963581585.1 Planctomycetota bacterium
ATCACCAGCGGAGTCTCCTGGAGAAACTGTCCTCGAAAAGATCCAGCGGCAAATGACATGGAAATTTTCGGCTCTCGTCCTGAAAAATGCTGTCTGCGCCCTTCCTGATGAGCAGCCTGGGCTAGAACGAAACAACCGTTGGTGAACTGATGTAGGAACTGGAAGACGTCGGACGAATTCAATGTGACAGATCAACAGTCAAGTCCTGGCGCACACCACGCAGGTCCATCTCGAATTCAATTTCTTCCACGGGTGGCCGTGAACAGAACCAGCGAACTCCCAGATGAGCAGCTGTGGGGAGCGCTGGAATAATCACATCGACAAGAATCGACTGCAGTGGATGCTCTGTGTAAACATTGAGCATTGAGGTCGAGCTGTCAATGACTCCCAGACACTCGAGCCGCTTCCGAATGATTAGCAATACACATGCAGCCTTGTCCTGCATCGCTTCCGCCGACGTTTCGCCCAGTCGAACGATATGCCGTCGGTCCACATCTCGATGCGGGAGTTCACCGGCACCCGCCACGACAAATGTTTTGATTGATGTCGTGGCCGATTGCACAAACGAGAAACCAAACAACTGTGTCTCCTTCGGTGCTTTGGCCAGTGGAGCCACATTGGTGCGAGCGACCGGGTTTTGACCATCAACCAGCAGTTTCGACTCTTCCAGCAGTGCCTGATACCGGCCGTTGAATTCTGCGAAGCCGCCCGGCGAATGGGGTGCCGGGCAACGCAGTTCAACTGCACACAAATCACACCGGTCCAGGCCCCGTGATTCCAGCCATGATCCGGCCGCCCGTAGTCCATCATGCCAGGGCATCGGATTCGCCAATGTCACGTGCACAATTTCATAGCCTGCAGCAGCAATCACACCGGACGAATAGGGAGCGATTCCAGGCAGAAAGGCGTAACCACTGAGGGGGTGCATGGTCAGGTTTTTTCTCATGACGTCCGTGCATCTGCCTGTTGTTCTATGTCAGATGATTCGCTGCACGTAGCTTTACCTTCGATCTGGTCGGCGATCGTGCGCGCAGTGGTGGATAAAGGCAGATCGCTCAAACGCATCACAGGTTGCCAACGCAGGCCGGTGATTCGATCAACAGATCCTTTGACTCGTGAGGCCATCACGCACAGTAAACGAATCCGGTAGTGTGTGACGGTATGACGAATCTGCTGCAGAAGTACAGGATCAGCAATCTGCAGGCCAGTATGTTTCTGTGCAGCCTCCACTGCCAGCGGTACGGCTTGTGATGCAAACAACACGCGCTGTGTGACCGTATCATGACGTGGCAACCCAAGCAGTCGGTCACCATCTTCGATTGAGATCTGAAATCTGCTGAAGTCCCATAATCCTGCCCAGCGTTCACCTTCCTGATACTGTCTCATCAAAACCTTCTGACCACGGCGCAGAATCAGAGCCACTTCCGTTACATCGGTCATTCGCTTCTTCGGTATCGTGTGTGGCAATTCATGCTGTCGTCCGACTTTGAAACTGCAGCATTGACTCTGCACAGGACATCGATTGCATACAGGCCTGACCGGCACACAGATCGTGGAACCCACATCCATGGCCGCCTGGTTGAAGGACGATGCAGAACGCGGCGCCACGATCCAGTCTGCGAACTCCCACAACAACCGGTTTCCAGCGGTCGAGCGAGGGTCCTCTTCCAGTGCGATCAGCCGAGAGTACAGACGCATCGTGTTCGCTTCCAGAATCCCCACACCCTGGTCGAAGGCCAACGATGCGATTGCCCGTGCTGTATAGGGCCCGACTCCCGGGAGCTTCAACAGCTCCTTGACTCTGTCCGGAACGATCCCTGCATAGTCATCGACAACCATGCGGGCAGCTTTGTGCAGGTTGCGAGCCCGCGAATAATAGCCAAGTCCCTCCCACTGTCGCAGAACATCGGCTTCACGGGCACCGGCCAGGGCGGTGACGGTGGGGAACTGCTGCTGAAACCGTTCGAAGTAGGGCCTCACGGCCGTAATCGTGGTCTGCTGCAGCATGACTTCACTGACCCAAACTCGGTACGGGTCTGTGGATTCTCGCCATGGAAGGGGCCTGGCATGTTGTCGATACCACTTGAGCATTCGACGTCGAATGGATTTTTGCCAGTCACTGGTCAGTTCCTGTGGGAATGTGGCCACATTGACTTCCTGAATCTGCCGGCAGTGTTACGTGTTGTTTTGTTAACCGGATTCAGCAGCGACCATCGCACAGGCGAATTCCAGCCGCGCTGACACCTTGCCATCTACCGTGACTTTAGCCTTAAGGAAATACGCACCGGCCAGCTGATTGGTCAGTTCGGCTTCGATCTGCATGGTGTCACCCGGGCGAACGAGCTTGCGAAACTGTGTTTTGTCCTGTCGTGTCACAACCGGCACCAGTCCGTCATCGGGCCTGACCCTGGAACAGATGAGGACAGCACCCGCCTGAAAGCACGCTTCGCACTGCAGCACACCCGGAAGCACAGGAAAACCTGGAAAATGACCACCAAACAGAGGAAGATCGGGCGACACATATCGCCGCGCGACGATCCGCGTGTCAGTGAGTTCCATGACTTCATCCAGCCACAGAAAAGGATCTCGATGCGGGATCCGCTTGCGGATTTCATTGGTGTTCAAGCACGGTGCGGACACTTACAACTCGATCTTTAACTCTTCGATCTTCCGATACAGACTCGACAGACCAAGCTTCAACCGTTTGGCGGCTTCCTTTTTATCCGGGCACTGCTTGAGCACACGAGTGATGTGCAGCCGCTCATAGTGACGCAGCGCTGACCTGATGTCATCTGTATCCGGCAGACTGGCACCAACACCCAGCAGGTCCGGCGGCAGATCACCTGGATGGATTTCATCGGTGTCACACATCATTACTGCGCGTTCGATCGCGTTGTCCAGCTGGCGGATGTTACCCTTCCAGTGGGCGGCCATCAACGTCCGAATTGCGTCACTCGTCGCCCCACTCACACGTTTTCGCATCGTCTCACAGTGCTTCGCCATGAAATATTCAACCAACTCCGGAATATCATCCGGCCGCTCGCGCAGGGGTGGAATGCGAATTTTTACTCCATCAAGGCGGTAGAACAGGTCCTCCTGGAAGTTGCCCTCGGACACTTCTTTCATCAGATCCCTGGATGTGGCAGCGATGATTCTGGCATGCACCGAAATGGGCTCGGATGCACCACTGGGAATAACTTCCTGGTATTCAATCGCTCTCAGCAATTCGGTCTGAGTTCCCAGCGGCAACTGGGCAAGCTCGTCCAGAAAGACCGTTCCGGGACCAGCCGTCTGAAACAGTCCTGCCTGCCCGCCACTGAGTCCGAACAACTGGGCCTTCAGTTGCTCGACAGGACGAATTCCACAATTGACTGAAACGAATTTCGCATCGTTATTCGGGCCGGCCGTATGGATTTCTCTGGCAAATAACTCCTTGCCGGTTCCCGTTTCGCCGACCAGTAACACATTGGAATTAGTTGCGGCAACTTTACGAATTGTTTTCAACAGGTCCTGCAGAACCTTGCTGCTGCCGGTAATCTGATCGAAGCCTTCCGAACGATCCAGGTCTTTCCGCAGCTTCTGGTTCTCACGATACAGATCCTGAAACTTGAACAGTCGCTCCAGTCGCCGCGTCAGCTCGTCAAAATTCACCGGTTTGACCAGATAGTCGAATGCACCAGCAGTGAATGCTTCGACCGCATTTTCCACTGACGCATAAGCGGAAATAATCAACACGAACATCGCAGGATTGATGCGATGCAGGCGGCGCAGCAATTGAACACCATCGCCGTCCGGCAGCTGCACGTCACAGATTGCGACGTCAAAATCACGTTCGCGAACAAGCTTCAGTGCATCTTCGACTGTCCCGGCCGTGCCAACGCCAAAACCTTCACTGGAGATAAACTCGGCCAGCGTGTCCCGAATAATTTCTTCGTCTTCGACAATCAGAATCGATTTGTGCTGAAACGTCGGATTCGGCACCTGTTACCACCTTCCTCAAACACAGTCAGGACACAAACGCTCATGCCGCTGATGTCGCGGTATTCCAGCATTTCCCTCGGAACGGTTGCCGGTTGTTTGGCGAGGCCGCGCTCCGGAGAGTGAAAGAACGGAGCTTCCCATTAGAGTCCGGCAAAAGTCGTGAGACTTCCATTCGTGACGTTACTGTGAAGTCTCCAGACTTCAGTGACCAAATGGTTTCACCTGCTGTCCTCAATGAGGAACAATCTTTCCGGAGTCAGACAATCTGCTGGCAGGAGCATGATCGCAATGTGCATTCGTCGATGCAATCGGCTAGCCAGATGAAAAGGCAACCCGCCCAGGAAATCTCCGTCTGGGCACATCGAAAAGTGGTTAACGGACCCTGCTGAATCTGGAACTGTCCGGCCGAATACCTTAATTACTGCCGGGATGATACCGAACCGTGGTCGCTGGACCATCCGTTGATTTCCAGGAACTGGTCCTTCCAGTGATAATGATCCAGCAACCCATCGACCGTCCGCCGGAGCAGATTCAGCGCCACATACACGGCTTCAATTGTCGCAAGGCCGGCAGAAGGGTCTTCATACAACTGCGATACACGTGGATATGCTGTGGATATTTGCCGAAGTGATCTTACGGGCAGATCAGAATAAAAAGGTTCCATGTTCGCAGCCAGTTTCCACGTGCCGTCCAGAACAAGCAGGCCGCTGTGAGCGTCAGCGACTGACAGCTCAGGGCCACCGATTCCAAGGCGTACGTAACTGTCCAAGGCCACCGGGACCTTGTCCGGGAAGCGCACGAAAACAAAGTCGTCACGGCCACGAAGGGGTTCAGCTGTACACTTTGACCGGCGTTCCTTTGGGTGAACCACCACCACGGTCGGAAGCTGCCGTAAATTAGCCGGATCATGATCAGGCATTCCGAATATTCTCAATTTCGGCCTGAAGACTGGCCATTTGAGCTTCCAGCTGCGGAATATCTTCCGGGTCATCCGGCTGGCTGCGAGCCCCATTCAGCAACTGCTGAACTCGCCGCATCTTGTTCTTTGCAGCTTCAACCTGCTTCTTTTGCTTCTTGTTTAAGGCCATAAAGCGTATCCAGCTTTATATGTTGACACTTGCACGGAAATGTTGCATCTCAGACAGCCGACAAGGCTGCCCGACTGTTCCTTTTGATCGGCATAATGCGGCTGCACTCGGCGAACTTGTGGAAGTCGTGTGACTTACTTTCCTGTCATTCCTTTGAAGTGTGACGACTTCGGCTACTGTATGTGCTCCCCTGCCGCCAGCCGTGCTGACATTTAAAGTGTATCGGCAGCCGCCGGAATTGCGATCATGGCTGATGATGCTATTCACCTGTTCCAGGTCATTGAATCCGCTGTCCGCAGCGGAGATCTGCAGCGCGTGGTCCTCAGCCGGCCCACTCAGCGAAGCGACACAACTGCCAGTCGCGTCGACATTCGTCCCGTGACACTGCGGGAACAACAATCCTATCAATGGTCCAGGCAACTTGGGTCACAGGTCTTTCACCAAAACTGCGATCCGCCGGCAACCCTGACAGCATTAAGAGAGTCAATCGGAACAGCTTACCGTCACATCCATCTGACAGTTCGGGGCCAGCAGTGGGCTGCTCGGTTCAGCCGGCGCGGCAGGTGTCGACTGATACAGGAGGATCACCTGAAAAAAACCTTCGCAACCGACATGAACGTGGAACACAACCGAAGGCACTCATACCTGATCCCCGACGGCCAGGCCGTACCATTTTTGGTCGAGACCGGTATCATGACACCGGCAGGAAAAGTTCGGTCCAAACACTTTCATAAATTTCGTCAGGTTAATCGCTACATCGAATTCATTGCCGACGTAATTGATCGTCTGCCTCAGGATGACCTGATTCACATCGTTGATTTTGGATGTGGAAAGAGCTATCTCACATTTGCTACGCACTACTATTTCACTTATGTCGAACAACGTCGCGTGTCCATCACAGGACTGGACCGCCGCCGTGACGTCGTGGAGTCCTGTGACAGAATTGTGCAAACACTGGGACTGTCCGGGATTCGGTTTGAACAGGGTGACATCGCTACATTCAGTCCTCAGGAACACGTACATCTTGCCGTATCACTGCACGCCTGCGACATCGCAACCGATGATTCACTGGCTCAGGCAGTAAAATGGGGAACTGACGTGATTCTGGCGGTGCCCTGCTGTCAGCACGAACTTAATGCGACCGTTCAGACCGGTCAGATTCCCTTGTTGTCACGCCACGGAATTATGCAGGAACGGTTCTGTTCGCTGGCAACTGATGCAATCCGGGCTGCGCTGCTGGAGGAAGTTGGCTATCAGACCCAAGTGCTTGAATTTGTCGGAATGCAGCACACCGCCCGGAATCTTCTGATACGAGCTGTCCGACGTCCGTCCAGAGTGTCAACACCACATTCCAGCAATAGGGAACACGAAATGAATCGATTTTGTGACGCATTTGAGATTCCGGTTCTTCACCTCCAGCGAAGGCTCCGGGAACTCAACATCACCGCATTTCCTCAGGACGTCAAACCGCGTTGAAAGTTGTCGTTTTCAACGTACACATCGTTACGCCCAGGCCAATTATGTCACGCCTGTTGATTACTGTTTGCACCTACAACGAACTGGAAAATATTCGCCAGCTGATTCCGGACCTGCGTGCTGTCGCGCCGCACGCCGATATCCTTGTCATAGACGACAATTCTCCGGATGGCACTTCAGACGCCGTTAAAGCGATTCGGAGTGCCGATTCACAGGTTTTGCTGCTGACTCGATCCGGAAAACTTGGACTTGGTACAGCGATGCTGAGCGGGTTCCATTACGGTATCGAGCACGGTTACGATTTGCTGATTAATCTGGACGCTGACTTCAGTCACCACCCCAGGTATATCCCTGATTTGCTGACCAGCATCGCATTCTGTGATGTTGCAATCGGGTCGCGGTACGTTGAAGGCGGAGGAGCGGTCAACTGGAACTGGCACCGCCGTTTGATCAGTCGCAGCATTAATCTATATGCCCGCTGTCTGCTCGGACTCAGAACGCGTGACAACAGCGGAAGTTTTCGTTGTTATCGTATTGCGAAGCTCGCCGAAATCGACTGGGCCTGCGTCATCTCCACCGGCTACGTTTTTCTGGAAGAAGTTCTCTATCGTTGTCGTAGTGTCGGATGCAAATTTGATGAGGTCCCCATCATGTTTGAAGATCGCCGCCACGGAGTCACCAAGATCGACTGGAAAGAAGCTGTCGCAGCTGTCTTCACAATCCTGTGGCTGGCAGGGCACCGTATCAGGCGAGTGCCCGTTCGGAAAGTGGATTCGGCGGCATTGTCATGACTAATCTGTTTAACGATGGTATTTCACTCCTCGTTGGTGAGCCGCGGTTTGACCCTGTCTGCCCGTGGCTGTTTCCGGACCGTTGTTCAAGACATACCGAAAGCAGCGCCGTGCTTGTCGTGTTGATCGGGACATGCGGAATCGTTGACGGTGGCATGACCTAACAGCCGATGGCCGACCACGTGAGTGGCACTCGCCAGACGATTGTCGCTCTGGAGGACGGTGCCCACACTCCTTCGCTTGCGTTGGCTCTGCGAATTACCAAACTGTTTGAAAGATCAGTCGAGGAAGTATTTTGGCGGCATTGGCACCACTTAAGTCCTGACGAGACCGTCACAAAGTGGCACGCCCATCGGCCGATTGACATAATCCTGTCAACCTGAATGCCTTGAGTACCGTTGTCTTGTCGTCCCCGCACCAACTTGACCCTTACCGTTAATTCCCGTGTCAAACCACGACGCAATCATCATCGGCAGCGGACACAACGCCCTGGTCTGTGCCGGTTACCTCGCGCAAGCTGGCCTCGACGTGCAGGTGCTCGAACGCCGCAACTTCGTGGGCGGCGCCACCGCCACCGAAGAGCTCTTTCCAGGATACCGAGTCTCCTCGTGCTCCTACATTTGCCACCTGCTTCAGTCGAAAGTGATCGACGATCTGGAAATGAGGCGATACGGGTTCGAGGTTCTGGGCCTGGATCCCGAACCCTTCCAGCCATACCCGGATGGTCGACGCCTGTGCCGGTGGAACTCACTGGAACGGACCCAGGCCGAACTCGCCAGTTTCTCGCTCCGTGATGCTGCTGCCTTGCCCGAGTGGCACGCTTTTTGGCGCCGAGCCGCTGAGATTACCTACCCCTGGTTCCTCTGTCCTCCTCCCTCGCTCGAAGAACTCAAGGCCTCGGTCGCAGGAACCGACAACACCGAATTTCTGGAACGACTGCTGACGCTCAGTATGGGTGATGTCGTTCGAGAGTACTTCGAGGACGAGGCGGTGCGTGGGTCGTTCCTGCAGGTCCAGGACGTCGGCGACCCCGAAGCCCCCGGCGGGGCCTTTTGCTACACCCACATGCGTTGTGATGCCTTCAGTCGTCCCGAGGACATCGGAATTGTTCGCGGCGGGATGGGCATGATCGCCAACGCCCTGGCCGAATCAGCGAAGGCCCGAGGCGTCAGTATCCGCACCGATACGATCGTCCAGAAGATCCTCATCCGGAACGGCACTGCCATTGGAGTGATCCTGGAGGACGGTACCGAGATCACCGCTCCACGGGTCATTTCCGGCGCGGACCCAAAACGGACCCTGTTCGGATTGGTCGGTCCTGACCGGCTTCCGCCTGAGAGCGTCAGGCCAGCCCGTGCAATGAAGACCCGCACAGGCTATCTCAAGTTCCATGCTGCGCTGGGACGCTTGCCCGACTTCAGCCGCTACTTCCCAGACGGTTACGACCCGCGTTACGTCGCCAGCATGAAGATCTGTCCGTCGATGCAGTACTACCAGGCGGCCTGGAACGACGCGGCGGCCGGACGTCCTGCCGCTCAACCTGTCATGGAGGTACAGATCCCATCGGTGCTCGACGACACATTGACAGAGCCCGGGCGTCACGTGATGTCCGTCTGGGGACTCTACGCCCCCGTCCATCCGCATGACAGCGACTGGGAGTCGATTCGGGAATCGGTTGGTGAAAGCCTGATCGATGTCCTCAGCAAGTATGCCCCGGATCTTCGCGAGTGCTTAGTCGACTGGTCTCTGTTCACCCCCGCCGACCTCGAACACCGCATCTGGCTCACCGACGGCAACATCAGGCATCTCGACATCGTCCCCGACCAGTTTCTTGATCAGCGGCCGATGTCCGGCTGGTCCGGGTACGGGACCCCGATCAACGGGCTCTTTCTCTGTGGAGCCGGAACGCATCCCGGTGGCGAGGTCACCGGGGCGTGCGGCCACAATGCCGCCCACGTTATTCTCCAATCGCTCTGACCTCATCACTGTCGCCACCGGAAATTCACCCTTCCCGATGGATATGCGCGAAATCCCGGCTATTGATGTCCACGCACACTAAGGGACGTATATCCGAGACAACGCCATCGACCTGCAGCATCACAGGGCTACCGGCAATGCCGTGATCGTGGTGGCCCGGGCCTGGCGGCCACGGACCGAGTAGATCCTGGCATTACCGTTGACGGGACTTATGCCACGTGGACCGCCCGATGCCGGGAACAGGACGGCCAGGGCGGCGGCGAATTTAAGATGTCGACACAACAGCCGCTCTTTCAAAGGTCCAGGTGGTGTGTGAGTTGTCGACAGCAATCACTCACGAAAAGACAGCCACAGGAGTCGGACCATCAAACATTGTGATTCAACTACGTTGCCAGCCTGCCCGCAAACACCTGCCCCGACATGTTGGATATGACTAAAACGACTTTGCGTCTCGGCAGATCACTGACCGTCGTCTGTCTCTGGCAATCGAACGTATGTCATGAAAGCAGCCTGGGTTGAAGGATATGACAACGCATTTGGGAACTATTCGTCGCTTCCCTGAAGTCGTTTTTTACAGGTGCCACGTTCAGTGACAGAATCCAGATCACAGACTGGACACGAGTTGTTCCTGGATGACAATAGATTTGGTACTGCGTGGCAGAGAGAGTTCAATGACGAATCTGCACCCGTAACTGAGAAACCTGTGCGTATATGAAACCTCTCCGAACCATTGCGTTCGTCTGCATCCTGTTGTATGCACTTTCTGCACGCTCCGAGCATCTGCATTTGTTCCGATCGGGGACAGAAGGATATCCTCGCTATCGAGTTCCGTCGCTGGCTGTCACGAGCAGAGGTACCATTGTGGCGATTTGCCAGGGCCGAGCCGATGGTGGCGGGTTGACGGGCAACGTCGATCTCGTGTGTAAGCGCAGCCGTGACGACGGAAAGACCTGGAGCCAACTGGAAATCGTCGCGGATATGGACAACGACACGCTCGGTGCGCAAAGTGTCGTCGTTGACCGCAAGACGGAACTGGTTTGGATTGCATGTACAGTAAATCCCGGACAGCACCCTGAGAAATCAATTACGCGCGGCGAAACCGAACAGTCAACACGGGTATTAGTAATGTGGAGCAGCGATGACGGTGACACATGGAGCCCGCCACGAGAAATTACTGAATCAGTGAAGCAACCTGACTGGACCTGGTACGGCTGCGGACCAGGCGTTGGTATTCAACTCACCAGTGGGCGCCTTTTCTTTGCCTGTTACCATGCCGAAGGAAAGCTGGGTGGTACCTATCGCAGTCACGCCATTTTCAGCGACGACCACGGAAAATCGTGGAGTTTGGGCGGCAACGCAGGAACTGACAATGGGGAACCACAGGCATTACAGCGGCAAAATGGTTCCATCTACATCAGTGCTCGTACTTCCGCAGAAGGCCCCCATCTGCGCTCGATCATAGAGAGTCACGACGAAGGCAGTTCCTGGTGCAAAAAATGGCTGGACCGGTCACTCTATGACGCACACTGCCAGGCCAGCCTGCTTAAGCTGACTGCGGAAGACGGGAAACCACTCTGGTTATACTGTCATCCCGCAGGCCCAAAGCGACAAAAACTGACTGTCCGGCTCAGTCGAGATGAGGGGAATACCTGGAATGCCGGCTCAATGCTGTTACGAGACGGCGATGGCCAGTACACCAGCCTGGCACTTCTTGCGAACGGGCGTGTCGGCGTATTTTACGATCGCTGGCAGGACCGAAATTATCAGTTGTATTTCGCAACATTCACAGCAGAGGATATCAAGTGATCGGAGAGAAATCATGAAACACGTTCGGTGGGCCGCGATTGTTTTGACTGCGATTGCTGGAATAACTGTCTCTTCTTCGTTACAGGCAGATGCCCCGGTCGGAACCCCATTAAATACGATTGAGTCGCGAGAGATCGCTAAGCAATTGACAGTAACTGCCCGACGTTTTCGAGACTCACTCGATCCGGACATGCAGGCGCAGTACCTGTTTCAGGACGCAGAACGAGGCAACTTTCACTTCTTTCCCATTGCTCGGCGTGGCGTCCCGTTGAAGAGCCTCGGAGAAGACCAGCGACAGCTTGGATATGCACTGATCAGCGTCGCTCTTAGTCACGTGGGGAATCAAAAAGCCCTGACCATCATGAGCCTTGGGGACTACCTTCGTGAAGCCGACCAGACGCCGAATATTTATCGTGACTCCGATCAGTATTATTTCACGATCTTCGGTGAACCCACACTGGAAGGCAGCTGGGGGTATCGCGTTGAAGGTTTTCACCTGTCGATCAACGTCACCGTTCTCAAAGGACGCTGGATTTCGGTGACGCCCTCGTTTTTTGGTGTCATACCGGCCACAGTGCCCGATGGGTCGCGGAAGGGGCTACAGGTTCTGAAGCAGGAAACTGAACTGGCGCGTGCTCTGGCCAGGTCATTGGACACCGAACAGCAAGTGACCGGTTTTGGGACCGTTCCCGATTTCAAAACGGAAACTGTTGGCGGACTGATCACCGGAAACAAACGGCGGATTGAACGGGGGAAACCCGCCGGATTGGCGGCAGCAGGCATGACGCTTCGTCAGCGCGAAATCCTGATGAAGCTGGTCCGGGAACACATTGGACGCATTCGGCAGGAACTGGCAGACCAGGACCTGTCTCGGATTAATGAAGCCGGTGAGGAGAAGATCCATTTCATCTGGTCCGGCGGTCTGCAACCGGGTGAGCCACATCACTACGTCATTCAGGGGCCGACGTTTCTCATCGAATACGACAATACTCAGGACAACGCGAATCATGTTCACTGCGTCTACCGCGACTTTGACAACGACTTCGGTGACGCAATGCTGCGACATTATCAGCTCCATCATCATCGCAGCCCTCGCAACTAACAGGTCTGAAATCTGGGATGGAACCGTACTTAAGCAGATGACAAACGCAGAAAATGGATTCAGCGGCCGCGTAGACCGCAACCTGCATTTCTTACTCGCAGAGTACAATGACACAACAGCAAAAGAACACAGCACTGGCGGTTGCGATGGTCACCGGGCCCGTCTCCTTACCGATGCCGTGGATGAGCGTATCTGGGGCACAGATTGACGGTAGTCTCGGTGAGCTGGCGACTGCAACGTTGGGTGACATAACAGTTAATGCAAACGCCTTCAATGGACACATCACATTCCTGGTGAAGACACCTATTTGGTTTATTGTTGCTGTTGCAATTGCCGCCAGTGTCCTTCAACTCATGGAGAACTCCCCAGCGTTTTCCATTCCGCCCTTGGCGCAGTGGTTGACCGCAACGGCTGGGGTTGTCTGGATTGGTTTGGTGGTGGTCCTGCCAGTATTTGCAGAGAACGCTGCGCTGGGTATCGGAGCATTGGTTGGCATGGTTGCTGCGGTGATTCCGCTCGTTTTCCTCTGGCTGGCATCGCCGGATGAAGAGACGCCACAACTAGAATCCCAAGATGAGTCGCAGGACAAGAGCGATGCCTAGCGACCGTAAGACGGAATGAGTTATTTTATCCAGTCCGGTGCGTCGGCCATGACGCTGGCATTAAATTCTAGCAGTTGTTGCTTGAGTCGCTTCGTAACATCTGGAAGTTGTCTCGGCAATTTTTCTGTCCCGGATCCTGAGAGAGGTCAAACAACTGAAATCGCGTAGACCTGCCCGACTTGATCGAAGGGATCCACGACTCGTTAAACATGTTTGAACGAATGTACTGTCCACGGAGTTTCTCGGCGTCTTTGTCCTTGAAGCCTTCGAGCATTTGCTTCTGGAACGTGCTGCCACTGATCTCCTCGTCAAAGATTCCGCATTCGCGCAGTAGCGATTCGATCTGTTTCATCAGGGCAGCCAGTGCTTTCCTGTCCCGCGGAAACTCGTCATTGCGCTGAGCGACAAGGGAATAATTAGCGTCTCGCATCGCCAGGGCCGGTCCGGCTGCCGGCAGCAGCCAGAAGAGCGGTTGGTGACGCGTGCACTGGTCGGCTTTGCCGACCAGTAATGGAGAAAGGTCAGCCCCGTCCAGATGGACCTCCTGGGGTGGATCGATACCGACCAGTCCACAAACCGTAGACAGCAAGTCGACTAGGCCAGCAGATTGTTTGTCCTCTGTTTGCCGGAAGCTGGCTCCCTGAGTGAATGAACAGTCAACCCTTCAACGTTTCGTGAAGGGCACGGCAGTACAAGACTTGTCATCCAGCCGACGATCGTACTCGTCAGGATGCCGATGCCGCCGTAGAGAAAAAGTGGACCGCTCCGGACTGAACTGCCCAGTACACCACAATGGTACTGACCAGAAAGCCTATTAGTATTCCGGTCTGATGGGTGAGGACAGTGAAGATGCCGGCCGCAAACATTCCCGCCAGACCACCGCCGAAGAGACCCATGGTTTTTAGAGAAACTGATCCCAAATTGAGTGCGTCCCGTGCCAGGCCATCCACGATGCTGTCAGCATGCCGATCACATCCAATACAACGGTCGTACGTCGGGCAAAGATCAGTTCATTGGAATCGTGCCGGAGCAGCAGTGAGACTTCGGCTGATTCACTTTTCGGCTGTGCATCCTCACAAATCTTGCAGCGGAAGCGACGATAAAAATCCATCGTAACAGAGGTACGCATCAAGTTTATACTGCTGTCCAGACTCGACATCGACGCTGCGAACAGCGCTGCCACCACCAGCCCAGCAAGCCCCGCCGGCAGCTCGTTTAGAATAAACCACCCAAATATCTCGTCCCCGTGTCCATCGAAGTTCTGTCGTTCAGGGAAGACTTCATAAAATGCCCACAGACACGTCCCCATTGCAAAAAAGGCCGTCCACACCGGCACTGAGCTCAGGGCGTTGAGCCATATGCCCCGTGCCGCGTCCTTTTCTCTGGTCGTCGTCAGGTAGCGCTGAATGACCGTCTGACCGCTGCTGTACGGAATCAGAAACTTGAAGAAGTTACCGAGTACGACAACCCACAGACTGGCAGTCGCGGTGTCCCAGGTAAGGTTCACCGTACGCAGCTTACCCGCCGCAGTTCCCAACGCGAGAATCTCCAATGCTCCGCCAGGAACTCTGTCGAGAATTACGACAAAGCTCACACCCACACCGCCCAACAGCACGATGACCTGCAGCACATCCGTCCAGATTACTGCTTCGATACCGCCGAGAGCTGTGTAAAAAGTCGCCAAGACTCCAATTGCCGTGATGCAGATGTAGACGTTCCAGCCGCTCACTGTCGAGAGGGCCAGGGCCGGCAGATACACGACAATACCCATCCGAGCCAGCTGAAATATTAAGAATGTTGCGCTGCCAACAAGACGCGCGGCCAGCCCGAACCGCAGTTCGAGATACTCATACGCCGACCTCACATCAAGTCGCCGGTAGAAAAGCAGGTAATACCGGATGACCGGTAACGCCACGGCTACGATCATCAGATTTCCCGGCAGGTAGACCCAGTTGGTTTGATAAGCCTTTGCCGGAATTGCCATGAACGTGATTGCACTGAGCGAAGTTCCCAGCAGACTAAGTCCTGACGCCCACCACAGAATCTTTTTACCTGCGAGAAAATAGTCACCACTGCCTCGCTTTCGTCGGGCAAAGTAGATGCCGACTGCAGCAAGGAACAGCAAATAGCTGCAAAGGACAGTGATATCCAGATGGGTCAAATCACGCATTGACGTGAGTGATGAATCCTGAAGCGGAATCGTTCCAGTGAATTAAAGGAGATAAATACCGGCACACCTCGTTCGTTATCCCGCCGAAAACTCTGGACAATGTCACAAACCTCGTTCAGATTACCGGACCAATCACGCTGAATTTTCCCGATAAGCGATCAAGTTCATTCGGCCAGCGTAATCATTCAACCACCCAGTGTTGATATAGCGGTTTCACAATGGATGACAGTGCTTCGAATACTTCACGACGAATAGGAATTGCGTCGTAATTCTTGCCACCAGTCTTGAGCACCATCCGTTCATGATCCGGAGTTTCTCGCATCGTCGGTGTCAGATTGAGCCACCATGGCACATATCGCACAATCAGGGCGACACGCGATGTCGTGCTCAAATTTGGAGCCACGGCGTGCCACAGCCTGCTGTCATACAACAGGACGCTGCCCGCGGTTCCGGTAGCCTGATGCTCAATCCGGATGCGGAGCATCCGGATTGATGTCTTCCATGTCACCGGCTGCCGGATTGTTGTCCATGCGGTGACTGCCGGGCAGGATGAACGTCGCTCCGTTCTCCGGAGTAAAAGGTGTCAGCATCCAGATCGACGACAAATGCATCATCACGTCAGGATAGGGAGCTCCGATATGTGTTGAGTTGGTTGCGTTCCAGGCTCAGTCAGCGGGCCAGTAACCACGCTGGCAGCCCGGACGATTGATCACACAGTCTGTATAGGAGATGCGCACAAAATCTCCGAAAAAAGATTCTGCAGCACGAAGAATCCGGTCATCGGCCAGATAGGGCGTAAAGCACCGGGTCGCGTTGACCATCTGCTTGAGCAACCCGACACCTTGTGTCCCCACTCGAATGCCTTTGGCATGTGTTTTTGCCAGTTCGGCTTCCGATTCTTCGTTGTGCAGCTGTTGTGCCACGACAAGCTGTCGCCGAATTTCGGGCAGTTCGCTGGGAGGGATTACGTTCTCAACGACGCAAAACCTGGACTCTCGAATACAGCTGACGATTTTGGACAGAGCCACCTGCAGTACCTTGTTCTTCTAAACAACATCCGATGGAGCGGCCACACCCGCCGATTTGGCGTCCGGTGCCGCCCTGATCTGGTCAGTCTCAAGTTTGACTTGCCGGCCCTGCAACATCAGGTCGGTGCCGTACAAAACCAGATTACCACCGGCCGAACGTGTCCGGTGAACTTCCTGTTCGACATTGGCCCGGAAGTGGACACCCGCACCGACCGTCGTGCATGGCCTGTGGTATTTCCTGGCCAGTCATTCCTTTGGCAGATCATCACCTGACAATCATACCGAAACAACTCCTCACACGGGTCAGTGACGGCTGCAGAATTCATTCCGGTGATTTACAAGGAGCGCACGAATCAGCCTTCTCCTTCAGTGCCTTCTTACTGTCGCGCACTCGACCTTGATAATGATAGCAACGCTGATTCAATGTGATATTCTGTGTTGCAGTCAAAAATTGACGACCAAATGAAACTCAGGCAAACTTCTGTGGGGTCGTCTGCCAACGAGGTATTGCTGACCAATAACAGCGTCTTGAAGCTATTTTCGAATGTGGTGAACGGCAGCTTAATTCCCGGCTGACACAAACGGGACTGTAGATTTTCAGGTTCTGCCAGCAGTACTCTACATCTTTGCTGCAGTCACACCGTCTCCACAGAAAGCGACGGGCTTATGCAGTTTTCCTCTACGAATTGTTTCTTCACGCTGGTGGTCCTTACGACCTGTTCTGTACTGGACAGCACAAATTCAGATAGCGCTGAACAGTCACTCTTCGTCTTCAACTCAGACAGAGATACCTCCGCCACTACCTATGACAGAGGCAAGGTAACCTGGAAACTGGTGGCCCGTGAACTGGACCCGCGAATTGCCGAACAGCTGACCGGCTTGAAACCGTTACAATTCGACATCCGGCAAAGTCGCGTTCTGATGACGCACCACGCGCCGCCGCTGCGGGCCGAGGCAAACTCCATCGCGCTCGGTTTGAACACCGGAATGCATCAGCGTGTTCTGAGCGATCCCGTCGACTTCATCGCCGACAACAAGTCGGGGAATACCTCGACAGATAATGCAGAGCCGATTGATGTGGGATACCGCAAACAGCTGTTTGTTGACAGAATGCTGCTCCAGTCGAGTCGGAACGTCAGATTTACGATGAACTCTCCGGTACGTGACGGATGGATGCTCATCGTCGCAGATCAGCCCTGGGAGCAGGACGGTTACGTCTCGGTGTATTCCAGTATCCTTAAAGAGAAAGACCTGATTCGCGTTTGGTACGATCTTATAGAGATCACCGGTGACGGACCCTACGACCACGAACGGAGGGTCGGTTACGCCGAGTCCAAAGATGGTCTGCACTTCGTCAAACCGAAACTGGGTCTGCATGTCGTTGGAGGGTCGGCTGCAAATAATGTCGTCCTGCCGACGAAAATCGGCGGATGCGCTGTCTGGATCGACCCGAACGCTCCACCGGAACATCGATATAAGACCCAGGCGAAAGTCTATCCCAGCGGTGAGTTTCACATGCACAGCTCACCCGACGGACTACGGTGGACACTCTTTTCCAGACCGCATCCAGGTGACGGTGGTCATGATACACAAAGTATTGTTTTCTGGGATTCCACCGTGAAGCGTTATGTGCTGTTCACCCGCTACTGGGCGCACCGCAAAGACCCTCTGCGACGATATCGGACCGTTCGTCGCTTGGAAAGTGACGACTTAAAAGCCAGCTGGGACACTCAGGATATCGTAATGGCTCCCGATGAAACAGACCGAGCGACGCACAAAATGCCGAGCGAACAGCCTCCTGTTGATTTCTACGGAGCAACTGTCTTTCGTTATGCAGAGGCACCTGACGTCATGATCATGATGACCCAGGCTCACTGGCATTGGCGCCTGCGAACTCCGCTCAAAGGGCTGGGACCTTCCAATTTTGACGTACAACTGGCGGTAAGCCGCGATGGAAAGAACTTTCAGCGACTTGGTGGCCGGCAGCCTTTCATGGCCAACGGGAGATCAGGTGAATTCGATTCGCGTTACGTCTGGGTGCTGCCCAACCCCATTCGCATGGGAGACGAACTGTGGATCTACTACGCCGGTTCCAATCGTGATCACGACGGCCACCTGGACCCGGCGGCGCCGAACGGTCAGCATCTTGCCGGCATTGGTCGTGCTGTACTGCGTTTGGACGGGTTCGTCTCTGCGGATGCACCTTTTTCCGGTGGTCAGTTGACCACGCGGGTGATTCGTTTCTGTGGTGGGCGACTGGAATTGAACGTAAACACCAGTGGTGGTGGGTCGGTCCAGGTCGAACTGCTGGACGAACAGGAAAATCCAATCAGGGGTTTTTCGAGAGCTGACTCAGAACCAATCAATGGGAATTCGGTCCGCATGCCGGTGTTCTGGAACGGCTCAGACGATATTAGCGCGCTGGCCGGCCGACCTGTGCGTTTGCGTTTTTATATGCAGGACTGCAGGTTGTATGCGTTCCAGTTCCGGCCTTTCCAGACAAAATGAACGTTGGTCGTTGCAGGGAAAGGTGCGTCAGTTTTATCAGAAATCCTCCACAGTCACCCGAGGTAGCCCGGGGTCGGTTTGCCGGCAGCTGTGGAGTTGCCCGCGTGCCATTTCTCCAGGCAAACGCAATGCCCGTGGTAATCATGGAGTCCATGGAACCATTTCTCTCTGAAAATCATTTTTTTCAGCACCATGGAAACAGGATTGCGGTATTTGTATACCCGAAGGTGATGCTGCAGCCGGAAATGGTCAGTCAAGCGGAACCGACGCCAAGTAAATGCTGGAACCGGGGTTTGGAGCATGTTCGTGACTTGAATACCAGGCGACCAGAGCTTCATTTTCCGAAAGCGGCTGGATGCCCGCGTACCCTGTGTCCACTCCACTGGGCAGCAGAGCATGCAGTTTAATGTCTCCATCCTCGTACAGGAAAACACCGGTCGCCGCACCATTAATTCCTAGTGAACCATCGGGATTCTGATCGGCCTGATACCGGCCGGTTACCACGACATGTTTGCCCACTCGCTGTATTGCAGCGCCATAGCAGCGTGAGGTATGTGACAGACGACGGGGATTCTTCCAGTTCGTATAAGGTGGTACTGCAGTCGAAATACAGGCCATAAATCCCACCGCACGTGTGATTGCCAGGAGGCGACCGTCGTTGAAGAAGCAGAGTGCGGTCTCACTGGGTCTTCGCGTGCCGAAGTACACTGAATTCAGCTCATCAAAATACGGCTGGTGTTCTGAGGGCTTGCTGCCGGAGCCCGGTTTATCTGATCCATGCAGAATTTCGGAGACCCAGGTCCACTGTTCACCGTCCTCGGACGTCAGCAAGTCGACCCTGCAGCTCCGTCCGTCAGGGACGTGTCCCGCATTGTCGCAGGTGACATAGAACCGACCGCGGAATTCCGTCGGGTGCCAGAAGTCATTGTTCATCACGAAGCATTGTTTTGGCTCCGACCAGTTCTTCCCGTCCGTTGTCGACGCCATGACTTCCCATGAACGGGATCCAAAATCTGTTTTCGTCTGCAGGTCAAGTCTGACTGCGTACATGAACAGTTTGTCACCGACAGGGAGAAGCTGAGGGTCAATATGAGTGGTCCCCGTCACTGCCTGGGACGTCCATGTTTTGAGATCTGTCGATGAAATCACCCTGATCCGTGAGTCCTCGCTCACATGACCGGTGCCGTCAACGAAACAGATGTACCAGGTTCCTTTCCACTGCACCATATTGCCGACGTGCCAGCCACGACCGTTGGAGTAGACTTTTCTCACCCAGTTCGGCCGGGCGAGCGGCTTAAGTCGTCCTGCGGCGTACGCAGCGGCCGTGCCTGTCAGGAACCCGGCTCCCAATGCCGCCGTCGATGTCAGCAGCTTTCTGCGCCGAATTTTCAGACTCATCGTACTCTCCCCGCAAAAAGACGCATGAAAAACATATTAACGGAGCTGGTCCGCCGAAACCCGAAGTACCGAGTATGGGTGCATGGCCAGGATATTCAAAGAGCCGTCGCTCCCCTCGCAGACGCCCATAATCACGTACGCGGTCGTCAATTTCCCCTCGAACTCCTTAAAACCACGCCCCGTGAAATCCGGCCTGCGCTCGCTGACTTCTACAAGTCCGTGATCAGTTGGTGCCTCGTCACCGGCACGATAACTGACCAGATGCAGGTAATGGCTGCCGCCGATGTTTTCAGTGACGGCACACCAGACGGTCCCCGTCGGACCAACACACATCGCACGACAGTCGGTTCCAGCGGCACCGGGTATCAGAGTTCCCACGTTACGGCCTGGGAGCGTATTGCCCTCGGCCGTCAGGTCGTATTGATACAGGGCGTTTCCGCTCATCGGCTGCGCGTAAAGCACCTTGCGGTCCGGCGTAATGTCCCAGTTGATGGGATGTGCCTCGGGTCCGGCCAGAAGTGAACCAGCAGGCGACCTGCCGTCAATCGTCTGTTTGAGACGATCAAGTGTCTTCGTATTCGGGTCGTAGCGCACGATATCGCCACCCAGAACCGGATGGTACGCTCGGCCGTGGTGATCAACAACGACGAAGGCGTAGAGATGCTGACAGTCCAGCAGATCGCGGTACTCTCCCGTGTCGAGGTTGAGTACCATGAAGTGCGTGCTTTCGATCGGACGCCCATCGGAGCAGGTCGAAATATACGCCAGACTGCGGGACTCATCCGGCGCAATGCTGATGATCCCCTGGTGCGGCACAGGGATCGGGTAGACTCTGGTCTTGTCCGATTTCGGATCGTAAACCATCGGGTAACCGCCAGGATAGTCGTCGCGTGATTCGCCCGAACTCGGGTATCCCTGTTTGGTCGCGAAGTAAATCCTGCCGCTCGCGCCCACATTGTTGCGTGTGTGGATTTTGGCCTGGGCGCCAAACCCCTTGAGGTCTGTTCCAATGGCCTCGTGCGCGTCCACCACGATGTCCATCTTCTCCGTGTCGGGATCGAATTCGACAAGCCAGGAGTTAACGGCGTTCGCATGTGTCCCGATGTAGAACCGCCCATTGTGCCCTTCGACAATCGCGAAGTAACCTTCGCCGTCAGGAGCTGTTTCCGGGGGAACCACGTAGGCCGTGGACTGCACCCATCTGCGATCCTTTGCTGAAAGGCTTCCGCTGTACGTCATTAGGGTAAAAATGAGGGCTGCCACAAGCACGTGTGACCAAAGTTGCAGTTGTTTCATCTTCTGAGCTTTTGGATTCTCAAGGTTTCTCGCGTTCCACTGTCTGCGCTTAGGCAAACATGCGGCAGAAAAATATACCGGGGACCCGGGAGTATGAACTGCCCGGCCACCGGATCAAGAGATTTACGTCACCTGTGCACCTTACGAGACAATTATTTCTGCACAGCATACACCATGTAACCACCGAGTTGACTGGCGACGAACTGCAACTGGCGCTACAAGTTCCTGCCGAACCATACATCGGGATTTTAACCAGAGATTTCCTTTCTATCCCGATCCGGAATGTCGCCGCAACCTGATTCAGTAATGTTCGGATTGTCCGTTTGACCGGCAGCGGACAGGTAGGCCTGGAACCTCGTTTCCGTGAATCCGAATCTTCAGACTCGCGTTTTCCGCGATCCATGTACAAGAAAAATGCACGTTGCCATCGCTCGCAATATTCGGTCATCGGACCACCAGATCACCGCTGATCACTCCCTGTTCCTGTCGTTTGTCTTTGCACAATGCTGTCCGGGGCTAAGTTTGCGGAGTCAATTCAACGACGTCGCACCGGCGACACGCCACACACCTCGCTGGTCCTTCGTCGTGCCGTCACACGCCTCGTAGACCATCCGGTAGCGCGGTGTCTGTCTCTCAGAGGTCTCCAGAGGCAGAAGACACATCTCCGAACATTTTGCGGCGTTCCATTTCCCTGTGCCAGGTGTGAGCACCGGTGTGGATTCTTTTTGCCACCGGAGCCCGTCGTCGGACACGGCACTGAGGATTTCCACCGGATTCCGCAGGTGTCCCACGTAATACATGCGGTAACCGAAATCAGCAACGCGCACAATTTCACAGGCAAAGGAATGTGCTTTGTCAGGTGGAACGCGCACACCTGCTTCCCACGCAAAAGTGGTGCCGCCATCGGTCGACAACGCACTGACGATTCCTCGACCACGTTCAGTGCAATAGAGCCGCCAGGCTCCGTCGTCGAGAAAAACGATCCGTGGTGCCATGTAATTGCACCCGGCACTTTCGAGTCTGACTCCGGACTCCGGCGTCCACTCCAGCCCGCCGTCTTCGGACACTGCACTGCGTATTGAATTCTGAACTGACTGCGGACCACTGCAGCACTCGTAATACATTCGCAGTCGACCACTGTCGTCGGCAAACGGGACGACCTCGGCAGAAACGACGCGAAACTCGCCCGCACCGCCCTGGGCGGCGGAGAGGCGGACACCTGGTTCCGGGTTCCATCGAACTCCATCCGTTGATGTCGCGCTGAGGATGCGTGTGGTCGCGTTATCGTAGTCATTCGCACCGTCAGGAAATCCGACGCGTGGTAAAATCTGGGTGTAGTACATTCGGAAAGTCCCACCCGGCAGTCGGACCACCCGCGGGGTGACAGCACCGCACAAACCCGTACGTTTGGCACCTTCCGGCCAACAGGCATCCGGCAGCGGATCGATGTCACTGTCCGGTGGAACATCGATCACCACATCCGTATCCGCGGACCACCGCAGACCCGGGTCGCTTTGTACCAGGTGTACGGCCGCTGAGGCTGACGTCGATCGTGTTAAATCGATCATGGAACAAAGGGCCGTTAGACCAGGATCTCGTCAATCACCCGTGGCTGGTGCGTGAAGGTCAATTTATCTTCCAGTCCGTTGCGCTCAAAAAAAAGCTCTTCATGATGCAGTCCCAAAAGGTGGAGGATGGTAGCGTGGAATTGCGCTACGCTGACGGGATTCTCCACGGCGCGATAACCAAGCTCGTCGGTCGCACCGTACACAGTACCTCCCTTCACGCCACCACCGGCCATCCAGCAGGTGAATCCATGCGGGTTATGGTCACGCCCGGCGAAATGATGATTCTCCTGAAACTGTGATATCGGCAGTCGCCCGAACTCACCACCGCACACAACCAGTGTACTGTCCAGCAGGCCGCAGCGTTTTAGATCCTTCAGCAACGCAGCAATAGGCTTCTCCGTCTTCTCGCTGGCTGCCCACATCTCGTTCTCAATATCAGAGTGCATATCCCAAATCTGTGAGTTGATGTAGATCTGCACAAAACGCACCCCGCGTTCGACCAAACGTCTCGCCATGAGACAGCGCCGCGCGTACGAATCGCACCCATAGATAGGGTGGACCCGACCCGTGTATTTCGCCTGGTCGCCGACACCATACATGCGCCGTGTAGCCTCGTCTTCCTGAGAGATGTCGAGTGCGTCGGTGGCAGCCAGTTGCAGGCGCCCTGCCAGCTCATAGGTGGCGATGCGCGCGTCCAGACGCAGTTGGCCAGGTCGTTCGTTTTTATGAATGAGATCGAGCCTGGAAAGCAGGTCGCGAGCCAAATGCATCGACTCGGGTGAATCGAGCACCTCCGGCTGCAGGTTCACCAGCGGGGAGCCCTTCGAACGCAGGCGAGTCCCCTGGTAAACCGGCGGCAGGTACCCACTCTGCCAGTTTCTGGTGCCGGCGATCGGTAAACCCAGAGGGTCGTCAAGAACCACATATGCGGGAAGATTCTGATTCTCAGTTCCTAGTCCGTAGACGGTCCACGCACCCAGCGTTGGCAATGTCGAAGCCATCCGTCCCGTCTGAATCCTGTAGACCGCGCGGTCATGTGCCGGGGTGGTCGTATACATGGATTGGATAAAGGCCATGTCGTCGACACATTCTGCCAAATGGGGCATAACCTCCGAAACCCACTTCCCCGATCGACCGTGTCGCGCGAATTTAAATGGACTGCGCAACACCGCGCCGGCCTGCTCTATATTTTGTACGTCGCTTTCGACAATGCGGTCGAACGCGGACTTACCGTGATAGCGGTCGAGCACCGGTTTGTAGTCGAACATGTCCATCTGGCTGGGCCCGCCGTTCATGAACAGATGAATCACTGCCTTGGCGCGCGGCTCAAAGTGCGGACGTTTTGCGTTGAGGTCGTAAACTTTCGGACCAGGCAGACTCTCCTCTGCGTACACGCAAGGCGCAGTGTAAACGTCCTTTCCCAGCAGATACGTTAGCGCCGCACCCAGAGTAGAATCCGATATGCGGTCGAAAAAACCGCGACGGGTTACCTCATTCCGGCGATTCGGGACAGCTTGCGGCATGTGGAACATTCTAATCGATGTATAACAGCGCTGCGGAGTTGAAAATCACGTGACAAAACGTCGAGAGTGCATCGAGCGGAACGTCACCTGACTCGACACCTGCTGTCTGCGTCAACGTATTGGCCGTCTTGAGTTTAGCGACCGACTCCCCTGCGATCGCACGCTCCTCCGAACTCGGTGACCGACTGAGCGCCAGCCAATAGACGCGCTCGATCTGATCACCCGGATCGTTCCCGACATCCTGGCGTACACGAGCTGCGAATGCAGTGGCAAGCCGCCGAATCGCTGAATCGTTCAACAGATGTAACGCCTGAGAGGCAACCGTCGATACCGTGCGCTGAACGCAATTGGGAGTCAGCTGCGGTGAATCAAATAAGTCCAGCGTGGTAACATTCCGCACGCGCGTGTGCCGCACGTAGATGGACCGTCGATAACCGGTGTCCCGCTCGTAGACGGTGACGAGTCCGTTAGCTCTCTCCCGGCGAGGATCGGGCGAACCGTATCGCCGCTCGTCCAGTCGACCCGAAACGAATGCCAGCGTGTCGTTCACCTCTTCAGCTGTCAGACGTCTCATTGCCATACGGGACAGATACGCATTGTCAGCATCGCGCTGCTCATGCTCCGGGGTAACAGCTGACCCCTGTTGATAGGTGCGTGAGGTCAGGATCAATCTACGAATCGCCTTGATGCTCCAACCCTCATGCATGAACCGGACCGTGAGCCAGTCGAGCAGTTCCGGATGCGTTGGCAATCTGCCGGAATGTCCGAAATTACTCGGCGAGGCGACGATTGCGCGCCCAAAGTGCTGCTGCCAGATTCGATTCACCATGACACGGCCGGTCAGAGGGTGATCGGATTTAGTCAGCCAGCGAGCCAGGGCCAAACGGCGGCCGGTCTTCCTGGCACCGGCGAACGGCACCGTCACCTTAAATTCACCCCCCCCAGGGGTGAGCACAGTGGGGACACCCGGTCCGATCCGCCACCCGAGACTCATCGGATCGCCACGCCGAAGGAGATACGTCGGCGACGGATCACCACGGTCCCAAAGCGCACGAATTTTCGGCTCCGGGATTTTGTCAGCTGTCAAAATCGCTATGGCTCGCTCCAGCGGATCGGCCAGCTTTTTGTACCCGGGATCGTAATCCTCCAGCGTTCCGGGAAATACCAGAGGAACAAAACGGAACTCGAAGGCAATTTTTTTCTGCGATTCAGTGCGTTTTCCCTCAGCGGTTGTGAGGGCATCTCGTACCCGCTCACGCACCTCAGCCGGCAACCGGGAGATGCGGCGCTGAAGAACTCGCTTCTTAACCGGACCGGCGAGCTCGTCAAGCGAATTCTGTAACTCTTTGATTTTCGCATCGAGTTTATCGTTGTGAGCGTTTCGCCGTTTCTCTTCTTCGGCGCAAGCGGCTGCATCCAATCCAGGAGTGCGATAAGGCAGGTATCGCTCTGCGGTGGGAACCGCCGGGGCGTTCGGTTCGTTGGTATCTCTCGGCAAAAGCCAGTCGTAGGGGTCAAATGCCCCGCGAAACACGTCGACAAGCTGAAAGTAGTCACGTTGTGGAATCGGATCAAACATATGATTGTGGCAGCGAGCACATTGCACGGTGAGCCCCAGCACGA
>CAUZPL010000088.1:0-25056 GCA_963581585.1 Planctomycetota bacterium
CACTTTTTAGCATACTACGATACCAGCAGGAAGGCAAACAATAAGCACCGGTCAGCCTGTCCATCCGGTACGCATCGCACCGCGTCCAATCCTGTTTTTACACATCTGTCTGGTCTGAGATTGAGTTTACTGTGCAAATGTCGTTGATATTCGCAATGAGGATTGAACGACTGTTTAGTATACATATGTCCATGAATGTGCTCGGAGTTGGACCCGGCTTTGGCAAAACACGAAACCCAGATTCAACAGTGTTGATGAAACAGGGAAAACAGGATTGCACCGCAGCCCCAAACGGCGCCGCCGAAACGATTCGGCAACAATTTTTCGCACTGTCGTTACATCCGGCCCCTGATTCGTAATCGTGGTCTTCCAACTGCAGAGATTTGTGTCCACACCGAGACACGAGGGAACCGAATCGATCACAAGACCAAAATCTGCAGGACGGCTCTGATCTGTCTGTTCATGACGATCCTGTACACCAACCCTGCGAGTACGCCGGCGGCGGCGGAAGGTGTGACACTGGTGCGTGACGGCAGGGCAGTGGCAACGATTGTCATCTCCGCGAAGCAGTGGCCGGAGGCGACCAAACTGAAGGAAGAACGAACACACACACGTGCCCCCTGGTGGCCGCAAACGCCGCCAGGGAGTTGCAGACATACGTCTACAGGATGACCCGGGGCAAAGCTGCCCATCGTCACCACAGCCAGCCGGTTGAAGGCACTCTGGTCCCGGTCGGCGAGAGCCGGTATACGCGCGATAATGGGTCTGCACAACGATAGGTTTACGCGTCAGGAATATCTGATCAGCGCCGTTGACGAACTGGTGCTGTTAATGGGGTATGATGAAACCTTCGACGAATGGGTGGAGAAAACGCGGGAAGCCTTCGTCTGCATTGGACCGAGAGGCGGTCCAATGCAGACCTGGCAGGGGATCGGCACGCACTATGCGGTAAACGACTTTCTCGAACGTGTCTGTGGGGTGCGCTGGTATTTCATCGGTGAGCTCGGCGAATGTGGTGCCGAAGCGTTCGACACTGGTGGTGCCCCGAACCGACGTACGCCGCAAGCCCTGGACACGGCATCGAATGGTTAACCGGTTCCTAGTCCCACCGAACTACTACTGGGAGCAGTGGCTGGATACGCGCAAGGCCGGCGAACCCAGGTACCTTATCCGGTTTCCTGAAGAAGAGATCCATACCCGGTCAATGACGCCCTGGGGCCGTCGCCTCAAATTCGGCGGCGGTCTGTTCGCCTGCAATCATTCCCTCTACGGCTATAAAGGACGATTCGCAGAAAAGCACCGCGACTGGTGGCCGGAAGGGTCAACCAGCAAGCAACCCTGCTTTTCGCAGCAGAGCTTTCTGGATCAGATTGTGGAGGATGCACGCCGCTTTTTCGACAACGCCGGCCGTACCGGTGTGGCTGCGCACAATTACTACTCGGTCGTACCACACGACGGCAACGGAAATTTTTGTGAATGCAGTTTATGCAGACCGAAGTATGACCCGCCCGGGAGGTATGTCGCAGGAGAGGATGGGGGATGGCACGGCGGAACTCGCAGCGACGACGTCTGGGGCTTTGTGTCCAGGGTCGCCACAGAATTGAAGCAATCGCATCCCGAAGCTGTTATCTCCTGCGTGGGATACGGCCACTACTACGCCGCACCCGATCCGGGGAAAGTACAAATTCCCGACAACGTCGCCGTACAGATGACCTGTGGGTTCGGGGCATTCGGCGACCCCGTCAGCAAAGACCTGATGGCGAAAATCTTTCCCGACTGGGCCAAGGTCATCAATCCCGAAAATTTCTATATCTGGTCCTACTGGATGTGGCCCACCAACCCAGGCTACATGAATATCCCTGACGTTTCACCGCGCATGGTAGGGGAGATGATTTTCTGGATGAAGCGATACAATTTTTCGGGCGGTGTCATGGCTCAGATTGACGAGGTCCGCGGTCCCGTCTGGTCCTACTCCGCGCTCGACCACCTGCGGGTATACGTTCTGGCGAAGATGCTGGACTACCGGGACCTGCACGAAAACGACATCGTCGACGAGTATTACACGCTGTTCTACGGACCGGCGCGTGAGCCAATGAAACTGTTCTGGGATTACATCAACGATGTGCTTTATGACGAGGAACGGATGAGTCCAGTCTGGCGCGGCGAACAGCATCCCACGCTGGAATACCAGTGGACAGTAGTCTGCCCGCCGGAGGACCTGGAAAAAATGGGCCGGTGGATCAAAGAAGCGCAGAGACTGACAAATGAAGACTCGATCTACCGCAAACGCGTCGATCTGATGGACGCCGCAGTTTACAAAGCCTACTTCGTCCGCGCCAGTAGTCAGGTGCGTGACGTGATCAAACGTGAAAGTGTCTCTCCATCCCGGTCCAGCCGTTAGAGATTGGGGATGTCACGGAAAAAGTGGCGTGGAACGAAAATCCACGGGCCGTTGCGTCTGGGCTGAAAACGACGGTGACGGCCGGATCGACTTACTCATGCACGGCCCGGTCTGACGAAAAAAGGACGCGGATACGTTCAGGCAAACGAATATTGGCAAATAATCTCAAACGTTTTCCCGGTATCCTGAAAAAGGAGACCGAGTGCAATCTGCCCACGCTGCTGTCCCGCTACGCGGATCTGCCGGCTGGCATAGCGTGATCGGCGAGGCTCATCAAACGAGTTCGGGGATCACGTCGCGGATGTCCACCAGGAACTGCGGGCGCCCGGACTGGTCCTCGACCGTTGTGTGGTTGACGTCGATCCCCAGGTTTCGGTAAAGCGTCGAAAAGACTTCCTGATAGTGTATGGGCCGTTCGCGGGGAACTTCACCAAGCCGATTGGTGCTGCCGATCGCCTGTCCGCTGCGAATTCCTCCACCGGCCAGCAGCGCGCACGACACCGATGGCCAGTGATCTCGGCCACCGCGTTTGTTGATTTTCGGCGTCCGTCCGAATTCACCCCAGACCACGACCGACACATCGTCAAGCATCCCCTGATCGCGCAGATCGTCGACCAGCGCCGCGACGCCCAAGTCAACGTACGGCATGTTCTTCCGCATCCTCGGAAAATTATTGCTGTGCGAATCCCACGTGCTGAAGTTCAACGTCACGCACCGTACGCCAGCCTGTATCAGCCGTCGCGCAACGAGGAACTGCTCACTGTGCCACTCGCACGGATGTGTTCCGCTTTTGAGGACCGGCAAACCGTGCCCGTATTTCTTGCGCAGCTTCGGATTCTCCTTGTCGAGATCCAGCGCGTCGACGAGCTTGCTGGAAGTCAACACTTCGAGCGTCTGCTGCGTGAAGGTATCGACGCTTGCCAGTTGACCGGAGGCGTCGATGTCACGACGGACCCGATCCAGACCACTCAACAAGGCCTTGCGGTCGCCGAGACGACCCAGACCGATGCCGTTGAGCGTCATGTTGGCCAAATCATCGCTCTCGGACATAAAGGCCGAATGGGCATTACCGAGAAACCCAGGATCGCCGGGACTGGCCCACGGCAAGTGCTTCGTTTTCAACGAGAGGCTGGCAAACGGCGGTACCGCCCGATCGACCGGACCTTTCAGCTTTGAGAGAAACGAGGCCAGGCATGGCCGGTTCCGCTGGCGGAACTCTGCTTCGGTGAATCCGCTGTAGCACGAATACGGCGAGTGCTCGTCGCGACAACCGACCAGAGAGCGAATCACAACCAGATCGTGCATCCGCTTTGCCAGCTTGGGAAACTGTTCGCAGATCTGAATCCCCGGAACACTCGTCGGAATCGGTAAAAACTCACCACGAATCTCTCTCGGTGCCTCGGTCTTGATCTCCCACATATCCTGGTGCGGCGGGCCTCCGGCCAGGTAGACCATGATGATCCCTTTGTGCGACGGCACCTGGCTTCCGGCAGCCTGGGCCCGCAGGATCCGCGGGAGGCTAAGCCCACCGAGAGCCAAACCGCCGACCTGCAGGGAGGCCCGGCGCGACACTCCGTCACAAAACCGAACGGGCTTCTTACCGGGAATCGTCAACATGATTGAAGTCTCGCTTTCGATTGATTCCGCACGGTGACCGCACGGACCCGATAAATACATCAACGGACGTTCACGTGTCAACGCACCGATATCTGCGGATCGTCACTTCCCGGTTTCTCCCCTGGGGACATATTCCGTGTCATCAATCGACCATATTTCAAAGACAGATTTGGCGACCTGGAAAACATCGTGGACGAACAGTCTGACACTGACAGCTTTGATGCCGCCGAATTGTCCCGTTGAAGCGTGCTCTCAAAACAGCGATTAGTGATGCACTGTTCTAATTGGTGACGAGTGCCTCACGCAAGTATTTGCCCCTTCGGTCCTTCAGTTGAGGCCTGAGCCATGCAAGTCGATCATGAAATCAGCACCTCGGACACTGAACAAATCGATCTCGCTGGACGATACCTGCCGGATTTTGAACGTCTCACGGTCAACGCTGTGTCACTACGTACGCATCGGCAGCCATCAAAATGCTGCGCAGCGAGCACAGGCTCAGTGAAATTCCTGGTCACGCCGAAAAGATGAATCCTTGTTTTCGGTTGTTGGTGTGAGCTAAGATTCAGTCTGCCGGACTCACCGTTGTACCGCGACAATTTTGCCTATCGCTGTTTCGCGCGACGAACGAGGATGGCTGAACTGTCCGGGTGAAAGAAGAGAGATCAGCTGAATGCTTAGCGAGGCAGCAGCCGTACAGAGTTCCTTTCCGGGCGGGGAATTTGTTATCATGACCGGCAGGCATCGCATCCCCGTCCGACGTATCCACTGGGAGTCGACTTAAGGTGACGGTCACCCGTATTGGTTGTCGTACCCTGATGGTGCTCGTCTGTTTGGCGCTGCCAGTCGCCGGATTCGCCGAGTTGTGCGTCATTCCTGCGCGGGTCATACTGGACCGTCCTGAATCGACGCAGCAGATGCTGGTCAGCCGACGGGAAACTGACCACAGAATCGATCGCACACGCGATGTCGAGTATTCGGTCCGCGAACCGGATATCGTCACTGTCGATGAACGGGGGACCGTCTCTCCGCTGCGGGACGGTGAAACAGAAATCGAAATCCGCGACGGTGACGAGACGGTTGTCGTCCCCGTTACGGTCTGTGGACTTGCCGAACCGTCTTCGATCTCGTTTGAACACGAAATTATTCCCATTCTCACCAAAGCCCGCTGTAACTCAGGTGGATGCCACGGTAAGGCGGAAGGCAAGAACGGCTTTAAGTTGAGCGTCTTCGGTTTCGACCCCCGCGCCGATTACGAAGCGATCGTACTGGAAGGCCGCAACCGCCGGCTGTTTCCACCTGTCGCCGAACGGAGTCTGTTATTGCAGAAGGCAACTGCCGAAATGCCGCACGGCGGCGGACGGAAGATCGACAAAGGCAGCTTGCGATATCGTTATTTACTCCGCTGGATCAGCACAGGTGCCCGGTTCGACGGCGCCGCTTCTGCCGTGACAGGAATCGAAGTCACTCCCCGAGATGCAATGCTTGTGTCTGACGAGCGGCAACAGCTGCAGGTCACGGCGACTGCGGCTGACGGTCGGCGGTATTGCGTGACCGCCGACGCCGAGTATGCATCCAACGTCACGTTGATCGCCCAACCTGATGACAGGGGTCTGATTCAAACGGGAGATACTCCCGGGGAAGCAACCGTTCTAGTCCGTTACATGGGACAGGTGGGCGTTTGCCGCGTGACCTCGCCGCGCCGTGACGTGAGAGTTTCCCGTCCGCCGGAAGTGAATTTCATCGACCATCTGGTCTGGAACAAATTGCAGCGACTGGGGATCAAACCGAGCGACCGGTGTGACGATGGCACGTTTTTGCGACGGGTTTTTCTCGACACGAGCGGAACGCTGCCCACGGTCGCGAAAACACGGCAGTTCCTGGGGTGCGACGACCCGGACAAGCGTACCAGACTGATCGATGAGTTGCTCGCGGGCGACGCCTATGCGGATTACTGGACGATGCGCTGGTCCGACGTGCTCCGCGTCGATCGGGACAAGGTGAAACCGCAGGGAGCCGTCGGCATCTCCCGCTGGCTGCGGAGGCAGTTCGTGGAAAATCGTCCCTACGACGAGTTTGTCCATGAAATTATTACCGCTCAGGGCGATACGTACGCGGAAAGCCCCGCATCCATTTTCACCGCGATGGCAACACCGGAGGATCTGAGCAGCTCGTTCAGTCAGTTGTTTCTCGGTGTGCGGATCCAGTGCGCGGAATGTCACCATCACCCGTTTGAGAAATGGGGACAGGACGATTACTTCGGACTGGCCGGGTTCTTCACGGGAGTGAAGAAAAAGACTCTGCCCAACGGCAACCAGGCAGTCCTCAGCACCGGCGGCGCGGACCTGACACACCCCCGCACGGGTGAAACCATCGCTGCCCGGGCACTGGGTGCGGCGGCAGCGAATTTTGACGGCGTAACAGACCGCCGCAAGGTGTTCGCTGACTGGGCCGTCAGCGGGGAAAATCCGTTCTTTGCCCGGGCGATCGCCAATCGACTTTGGGCGCACTACTTCGGTCGCGGACTGGTGGAACCGATTGACGATCTGCGGGCAACGAATCCAGCGACCAACGAACCACTCCTGCAAACGCTCGCTGAACATCTGAGGGACGTGGATTTCGACCTCAAGCAATTTACGCGGACGCTGCTCTCATCGCGGGTCTATCAACTCACTTCGACCTCAAATCAATCGAACGCTGCCGATGAACAAAATTTTTCGCACGCCCGGGCCAGGCCGATGCCGGCGGAAGTGCTGCTCGACGCGATCAGTCATGCCACCGACGCACCGGAAAAATTTCCTGGCCTGCCGCTGGGTTACCGGGCGGTGCAGGTCTGGGACAACCTGATGCCGTCCTATTTCTTCAGGATCTTTGGCCGGCCGGTGCGGGCGAGTGTTTGTGAATGCGAGCGCAGCAACGAGCCTAGTATCGCGCAGGCGCTGCACTTGATGAATTCACCCGACATCGGAAATAAAATACGTTCACCCAGCGCCCGTGCTGCTCAACTGGCCGATACAAAATTACTCCCGCGGGAGATTGTCACCGAACTTTGTCTGGCAACACTGTCGCGATTTCCGACCACGCAGGAACAAATCATCCTGGAAAAAAGGTTTATTGAGTCGGATCGTCGCACGGCTGCTGAGGACGCACTCTGGATCTTGCTCAACTCCAAGGAATTTATATACAACCATTGATACGATATGGAGAGTCTTGAAGTGTGAACCTGACACCGCGATGATTGGCGAATGGAGGTCGTTCGGAAAGCGACAACTGCAGTGACTATCATCAATCAAAGATCAATTTTCAGTTCCGGCGTTGATGAGTCTGGACAGCACCACGATAGACGTATCGCACTGCGTTGTACTGTTTTCTGCAAATCTGTCAGCGGCTGGTGAAAAACGGCGATGTCCAGTCAGCCAATGGCTGGTGCCTCGAAACTACTCCGACGAAAGTCACCACAATGAATCGGTTCAACAACTCTACAACGTCCGGATATTGCGACCGCGTGAGCCGGCGTCGAGCGTTGCAAATCGGCGGCAGTGGACTGCTGACCGGCATGAGTCTGCCGAACCTGCTCCGAATGCAAGCCGAAGCCGCCGAGGACAAACCGGCGAAAGCCAGCGCCTGTATCATGCTCTTTTTGGAGGGCGGGCCGAGCACGATCGATATGTGGGATCTCAAGCCTGAGGCCCCCACCGAAATTCGCGGCCCGTATCAGCAGATCGCCACCTCGGTTCCGGGAACCTTTTTTGGCGAGCATCAACCGCTTTGCGCGCGAATCGCCGACAAGTTCACGGTTCTCCGCAGTCACAGCCACGACGACAACGGGCACAGCACCGGTTACCATTATGCTGCGACCGGCTATCGCGCCGATTTCGCTGATGGCAACTCGCGGATTCCCACAAATGTGCTGTATCCCTCGATGGGATCCATCATCTCGAAGGAACTCGGCTTGCGCGGGTCAGTGCCGCCCTATCTCAACATCCCCAACCCCATGGGTGCCGGCGGACCGGGTTTTTACGGTGCCGAGCATGCCCCGTTCGTGATTGAAAACGATCCCGTTCAACCTGATTTCGAAGTTAAGGATCTGCACGTCGCCGCCGGTCGCCCGTTGGAACGGCTCCAGTCGCGCCGGCAGGCGCTGTCCGATTTTGAAATCCTGCAGCCAGACAGGAAAAACGGCGGTCGGCCTCAGGCGATGTCCACGTATTACGAAAAAGCGTATGATCTGATGACCTCTCCCGCAGCGCAGCGGGCGTTTGATATCCGCTCCGAGTCAGAAGAGGTCCGCCGGGAATATGGTTACACGTCACTTGGCCAGTGCGCCTTGATGGCGCGCCGACTCGTGCAGGCCGGCTGCCGGTTTATCGGCATCGATCACGGCAGTTGGGACACGCACTTTGACTGCTTTCCCAGCCAGGAAAAAGACCTCTTTCCACACGCTGACCGCGCCTTTGCCGCCCTGGTGAAAGACCTGGAGCAACAGGGATTGCTTGATTCCACCCTCGTCGTGATGATGGGTGAGATGGGGCGGACACCACGGATCAACGGCCGCGCCGGACGCGATCACTGGTCGATGGCACAAAGCGTTCTGCTTGCCGGAGGTGGCGTCAAACGGGGAGCAATCATCGGCGCCACAGACAAGCAGGCAGCCGCCCCGATCTCCGAACCAGTCGGAGTCGAGGATTTGCACCGCACCATCTTTCGGCTGCTGGGGGTCAATACGAGTAAAATCTATCACACGCCGCTCGGTCGCCCGGTACCAATCGTCAACGGTGGCCACGTCGTGGACGAACTGCTGGCATGAAAAAACAGACGTTACTCAATGAACCTTGCTGGAACCGAGTTCTGCCGGACGGGAACCATCGGCCAGTCCTCACGACAGCAGCCGAGGGTATCAAGGCTGTGCTGAGCGGCTGCAGAGCCCGGTACACCAGTCTCGTTGTCCTCGTCGTATTCGTGGGCGCTCCTTTTGCTGAAACGGCGCAACCGCCCGATCCTCAGATTGGGTACATTTATCCACCGGGAGCAGCCGCCGGTTCTGAAGTGGAGATCCGACTGGGTGGTTTTAACTGGACGCCTGATCTGGAATTCTTCGTTCACGATGAACGTGTCCGTCTCAATGTGACCGGCAGGCTGAGCCAAATATTTCTGCCTGGCGCGCCGTATCTGATCGGGGCTAAAGCCTATCATCCGCCGCCGATGCCCCGTGAAGTGACCGCCACGCTAAGCATCCCCGCAGACATGCCTCCCGGACCGGTCCACTGGCAGGTCGCCAACGCCAGCGGCACAAGTCAAATCGGTGTTTTTGTCGTCGGTGATCAGCTCGAACTGGTTGAAGACGATCGCGGGCAGCAGCAACGCATCGAACAATTCCCGGTAACCGTATCCGGCAGGCTGGAACGACATGAAGAGATTGATCGCTATATCATCCGCACCGATCGTACCACACCGGTGACCTGCGCCGTCGCTGCACGACGCCTGGGAGGCGTATTCAATGTGGTCCTCGAAGTCCGCGACGATTCCGGCCGACTCGTCATCGACGCAGCCGACACGCACGGCCACGATGCAGTGCTGACGTTCATCGCCGAGCAGAATCGTGATTACACGGTCCGCGTACGTGAACTCGACTTCAGGGGAAATCGTTCCTATGTGTATCGGTTATCGGTGACTGAAGGTCCTCGCGTTGTGGCGTCGATGCCCAGTGGTGGCAGGCGGGGTGAGCAGGACACTCTGCAATTGATTGGCTTCGGTCTGGACGGCGTTAGCGGTAGGTTAAGCAGCCTTAACAGGCAGGTAACGTTCCCAAATGAACCGAAGACATGGAATTTCAGTTCCGTTTCAAAATTTTCTTCGGCTGGTGACGAACGCGAATTTGAAATCGCCTCGTCCCTTGCAGTAAGCGACTATCCCGAACAACAGATTGCCGGAGATCAGCCGCCACTGGAAATCAGGAGCCTGCCTGTCGCAGTGACGGGTATGTTCGGCCCGCGTGGAGGTCCTCAGCGTGTCCGGTTTAACACCACCACGGGCGAATCCTGGGCAATGCGCGTTCTGTCGCGGTGCGAACACCTGCCGCTCGATCTCAATCTGAAGCTCCGGGATGCAGATGGCAAACAGCTGGCTGAAAATGACGATCTACCTGAAACCCTCGATGCCGGTTTTCTGTGGACGGCTCCGTCGGACGGAGAGTACGAACTGACGATTAGTGACTCTTCCGGCCGTAATAAAAAACATGGTGCCGTCTACCGTTTGGAAATCGTGCGACCACAACCGAATTTTCAGCTTCGCGTACCGCAGAAACACAATGTGGTTCAGGGCGGCAACTCGGAACTGACTGTCCAGGTGATCCGGGAAGATGGTTTTTCCGGCCCGATTCGAGTTTCCATGACCGATCTGCCCGCAGGTATGACCCTGCCGCAGGAACTGATCATTCCCGAAAACAAGGGCGAGCTGAAGGTCACGTTATCAGCCGCAGAGGACATCCCTGCCACGGCCTCGCTGGTGACCGTGACCGGGGTGGCAACCATTAAGGACCGTAACGTCACTCACACTGCCGGTACGCTCACTTCTGTGGGACTGTCGGGAAAAGTCCTCGTCGCTGTGACGATGAAGCCTCGTATCGATATTTCGCCAATTGAATCTGACGAACGAACTGTTCACCGGGGCACGACACATCTTGCGCCAATTGCGACAAAGAGACTGGAAAGCTTTAGCGCGCAGGCAACGCTGCAGCTCGACGCGGTACAGTCGCCAAAATTCCGGCAGGGATTGTTCTGTCCGGACATCGTTGTTCCCGCGGAAGCAGAGAGCGTTTTTTTTCCGTGTTTCGTGCCCCATGTCTGCGAGACAATCGACGCCTACCGTATGCTTGTGATCGCGGTGGCCCCCGTGCCGGATGTTGATGGTCGCATCCGTTACCTCGTCAGTCGTATGCCGGCACCGGACAACAGCATCGCCATCACCGTCGAAGGGGCTTTGCTGAAGATCACACCGTTTGTTGCCGACGAGCCGGACGCTATCCGTCCCGGTGAGCCGTTTGACCTGCCCGTTCAGATTTCACGATCGGCCAAACTCACCGTACCGCTTAGGCTGGAGGCGTACTCAGCGGATGAACCGGACATGAAATGGGGCAGGGTGGATGTCGCCGCCGACAAGAACGCGGTTAATTTACACATCGTTCCGCCACGAAACCTCAGCAGCAACGCCCCGGTGACCCTGGTCGTCTGCGCGACAGCAATGCTGCCTGGTGATGAGATTCCGGAACTTGACGATGCCAGCCGCGCCACGCCAATGCCGGCCGGAATGGTCGAAATACTGCGCAAAGGTTATTTACCGGTGATGGCCGACGCGCGCATGAGAATGAACGTGGCGGAGCGTTAAGAAAAAAACTGCCAGATGGTATGGGTGAAGGTCAAATGCGTGAGCTGACCCGCAACCACTCAGGCGGGCCGACAGACTTTGCACAGTCACTCGCGATAGGCACACAGCGGTACGGCAGTTTTCGTTGCGCTCCGTGCTTCACGGTTTCTCCTTTCACAACCTCTGCGTCCTGGAGCCACGTATGATGAGTTTCTGCATCGACTTCAAACACGATCACCCCGTAAGATAGGTCGCCGGCGCCAGCGAGTGTCTTCTGAGGCCGGAGTCTTGTGAGGTCATCCGCAATGAAGAGATCTGTGCAGCGCCCCGACCATAATGGCGGTCGGTGCCAGGACCTGATTTTTCGTTGCTCGCTACTACGGCTTCAGCGATGATTCCAGTTCCAGTGCCGGCGCGATTATCTTTGATAGACACGTGTCCGCCGGGGGATACAATGCAGCCGCAGGGTTACTGGTGGAGTTTTCACTTTGTATCGTCCCGTTCTGAACCGTGCCCAATATCAACGTTGGTTCCCAGTGAGAGATTTGATGTCACAAACGAATCAAAGTTTCCGCCCGTCAAGCCTGAGGTTCGCAGGTCCGGTTCTCAGCCGGCGCGGATTTGGTGGCACGATTGCAACACTTGCCGGTGGTGTACTGGCTGCCAATGCGTCGGCCGCAACGGCTGCACCCGCGCTCGAACGCGTGCAGTTCGGCCAGACGGACTTGAAGGTCACACGGTACTGTCAGGGAACAGCCTTTCGTTCGAAAGAGGTGCCTCGCGACGACAACCCCGCGTCCCGCAACATACTTTACAAGTGCCTGGATGTGGGGATCAACTTCTTCGACTCCGCTGAGGCCTACGGCTGGGGTGGTTCCGAAACCCTGCTGGGCCGCGTGATCAAAGGTCACCGCGACGAGGTCGTGATCTGTACAAAAGCCACTCCCAGCCGCCGACCTGTTAAAGACCCGAACATCAACAAGTTCAAAGTGGGTGAGAATCTTGTCTTCACCCGCAACGTACTGACCAGTAAGTGTGAGGGCAGCCTGAAGCGGCTGGGAACCGATTACATTGACCTCTTTCTGCTGCACGGCGATGACGAACGGACACCACCGGAGTCAATCGCTGAGACAATGGAGCGGCTCGTGGAGACAGGAAAGATCCGGTACTGGGGAGTGTCAAATTTTGCTCCCGCGAATGTCGAACAGTACGTCCAGTTGTCCCCGGGACAACGTCGTAGTGTGATGTGCGGGACCGAGGACTATTATCACATAGCGGCCGGACTGCGGATGTGCACCGATTTGCTGGAAGTCATTGGACACTCGGGACTGGGTATCCTGGCCTTCAGTCCACAGGACTGCGGACGGCTCTCGCCGGGTCGCAAGGAAAACGCCCGCTACGGCTCCCTGGTCGGTGTCCTCGATGAGGTTGCCGGCCAGCTCGGCACAACACGACCGCGGTTGTTGATTGCATGGAGTCTCTCTCATCCCGCAGTGACGACCGTTCTGGGCGGGGCAGAGAGTCCGGAACACGTCGTGGACAACATCGGAGGGACTCACCTGAAAATTCCGGATGAGCTGCTGACAAAACTTAATCGTGCCAGTGAGACTCACACTCGGCAGGAACACGCCCGGGCTCAGCGCAAGTAGTTTCAGGTTCAGGACCAGCAGTCACGGGAATTCTGCGATATATGCAGGATCGACCCGGGAACAACGATGTCTACGGAGCGGCTCTCGCCGTTCCAGGCTGAATTGAGAGGAAAGCTCAAATGTCTCTGGCGAATCTGTCCGCACCGGAAAACCGACGGTCCTTTTTGAAGCAGATGCTGGCATCCGCACCGTTGCTTGGTTGCGCCACGGGGCTGGCCGGTTCCGCTGTTGCTGCAGCACCATCGTTTCACAGAAATGAACGCTGCCGGAAAGTACTGCGCAAGCTCAAAGGGCCCATGGCATCCATCACAATGCCCTATAACAAAGACTTCTCCATCGATCACGGCAGCCTCCGCGCGTGGGTCGACTTCATGTGTGAGAAGAAAGTGCCAATCCTGTTCATGACCTATGGAGACAGCGAGCTGGGGTTCCTGAGCGAAAACGAGATGGAAGCCGTAATTCGTACGGTGACAGCGCAGGCACGCGGACGTACGCTCGTTCTGGGTGGCACCGGAATCTGGTGGACCAACCGCATGATTGACTTTGTTAATCGGCTGGAGGACTCCGGCGTCGATGCGATGAACGTCCACACTGGCCAGCTGACAAAAAAGGATGACGAAATTTTCAACCACCTGGCCGAAATTGACCGCCGCACCAAATTGCCGCTGCTCATATCGGATACCGGGTATTCCGTCGACCTGATGAAGCGTTTGGCGCAGATTCCCAAGCTGATTGGTGACAAGTGTCATGAAGAGCTGTACGGCTACCATGACTTCATTCGCGCCACACGTCCGTATGATTTTTCAATTGTCAGTGCAGGGCAGATGAAGCATTTCCTGTTTGGCTACCTGATCGGATCACCGGCTTATCTCTGTGCACTAACTCCGTTCGCACCCGAAATCGGCATAGAGTTCCACCAGGCGATGGAAAGAAATGACATTGCACGGGCTCGCGAAATAGTTTTTCAATATGAGGATACTCTGCTGGCGATCACCATACCTCTGGGATACCCGCAGTGTTACAAATCAGCGCTGTATCTGAAGGGATTATACAGCACCACGCTGGTACGGCCTCCGCGAAAGAGCAACATGCCCGAGGAGCTTGGGCCGCTAAAAGAATTCATGGAGCAGAACAATCTGATCTGATTTCACATCGATGAGTATGTGATCATGCTCTTTGACACCGGCTTGGTCTGTCGAAATCCTAATCCCCATTGGCTATCGTCGTTATCAGTCTTGTATTGATTGACTTTGAAGGGAGTGAAACGCCATGTCACGCGTCGGTCGTCGCAATTTTCTCAGGAATTGTTCCTTCTTCGCTGCGGGAGCCGTGACCGGCCCGCTGATGATACGTTCGGTACATGTTTTTGCAGGCGCAGAAAACAAAGATTCCTCCGGTGCGGAAGAACGGGTACGTCAGCTGGGCATCGAGCTGCGCAAATTCAGCAAACCACCAGCTCTCTTTGAACCGGCAGTTCGGGCGGGGGATATTCTTTATCTCTCCGGTCACGGTCCCCGAAAACCGGAGGGTGGCTTCATGAAGGGGCGAGTCGGTGAAACACTGTCCATCGAACAGGGGCATGAGGCAGCCCGCCTAACAGGCCTGGACATGCTGAGCACAATCCGCGGAACACTTGGCAGTCTTGATAAGGTTGTGCAGCTGTTAAAGGTGACCGGAATGGTGAACAGCACAAACGATTTCACACAACACCCGGCGGTGATCAATGGATTCAGCGAACTGATGATCGAAATATTCGGTGAGAAGGCCGGCAAGGGCGCTCGGAGTGCTGTGGGGATGAGCGGATTGCCATTTGGCATTGCCGTCGAAATCGAGGCCGTCTTTCAGGTCCGTTAATGAGAAGCCAAACCGTTCCTTCGTCGGAATTCAGCCGGGAGATGATCGCACATGACACTGAAATCAACTGGGCAGCCTGAATCGGTCGGTACGTTGCCCAAGCCACGGTCGTCTTCGAAGCAGCGCCTGACGCGACTTCCGTGGCCCGTTCGCTTATGTCTGCCTGCCTTTCTGGTTCTGGTGATACCGGGCTGCACGGAAATCACACTACAGCCTGCGACGCATCAGTCTGATGCCGAAACGGCAATCGTCGATCAGCTGAAATCCATTCCGACGGCCACTTTGGCCGACGCAGTGGACGGAATTGTCGGTCGGCGTGGATTCATGAATTACGACATGCGGCCGGTCAGCCTGAAACACAGGATGGTGGGCCGCGCGAAAACAGCATTATTTGGACCGTCCGGAGAACTAACAAAGGAGAAAAATCTGGGACCGGCCCACGCGGTCCAGATCATCGACGAATCAGGTCCCGGAGACATTCTCGTTGTGGTCACAGGTGACCTGAACGTCACCGGCCTGGGCGGCCTGATGGCAACAACCGCATCTGTGCGAGGCATGGAAGGGGTCGTCGTTGACGGAGCCGTTCGCGACGTAACTGAAATCGAGGCCTTGGGTTTGTCGGTGTTCTCGCGGAGCATTAGCCCGGCAACAATGCTGGGCCGATCCACCAGTCTGATTCGCGACGTACCGATCGTTTGTGGCGGAATCACGGTTGCGCCAGGTGACTACATTGTCGGCGACCGTGACGGTGTGGTCTGCATTCCTGCGGCACAGATTCAGGGAGTGCTCATCCGGGCTCTGGAAATGGAGGCCGCTGAAAAGAAAATGCAGCCGATGATTCGTGAAATCAAGTCACTGCAAAAAGTTGTCGAACAGTTCAAACGTATTTGAATAGAGACCATTCGAGAAATAACTGTCGCAGGACGGGCAGGAATACCTGTCCTGCAGCGTGACCCTTGTGTTTTCCAGCAGTTTTGAGCACCACAGGGAGCAGGACGTTGACGAACTGTTCACGACGAGTATTTCTGGGAACTCTCGGACTGACAACCGGTCGGTTCTGGTCCGGACATTCGGCTGCGACCGGAGGCCGGACAAAAAATCCGGCGAAGCGCACAAAGTCTGAACTGGTTCGACGACTCTCCGGTGTGCACAATTTCCTGACGACACCCTTTCGATCCAATTATGAACTGGACGCTGTCGGAATACGCGGGAATGTCGCCCATCATGCCCGTTCCGCCCCCGACAATATGACAATCGTCGTCTCGGGCGGACTCGGTGAACTGTTTACACTTGGTGTCGCTGAACATAACCAGCTGGTGCGTGCGGCTGTTGCCGGTGCGCAGGGCCGACTGCCGGTGGTCGCCGGTGTGGGCGGGGGATACAGCAACACACTCAAAATGGCCAGGAATGCAGAGGCAGCCGGCGCAGACGCGATTCTCATCTTTGCCTGGCCGTTCGCCTGTAATAATGCAGAAGGGGCTTATCAGTTTCTGTATGACGTCGCAAACTCGGTGTGCATTGGCGCACTACTGTATCCATGTGCAGAAGGTGACTTCTGGCCGGATGTTGTACAGCGCCTGACGAAACTGCCCAATGTCATGGGCATGAAGGACGCCAGTGGCGATGTGCAGCGTGGTCAAACAGTGACGTCCGTGGTGGGTGACGAGTTTCTGTGGATTGCTGAGGGTGAGGGTCACGCTGAAAAAGCACTGCCTGTCGGCGCAAGAGCCTATACCTCTGCGGTGTCCACGTTTGTACCCGATGCATGTCGTGCATTCTGGTTGGAGGGAACGACCGGCAACGTGGACGCAATGAAAACAATCCACAAAGAACGCATTGCACCGATCGCACAGTTGCGAAGTGTAAAACCGGGTTACGGGATCAGTGGTATCAAAGTCGGTCTGGAAGTACTGGAGCGCGCAGGAGGTCCGGTTCGTCCGCCTGGTATGCAGGTTGAGCCGGAAGATCGGAAGGAAATCGCCGCGATTGTCCGCAAACACGCAGAACAGCCCGACGACACCTGCTGACCTCGCCATGGGAATTGAATAAATGCAACGCCGGGAATTTCTGCAAACGGTTGGCACCACGGCCGCGGTGACCACACCACACGTCTCCGCAAACGGCGCAAATGTCACGGGTAGTGATCGCGTTACCAAAGTCGAACCACGTGTCTTTTTCTACGACGACGGGCGCCACGCGAATCCGCTGTACCAGTTTGCTCCACCGATGACTCCTGAAGACTACGTCGCAACGGTCGACCAGGTTGTGGACAGCGGAGTCGATACGTTTATTTTTTCCGCTGGACTGGAAGGCGGAGTCGTGCAGTACGACAGCCGTGTGGGTCAGAAGTGGGGTGAGAATGTCGATGTGTGGACTCACGAAATTTTTTACCGTGCTTCCCGCAATCTGCATCAAATAATCGCCGACGGCCATGATCCGATGCAATTGTACTGCGATCGCTGCCACGAAAAAGGTTTGTGGTTCATCCCCACAGCTCCTGTCTGCATTGTGAGTGCTGACCGAAAGAAATATGCCGGCCTTGGACGCTCATCTGACTTTGCATATCGCACCGAACTACAGGTGGGGTCGGATGACGATCTTCGGGCGAAAAACCTCGCACGCTTCTTCCAGCCCGGCCGGCTGAATTTTATGCATGCGGAAGTCCGGGAAGAACGATTCCGAATCTTTGAAGAATTGCTGACCCGGTACGAGACCGACGGTGTCGAACTGGACCTCTCAATCGACAATGAATTTGGTCCGTTTTGCCGCTTCCGCGACGTGCACCGAATGGCACCGCTGCTGACCGATTGGATCGACAGATTGCGAACCGTGGCTGAACAGGCAAGCCGGACCCAGGGACGTCAAAAATGCATCTACGTGCGCATTCCTGCCCAGACACCCGACGTCTGGAACTCACTGGGTTTTGAGGTCGAGAAATGGGTGTCACAGCCACTGGTCGACGGGCTGATCTGTCTGAGCACGAATCGGCCGATGCTGGATCAGGATCTGAACCTGACGTCTGTCGTGGACATCACACATGGCACAGACTGCCGCGTGCTGGCCGGATTTGAATCCGAGTTCCTTGGGCGCTCCCGGGAGCACAAAGCAACGCCTGCCATGATCCGGGCCGCTGCGACCAATGCCTATGATCGCGGTGCTGACGGATTTGGAATTGGCGGAGGGATGTGGGCTCCAAACGGCTGGCCCTGGCCGGGCGAGGAATACCAAACGCTCAGGCTGCTGGGCCATCCCGATCTCCTGGCAACCACGGACAAAGTCTACCGCGCACTGTCACTGCAACAAAGTTCGTCAAAGCCGACCGGACTGTTTCCACCCACCGAAACCATCCTCCCGCACGGCCTCAGGGTGGGACAGCCGCTGACTGTGCGTCTGCGTACAGGAGACGACCTGGCGCGATGGCATGCCGAGGGTAAGATTGATCAGGTTCGACTGCGGGTGCACCTGGTGAATTTCGAAACCGGACTAAACGAGGTACGTGTCGCACTGAACGATCATGTGCTGGCCGAGTCCATTCTTCGCAAAGGTGATCTGCACTTTCGTGTAATCAAAAACGCAATTGCCGGACCCTACGGCTACCTGTTTGATTTCCATCTGCCACCTGAGCTGTTTCCGCGGCGAGGAGACAATCTCGTAACGGTAACACTGCTCAGACGTGATCCGAAATTGAATCTGCCCGTTGAAGTTTATGACGTCGACTGCTCCATCTCCTATCTGATCCATCGTCATTTCGAAAGAGTACCTCTCGATTACTGACAGTGTGTCCGGTCATGGAGCGAGTGAAGCTTTTGTCGAACCGAGGTCCTGAGCCATGCAAACGTTAACACGTCGCGAGTGTATGACATCACTCGCGTCAGCCGGAGTTGCAGCCACCCTTTCCACTGCGCCCGCATCGGCCGATGATTCGAATCCGACCGGCGGGATCATCGACGCCCATGTGCACATCTGGACATCCGATACGCAAAACTTTCCGCTGATGGATGGTTTTACGCCGAGGGATCTGTGGTTCCCGAGCTTCTCAGCCGAGGAGGTGGTCGAACGCGGCCGGACGGCCGGCGTCAATCGCTTCAACCTGATCCAGATGACCTGGTATGGTGTCGATCACCGATACATACTGGATGTGATTGCACGGGATCCCCGGCACTTCGTGGGCACGGGGATTGTTCCCGCCGTCACTGATGTTTCGCTCGCCGGTCCGGACGTCATGATGACCCAGTTGGCCAGCGGCGGAATTTACGCGTTTCGAATTCGCGGCAAATCAACCCGTCCGAAATTCAACGATGGTGAGCGATGGCTGGATCATCCCGGTTACGAAAAAATGTTCAGGACCGGTGCCGAGCATAACCTGGCACTCAGCTTCCTGATGGGCCCGTCCGACCTGCCGGAACTGGATCGAATGTGCACCAGGCACCCCGAGACGCCGGTGATCATCGATCATTTTTGTCTGATCGGTCGCGGGATGCAGTTCATCGAAGATGAGATCAAACAGCTTGCCAGGATGGCCAGACACAAACGAGTGATGCTAAAGTTTGGTGGGTTCTATGCTCTGGGCAGCAAGATACCGCCCTATCTGGATATGTTACCGGTGATCCGACGGATGGTGGATGCATTCGGCCCGCAACGATGTATGTGGGAAAGTGATGCACCGCTGCAGACGAAGAACGGCCACACGTTCAAAGCCGCAGTAGCCCTGATCCAGGACCACGCCGACTTTCTCTCGGCATCAGACAAACAGAAGATTCTGGTGACAACTGCCGAAGACTTTTTCTTCAAACGACAGGAATGAATCGATGAGTGACGCAACCAGTCGACGAGGTTTTTTTCAGTCAATTCGGTCCGCCACGGCCAGCGTGATCGGAGCCGGAACCGTGGCGGCCGTCAAGCAACCGGAGGCTCAGGCTCAGGGAGCCGGTTCGCTGCCCTTTACAGCTGATCCACTGGCCCGGGCCGGTGGTGGCAGCAGTTTCGTCAACCCAAACAAGGTTCTGCTTTGGGAAAATACGCGTCGGGAAACCCGCGAACTCATGGAGAGCGGTCAGCTGAAAGCGGCCATTCTGCCGACCGGCTCTGTTGAACAGCATAACGAACACATGGCCATGGTGGCCGATGTGGCCATTGCCACACTGATCTGCCAGCGGGCGGCACTGGAACTCTATCCGCAGGTCATTGTCGCTCCACCGAGTCCCTGTGGATATGCGCCCTATCACATGGCACGCCCGGGGTCAGTGACGCTGAGAAAGCAGACATTTCAAAATTATATTCTGGATGTCATGAGCTGCCTCAAGGCACACGGTATTCACACGATCCTGGCTCTGAACGGTCACGGGGGGAATCATCAGCCAATGCAGGAAGCGCTGCCGGGGTGGCGCAAAGAACTGGGCATCAATATCGATGCCGATTCCTACTGGTCCGGGACTCCCCGAAGCTACACGAAAACGTTTATGTCAGCCAAAATGCCAACGTCTCACGCAGGAGAGTTCGAAACGTCCATTTACATGGCGGCCTTCCCTGGGCGACTCAGAGGTTTCACGATGGAAGAATACGATGACGCAAAGCTGGACTACGAATCCGGATTTTCTCCGGAGGTCCAGGAGTTCCTGCGCAGAGACGGACGGACCTTCAAGGACGGCCAAATCAACTGCGCAGGTGAAAATGTGCGTGATCGCAGACGCCAGGAAGAAGCATTTCTGGCACGCGCCAAAACCGGCGAACTCATTCTGACCAGGGCAACCGAATTCGTTGTTGAACGACTCAAAAAAATGATCGCGGCCACTGAAGCCGGAGAACCCTGGCCGGCAAACAACGCCGGATAGCAGTTCGTGCAACGCCTGCAGCGTTGCCATTCCTGTGGAGAATTCAATGCGGTTGCACCAATGCACTGGATTTGTGCGGCTGGCACCCATCCTGTTGGTGGTGATGGTTGTACAGCACACCGCGATCCTGAATGCGCGCGAACCGGTACGAATACGACGCAGTGGATTCGAACAGTTACGTCAGGGTCTGGCGACCGACGGCGGCCAGAATCTGTACGTCTCCCACAAGGGACGCGTTCAGACGATCAACCGGCTGGATTTTAATCTGGACGGTGAACTCGACCTGCTGTTTACCCAGGATCATGACAGCGTATACGCACCCGATTCACTGATCTATTGGGGTGGTGTCGACGGATTCCATTCTCTCCTTCCGGAAATGTGGCAACTGCGTGCTCCGTTCTCACTGTTAACGTGGCTTGATCAAAGCAGGACGCGCATCACACGACTGCCTTCGATGGGCGGAGGCCGAGCGCAGATCGCAGACCTCAATGGTGATACTTATCTTGACATAGTGTTTGCCAATTTCATGCACAATTACCGGCCCGATCAGAACTCGCTGATCTACTGGGGCGGTACTTCCGGGTTCTCGCTGGCGAACCGTACAGCCCTGCCGACGTTTTTGGCCAGTGGCGTGGCGGTCGGTGATCTCAACAGCGACGGAATGCCGGAGGTCGTGCTGTCCAATCGAGGAGACGAGCGCGGGAAGTCGTGGGGATATCGGCTGCATCTGGAGTCATACATTTACTGGGGCACTGCCAACGGCTTTCATCCCACACAGCGAACATCCATTCCCACGATCAGTGCCTCGGACGTTGCCATGGGGGATTTTAACGGCGACGGAGCGGAAGACCTGGCGTTCGTCAATTTGAATCGTGAACAAAACAGCGTGTTCATCTATTTCAATGACGGCACCGGCAGCTTTGATGTTGACAGTCGGCAGGTTCTCGAGAGAGATGATTTACGTCTGGCCAGACTCGCTGAGGATCGTTCCGGCCGTGGCCAGGGTATGCAGACGCTGCTGGCGGCGGAACTCAACGGCGACCACTTCGTGGATCTCGTGGTCGCCGGCACCCGGAAAGCCGTTGTGTTGTCAGGGTCGAAAAACGGACTCGACGTTGACCGTGCCTTTATACTTCCGGCGAACAACTGCCAGGGGATCGCCGCGTCCGACCTGAACCGTGACGGCCGACCGGAAATCGTGCTCGCCAACCGGGGTCAGATCCCCGGCATCAGACAGAAGTATCGTGTTTCCTCCTCCACGATTTACTGGACGTCTCCACAGGGATTTGCCCCGGACAGTCGAACCGATCTGCCGACGCTGGGCGCGACGACCGTTCAGATTGCGGATCTCAACAACGATGAGATCCCCGATATCCTGTTTGGAAACAGTTATGACGCTGTGGGTGCCGACGTCCCATCGTACATCTATTGGGGTGGTCCTGACGGCTATGCCAGGTACCGCCGTAAGGAATTAACCAGTTTTGGTACAATCGGCAGCGGAACAGCCGATTTGAATCGGGATGGCCGACCGGACATTCTTCTGGTCAGCCACAACAGTGGAAAACACGAACCCCCGCCGGCATTAATTTTCTGGGGCAATCAAGGGCACAACTATGGCAGTGCCTCGGCCAGCGTACTCGATGTGCACCCGCATATGGAATACAGCGTGGCCGACCTGGACGACGATGGTTATCCCGACTTCGTCTTCCTGGGCGATCGATCAGCCTCGTCGCTGATCCTCTGGGGAAGTGCAGATAATATCAAATCACGGCAGCGTACCGAGTTACCGGTGCATCGCCCCATGAGCAGTAGTGTGGCCGATCTGAACCGTGACGGATTTCTGGACATTCTGTTTACAGTTCCTGGCACATCCCGCAGTTTACGGGCCAACGCTCGGGCCGTTATCGTGTGGGGCAACGCAACACGATTTTCCGGAGCGCAGACCGATGAATTCGAACTGTCTGCCGGTGGTACTGAAGCAAACACGATCGCCGATCTGAACCGGGATGGATGGCCGGATCTGGTGTTTCCTCTCGCCGGTGCGGTCAGTTCCGAAATCTGGTACGGCGGTCCACACGGATATCGACGGGAACGCAGTGAACGCCTTCCCGCCAATGGGGCACCTCACGCGGTCGCTGCCGATCTGGACAACGACGGCTGGCTGGATTTGATCTTTACCAGTGGTGCCGACCCGACACGCTATACAGTTAATACGCCAACGCTCATTTACTGGGGCGACCCGCAGGGATTTACAGCGAATACACCTGGTGAAATTGAGGGCTACACGGCACTCGACGCGACGGTCGCCGACTTCAATCGGGACGGTCATCTGGACATTGCAATGACCAACTATCGTTCAGATACCAATCGCAAGGTCCCCACGTTCGTGTACTGGGGTGACGGAAGCCGAAACTTCAGCGCCAAACGGCGTACGCTGCTCAAGGCTGGTTCGGGGTCGGCTGTTAACGCACTTGACCTGAACCGTGATGGCTGGCTCGAACTAATCGTCTCCAACCATCAGGAAAATTTCGACCACGGTGCAGCAGGGACCGATATTTTTCGGGGTGGTCCGGAAGGTTTCTCGCTCAGGCGCCGCGACAACCTGCCCACAGTCGGAGTGCACCTGGATTCAATGATCGATGCGGGCAATATCTATGACCGCAGGTTCAGGTGGATTTACGAATTTGATGCCGTGACAGCCCCGCCAAATGTATCCTTTGCCCGCCTGGACTGGCAGGCGGACATGAAGCTGGGGACCTCGGTCACCTTCCAGATCCGCAGTGCACACGATGAGCAGGCACTCAGGCAGGCCAAATGGCGTGGACCGCAGGGACCCGAATCATCGTATTCCGATTCCGGAGCCCGGCTGGTGAATGTCCCGACCGAGCATCGCTGGCTGCAGTATCGGGCCTTATTCTCTTCACCGGATGGTGGCAACACAGCCTGGCTGAAAGAAGTTGTTGTCGAATGTGATCATTAGAATGCACGACTGTCCGTAACAGCACGGTTCGATATACGATTCTGAGTGACAACCACTCAGGACTGACACTACCATGAGTGAGTATGAATCTCTGTCACAGTACAAGCTCAGGCTCGGTGGTTTCTGACTCCATTGAATTACGGACCACCGGGCTCCGGTGCCGCACGCGAGACCTAAGGTCAACACCTGTGGCTCGATCAGGAGACCGGCCAAACCAGAGTGTGGCCACGTACGCCGGAGTCTTGCTTCGTATCACGGTGCTCATGGCTTTTGTTGTAACAGGAGTCGTCCCCATCGTCGCTGGTGATGAACCGGCAGCCATGAAAGTACTTGGCGCTCGGTATGAGAAGGAAATTCGTCCACTCCTGAAACGCTTCTGTCTCGAATGCCATTCATCAAACCAGAAGGAACGGCAACCGGACCTCGAACGTTTTGAAGTGTTTGATGATGTGCGGCGCGATCCTTCTGCCTGGCAAAAAGTCAGTCTGATGCTCGGCAGCGGTGAGATGCCACCGAAGGACAGCGATCAGCTCAATACCAGACAACGGAAACAACTTCGCAGCTGGGTTCAGAGCTATCTGGACACGGAAGCCTGTGTGCGCAGCGGAGATCCGGGGCGGGTGGTACTGCGGCGCCTCAACAACGCCGAATTCACATACACCATCCGGGATTTAACGGGAGTCGAGCTGGATCCCACACGGCACTTTCCGGTCGACGGTGCGGCGGGTGAAGGGTTTACCAACGCGGCAAATGCCCTGGGGATCTCACCCGTTCTCATGCAAAAGTATCTGGACGCAGCGCAGGAGATCGCCTCGCACGCGGTGCTCCTGCATGATGGTTTTCGTTTTTCCATGCACATGACGCGGCGGGACTGGGTGAGAGAGATTCTGGCCGGGATTCGTGCAGTTTATGCGCGGTACACCAGCGGAAACAGCGACGTAAGTATTCTGGATCAATGGAAGACCGACGAAGGAACCCATGCCAGCGCGAACGACGGACGGGTCGACCTTGAACCCTACCTGCTCGCCCTCATTCAACATCGCGAAGACCTGGTGGACGGCATCGATTTTGACAAACTGAGCTCGGTCGCCAAACAGAACAAACTCAGTCTGAAGTACATGCAGCTTCTTGCGAGAATGATCGTAGCCCGCGAACCTGATTCACTGCTCCTGGAATCGATACGCCACAGGTGGCGGACAGCGTCTCCCGGAGAGGTACCAGGCCTGGCGAATCAGATACGCACATGGCAGGACAAACTGTGGAAGGTCAATCCGGTTGGTCTGACAGGACTTGTTCAGCCATGGCGGGAACCGGTCTCACCGGAAGAGGGCTTCGAAGAATTGAAACGCACGGCCGGTGATCGGG
>CAUZPL010000089.1:0-24834 GCA_963581585.1 Planctomycetota bacterium
TGGTCCGTGCGAACTCCGCCATACTCCTTCCGCCATCAATAGTCTGTCTGTTCCGTCACTCCGATCTGACGGCTGGCCTCTCCTGCACTCTTCCCCTGCCACAGAAGAACCTCCACTTCGCGACGCTTCTGAATGATCTCCTCCGGCAGATATCGTTTACGCGGCATCTTGTGCCCCCTCATTCTGGCAACCCAACCTGAGAGGATACCACTCAAGGTCCGGTCGCGGTTAAAGGGGGCAGGTCAAGTCGACAGGCGGTGAGTCATGGATTCCCCGCAGCGGTTAGTAAAAGATCTGGCAGCTCGGCAGTGCCTCCCTGAGTTTGGCCACGGCCGCCTCGGTCGTCCGGATAAAGTTAAGTGGGGCGATATTTTTGAACTTTTAATTCGCTGGCCGGACTGGCCTGTGATGTATCTATGGTATCACCTGAACTGTCACCCCAGCGGGGTTCATCAGTGTCCGTTGTTGCCTATCGTGTTCACATGCGTAACAATAAAAAACAACAGATCGACACTATTCCAACACTGTTTGAGAGGTCTGGTGACATTGAGGATGCATACTTTCACTGCTGAAGCAGCATCCGGGGAAAGAAAGCCTGGTTGTGAAGAGACGGATGCGCGGACGGAATGGTACTTGCCTGTTTCAGATCCCTGTGATACGACAGACTTTAGTGTGCACCGGGCCTTACACATCACAGGTGTTGCAACTGTCGATCGGGATTAGTTTGTGAAGACTGTTTGTCACTGCGTTTCGTTCGGTGCCAACAGAGTCCATTCCAGAGATGGGTTACCGATTCACCGATGAAAGACGCGGTGGAATTCCATCCCGAGCAACAACACCAACAGGTTCCGGGATTCCGGAGTAACCGTCGCCAAGCTCCACTTTCCACGCCGGCTGGGGAGATGCCTTAGCGTGGTACATGCATTCATCCGCAGCAGAAAATAATTCGCGTGGATCTGATGACTCGAAGCCGTCATGGCGAACCGCCGCGCCGATGGAGACCGTCACTGTAATTTGTCTGCCCTCGAAGACGAGATTGATGTCATTGACGCTGCGCTGAATCCGTTCCACCGGGATGTCGATGTCACCAGCGGAACATCCCAGACACAAGGCCACAAATTCGTCGCCGCCGAACCGGGCGACCACGTCATAAGACCGCATTGACGCTTCCAGTTCGTGACCGACGTCTCGCAGGACCGCATCGCCGACCGGGTGGCCGAATGTGTCGTTGATACGTTTGAAACTGTCCAGATCGACTACCACCACACCTACGGACATGCCTGTCCGTGCAGCTCGATTCCATTCCTCGTGTAACCGACGTTCGTACGCCAGCCGGGTTAGCAGACCGGTCAATGGATCAGAAAGCGCGGTGGAAAGCAGAGACTCCAGCCGTCGCCAGCTCAGGAAGATGTCATCCTCCACCGCCAGACCAAAGATGCGATCGTCTTCGGCGATCACGACGCATTCTGCAGTATCGCCTGCTGTGACTGTGGGGGATTCATCACGAAGAGTAAACGTGACTGTAAGGAGCGAGCTGAGTGGCATTGCCTGCCATCGGCGCTGTTCATACTGATTAGATGATTCCAGCCGCTGGAAGATCTGTCTGGCGGAGACAATCCCGGTGATTCGGCCAATGTCGTCAGTTGCCAGCACATAATGCTGTCCAGACAATTCATTAACCACCTGACACAAAGGTGTCTCGCGATGCATGGAAAGAGTCGGGTCGTTACCGGTGTCCATAGAAAACTGCAGGTGCCCAGCGTGTTTTTTTAACGGGTTCTGCGCAACCATTGAATGAATTTCTGCTGTCGGAAATCCATTCCGTCTGTTTGGGATTCTGCACATCGACCTGTTTTAAGCGGGGCAGCAACGCCGACCCAGAGTCTGCTGTCATCATTCCAGGCCACGCTCTGACAGCTAAACCGTAGCTCACGTGCCGGAGGAGACCTGGTGGATTCCGAATTCCTTCGGGTAGGACCGTACTGGTCATACGGGTTGTGCTACCTTGACGGGGTGTGCCGCGAAAGTGACAGTGTTCAGCAATCTTCGGGTAGATACGGCAGGACCGGGCCTTCAGACTCTCAGACATTCGATTCGAATCAGCAGGGCACCAGATTCGGTTCGGTGACTCACTCTGCGAAACGTCGTAAAACCGTCACTCGGAGGCGTTGCGTTCTGTGTATCTGTGTTTTGCTCGACGTGCCTGGACTGGTGGACAATAATATCACCGCGCCTTAATTTCAGCCCGCAACCAGTTGTGACATAATGCGAGCCATATTCTCCAATCTGCGATGCAGTCTTTTGTATGCTGTGGGGATTGTCATTCCGGCCGCGGCTTTCGGTCAGGTCACTCCGTTAGCTGTCCCCGACGCTGAAGCTGAGAATGAGTCGGCCATGAAGTCCTACGCCGAGCTGATTGAACACACCGACGTCTTCGTGGACATGGTTCCCGTCCCCGGCGGTACCTTTGTGATGGGCAGTGCCCAAGAAGAACTGCATCGCAAAGACGATGAAGGTCCGGCGCATGATGTCAGCATCGGTCCCTTCTGGATGGGACGGTGTGAAATCACATGGGAACAATACGATATCTGGGGTGAAAACATGGACATCATTCGTCGCAGAATTTTTCAGCGACCTGGCACACCCCGTGACGGTTTTGCTGATGCAGTGACCCGTCCGACGCCACCATATACGGACATGAGTTTCGGTATGGGGAAGATGAAACATCCGGCTATCTGTATGACTCAGCATGCCGCACGCAAGTATTGTGAATGGCTGAGCGCGAAAACGGGTCGCTATTACCGATTGCCTACGGAAGTCGAATGGGAGTACGCCTGTCGGGCCGGCACCACCACAGCGTGGTCATTTGGTGACGATCCTTCTCAGCTCGGCGAATATGCCTGGTATGAAGAAAATTCAGATGCCGAATATCAGATCGTTGGACAGAAAAGACCGAATCCCTGGGGCCTGTACGACATGCACGGCAACGTCTCCGAATGGGTTCTGGATCAGTATGCTGCGGACACTTACGGCAATCGTAAAAACTCAGCACCAGTGAACCCGCTTGTGATTCCCACGAGTTTGTATCCTCGCGTGGTCCGAGGCGGTCATTATGACGATACGCCTGCGATGTTACGCGCAGCTGCACGTATGGCATCGGGTCCGGAATGGAAAGAACAGGACCCTCAAATTCCCAGAAGCATCTGGTATCATACCGATGCGATTGGTGTTGGGTTTCGAGTTGTACGACCGTTGAATGTGCCACCTCAGTCGGAACGGACTGACAAATGGGACAGGACGGAACCCGTTCAGCTCGATCCGCCAGAGTAGCTAACGTGTAACGAAAATTCTCAGACTTCTCAGACGGAAAGCGTCATCATGAGTTCTTCGGATTCGACTCGCCGCTCCTTTCTTAAACGGAGTGGAACTCTGGCTGCAGTTGCCTCAACCCTTCAGGTCTCAGCTGCAGGTGCGTTTGCCAGGGAAGATAATGAAATTCGAGTGGCACTGGTGGGATGTGGCGGCCGGGGAACCGGTGCAGCCAGTCAGGCGCTCAGTGTCCGTGACCAGGGTCCGATTAAACTTGTGGCGATGGCTGATGTGTTTGAACATCGCATGGAGACAAGTCGTGGTGGATTGGCGCAAAGGTTCGCGGCCAGTGGTCAGATGGACGTGCCGAAAGAACGGCAGTTCATTGGCTTCGAAGCCTACAGGCAGGCTATGGATTGTCTGCAGCCAGGTGACGTGGTGGTTCTCACGACTCCTCCGGCATTTCGCTGGGTGCATTACACGTATGCCATCGAGAAAGGGTTGAACGTGTTTATGGAGAAACCCCTGACGGTTGACGGTCCGACGAGCCGTCGAATGCTGGAACTTAACAAGTCAGCACTGGCGAAGAACCTGAAGGTCGGTGTCGGGCTGATGTGCCGGCATTGTGACGCACGACGGGAACTGTTTGATCGGATTCAGGACGGAGCTATTGGAGAACTTAATATGCTCAGGGCTTATCGTATGACAGGTCCCACGGCCAGCGCAGCAGTACCGCCAATGCCGGAGGGTATCAGCCCGCTGCATTACCAGATTCAGCAGTTTCACGGTTTTCTCTGGCTCAGCGGTGGTGCAGTGAGTGATTTTCTGATCCACAATATTGATGAAGGATGCTGGATGAAGAATGACTGGCCCGTCGAAGCTGTCGCCTGCGGGGGGCGCCACTATCGAGGTGATATGATCGATCAGAATTTTGACAGTTACTCCATTGAGTACACGTTTTCAGATGGGACAAAATTGTTTGTTGATGGCCGTACAGTACCCGGATGCCACACCGATTTCGCGACCTATGCGCATGGGTCGAAAGGCCTGGCAGTCGTGTCGACGTCTGGACACAGACCGGCAAAGCCCCGGATCTACAAAGGACACAACGCAGATAATGATTCACTGGCATGGGCTTATCCGCATCCGGAAGAGAATCCTTACCAGCTGGAATGGAATCATATGATCGCCGCTATTCGCAATGACACTCCTTACAATGAAGTAGAACGCGGTACGCTGGCCAGTCTGACAGCATCCATGGGCCGCATGGCGGCTCATACCGGCCAGAAGATCACGCGTGACCAGATCTTCAACGGTGATCATGAATTCGCCCCCGATGTCGACAAACTGACGCTGGACAGCGACTCTCCTCTGCTGCCGAATGAAGACGGAAAATATCCGATTCCCTATCCAGGAATCATCAAAAACCGTGAATATGCTTAGCCGCAGTTCCGTTGTGGTCTGAGCACGACCAACACCAGCAGTAATCACACAGCCGTGTGTAATCCACTGCCCACACACTAACGGTCTCGACCAGTGCCTGCTCGATGGTGCGGCAAGAAAACGTATGCCGGCGAAGTGGTAATGAAAACTTTGGATTGATTCCAGGACTCTGGACTGCGGCGATTAGGTTTCGTGCTTATATCGGCCCAAATCCGAGACCACTCTGGAACTGCATCAGCTGGCACGTGCCAGCGCCTCCCGTCTGACATACCTGATACCAGGTGCCTGTCTTTTCCGGATGGCGTTTGTCAAAGCTGGCAGATTCGTTGGCATTGAGTTATCGGACAGATGTCGAATTTGTCGGAACCTGACCTGTGAGCAAAGGGGTGGAGCCGATGAACAGATCACTGTTCTCTTGAAACATATGGCTCACGACGGGAGTTCGGCTGGGCGGAATACGTCAGCATGCGGCGGCTATTCAGTTTTCGAAGGTTCGGTAAAACGCCGATATTCTCGAACGAGTCTCGTTGCACCCTCAGCAATCAATTCAAACTCATCCACCATTTCGAAGAACTGTGCACCGCGACGGACCCATTCCTGTGCTGCATCGCTGGTGGACGCCGTTGTACCGAAGCTCACGTTGTGCTCCCTGCAGAGTTCGAGGATTTCCTGCATCGGCTGGGTCACGTCCGGGTGGTCGTAGTCACCAGGGTGGCCCATTTCGATCGAGAAATCTCCCGGACCGACGTAGACCATGTCCACTCCCGGTGTACTGATGATCTCTTCCGCATTTTCATAGGCCTGGCGAGTTTCGATGTGCACGACCAGCGTCGTTTCTTCGTCCTGTTCGGCCATCCAGGTCGCCCAGTCGCGCTTCCGACCGTAGTCGCTGCTGCCGTATCCGGGTGCAACCGCCCGCGTCCCGGTCGGCGGAAACTTCAGGTAACCGCGCAGCGTTTCGATCTCCGAACGCGTTTCGGTACGGGGAAGCTGAATCCCGACGATACCACATTCCAGGAGCTTGGACACAGCGCCACGTTCCAGTTGTGGTGTTTTGGAGATCACCGGCAGATTGTTGTCGCGGGCGCACAGCACGGTGTCAGCAAGCGTGGTCAAGTCGAAAAAACCATGTTCGTACTCCACATACAGGAAATCGAAGCCTGCCTGTGCGTAGAGTTTTACCAGTGATGGCCGTGCATATTCGGAAAGTATACCACCCAGCAGCACTTTGCCTTCGTGCAACGCGCGTTTCAGATTCCGGCCCGGTTGGTTATTCATGGATTGACATCTCCAAAAAGGAACGATTGAATCGGTGGCGTCTCATTTCGTTCCATCGTCAGCGGGCACGACGTTCGGGGTTTCACATTGCAGGAGCATTTGGCGGGTCTTCTCGCGAAACCTGTCACGGACATCGCGTGTGGGAGGTCGGCAGCGGCTTGAGTCCAGACCGACCAGTTCCATACAAAGTTTGTCGAGGTACCCGTCGCCATTCGTATATTGTTCCATTTCCGCCCAAAGTTGCATGAAGGGCAGAATGACACGAATCATTTCCTGTTGTGCTTCGACATAATGTTCTTGCTCCAGCAGTTCCCACAGTCGTACACCAAATTGCGGCCAATGGTTGCAGATATGGAGCTCGATACTCTGGGCACCAAGGATGTGGCTGGTCACGAAACGGTTTTGATTGTCGATGATACTCAGCCGATCAGAGAAACGGGCCACTACATATTCAAACGTCATGCGTGTCGTGTCTGCTGCCGACCATTTCAATCCAATCATGTTCGGTATCTCAGCCAAGCGTTCGACCATTTCGGTGGAAACAGCGGTACTCGTCCAGAAAGTGTTATAAACGATGATGCCTACGTCGGCAGCTTGTGCTGCGGCAGTCACAAATTCGAAGAAGTCCTGTTCCGTATGGCCGAAGTAGAACGGGGGTGAGATCTGAATGTAATCGGCTCCCAGTCGTTCGGCGGCGCAGGCCAGCTGGACGACTTCGCGGGTACTCGTGGTTTGAGCACCCATGGCGACAGGAACTTTGCCGTCAGCTGCTTCGATCACAGTTTCTGCGACCTGCAGGCGTTCGGAAAAACTCATTGTTGAAAAATCGCCCGCGGCGCCACCGGCCAGCAGGACGCCTGTTTGTTCGTCGATCCCCCCGTCCCGAAGGAAGCGTACGTGTCGGCGGATCGCCGGCAAATTCAATTCAAGGTCATCATCTCGAAACATCGTGGGGACTGTGACATAACACCCGGATAATCTGCTTTTCAGTTGGTCTCGATCCACGGGAACAGATTCCCTGTCAGGGGGCCGCTTGCTGTCCCAGCTCATTGAACGCCGGTCTGTTGTCGAAAAGGGATACCGAAGGCATTCAGAGAACTTAACTGGCTGGAGTGAATTATACGTCGAGCCTCAAGTCCGGACTGTAAACTCTGGTTGTACGGCGATGGATGTTCATGAGCAAAGCGACAGTGGATACCATGACGCGTTGGCGAATTCAATCATAGGAGCTCTCGCAGCAAACGCGACCCGCTCCCGGTCGCTTTTGGGAGGAACAGTGATGAAGATCGAGGAAGTTCGCTATTCAGGAATCGCACAAATAATGTTCTTATGCCTTCTGACATTGGGGACGTTTGACGGCATTTTTCCAGCGATTGATGCGTCGGAAACGGCTGTGTCCCCTGTCTTCGTACAGCAGACGTTGTTTCGGAGTCAGGACGACGGTTACCACTGTTATCGCATACCTTCCCTGCTGGTGACGGAACGCGGAACAATCCTTGCTTTTTCTGAAGCTCGCAGCACCGACTGTAATGATCATGGGGATGTCGACCTGGCAGTCAAACGCAGCACCGATGCAGGCCGAAGCTGGAGCAGCATGCAGATTATCGCTGATGATGGTAGCCACACAATGGGAAATCCCTGTCCGGTCGTGGAACGAAACACCGCTACAATCTGGCTGCCCGTTTGCCGGACCAACAGGGCGATCATGATCATGAAAAGTATCGATGATGGGAAAACATGGTCTGAACCGGTCGATATTACGCAACAGGCCACCAATCCGGCGTGGTATTGGTACGGAACCGGTCCGGGACACAGTATTCAAATGCGCAATGGACGTCTGGTGATCCCCTGCTGGGCCGACGCAACGCCAATGCTGGGCCAGATCCAGTTGTCTTACATCTTTTACAGTGATGACGCAGGCGCGAACTGGAAAGTCGGTACACCACTGGAAGCAAATATGTCGGACGAGTGTGAAGTTGTCGAACTGACGGACGGTTCGCTGTACATGAACGCGCGAAGCCGCCAGGGAAAGAAGCAGCGCGCCTACGCCTTCAGCGAAGACGGTGGCCAGACCTGGTCACCAGTGCAGTTCGATGAAAGTCTTTCGGAACCGTCATGTCAGGGAGGCCTGGTCCGCTTTACGGACACGTCACGGTTTGAGCGTAACCGGGTTGTGCTGTCCACACCCACAGACGCGAATTCAAGATCCCGAATGACGGTCCGTGTCAGCTACGATGAATGCCAAAGCTGGCCCGTCTCGAAACTTGTTCATCAGGGTTCCTCAGCGTATTCCGATCTGGCCATCGCCGACGACTGGCACATTCTGTTGCTGTACGAGGCTGACGATTACTCCAAACTTACGCTGGCCCGATTCAACATTGAATGGCTGACGGACGGTAAGGACACCCTGATTTCAAGAAGAAATCCATAACGCCGGCCACCTGTCATCCCTTCAGCAGTCGCCTGAAATGGCGGATGTGCTTATGAAACAGACGGCAGCTGTGATTATTATCGGCGGTGACGGAAGACACCGTGGTCCTTCGAACGATCACAGCGGCTCCGATTCCATTGAGGGGAAAACTTTCTTGAATGAGGCAGATTCCGAATGAAAGGAGGATGGCGTTCCGCCAAACCCGGACTCTCAACGAGTGAAACAGAGCAATGAAAGCCGACATAAGTGCCGCAACCAGGCTTAATCCGATCGCGGTGTCTTCCTCGACCGCCGATGGCGCCGTCCAACAGCAGCAATACTCATGGGGACGTGACAGGTGGAGCAGGACAGTGAAAAGACGCTGTGGAGCAACTCCAGCTTCAGTTTGCCGAGTTTGACCTTGATCAAACTTCACACATCGCGATGCAAAAAAAGGAGTTACGAGATTCCCCCACACAGCGTGGACACGGCCCGGAGAAACCAAATCGGATGTCGACATACCAGGATATCAATTTTTGACTGTCAGTAACCGTTTCACCTCACTGCAGACGTACTCAATCTCTTCGTCCGTCATTTCGATGGCATCGATGTTGATGTAGCCTTCTTCAGCATGATGAGCGCGCACAACAATGGTTGGATCGCCCTCTTCCAGGGTGTCTCGAAGTGACGCAGCCGTGTAACCGGTTGCATCCGGATCAGGAGTGAGCCTCGCACGAGAGAATGGTGAACCGCTGGGATCCGGATCGACGCCCAGTTTCAGTCCACGAACATCAGCCAGCCGATCGAGGATCCTTTCGACTTTGCGATTCTGCTCAGCAGACCACGCGGGAATGTCTTCCTGCATGCGATGTTCGAGTGCCACCATAGCACCGATGATGGCTTCCTTGCCCGCTTTCATTGGTCGTCCGATCCCCTTGTTTTGCAGATAGACGGCGTCAATCAGTTCCCTGCGACCAGCCACAATGCCGCCTGTTGTCGACGAAAGGTACTTATGAGCGCTGGTCAGAACTAAATCAGAACCATAGACGATTAATTCTCTCAGTCGCAAATCCTGGGCCGCTGCGTCGACAATGACGGGCACGTCAAACTCGTGTGCCAGTTCCACAACCTGCGGAAGTTTCACCCATCCGTACCGCACCGTGTGATGTGACTCGACGTGAACGATTGCCGTCACGTCTCCACGTTCCAACTCATGCCGCATTTCGTCCGGTGTACAGTGGCCGATTGTTCCGATTTCAACCGCAACTGCACCGGACAGTCGAATTGACTGTGTAATCGGATGACCGTAATTGACGCAATGTCCTTTTTGAATAAGAACACGATTAGCCATCCCTCGGGTATCGGGAAGCTGGAGCACTTTCGGCAGGCTTCTGCCGGTCAGTGATGCTGCAACACCGAGCGTGATCCCTGAGGCCGTACAAGCTGTAATGCATCCGGATTCGGCGCCAGTGGCTTTGGCGATTACCACACCGGCTGCGGCCTGAAGTTCATCCAGAACAAAAAAATGCTGCATCGACTCCGACGCGGCGGCCACCACTTCAGGAAGAACCTTGGCTCCGGCCAGATGTGTCATTTTCCCGCAGGAGTTAATCACTCTTCGAAGGCCATACTTCCTGAACAGATCCACTTTTGAGTCCTTTGACGGATGGATGAAGGTTCGTCACCCTTAGATATATTCTCTGCAGAAAAAGGCAGGAATGGAAATGCGGGACAACGTGGCACCATGCTGTTCCGGAGATTTCCATCCCTTTGATCATCGCCACGATGCAAAATCTCTGCCAGCACCACAGGAAATTCCAATGGAACATCGTTATGACATTGTAATCATAGGCGGACGCGTCATTGATCCATCGCAGAATCTGGACCAAATCTGCAGTGTCGCGGTGACAAACGGACGTATTGCCGCAATCGAACAGCAGATTGATTCCGGAATAGCTCGTTACTCGATTGATGCCCGTGGATTGATCGTTACACCGGGGCTGGTTGACCTCCATGTGCATGTCTACACGCATTCACCGTTTGGTCTTGATGCGGATCAGCTTTGTCCGGCAGGCGGTGTGACCACAATGCTGGATGCCGGCACAGCCGGATCGTATAACTTTGAGCCGTTTCGACGTGACATGATCGATCACGCTGAAACACAGATTCTGAGCCTGGTAAATTTGTCCTGCATTGGTTTGGTGGGTTCCAATCTGGGTGAGCTGCGCGATCGCCGCTACGCCGATCCTGCCGGTGTTGTTGAGACGATTCGGAAACATTCTGACGTTGCGGTTGGGGTAAAAATCCGCGCCAGCGAAGACATCATCGGTGCCGGCCAGCAGGGTTGGGATAATCTGCACGATGCTATCAGCGCTGCGCGTGAAGCCGGAGTCTGGCTGATGGTGCATATCGGAGAATGTCCGATGTCGCTTTCTGACCTGTCCAATGCGCTTGCTCCCGGCGACTGTATAACACACTGTTTTAAGGGTGGCAGCACACGAGTGACGGATGACAGCGGCCGAATCTGGGATGACGTGCAGTCTGCCGCCGAACGGGGAGTCATTTTTGATGTTGGACATGGTGCCGGCAGCTTTCAGTGGGAGGTGGTTGAGTCGTCCATTGAACAGGGTTTTCTGCCAACCACGATCAGCACCGACCTGCATACAAGAAATATCCATGGTCCCGTCTATGATATGCCCACCACCATGAGTAAGTTTCTGATGCTGGGTCTGCCGCTGGAAACGGTCATTGAAATGTCGACAACTCGACCAGCCGCTATTCTGAATCGGGCGGACGAGATTGGCACGTTGCGTGTTGGAACTGTTGCTGACATCACGGTCCTTGAAAAACACGAAGGCCGATATCGATTCATCGATAGTTATCACCAGGAACGAATTGGTCACGATCTTCTGACGGCAGCCGCGACGATTCGACGTGGCGAGATTGTACCGGGCGGCGGAGGAACAAGGATGCGGCATTATGCAGACGGCGAAAAGTGACGATGAACAGAGTCGCTTTACGGAACTTTCAGGAATGAACATGCCGGTCAGCCAGATACTGCGGAGAACCCATTGACGACCGAATTCGTTCTTGTCACATCGATCATCATGTGTGCCAGTTTCGTTCGTGGCGCGCTCGGTTTTGGAGAAGCTCTCGTCGCGATGCCACTCCTCGCATTCGTGATGCCCACCACCAGTGCCGCGCCGCTTGTCGCGCTATGCGGCACGTTGACCGCGATTATTATTCTTTGTCACGACTGGCGGCACGTTGCGTTGCGACCGGCAACACTCCTGACAGTGTTCGGACTGCTGGCCGTCCCGTTCGGTGTCGCACTGCTGAAATCGGGAGATGAGCGGCTCGTCAAGGGATTGCTTGCGCTGGTCGTCCTGGGCTTTTCCATTTGGTCGTTGTGGAATCCTCGGCGATTTGAGTTACGCAGTGATCTTCTTGCTCCGGTATTCGGTCTCGGCGCCGGATTCCTGAGTGGCGCTTATAATACCGCTGGTCCGCCACTGGTGATCTTCGGAATGCTGCGTCACTGGTCTCCGCAGCAGTTTCGCGCAACACTGCAATCGTATTGTCTGATTGCCGGCCTGTGGGTGATCGTTTGCCACAGTATGTCCGGTTTATTAACACGCGGGATCGTCAACCAGTTTGTGATCAGCATCCCTCTGATTGTCGCATCGACGCTCGTTGGATTGCGGGTGACCAGCCGCATTCCAACTGAACGTTTTGTACGCATCGTGCTTTGTGCGCTGATTGTCGTCGGTTTCTCGTTGATATTATCGTGCTGGAACGGCAGGGAGGTGGCACTAAAACCACCTGCGGTCGTGAATGCGGAAGGTGTTGTAGTCCCATGACACTGCGGATTTTGATTGCGGAACTCAAACAGGAGACGGCCACATTCAATCCGGTTCCGACACAATATGACGATTTTCGAATCGCAGTTGGCGATGCAATGCTGTCGGCCTATCGCGGGACACAGACTGAAGTCGCGGGTGCGATGGACGTTTTTACCGACGACGGAGACATCCAGATCGTTCCGGCGATGGCGGCTTTAGCTGTCTCCGGTGGACCGATACTTGCAGCAGACCTCGACCGGCTGATCGATGAATTGTCCGAATCCGTCCGTCGGGCCGGTTCAGTCGATGCGGTGTGCTTGTGTTTTCATGGCGCGATGGCTGGTCATACGGATGGTGATCCGGAAGGCCGAGCACTCACTGAGATTCGAAAAATCGTCGGCAATATACCGCTCGTTATTTCACTCGACCTGCACGCCGTAATCACAGATCGGCTCATCGACCATGCAGATGTTCTGATTCCGTACCATACGTACCCGCACACCGACCACTACGAAACCGGCCGGCGTGCAGCTCGAATTTTGCTTCGATTGCTGGACGGGAGAATTGTCCCAGCCGTGGCTCGGGTCAGGCTGCCGATGCTGGTTCGCGGCGACGAACTGCTGACTGCCACGGGTCGATTCGGTGAAGCCATTCGTATGTGCCAGGCAGTTGAGCATTCCGAACGGGGGCTCGCGGCCGGCGTGATCATTGGCAATGCATTCACCGATGTTCCTGCGCTGCAGTCGAACGTCATCGTGACAACAAACAATGATTTGGATCTCGCCCAACGTGAAGCGGAACGAATCGGGCGATTTATGTGGGCCAGTCGTGAACTGTTCCAGGCAAACCTAGTGCCTCTCGAGGAATCCATTCGACTGGCAGAGCGAACGGAAGGTCTGGTGGTTTTTTCTGATGCGGCTGACGCGACGTCCAGCGGTGCGTCCGGTGACAGCAACGCCGTTCTTTGCGGATTGTTGAAGACCGGATTCATGAAACGGGCGCTACTGGCGATCGTCGACACACCGGCAGTGGCAGCAGCGTTTGACGCCGGTGCTGGAGCAGAGATTGAAATATCTCTTGGTGGCACTCGTGATCCGGTACGGTTTGAACCCGTGCAGATCACTGCACGAGTTCTAAATCTGTACAATGGCAAATTCACTTACGAAGACGGCACAGAGGCGCAGCCAGGCAGAGTGTGTGTGTTGACTGCGGGTACAATCAGTATTCTGGTAACTGAACGTCCGGTATTTCTTTTCGGACTGTCCGTATTCACATCCCACGATCTTCATCCTCAGGAATTCGACCTTGTCGCTGTCAAGTCGCCAAACGGCTTCCGAACCTGGTACGAATCGATTTCAAGTCTGATTGTTCCGGTGGACGTTCCCGGGTCGACAAGCGCAAATCTGAAGTCCCTGCCGTTCAAAAACTGTGTTCGACCAATCTTTCCACTTGATGATGACGTCCCTTCGCCATTCCACTGATTCGGAGAACCAATGAAGATTACTGCGGTGGAACCCATTCATCTGCGGGTACCTGTTGTTGAAGAGATTCCCGACGGAACCCTGGATGTGCTTGTGGTATTAATCCACACAGACGCCGGCATTACGGGTATTGGCGAAGTTACCAGCCAGTCCTACGTCTGCAGGGCCTGCTTCGAAGCACCTCGTTCTGCCGCCCGCCGGCATGGATTAACATCCATCCTGGTCGGCGAAGACCCACTCGACGTCGAGCGTCTGTGGGAGAAAATGTACTACGAAACGAATCGCTACGGACGGCGCGGTGCTGCGGTCCACGCCATGAGTGGCGCGGACATTGCACTGTGGGACATTCTCGGCAAGCATGAGGGCAAGCCGGTCTGTGAATTGATGGGTGATGTACACCGCTCAACTGTCCGCGCGTACGCCAGTGTTTTGTTTGGCGACACACCAGACGAAACTGCGATGCTGGCACAGGAATTTGTTGATCTCGGTCTGACTGCTGCGAAGTTCGGCTGGGGACCATTCGGACAGGACTCGGACACGGATGTTGCCCACTTGCGAGCGGCACGAAATGTCCTCGGTGATGAACGTGAACTGATGGTCGACGCGGGGCACGCCTGGGACGCCGACACAGCCAGACAACGAGCAAAACTCTTTGCTCCGTTCAACATTGTCTGGCTGGAAGAACCGCTGTCTCAGGACGACCGTCGGGGCTATGCCGAGTTGTGTCGGGAGTCTCCCGTTCCCATCGCGGCCGGTGAAGGCGATGTGACGCACTGGGACTTCGAAGACCTGATCGAACGCGGAGTGCAAATTGTTCAGCCGGACGTTGCTTTCTGTGGAGGACTGACTGTTTGCCGCCGGGTATCGGACCTCTGTGCCCGATATGGTCGTCGCGCCGTGCCACACTGTTTCAGCACTGGAATCAACCTGACCGCGTCACTGCACTGGATGGCATCAATCCCGGACGGAGATTTGGTCGAATACTGCCTCCGACCGTCACCTCTGATGCGAAAGCTGGTGAAGAACCTGCCTCCCCTGGTAGGAGGAAGAGTGCCGGTTCCTGATGGACCGGGATTGGGAATTGAACTGGATAACGCCGTAATAAATGAATATCGGGTTACGGAATAGTGCGTCTCGTTGAACGTTTCGATCCATGTTGTGCTCCCGACGCCGAGAATAAACTCACCAGGTGTTTGGACTCCCGTGAGTCGGTTACAACCCAACGCAGTCTGACCGGCTGATTTCGTCGTGGAATCACGGATATTAATCCACAATTTGACACCGTGGCAGCAGTGTTGTGAGTCGACGTAACCCCGCGGGAGTGATCTTCGTCTTAGCAACGTGAAGTTCCCGCAGAGATGTGAGTGCACCAATCGCCACAATTGCTTCGTTCGACACGGCTGTCTTATCCAGCCACAGCTTCTGAAGTCGGGACATTTGCTGCAGATATGTGATTCCGGTGTCCGTCACTTTAGTTTCGCCCAGATGAAGTCCAGTGAGGTTGACAAGATTTCGCAGATGTTTGACACCGTCGTCTGTCACGTTGTTGCCTCGCAGGCCCAGATAGACCAGTTGTTTCATGTCGCTTAGGTGCGCAAGTCCGGTATTTGTAACCTTCGTCTCACCGATTGGCAGATACTGCAGACTCGTAAGATGTCTGAGTTCTTTGAGGCCGTCGTCCCCGGTCTGAGTGCGATACAAATTAAGCCATTCGAGTTTCTGCAGGTTCCGCAGGCGGGTGAGACCTGCATCCCCAATCGCCGTTTCTTCAAGCGAAAGATCCGTCAGCTGTCTAAATCCGGAAACCAGCCCTATATCCTGGTCCGCAATTGTCGTCTGATTTGCATTCACCTCCACGACGTCGTTGCCTCGTGTAAAAACGGTGATACCAAGTTGTTTCAATCGCTGAATACATTCTGCCTGAATCCAGGGACGCTCGGTCGTGAGGGTTGAGGCCCATCGTCGGTATTCGTCCAGGCAGTTTTCGGCGCTGACAAATTTCTTCCACACCAGTCTGCCACGAAAACCATACTCTGTGCCAGACTCAGCCTGATTGATCACGTATTGGAAATCCCATGCGGGTCGTGGGTGTGTCGGCAGCTTAAATTTGTAAAGGCTGAAGCGAATTTGATCCCGGTCGGAGTACAGGCGGTCGAACATAAGGATGAGAGTCATTCCATGTGCCGCACGGCCGTAGTAAAACGGCCTCGCGATGCGGGGCCAGTCATATGACCACGTGTTCAGGCGAAATTTTACATCTTCGTCATACTCGAGGTCATTCGCACTAAGGGCGCGATAGTTTCCGCCGCCATTCCAGTCAGGATGGCCTTTTGGTGCATCAGCGGTGATCCATTGTTCCGTGTCACCAGCTGACTGGTGACCGCGGAAGTGGAGTGATATGTCTTCCACATCGTTCATGTAACTGGCGAAGAAGAGTACCGCGTACCCATGTTGTCCAAACAATGAGGCATCGTGAGGTGTGCAGCGGAATTCGAAGTCGATGTAGTGCGGAAGGGTGACAGTGTATTTCAGTGTGCTGGCCATCTTCCACGGGCTGTGCTCGGCTCGGCGTGTAAGCAACACGGAGTTGCCGTCGGACAGCGTGCGGAGAGTGTACTGACCATGCCGCGGGCTGAATTTGTTATTGAGATTCGGATACCCGGTGATGATGTGTTCGAAGTTCAATCCGGCTGAGGCTCCGCGCGTATCCGGATCCCAGGCATCGTAGTCGGCTGCATGCTTCGTGTTTAACAGTTCACTGATACCGCTGAGCATCTGTGGTGACTGTGAGTTGTCCCGGAACTGAACCGACAAGTCGCCCAGTTCGATATGCGCAGACTGCAGTGGTTCTCCCTCTTGTGCTTCGGAGGTCGTGACGACTGCAGTGATGACCACGAAGCAGAGGTGATTTGACATTAGACGCATTGTGGGGCTCGATAAGAATTCAGGAACTGCAGAAACTGAAATGGATTATTTACCCAGGCCGGTTGCGTGGCAACTCAGTATTCAGTTTGTGATTCAGCGCTGCTGCCCCGTACTTCTTCGTTCCGCTCTGACTGTGGCGGAACGAACTTGAGATTCACAAGCAGAATTCCCAGCGCGACCGCGGTTCCCGAGCCAAACAACCACGGCGAAACCGGGTCACCACGAAACAAAACCGCAAAGAGGATCCCGAACAATGGTGTCGCAAAGCTGAAGACGGCAATTGATGATGTCGAATGTCTCTTCAGCAGCCGAGCCTGAATTGCGAAACACAGTCCTGCGACGGCCAAACCCTGATACACCAGCGCCCAGATCGCATTGCGTGTTTGCAGGTCATCAGTTCGTAACAGGATCAGTGGCTGGAATCCCTCGACCAGAAATGCCCATCCAAGCATCAGCGACGCCCCGATTACATCGTGCCAGAACACGAATGAATCCGGATGGATGTTTTGAACCACATATTTTGTGTAGGTCAGTTTGATCGCCAAAATCAGGGCACTGAGCAACAGCAGCAGGTCTCCGTCAATCGAAGCCTGTTCCAGAAGCCGGGCGTTCTGGCCGGATTCGGGGAAAACGACCAGTGACACGCCAAGTGCGGCCAATAAAAGCCCAGTCATCCGCAGCGGCGTAAGTTGATGTGTACGAGTGACATACTGTTCAATCGCTATGATCCAGAAAATGAAGGTGTTCACAAATATGGAACCATGCGAAGCGTTGGAGAGATAAACGCCGGCGGTAAAAGTTCCAATTTGAAAGAACAGAAGGATTCCGCCAGTGATAGGCAGTTTCCACTGGTTGGCTGAGATTCGAAGTGAAGTGCTGTGGGCCTTCGCCCAGCCAAACATGAAGATCGCGGCCAGAAAAAACCGAAGACCAGCAACCGTCATGGGTTGGAGCAGATCGGTCGCATAGCGAATGGCAACTGGTGTTCCAGCCCACAGTACAACCGTCAGCAGGGTGAGCAGAACGGCCCGGGCATCGAGCGGCTGCGACCGATTCATCGTCAAATTCCAGGTAACGGTAGAGAACCTGACTGTTCAGTGGAGCAACGCGACGAGCATCCGGCTCTGTTTGGCGCACGACCAACAAACGACTGCAACGATCTCGCCGGTTCATGTGCCCGGTCAATTGCACTTAGCCACTTTCCAGCGACTACGATCTCGAAGCGCAGACGTGAATGTATTAAGGCAATTGCGTTTTCTCGTGCTTCCAGGATGCGTTTGTTGGCATTTAAGCTGAAGTATCGCCGTCGAACTAGTGACGCATGAGAAACTCATTCGAATTCAGCAATGCGTGCTGCAGATCCCGAAACGCCTCGGTGCGGTTTTCTGCCGCGGCAACATGGCGGCTGGCAAGTTGACGTTCGCTGGAATTCGGACGGCGACTCAGTGTGGCCAGGTAAAGAGATCCGACAATCCGAGCGTCAGACTTTTCGGCAGCCAGCCATCGCCCCAGACGACTTTCGGTGGAGTCGACACGACTCAGTATGTCTGCGTTGTTGAGCAGATGCATCACCTGTCCCAGAGTCGGATCAGTCTCCCGCGCACAGTCGCAGGTAACATCACGAATGGGTTTAGTGAATGCTTGCAAAAATCGGTGATCAATATCTCCTTCGGCCAATTCGATCGCTTTGGTGCCAAGCGGATAGCTGCCGAATTTCTCAGGGATACCCGTTGCCATCGCAATTGCGTCGATCAATTGTTCAGCGGGCAGCATTTTTACAACGGCTTTTGTGAAGTATCGCTCAGAACTGGCTGCGTTGGGTGACTGCGGCCGGCGGAAGTCTGCGCTCAGCTGATATGTGCTCGAACTCACGATCGTCCGGATCAGCGGTTTAATTTGATACCGATTCGCGACAAAATGTTCAGCAAGAGCATCCAGCAGTTCCGGGTTAGACGGCAGGTTGGAATCACGGAAATCGTCGACTGGTTCCACGATTCCCTGTCCCATCATGTGCCGCCAGATCCGGTTGACGACGGATCGAGCGAAATACGGATTCGCTGGATTGGCCAGCCAGCCAGACAGACGTTGACGACGGTCTTCATCCGGATCTAGGTCAGCTTCGATCGCACCGAATGCTGCGGGCGTCATTGTCTCGTTGGTTTGTGGAAATTTTACCTCACTGGATCTCCCAAGAAATACGGTTTCGTCGTCCAGCCCAAATCGCTGTCCCTTCAATTTCACGCGCGCGAAGTACGCGGCCAGTCCGTAATAGTCACGCTGGCTGATCGATTCGTATGGATGGTTGTGGCATTTTGCACATTGAATTCTGACTCCGACAAACAACTGCGAGAATGACTCTGCTGCCTCGGTTGGTGTGCGGGAAATGCGATAGAAGTTGGCTGCCGGTTCGTGAATCGCGTTGCCGAGACTGGTCAGAATCTCTGACGCAGTATCGATAAAGGGTCGATCTGCGGAAAAACTGGCAACCAGATAACGGTGAAAATTGTGAACTCCGCGCTCAGTGATTGATTCGCGATTACCGCGCATGACGTCGGCCCAGTGGAGCGCCTGGAAAGTCGCGTATTCAGGCTGGTCCAGCAGGTGATCGATCAGTTTTTGACGCTTGTTCGGATCAGAAGAATCGAGAAACTCACGGGCGTCCTCCGGTGTCGGAATACCGCCCGTGATGTCGAGAGAAACTCGCCGCAAAAATACTGCGTCGCTGCAAAGGGCGGCCGGTTGCAACTGGAGTTCGCGTTGCCGTGCGAACACCTTCTCGTCGATAAAGTTAGCCTCCGGTGGCGAGACGAACCGGAAATTTGGGTCGGGATTGATGTAGGTCAGAGGGACGGTTTCGATTCGATCCAGAAACCGGACCAGGACAGCGCTCGCGGCCGTTGATTTAAAGCGAACCAGTCCGTTGTCGCTCACCGACGCCCCACCGTCTTCAGCGGCAGTGAACACCGCATAGTCGGTTACATCCTGCACAGGCCGGTTCACGTAGTGGGCGCGCACCACAAGTTGTTGTTCAGGACTTGATTCGTGCAGTCGCCTGAGCGGAGGATAGACCTCCAGTCGTGTCAGTTCGTCCGGTGTTTCGGAATCGTTACAGCCCTGTTCGATCCACCGAGTCATCGCACGCAATGCCGGGTCATCACTTTGAAAACGTCGTCCTCCTTCATGAGGCACCTGGGCAGTGGCTTTCAGCAGCAGCAGACTTGTCTCGGGGGCACCTGGATTCACTCGTCGACCGTAGAGATCTCGCGTTAACTGGGAGTAGTCAATGTCCGGGTCAAACCCGCGCAGACTCAACCGGAATCCGTTCTTTCCCTGGGGTGAACCGTGACATGCACCCTGGTTACAACCACCACGACTGAGTGCTCCAATCACGTCCGTCCGAAAAACGATTGGTCTGAGTGTTTCAAGTTGAATGACCTGAACCTGGGCGCTGGTACAGAGATCACCATACAGTGCCACAACTTCCGCCTCACCGTTGCCAACGGGAATCAGTCTGCCATGGTCAACTATCACGATTTTGACGTCAGAACTGGACCACCTGGCCGAACCAGTCAAATCTGCTTTCGTTCCGTCATCGAACACACCGGAGACCAGAAAATTCTGGGTGTCGGCGGACGTGAAAGTGATCTTTTCGGGAAAGATTTCGATTGACCTGGGCCCCGGCGGATCGCTGGACCGTGTGTTCTCGGCCGGGCATGTTGAAGCAACAGTGATGCAGCAAACAAGCAACGCGGTCCACCGGTAGCTGTTGAGTCGTCGCATGCTTGTGATCCTGAATCAGAAATTTTTGACAAACTGGTAAGAATCTGGTCGTTGAACTGCTCTACCGTTCATTGTGTGAAGCCAGTGTTGTTCCTCGTCCGAAGTGTCGGTGAGACAGCGCAGGGCTTCTCCGTTTCGTCCTCTGTGATGCGGGCTCGGATTCTTGCTGATGCGCATCCAAGATCGCTAGAAAATGGTTCCGTCATGCAGATCACTCCTGGACGACAACAATCAAATCGTCTCCTCTGACTCGTTCCAAAAATGTTCCAATGACAGCGTCACCGGTGATGGTGATTGAATGCTTTCCCGGTTTGATGTCATCGGCAACGGCCAACTCCACTTCGATTGATTGTACGCCTGACGGTACGTGGACGGTGTCGGGTCTCTGAATCCCGTCCGGCGCAGTCAGAGTCAGCTTGACGGGACCTTCAAATGGCGGCAACCGATTGACTGCGATCTTCACGATTGTGTTACTACCACGTCTGAGCTCAATTTCCGAAATCTCAGGTACTGGCCGATATGCAGTTTTGGTTTCCAGTTCAAACGTTCGCGTGAGATGCAAAGTGCGGGCGTTGTCGCGAGCCGAACCCGTGACGGTAACACGGTGGCGTTCGAGTTGGGTGTTGACTCCCGATTTGAGCACCGCGTTGATTTCGGGTGTGTCAGGAGTTGCCTCCGGGATTGTCGTGGTAATTGACGGTTTCTGAAGCTGTCTCTGTTCCAGCAGTCCTCCACGGGCAACATAGATGATCGGATCAATGTAGCCGGGCCTGCGTGACGTGCGGATTGTGAAATCCGCCTGCACGTATCGCGGGACAATCACTGTGTCTTCAATGATCTCGAAATCCCACGGGGATTCGGGAATCACCAGAACCGCGATTCGGTCAGTCACTGTCGGAGGCAGTCGACGCTGATCTTCTCGCAATTCGAATGCTTCGCCGTGAGGACCGCGTCCATCGGGCAAACGATCGACAAGCGGCGATGTCACTGCAATGGCGGTAATCGGTGACTTGTCGGACGTGCCGGATGCGACTACCTGAATGGTATGAAGGCCGAGCGGAACGGATTGATCAATCACGAGCCAGGTCGTCAGCTCCTTGACTTCCTCATCGATCGTGGATGTCTCAAGCGTCATGCCAGCCGGAGCACCCACCAGTGACAATTCGATCTCTCCACCAAAGTCGATTCTGTTGACAGTCAACGGCAACGGCTGTCGCGTTCCTCGCGGGATTGTCAGTCTCGCAACACCCGATGAAAGACTGAATTTTGGACGACGTTTGGTGACCTCAATACGATACGTGTACGGGGTGCCAGCTTTGCGAACTACTTCGTTCACCTGAAGATGGAATGTCCCCTCCCTCGGTGACGTGAAATCAAGTTTTGCATCGTCGAAACCCGAATCATCTGAAGACGTCAGGCGTTTGCCGTCGGCTGCGAATATCACAAGTTCGATATCGGCGGGTGACCCGATTCTCCGCGTTTCAGACCGAAACTCCAGCTGGGTTCCCTTTTTTAACTGGAACTGAAACCAATCCTGATCTCCCGGTGTGTGAAATGCACCGTGCAGATTGCTGGGGACGTCAGCCATGACGGCGGTTCCAACTGCATCATTCGGTTCAGTCTCGACGATGTTTGGCCACGGTGAGACCAGCATCGATACCCATGCCGGTGCATTGTCATCCGTTCCTTGCAAACCAAAGTAAAAACGATCGGCCGCATTCGCAGAGTCGTATTCCACCTGGCGCGTGTCGTCGGAGAAACCCGGAAACGAAACAAGTTGCCTTGAGTTCCGCCGGATTGTCGATGGTACAGCAACGCGTGACTCCGGAAACCGGCCGATTCGCAGCATGTATGTCCAGTTCGGCGATCCGTGATAGCGGGTATCATGCAATCGGAGAATGTATCGTCCTGCTGATTTAAATGTGTGTGAAAAGCGGAAATCGAAGAACAGGCCGGGGTCGTTGTCGTAGGTCCTGACCGTGCGGCCGCGGGCGTCAAGGATCTTGACGACCGGATCAAACGCTTTGCCGAACCGACTGCCGACTATTTCGAATGACACCCGCTGTCCTGCCGCAACATCGATTGCGTAATGATCGAGATCGGACTCAGGCGAAGTGCCGACGACAACCGCTGGTTGTGCGACGGGCTGCGCGTTCGCAATTGCGTCGTTGGACGCATCCGGCTGCACAGATTCCTGCTCATCAACTGTCGCCAGGTCGTCTATGGCAAACAGGTGCAGATTGCTGAGTCCGCTGTGTGTCACCACTCGAAAGCCATACAGACCCATTCGGGCGTCCGGAGATGTCTTCAATTCAAATGTCGCCTGTTTACTGTCAGCAGCAATCAGCTTCGCCTGAACGGTGTCTGTCGACAACCACAGATCGGTTGTTCCGTCGAGTTCCGTACCAGAGAACGTCACGAGAACGGTTTGTCCTCGCTGGACACACGGAGGAAATGCCTGTTCGATAAAAATCTCAGCGATTGCGGTGCTGGAAAGCGACAACCAGGTCATGGCAGCCACAAGCAACGCTCCGCCGAGTGAACGGGAACGAAACCGGCACCGATTCAACTGCGGCCGCGGCCTAAGCATTGGCTGTCCCCACTGCACCACGTAACAATAACGGAGAATTGTCTGCACAGCAGATGATAGCAGTCGCCACTCAACATTGCATCACATTTCGTTGACGCGTCTTGTTCCAGGCTATGCATTCGGATATTCTGGAACAAGGGTTATGGCAGCTAACGTGATACAAAAGTCGAGGTACAGGTAATGCTCCGTATCAATGGACCGGCCACACGACTGTGCGATGGAATCGATCGTCGGGAAATGCTGCGAGCCGGCGGACTGGGACTGTCTGGTGCGGCCTTGCCGCTGCTGTACGACGCCAGGGTGAGAGCCTCCGAAGAAAGTTACTCCGGCCGGAACCTGCCCAGTTTCGGAATGGCAAAAAACTGCATCGTCCTGTTTCAGTCCGGTGGTGCTTCGCAGCTCGATACCTACGACCCCAAGCCCGATGCGCCCACACAGATTCGCGGCGAATTCAGTACCATTGACACTGTTCTGCCAGGTGTCCGTTTTACTGAATATCTGCCGCTTACAGCTCAGTTGCTTGACCGTGGCGCATTGATCCGGTCGATGACCCATACCTCCGGTGGTCATGCGGACGGCGGATACCACATGTTTACCGGATACAAATACGACGGAACGGGGACACAGGCCAATTTCATGAGCCGTGAGGATCATCCTCACATCGGTGCGGCGGTTGCAAAAGTCAGTCCCGGTCCAGGACCAATGGTACCGTTCATTATTGTCCCGCGTCGCCTGGATGCGGGCAGCGGACGACGTGCCGGACAATGGGGCGGACGGCTGGGTGGGCGGTTCGATCCACTGCAGACGGGCGGCGACCCGAATGACGACAACTATCGACTTGACCATCTTCCGCTGCTGGCCAACCGACCGACGGAGGTGATTCAGCGCCGCCGAAAGCTGCTGGCACAGGTCAACCAGCAAGTCGAGTATCTCGAACGCACTGCGCTTGCCGGCTCGTTGCGCGAAAATCAGCAGAAGGCGATCGAAGTGATGGCATCCGCCACCGTTCGCAATGCCGTCGATCTGTCAACAGCCGACGCCGAAGAGCGGGCGAAGTACGGAAGGAATCTGTTCGGTCAATCGGTATTCCTGGGACGTCGACTGCTCAAGGCAGGGACACGTCTGGTTCAGGTCAGCTGGTTACGGACGCAGGGTAAGAAAGGCTACGCGTGGGACAGTCACCGGATGAATTGCGAAGCTCTGCGGGAAGATCTGATCCCCCCCTTCGACGTTGCTTTGCACGCTTTGGTCACAGATCTGGAACAGACAGGCGAGCTGGACGAGACACTCGTGGTGGTCGCAGGGGAATTTGGTCGGACTCCCCGCATTACGCTCACAACTGCCGGCCGTGAACACTGGCCTCACTGTTTTTCTGTTATGTTATTCGGTGGCGGCATTCGTCGTGGTCAGGTCTATGGAAGTTCGGATCATCATGCCGGTTATCCCGCGTCGAATCCTGTCAGCCCCGCGGACCTGACGGCCACGATCTACCACTGTCTTGGTTTGAATCCGCGCACCGAAATTCTGGATGTTAACGACCGGCCAATGTGGTTGTCGGAAGGAACTCCGGTTTCAGCTTTGATCTGAGTCTTCCACCAGACTCCGGCCAGCTCAAAAGACAGCCGGAAAGAGTCCCGGTGACCGCCGAACGTAACAGCGTCGTGGCTCAGGATCAATTGAAGTAGTTCACTGCATTTCTAAACAGCATCATGCCATCGCCTTCGCCTCGATGTCCGTTTCGCGTCCACTGAGGATGCTGAGTCGCGAACTGATATC
>CAUZPL010000090.1:0-24808 GCA_963581585.1 Planctomycetota bacterium
TTGGTCGTTCGGACCGGACTGCTAACCCACCAAACCATCAGCCAAGCGAGGTTCTTGAGATTCTCAAAAACCTACCGATTTTTGATTCTCGGCGATGAGCGGCGGGAATGTCGTCTTAGAGCGATGTGCGTTTTTCTTCACCCGATGAGCACCGGAATGGCTGGTGCCACAAACGTCAGATGGCACAGATCAACTTGTCGAACCACTTCAAATTGTCCGCGTGAAGTCCAGAAATTCAGGTGCGAAAATCTGCTGAGCCACAACTCACGAGCAGAACCGGCAATGGAGTTCGGCCGAGTTTTTTTGACCATTCCAGCAAGGCAATGAATGACGGGTCGTTATGGAAGTTAAATGGAGACATGTCGCTGGGGTTGTGATCGTGCTGATCGCGTCTGGACACGTTCTGACGGCGAACGAAGTCATCGAGCATCCGGCCCAGCAGCCGCAGATTCTGAACAATTTTGTCACACAGCTGATTACGGGGAAAGACCTCGGTGGTGATGCCACGCATACCTTCATGATTGAAAATCCACGTAATGGCTGGCTGTTTTTCCGCACCAAGGCCCTGGCGGGACGGTCTGGTGGCGTGCAAGTGAGCATTCAACGCTTCGACGTTCCCGATGTGAAAAACAACGTGGTGATTTCATATATTCCCGGTGACAGGCGGACCGTCGAGGCAATGCGTTTCATGGACAAGGGCACCTACGCTGTCAATCTGAGGATGACCAATGCCGATGTTGCGCTGCTTGAAGTGCGGCAGATCCCGATGATCATCTACGAGCGCGTCGTTGGCAGCTTCCGCGGAATGGAGGGATTTCCGGAATACAATCGTGGCTTCCTCAAACGTTGTGGCATGTTTGACAGCATAAACACGATCGGAACTTACGACGGTTTCTCGTGGATGCACGCCTGGCAGAACCAGGGCAAGCGAGCAATCCGAATATCTGGCGGAATCGGCGGCCTGAATGTCGAGGAAAAGGCATACAACCACTGGAACAGCAGTATGGTCAATCCGAGCGGAGTCAACGGGATGATCATCGACGAGTTCTATCCCAGCCTGAAAAAGTACTTCCCCATCTGGGTCAGGGCCCTCGAGCGCGTTCGGCGAAAATATCCCAACAGACTGTGCCTTTCGTATACCGCCGGCGCCCCGGAGTCACTTCGAGATTTAATCGAGCCGCTCCAGGACCAGGATTTTTATTGGGCGCTTCAGGAGCAGGTCGAAGAAACACGGGAGACGCACGAAGAGATTGTCGAACGCGGGTTCGCCCGAAACTGGATCGCCGGATTCGAAAAGCAGGCTATTACCCCAGCATCTCTGAACGGACAGTGCACGCAGTCGGTATCTTCTCGGGACCCAGCGACAGCAAGTACAACGATGATGTTTATCCTGATCGAAGCTGGAAGGTGCTTAAGGAACTGCACTTTCACGAACTGGCGACGGATCCGCTGCACATGAACAACGCTGGCGTGGACATGTATCAGTCAACGCTGTGTCAAGAAGAGTACCTGCGCTGGATGGCCAGGCTCTGTCGACACTATTGTATCGAAGGCAGCATCACCCGCCTGACAAACGATCGTTACGAATTGAGTCACATCAAAAACCCGGACTTCGACGAGGGTTTTCAGGCCTGGACGTTCGAGCCGGCTGAGTCAGGGAGCATTACCAGCCGGAATCTGAAAGGATTCGGCATGAAAGTACAGGGACGACACGGCCACGCCGGCGATCATCTGCTGTGCATGAAACGAAAGGCAGACAAGCCCAACATCATCCGCCAACAGATCAAGCACCTTGTACCCGGTCGTTACTACTCCGTGACGGTTTACTCCGCCGACCACGAGAACCTGCATGTGTGGCAGGTTCATCAGATTGGCTTGTTGGTCAGGGGCGACATCGTCGAGGATTACAGCCAGAGTATTCATAATGCCTGGCGACACAAGCCGGATCAGGACTTCGGCAACAGAGACACCTTTCCGAATTACCATCGGATTGTATTCAGAGCGAAAACTGACGTTGCTGAACTGATCATCAGTGACTGGCACCACGCAAATATTCCAACCGGCCCCGTCGGCCAGGAGCTGATGTTCAACTTCGTCCAGGTCGAGCCCTACCTGATACCTGACGATCAGAAATGACGAGATACACGGGCATTGACGACATTCGATAGTTGTGCCTGGCCGGAATCAGTCAATGCCGTCCCCACGGGGTCATGCGACAAACAATTTGTGAGCGATGATCTAGCATTCACTGAAGTGTGCCCACTTTCACGTCAACCTCCAGTCGTGTGACAACGATTCCGGTATCAACATTGTCCGTGGCCTGGACCAGTTTTACATTCAGCTGATTGTCACCAAACCTGGTCAGTCCGTCACCGAGTATGAAATGATAGAGGTGAAAGGGGCCGAGTGGTTTGTCTTCCTCGGGTGTCAGCCCGTCTGCATCAAAGGTGCGAGTCATGTTCTCTGCCGGAACTGTCGCGCCGTTGATTTGCACTGTGAGTTCATCCCCGTCGGCCAGTCCGGTCACTTTGAACGTCATCGTTGCCGCAAGATTCGGGTCAGACAAATCTTCCGCCATGCGGAAGCGCAGCGTTCTGTCTGACACTCGTGTCTTCCGGTCGACATTGATCACGTCGCGTTTAATGGCGCCGCTTTCACTGCGATAATTCCACAGTGGATAGAACAGGTACTGACGGTCCCGGCCATTGATTCTGGCGAGATCCCGAAGTTCAGTCATATAGCCGAGCGTCTTCGGCCAGCCATCGACCAGTCCGCGATCACCGCCCGTCCAGCGACGCCAGTTGTACAGGAAATTGTAGGTTGAGATGCCATCGGCCCCCATGGCGTAATAGTTATTCGCGGCGGCACGATAGTGCATGGGTTTGATGTTTTCCGGATGACCCGCACAAATCAAGGGATGGATGCTCGGATAGATTCTGCAGTTTGTGCTCTCTGTCAGACTTGCAAACCGCTCGACCCGCATATTGAAGTCGGTAAAGAAAAAATCGGATGGGCAGATGTAATCCACGAGTTCATCCTGAATCCAGGTCTTGACGTCGAAGCCCAGTGAATGACATTCATCAAGCGTTTGTGGAACCCGCGTTCCCAGCAACAGCCTTCGTCCACGTCGGCAACCCGCTTCGTCCAGGATTCTCCGGAGCCTTCGAGTGAATTCAGTCAATAGCGGTGTGTTGGCCACTGCTTCCGACGGTTCAAAGACGTGGCACCAGCGCATGTAGTCCAGTTCAATCCCGTCAATGTCATATCGTTGAAGTGCCTCTTCGACGAATTTCAGAACCGGCGCTCGCACACCGTCATATTTGTAGTCCATTCCACCGGCAGTTGGCGCTCCATTCAGCCGCCACTCCGGATGCTCAAGATAGAATTTCTCATGCCGTGCAATTCCGTGCCGGTCGTTCATGCGCAGACCGACCAGAAACTGCATATCATGTTCGTGGCAACGATGCTGCAGGACCTGAATTTGATCCAGCCCCGCATCGTGAAAACGGTCGAACCCTGGTGCCCGTCCGTAATAATCTTCCTGAAAGGGAGCCGACGCGAAACCCGGAACAGGTGAACCGAACCGCACCCAGCCGCAATACGTGATTCGGTCAAATCCCGCTTTGCCGTGCTCATCCACGGCAGTCTTAATGATTTCTTTGATTGTGCTCGCGTCAAGCGTTTGTTTGTTACGCTTGGCAACTTCCAGCTGGGACCGCCACATCCCTTGTTCGTCCCAGTTAATCATCAGTTTAACGGGACGTGTGGAAGACTCCGCGGCGTGCAAAACAATTCCATCTAATTGACCGATGTTCACGAGACCGATCAGCAACGCAAGACATCGAACTATACGCTGCGAACCGATGCCTGTAGATTCTTCAGCCTGCACGATGGTGGGAAGTCCGGGCAGCAGCCAGCCAAACACCGAGTCTTTCATTGTTGTCCTTTCGCCGTATGTGACTGCATTTTAGTATCGCCGTTAAAGCAGATACCATCGACTGTTGTTCTGTCGTCGATTGACGGTGAGTAATGTCCGGTTTTTAGTTGATGAGGACAGTACGATGCACAGGTCCGCAGCGTTTCTTCGGATGGCTGCCTGGAGTATGTTGGTTGAATTCGGCGTTGCTGTGGATCTGCAGTATCCGGAGATGAATTACAGTCTTGGGGTCTGGTCTGAAGATGGTGGTTTCGGTAACCACCGAGTCATTGTCAACCACGTCAACAGCAAATCGACAGGTACTGTTGTTGCCGTGATCCCCTGGCGTAGGCGGGACCTTTTGCCCGAAAAAAACTGATATGCGTCTTCGATTCACGTGATGGCAAAGAAATTAAAAACGTCGTCATTATCAAGTCGACAAATGAGTTGGGGGTAACCTAGGCATTGACCGACATCGCCGCCGCTCCTCTCCTGGCAGAATGTGCGAAGGACCTCGACAAACGTGTAAACAATTTCGCATGTGAGGTGCCGGACTCGTTCGTACGTAGCTGCTACTAACTCGCCGTCAGAAATGCGTGTGTCAAAGCGCCGGACGCCACACGAAATGTATCAAGACCAGCCAGATCAGTTCTCTGACGACCACTCGAGACAGAGCATCTCTAACCGAAGAATTGTTCTGCACCATATCGGGCGGCATTTATTATCGACGGATTTGACGACACAGCGTTCGGTGGCCTGTACGCCGTAAGTTACACAGGATTACTGCCGCGAGACGCACGACATCGGTCACGATTGCATCAGTGTCGGAACTGGCCTTGATGTTGAGGCGGTGATCGATGACGAATCGCAGCTTTGGATGATGTTTAGCGAGAACTTCGATCTGGCTGCGTTTGGTGCGGTCGGAGAGCACGTTGATGACGAGACCCAAGTCCTCGGCGACGGACCGGACTCGATTGACTCCGGTCCGTCGTCAAGTCGTCCACTCCTGGTCGGGATGGAATGCATTTCCCGGACATTGTAGTCCTGGAAATATTGTCGCAGCAGATCGGGGCTTTGCGGATTGTCCGGGTCGAGTGTTACAACGCCGACCATGAAATCGCTGTTGCTCAATGAAGATTGGCAAACCGATGTCATGTGTGCCTGATTTGGGACAGAACATGCGTCGCACAGAATCTTTGTCTTCGGAGAACTGAAGGCAAACATCGAAAATGCAGATCAGTACTGCAAAAGTATCGTTGGGTGTAAATACACGCTCTTATAATCACTGTTCCGATTCATTTTCCTGCAGCGTTGCTTTCATTAAGATGTGCAATTCCGTTTTTTCCTGTTGATACGTAAAGGAAACACGATGCTTCAGTTCGTTTGTGCCCTGCTTGTTACCACCCTTCCGGCAGTGCCTCTTTACGAATCCGAACTCGTTTTCCCGGGAGAGCGGAAACACAACCACTCACCAGGGCTTGTGGAGGCTCCGAACGGTGATCTCCTCGTGTGCTGGTTCCACGGCAACGGAGAGAAAGGTGATGATTCTCTGGTGATCCGCGGCGCTCGAAAGAAAGATGGGGCGGACCGGTGGTCAGTTCCGTTCCTCATGGCGGACAATCAGAATTTGCCCGATCAGAACTGTGTGCTTTTTATCGATCCACGGTCCACCCTGTGGCTCTTTTGGATTTCCTCTCTCGATAATACATCGGGGAGCTATCTCCTTAAGTATCGAACGTCGACTGACTATTCCTCGCCAGGAGCGCCGCAATGGGAATGGCAGGACGTGATTCATTGTCGCCCGGTCAATCTGGAACAACGCTTCGCGGAAAGTGTGATACTCGTGGGCCAGAAATTTTCCGGAGAATTGAAGACAAACAAGCGGCTTCGAACGCGCATGGAAGGTGGGGTCGTTGCGTCTAAAGAAAAGCTTTCGCGGCGTCTCGGCTGGATGTCACGAACTCATCCGATCATGCTTTCGGAAACCAGAATGATGTTGCCACTGTATTCGGACATTTTCAACTGCTCACTCGCGGCGTTCACGGACGATTGGGGGAAGACTTGGGAATTCAGCGAACCAATTCTTCCGCTGAACGTGCAGCCGAGCTTCGTACGCAAAAAGAATGGAGACATCGTGGCGATGATGCGTGACAAGAGCCCGCTTCGGCGCATTCCACTGTCAGTGTCAAAAGACGGTGGGCAGACATGGACGTGGACAAAGGGCATGGAAATTCCAAACCCTGACTCCAGCGTTGAATGCATTGTACTCAGGAATGGGCACTGGCTCCTTGTATGTAACGATAAGATGGGAGGAGATCGAGGTGGACGCACTCAACTGGCTTCCTACCTCTCCGATGATGAAGGTCAGACATGGAAGTGGGGTCGTACCTTAGAGAAACACGACGGCTCGACTGCCGCTGCGTACCCATCGGTGATCCAATCGCGCGATGGAAATATTTATTGTGCCTACACCTTTTCTCCCAACCCGAACGAGATGATCAAGGTCGTGCGGTTCAATGAGGACTGGGTGCGTACGGGAGACATGCCCTAGCAATGTTCCGTTGAGGCCTTGCATTTGCCCTGCCACACCCCCGGGCGCTAATACCTGTGATCGATAACCGGGTCAATGTGCCGAATGGCACTCGCTGTTTTTAGCGAATATTTCGTGATTTCATAACCCGATCTGTGAACGAGGTTTTTGTACAACTGCAGTGGAGGTCTTCGCTGACGCTTCGCGTTACCATGTCACGCAGACTGGCGCTGTCGATCTAATCGTACGAGGGCACATAGTGCGTGTGTCGTGTCCGGGGTGTCAGTGAATACAGTTTGGCGTTAGTGATGTGGAACTTTAGACGGATGGCGCGGCCCTGTAGCTGATGCAGATCTTTATGGTCCCGCCATCTCAGGACGTGATGGACGTCGTCCGTTGTGATCGCTGTCGAACTGTCCGGGCTGAAGCGTGATATCGGACCACCGTCGGCGCCGAGTGCTGTTACGGTGATGGAACCAGCCGACGCGTCCGCATTGAGCTCCAGACTGTCACCCAAAAATATAAACAGACGAGTCGTCATCGTTCCGCCTTTGGAACCGGCCTCGATCGATACAAAGCCATCTTTTCTGAGTGTTGCCAGTCCAACTCCACTGTTTGGGGGGGGGCGCGTTTGGATCTTGTTCGGGCGGATCTCCTGTCCAGTTCCACCAGTGTTTTGCGTCATATCCCGCATAGTAGAAATAGAGCGCATCACCGACGGTGATTGGTTCTGGCGTAAAGTAAGGCATTACATATCCCCAGTCCCAGTCGCGATTCATTTTGCCGTAGGACAGGAAAGTGGCTTTCTGCACATCATGGCTCCAGTCACGTTCCTGGTTCAGGTCTTTCTGGGGAATGGTTCCGTGGTCTCCCACCCGCGACCATGTGATACCGTTGCGGCTGAAGACCAATTACAGATCCTGACGATCGGTCCATGGCTTTTCCGCAGTGATCGGCCCGAGAGATTCATTGTGGTAAGCCCCAAGCAGACCAACATAAACGTTTCCGTAGGGGATCGGTGCCATCTGATAGAACTGAGTTTCCTGTGCCGAATCCATCTTTGTGCGACGTAGCACGGTAATCTTGGGCGACCAGTGCAGAAAATCCTCACTCTCAATGCGACTGATGAGGCGCGTGTTGGGCGGTCCGAATCGTAATATGGCGATGTACCGCCGTTGCTGCTGATCCCAAAACGGACAAAGCTGCGTGTCACTAAACGGGATGAGTGCAGTCTGTTGCGAGGGCAACCAGTGGATCCCGTCCACTGAAAATGAGGCGCTCGACATCCACGTCGCTGATGTGCCGTCCGGGTTGCAACTGAACAGCATCTTGTAGCGTCGGGCTGGATCTTGTTCGTTCGTGTCCTTAAAGACTCCAGGACACTGAAATCCCTGAATCGACGGATGCTGAACGAGGTTGGTCCCCGTGCTCTTGTCGATGATCGGCTTGGTCCATTTGATACCATCCCGTGATGTGGCATAGCACAGAAGGCCGGCGGATGTTCCTTCTGTCTTCTGCCAGATCTGGTACCACATTTTGAAGAGTTTTTCTTCGCTGTCGTACAACACAGTTCCATAGCCAGGTCCATCCTCTTCCCACTCGTGCTCTTTGACCACGAGCGGATTCAGCGGGTGTTTGACCGGACGGTTCAGTTGTTTGCGCGATCCGTCCAATTCTTCAATTAATCGGTCATCGATGAACAGTTCGGTGTCTTGCAGTAACACGGACTCTCCAACGGTGACTGCATTGACGTCCTTAAACGGTCCCGGTGGTGCGTTTACCGGCCCGGCGCCTGCCAAACAAGCTATTGCCAGAGCGATCAAAGGTAGCGTGCAACAAGAATTCCAGGACGACATTGCTTAGTTTCCCCGGTCATATGAATCGTAATTCGCGCTGGACATTTCCACTCGACGATGTCAATGCTTAATGTGCATCGCGCGAACGTTTAGGCATATGAGCGTGCTGAAAAAGGTGTTTAAGGCTCTCTGATACACTATGTGTCATATTGCGGTGCCTCCAAAAATTCAGACACCTTTTTCAGTTTTTCAATGGTCTTCTGCGGCGACAGGAACTGAAAGCCGTAAAGCCGGGCATTTTTCAGATGAAAACGAAGTCGGACCGGGTGGTCTGTTAGTTCACCAATGTCACTGCTGCCCTGCCACGTGGCAACAGTTCGAATCGCATCCACCACAGAATCGTCAGCGTCCTGTTTGCTAAATCCAGGGATCGGACTGCCTGCTCCGTCGAGCAGTTCCACCTGGCAGTGCCCATTGTCCGACTTGAGGTTTAAGTGAAGCTGGACTTCGGCATTCTCCTCGCGATTGGAGATCAGCAGTAGTGGCTTGGTGGTCAACACTCCACCACTGGGGGTCGCGTCCATCGACACGAATCCGTCGCAGCGCAGTGTTCCCAGGCCTATCTGGCCGTGGGTCACGCCTAGGTCGACACCTTTACGCGGTCCGTGATAGCGGATGTCGCCTCCGTAGTACATGTACATTCGATCACCGACTAAAATCGGTGTTCCGTTCGCCGGAGATTGGTTTGTGCGATCCCAACTCCCGTCTGGTCCGACTTCCAGAACCGGTTCTCGACCAGGCATCCGGTTCCAGTTCAAACCGTCACGACTGTAGATGAGTTCCAGCACGAGGTGGTGTTTGTAGGGGTCGTCGTGTTTGTAGAAGACCTGTAACCAGCCGAGCAGCATCTCGCCCCAGACAAACCCCGTATTGTTGTAGAAGTCACAGGGTTGATCGTCCTGGCTGTCTGACTTGAGGACCAGGCGTGGGTTTGTCCAGCTGACAAAATCTGCGCTCTCACACTGGAATCGGGTGCGCCCGCCGTCGACGTACCGTTTGCCGAAGCACACGTATCGTCGGTGGACCGAGTCGTAGAAAATGCCGACGGTATCTCCGACCTCCGGCATGATCGGCGCTTCACTTTTCGTCCAGTGGATTCCGTCCCGACTGGTGCCGGCCCAGGCTCCATCGCGAGGTCCAATGTACTTCGCTCCGGGAGGGCGCTCGTAAAAGCATGCCTTGTAGAGTCGGGCCGGGTCGGGATCCCACGGTGTCTTGATCGCTCCAAATGTGAACAGCGTCGGATTGCTCTTGAGGTCTTCGAATTTGGTGGCCAGGACGATGTTATTGTCCGTCGAACCCTGAAACTGATAGACATCAACATTGGGCTTATCCCAATGGATTCCATCCTGCGACGTGGCATAGCACATCATTTTGATGTTACTTGTCGGCACATTCGAGTCTTCGTCATTCATCGTCCAATACCACGCCTTGAAGATCCGTTCGGACTCGTCGTAGATCACGCTGCCGTATGCGTTGAGATAATTGGCACCATACTCCCAGGGTTTATCCGGCCGCAGTACCGGGTTGTCGGCGTGCTTTTGCCACTGGTGAACGTTTCGACGCAAGCCTTCGATCGTGTCGATCACAAAGTCGTCTACAAATAACTGGACGGCAGAAGTAATTTTTGTCGGTTCCGCGTTAGCGCGGGTGTACAGGACGATCCCCTGCAGCAGGCTCAAAATAAGCACACGCGCGATTGGTTGATTCAAAGTCATCTCGTGGTTTTCGATCTGCTCGTGCGGTCATTGGCCGGCGACGTCGCTTGCCACGGCGCCAATGGGCCGTCACATTCGGACGTGAACCCCTTGGGCTTTTCGCCCTGAGAAGCCAATATGTCGTTGGCGATCTTATTGTCACGCACGTCGTGAAACAGTTTCTGTTTGTACTGGTTACAGTAAAGTACCATCAATATCGGACCGCCGCATCACAAAGAAGCAGGTCCGACTGAATGCATTGACGCGTTTTCCGTCCAGCGTCGCTCGAGGTACATCATTGAACTCAATACACACGAATGCGAGAACTGTTATGCGAGACGGTCGGCATCTCGAAGGTGTCCCATTGCGTCTGGTACTGCTTGCTTCTGCGTTCCTGGTCGGAGAATGCCGCTCGACGGTCGCGCAGCAGGTCGTGCTCCAGTCGCCGGCGAAGACGGTGCAACAGAATCGGTACTGGGAGCTTGGGACGGGGATCTACTTTGCCGGTTGCCGGGGCCGGTTCACGGAACTGGATGCTGCCCGAGCTGACTGGCTCCTGCTGCGTTTTCCTGGCCTGCCGAGCAACCGGAAGACCACCGAGTTGCTCAACCGCCTGATCACATTGAATCCGCGGCTGAAAATTATGGTCCGTGTCTGGCCACTTGGTGGTCTCAGCCCGCACAAGGAAAGCCGGTATCAAGCTACGTTCTACGAGTACTTCTACGAGCCAGGAATCAGAGAGAAGCTGTTCGCCGAGATCCGCCGCCAGGTCCGCGTTGTTCTGGACCACCTCGACAAACCGGAAAACTTTGTGGCGATGACATTTCTGGAAGAGCTGCCACAGCACTTCACGGATATGGCCATTTTCAACGAAGACGGCAAGACCACCTGGGCGATGGAGGCCTATCGCGAGCAGATCGAAGCTGAGATCGGCAAACCGTTCGAGTGGAACGACGAGGGACGCCGGTGGTGGGGTCACAAATATGTGCAGGCCTATAACGAGATCCACGCTGTCATGAAGGAGGCCGGTGAGGGACGGCTTGTGCTGTACTGGCAGCAGACCGGCTACAAAAACCTGGATCACTACCCTTCCGGTGCCCCGCTGTCGACCAGTAACCTAATCCCCATCCGGCTCAGCCAGATCGTCAAGCCTGGACTCTGCGACGGCGTGTTCGCCTATCCTAACACTGAAACCGTGTGGGAAGACGACGCGCTCCGCTTCGCCCGCGAACACGGCTGGTATTTCTTCTCTCAACTCTCCCATGCACCCTGGATGCGCAGTCAGCCCTGGGAATTAACCGTGCGGCGTGTCAGGACGCATGTCCCGCAGAATCTGGGAACCGTATGGTACTGTGAGGGAAACTGTATTCACCCCCAGTACGAATCGCAGAGGAGACAAATGAGTGCGGATCGGCTGGATCACTCTATCCCGCCCAATGAAGGCGGGCCGGACAGAATCCACTTCGTCGAGCACACACGGCGCATGTTGGCCCAGGCGGAAGTCGGCATGGGTGTAGTCGAACGCCACCTGAAACCTGAACTCAAGTTCGATTATTCTGTAAATGCAACTGCTGGTGAACAATCCATTCGTATCCTGTTGCAGGTGCATAACACACGAGAGACTTCGTGGTACACCGACCCGCAGTATGCCGTTCTCAGGAATGCCGTGGTTGAGTTAATGATGCCGCCAGGCATAGAACTGGTCGATGGAGCTGAGTCGGCATCGGCCGTACTGGGCGATCTTGAGGCCGACGCCTACCGGGTTGTTGTCTGGACAGTTCGGATCGACAAGGATACACGCATCTCGACTAACCATCCGCTGCGGGCGCGGATCACTGCAGACAACGGCCCGGTCGTTGAGATTACCTCAGATGGGGAGAGCGCAGCCATCGATGCGTTTCAACCGCGTGATCTATACCGCTCCGCCGATGCGTGGGTGGAGCCAACCTATCGCCAACGCGTCCCCGTTGCGTTAACGGTAAGCCTGCGTGTGCTGCAGGGAATGTCTGAGAATCCAACACTTACCGTTGGGTCCGACACCATCCGCTACGATGGGACCCTCGTCGCTGGCGAAAAACTGATATTAGAACCGGGTGGGGCCGGGCGCATCGTGCCCAGCAACCTGGTAGTCGGTGACATGGCAATCATGCGTGATCCGGGTGCTCCTCACGATGCACGGGGCTGGTCTTTGGGCCAGGAGGTCATCAGCCTGCCGCTCATGAAACCAGCGCACCCGGGATCCACTCTGAAAGTTGCCATCTCCGGTAAGGCAACGGGCGGTGCGGTGAGTCTGATTCGCTTGTGGGGATACCAGCCGAATGGATGGGAGCAATGGGAAAGCGAGCCTCTGCTCGCAGGCGCGCTCACCGACCAGTGGCAGGATGGTGTTAGCGAGACTATTGATCTGCCTGACGGTGCCGACGTGCGAAGGGTGCTGGCATATCGGCGCGGGGATCGGGGTACGATCTGGTACGGGGACGTGCAGGTGACCCTGGCTGACATGCCGGTCGAAGGCATTGACGTCAGCAAAAAGGTACACGGAAACCTGCCGCAACTGCCTGTGATTCCCTCGCCAACTGGTGGACCCGTTCAGCAGCCATTGCGGTTCACATACACCGATGGCAGCGATCCCACCTGGATGGATCCACGCGTGCGCGTTCAGGTCACGCAGGTGGCGCCGTGATGGATCAGCAAATCTCTCGAGTGATGTTCCCGCCTGACTGACCTGGCCGTTTGCCTGTGTTGCTCAGGACGTAACGATGAAGGGTAGATTTTACACCATCGAGTGAGTCTTCTGCAGTTTAAAGATCAGCAGCGTTCTCAATGAATCGGAGTGAAAGCGAAGCGCCATCGGCAATCGACGATTTGTCACGACAGTTGCGGCTGCCGGTGCGCCCGGCGGCGCTGAAATGACGAGCGCCACAACAACGGGTTTCGCCGAGCTTGTCAGCAAGCCGATATATTGTTGTTCCAAGCAGGTGACCCTGACAAAATCGGCGAGGCCCGTCAGTGGGCCGGCGTTGGGTGTCTTGTCGATAACGGGCTGCCGGTCCAGGGTAGTGCGATCGATGAACTGGAACCGCTGATCAGGATTTACGAAGGATGCACTCGGTCGTGGACCGGAGAGATCGACGATGCCAACATCATCAAACTGCACCGCTTCTCCGGAAAAGTGCCGTATCTGGTCTGTCCAGACTTCGACAAAATCCCCATTCTCCCACTGCTGCGTTGATTTAAAGTCTCGATGCGGGCGCGTGATCTATAATGCATTGATTATTCCCAAAGCGAAGATCCGCCGCTGGTCCATCGAAAGAACGAAGACCCCCAGGGATCATGCACGGCGCAACAAGTTTGTATCGTCTCACCCAACAGGAAGACCGCCATGGACTCTTCGAAGATATGGACGCTATTCGAACTTGCAGTGGCTGGAACCGGCGACTGCAGACAGAGGGCTTCCGACTTCGTGGCCATCGTTTGGCCCGAGACCGAACTGTTTCCCGTCAGTGAACCCTGGCGAGGTCATTTTGACTGCACGGTACCAGGGAAGCACCAGTCAGTCGATATACAGAAACTCGTTCGAGCACAGAAGCATGTGGACGAAGTTTTCGAAACATCGTTTCGCCGCATCCGCGAGCTCGAGGCTGGAGGACTCATAGACTTGCTTCAGATACCGTAAGTGCTCTTTCGCCGCGTTTGCTTCATCGTTAGACGGGTTCCTCGAAAGCGTGATCCAGTAAGCAGTTTCGATCTTCCTGGCCAGCGGAGCGTCGCTTCCAGCGAGTGCTTCAACTCGGCGTGCCAGGCGGCTGGCGCTGGCAGTGAGAAACTTGCTGTTGATCATCGTTAACGACTGTAACGGCGTTGCGGAAGTCGACCGGAGAGTGCAATTTACGTCAATAATCGGATAATCAAACACGCGCAGAAAAGTCAGTGGGTTCGACCTGCGCGCCAAAAGATAAATGCTGCGTCTGGAATTGGTGCTGCGGCCCTCTTGATCGATGACGGTCTGCAAACCGCTGGACGTCGCCTTCAGCATGATGGGCGGCCCCCCCATCGTGAAATTTGCCTGACCGCTGACGAAAATGACCGAATCACGCAGAGCCTCGGCATCGAGGCGTCGTAGATTCATTCGCCAGAGAAGACGGATGTCTGGGTCGATGGAATGCGGATTGGGGATTGCGGATTGCGGAGTTGACCGATCTTCATTCCGCTCTGCGAGTTCCGCATTCGGCATTCGTACCGACATCTGACGGTACACCGTCGACGTCATCAACATTTTGTGGAATCGTTTCGCGCTCCAGCCCTGACGCATGAATTCCACGGCCAGCCAGTCCAAGAGCGCCGGGTGCGTGGGACGCGAACCAGTGACCCCGAAATTGCCCGGTGTATCGACGATACCCTTCCCAAAATGATGCTGCCACAACCGGTTGACAATCACCCTCGTGGTTAAAGGGTGATCGGGACGGGTCAGCCATTCCGCAAAGGCCAGTCGCAGGCCCGTCGTGTTACCCACCGCAGCGGCAGAGCGGATGGCGTCGGACTTGCCCGGTGCGCTCAGGATCGTGAGAAAACCTGGACTCACTTTGGGGCCCGCGAAATCCACGTCGCCTCGGTGCAGCAGGCGGATCGTGGGAGCCTGTCCCACATCCCAAAGGGCCTGTACCTTGTCGATGCGTAGCGTGGCGATAAAACGCCGCCTGCCTCGGATTTGACCGCGCAAACTGTCGCAAGCCGTGCGGTCGACATCGTTCAGGGCCGTATCGATTTCAGTATCAGTTATTGCAAGTTTCTTTTCGTACTTACTGGCGATTTCCTGCTGGACCTTGTTTCGCTTTTTCGCGGGAGTTTGGCTAGCCACCTTCACATGCGCGCGGACCGGCTCGGGGATCTGTTTTAGTTTTTTATCCAAAATACGATTTCGATAACGCTCGCGGAGCATGTTGAGCTGTTGATTGAGTTTGCTGAGGGTTGCAGTGGCCTTAGCTTTCTGACGCTCGATCTCGGTCTGCCTTGACTTCGACACGTCATAGAGATGCCGATGTTTCGGTGGCAACCAATTAGACGGGTTATAAGCGGCTGTAAACAAAGACAGAAAACGGTAGTAGTCTGTTTGCGGAACAGGATCGAACTTGTGACTGTGGCAGCGTGCACATGCTAAGGTCATCCCGAGCGTACTTGTCGACACTCTGTCCATGAGCATGAACAACGCCTCATAACGATCAAACGGCAGGTTGGAGATGTCCTCATCGGTTGCGTCCAGCACGTTTCGCAGGTAGCCCGTCGCTGTTAGGAGTTCTACGATTTCGGGGGTGTAAGTTTTTGCGTTTCGCCAATCGACTGATTCGTCACCCGCGATCTGCTCGACCAAAAATCTGTCCCACGGAGTGTCTTTGTTCGTGGCCGCGATGACGTAGTCACGATATCGCCAATAGCCATCAGACAGCGTGGGTGTGTTGGGATCGAAGTCCTTGCCCGACGTGTCAACATAACCAACCGCATCCAGCCAATGCCGTCCCCAGCGTTCGCCATAGTGCGGCGATGCGAGCAGCCGGTCAACTAATCGTTCGTACGCGTCCGCCCGATCGTCGTCCAGGAATTCACGAGCCTGTGCGGGCGTCGGCGGCAGACCAATTAGATCGAAATGCGCTCGCCTGAGCAGCGTGAGTTTCGATGCATCTGGCGAGTACGTCAGACCGTGAATTTCCAGCTGTGCCAGAATAAAGTGATCGACGGGCGTCCGAACCCGGTCCATCGCCACAACCACCGGCAGTGATGTGGCGACTGGTCTTTGAAACGCCCAGAATTGACGGTCTTCGTTGGAGATCGTTGACGAACCTGGCGTTCGCGCGCCGCGCGATTTCACATCGACGAAGTCCGCAAATCTCCCTTTGTCGATCCAGCGAGTAATGGTGCGAATTTCGGCGGCCGTCAACGGTTCTTCCAAGTCGGGCGGAGGCATAGTTCCGCTGGAGACTTTCCGAATCAGGACACTCTTTTCGGAAAATCCTTCAACAATCACCGGGCCATTTTTGCTGCCGCGGACAAGGGACTCCAAACTGCGTAAGTCTAACTCAGCTTCGGGATCTTCCGCTCCATGACATTCGACGCAGCGTTTTGCCAGGACCGGCCGGATCTCTTTTTCGAATCGCGTGAACTGCTCCTGGACGTCAGCCGGCAACTCGGCCGGGTCGTTGGACGGCGCACCCGCTTCAATCCAGCGGCGAATCGTTTCGATCTCCACGTCGGAGAGTCTTAGTTTGAAGAGTTCCAGCGGCATCTCACGAGTCGACACTTTCTTCCACAGCAAGCTCTTTTCCAGAGAACCTTTGACAATGACCGGTCCATTCTGGCTGCCACGCATCGTCAAGCGGGCCGTGCGCAGATCGAGGCCCAGTTGCGGAGAACTCTTTCCGTGGCAATTAAAACAGTATCGCGTGAAGATAGGCAAAATATCTGTTTCGAAGACCGGTTTCTCAGCCGATGCGGCCGATGCGGTCGCGATAACAATCCCGGCGGTAACAATTTCCAGGTATTTCATCATTGGTCTGGCTATGAGCTAAAAACCCGATTGGTCAACAGATCGCCAACGACCTTTGCGCCGGTGACCGTAACATCCGAAGGAGTTTCAAGGCGTCCGCTATATGGAAACTGAACTCGCCTATGGTCCAGACCCAACTGGTGACAAATGGTGGCGATCAAGTCGGGGACGCTTACGCGATTCACGACGCTCTTGTAACCAAACTCATCCGTTTCACCGTAGATCAGGCCCGACCTGAATCCACCCCCGGCGAACCAGATGGTGAATGCGTTGCGGTTGTGATCGCGGCCGGTCCCGTTTTGTGTTGTCGGCAGCCGGCCGAACTCACCAGCCCACATCACGATCGTGCTGTCGAGTAGACCACGGGACTTGAGATCCTTGATCAGTGCCGTCGATCCGGTGTCCGTCTCGGTGGTGATTTTCGACATCCCTTTGCGAATGTTGCTGTGATGGTCCCAAGGCTGCCCGGGGCTCGTCGTGACTTGCACAAACCGCACACCGGCTTCCACCAGGCGACGAGCCATCAAACAACGCTTGCCGTATTTCGCCGTGGCCGGATTATCGAGCCCGTAGAGTTTCTTTGTCGCATTCGTTTCGCCAGAAAGATCGAGCACGTTTGGGGCTTCAAGCTGCATCCGCGCTGCCAGTTCGAAGTTCTCGATCCGCGCTTCGAGCTCAGACTCTCCGGGACGATCGTGGTGGTGTGCGGTATTCAGTTTTTGTAAGAAGTCCAGGTTGGCACGCTGAGCGCCCGGCGGGAGAGGAGTGGAAGGATTCAAGTGGTGGATTGGGGCTCCACGAGTGCTGAACTCGACACCCTGGTACAACGCGGGCAGAAAGGCATTTGCCCAGAGTTGTTTCCCACCAATCGTGTATCCGTCCGGGTCGCGCAGGACGACGTATGCGGGCAGATTTTGATTCTCGGTGCCCAGCGCATAGCTGATCCAGGCTCCCATCACCGGCCTTCCAGGAAAGATCTTGCAGGTCAGCAGCATGTTGAGCCCTTCCAGATGATTGTTGTGCTCGGTGTGCATGGAACGCACAAAGCACAGTTCGTCAACGATGGTGCTCAAGTGAGGCAACGCTTCGGAAACGTCCATCCCGCATTCACCGTATTTCCGAAACCTCAGCGGCGACGGCAGCAGACTATTGACGTTATTCGGCTGATGAATCTCGACGCCATCGGGATGTGGCTTCCCGGCCATTCGCGTCAGCTGCGGCTTCGGATCGAACAGGTCCATCTGGCTTGGACCACCATTTTGAATCAGTTGGATGACCGCTTTGGCTTCGGTCGGAAAATGAGTCTTGCGAGCCAGAAGATCACGGTAGACTGGTATGTCAGACGCTGAGGACGTTTCCATACCAAACAGACGATCCCGGCCGAGCAGGTCGGCAACAACGATCCGCCCAAGGCCAAAACCCGAAAGCCCCAGAATCTCTCGACGGCTGAGTTGCATCATGTCATTGTTTCGCCTGAAGCACAGATCTGAACTGTAAATCGGAGCATCAGTCCGACTGCCCATGTCGGTTAATGAGCAAGGACACTACTGCTGTATAATACAGAACAGACCAGTCTGCCACAGACTCGACGAAATGGGATGTCTTCTCTCGTTTGGTTGAGATCACACGTTATAGCAGGAATCCTAGTTTACCCTAAGGAAGAGCCACTGTAATCGTCAGCACTGCTACAGTTTCTCTTTCGTGAATAGTGCGGACATCCTCACTCATCGACTTGACCTGCCCGACGATATTCCTGTCTGCCGGGCGGAGAGATGTCCTGCCTCCCGCCGGTCCCCACGCATGTGGGGGTGCTCCGCACTGCGTACCGCGGTCCACCACCAGAACGGATGAAAAACCCAAGTTGTAGGTTTCAGGTACCGATATATATTTCTCACCCGCCTGTACGAAGACCGACTGGGTGATGGACAGCGGGACAAGTTAACGTCCAATTCAACAACTGCAGGAGACACAAAATGACCAGATCCGTTGCACCGATGATCGTTGCAGCATTGTGTCTCAGTCACCATCCGACTGCAGAAGCTGCCAATATTTCGGATGGCCGCGTCAACGTAACACGATACGCCAGCACCGGTGACGGCACCAGCAGCAACCCGTGGGTGGACGCACTGCGCAACGCAATTGCCGTCCGGAAGGGGAATACGAATTATTACATGCCACAAGGGCATTACAAGGATGAGTCCACGCTGCTTATTCCATACAATGAGATCAAGATCGAGGGCGATGGCGGCCACGGCACTATTGCAACAACTATCCACTATGACAAGATGGATGGGTCGACGTGCTGGAAGTTTGCGCCGCCGGTCGGGCCGGATGAGGAACCCCTCTATATCAACGGCATAACGGTCAGGGGCGTGGCGTTTCGCGGCGCCGGCAAGCCGACCGGTTCCTGCATCGAAATCGAAGCGTTGCGACGCGGCTTGTTTGAAGATATTTCAATCTGGCGCTGGGACGGCGACAAGGAGAATTTCAGCAACAAAGGTATCTGGACCAAGGGCTGGGACACGATCACCTTCCGAGATATCAGGATCTATCGTACTCCCACATGTTTTTACATCGACAAGAACCCGAACTTCCCCAGCATCGATGCCGATCATTTTGTGTTCGAGAACATGTACCTGTCATGCGGCAACCGCGAATGCGGAATAGCGATGCATTTCGTGGCGCCGTATATCACCAACGTTTCGCTGTTCGGCAGCAATGCGATCATGCACGCGAACAAAGGTATTTATATACAAAACAAAGGCAGCGGCGGACACGGGACTACGGTGTCATTGAACGATCTTCGCATCGAGACAGGTTCGCGGCCCGGTTGCTGGGGCATCTATGTCGATACCGATTACATCGTCAATTTCCTCTGCAGCAACATTCGGGTCGCCGGAGGGTATAACGGTTTTTACTTTCGCGGCGCCGCCGCGGTAACATTTTTAAACTGCTATGTGATGGGGGGCGACTATTACAAAGAAACCGGCTACGTCGCTTATGATGTCGACGCATATAACGATACGCCGCTGATAATGATCAACGCTACCTATAACAAATCACCGAATCAGGGGTACAAGGCGGGCAAGACAGTCCGGATAAAGGATGAACTGCAAATTGCCGTGGGTGACGCGTTCCGCGTCTATCAGGACGGGGCGGATGTTTACGTCAACGGCATTGTACCTGGGAATCTCCAGTCGAATCTGCCCGGCGCGACGCCGAATGCGGTTCTGGTCACCGAGCCGCAGGTTGCCGGTAAGGCAGACAAGCCGCTTTTTCAGGTGCCCTTTGATGATTCCCCCGACCCGGTCGCGGCCGGCGGCGGCGAAAGTGTTTCAATCGAAAGCCACGCGACCTATTGAAGCAGGGATAAAGAGGCAAACCATATTGTGCGTCGAGGATCAGGCCCGGTGCGACTACCCGACGGCGGGGAACTTCGATATCACGCAAGGGACGATCTCGTTGTGGTTCCAAAACCGAAGCTGGAACAACAAGGATGGCAAGATTCACATGTTCTTTAATTCATCCAGGCAGCGGGGTTATTTCGTGGTCCCCACACATGTGCGGGTGGAGGGATTCGAATAAGTGATGGAAACGCGGGAGAAACCATACTTCTGTATGAAGGCGCTGCAACAATCGCTGCATTCACGCGGAGTCCCTGGCCTCAGTTCCGCAAGGCCATCACATTGTGTCCCGGTCTGCTGCATTCAGCTAGGCAATGGTTCATCGAACTGTACGATAAAGCTGCAGGGTGATAGGGGGTACAATCCTGGTGGCTCTGCGCCAGGACAGTTCTCTCCGTGCCTGCGCCTGCCTGCACCGCAGACGATGCACTGCACATCGGGTTTTGGTGAGCAGAGATAGAAAGCACAAAGTCGGTCCTGCCACTCATTTCCACCGCACCGAATGTCTTTGAGGTGTTGACCGGCACGGAAATGGAATACGGGCTGTCACAGCATTGGAAGTGGGTTCGAGCCGGTGAGTGACTTTCTATCGACACAAAATGTGGGTAGCGTGACGCATTCTCGCCAGCTCTGATTCCTGCCGGGTGCTGGATCGCATCTGACCAGGCACACACCTTGGAGTCGTCTCAACGAGTCACCGCAACTGGCCCTGCGGTCAGGTGCGGATCATATTGATCACGTGAGAACCCAGCTATCTTATACTCCAACTACAGAGGGTATTTCACTACATGCTAGTTTCTTAACGATGATGTATGGATTTGCTTAAAGGACATCCACAACTCTGGCTGTTTTTGTCGCGATACACATATTACAAATTATCAGGAATCCGAGCGGCAACGCCAATACCATATAATACTGTGGATATATAGAGCCTGGTAAATTTAGTGCGCCATTTATATTTTCATAGTAGATAGCAATCAAGAGGACAAAACAATGCCTGGTTTGCTGGATGATGTGGACCCTGACGGGTTACTGGAATATTCGGTTGTCTACACCGATCGCGCTCTCAACCATATGTCTCAGAATTTCCAGCTGGTGATGCGGGATATTTCGGACACGTTAAAAACCGTTTATCATGCGAATGCAGTCGCCGTGATTCCAGGGAGCGGCACTTTTGGGATGGAAGCAACCGCCCGGCAGTTCGCTACCGGAAAGAAATGCCTGGTGATACGCAATGGCTGGTTTAGCTACCGCTGGACACAAATTTTTGATATGGGCCAGATCCCGTCAGCGGCACTTGTACTCAAGGCTCGTGCAGTCGAAGACGGTATTACGCCTGCATTTGAACCGGCACCTGTAGAAGAGGTCGTGAACACCATCAAAAGTGAACGACCTGTCGTGGTTTTTGCTCCTCATGTGGAAACCTCTGCCGGGATGATACTGCCCGACGAATATATTCGCAGGGTAGGAGAGGCCGTTCATTCTGTTGGAGGGTTGTTTGTTCTCGATTGTATTGCTTCAGGGACTCTGTGGGTAGATATGGCCGCCCTGGAAGTGGATGTACTGATCAGTGCCCCGCAGAAAGGATGGAGCGGTTCTCCGTGCTGTGCACTGGTAATGATGAGTCAATCAGCGTGCAAAAGACTTGATGAAACGAAAAACACCAGTTTTGCTTGCGATCTGCGTAAGTGGCTGGAAATTATGCAGGCCTATGAAAAAGGTGGACACGCTTACCATGCAACAATGCCAACTGATGCACTGACCACCTTTCGCGATGTGATGCATGAAGCCGACGAGTATGGTTTTGACGCACTCAAAGAAAAGCAGCAGGTACTGGGCACGCTGATTCGAACTTTATTGACCAGCAGCGGATTTAAGAGCGTGGCGGCCGACGGGTTCAGGGCACCTGGAGTTGTAGTCAGCTATACTGGTGATCCGGATCTTCATAATGGCAGCAGGTTTACAGCATTAGGAATTCAGATTGCGGGAGGCGTTCCCCTGATGTGCGATGAACCCGAAGGGTTCCGGACATTTCGAGTGGGCCTGTTTGGGTTGGATAAATTAAATAATATTGATCGCACAGTGGCAAACTTTGAAAATGCCCTGCAGCAGCTTCGTGTTTAATCCGGCGGCGTACTTAGTGCGACACAAATAAAACTATTGCAGGCCGGGGTCGAGGTTTGGCAGCGGAGCCATGCCGGTCGGTTATCGATCGATGTGGAAGGCGGGACCGTTGCGGACCCGGAAAGAGCACTCGGCTCGCAAACTTGTCTGCGATTCCATACTGAGTTGTGCGAGTTTGTTCAAGCAGTTGATTCTACCAGCGACACCGTCGAAACGGGGAAGGATTGTGAAACAGATTTGTCATGACGATGGCGAGTCCGAACTCGAAGGTTTCAGTTGGGGGGAGCAGAAAGGGGCAGGAACACCGGTTTTATTTGCGTTCATTGCCACACGCCAGCGTACCGTGCTCTATATTGGTGGCAGCTGGGTATGCCTCAAGGCGGAATTTCTTCCATGAACAATGTAATGGGCGACCACAGCGCTCCACCACAGCCCAGCGACATTGCTTCAGTTGAACGCGATTGAGGCAAACCGTGGTATCTGAAGTGTCGTGCACATACGCGCTGCAAAATTAAGAAGGTGACGCGGGAGGTTGGTCTAAGCGGGAAAGAGGGTGGCAGCACCACGACAAGAACTGAGAAGGAATATTGGTGTCGTCACTGTAAAGGTGAAATGTTCATTCCTGTCTATATGCAGCGGATTGAATATCTTTTCGGCGGTCTTGTAGCGATGTTCGCATCCTTCGTTTGCTGAGTCATCCTGCATCACGCTCCACAAAACATCGTGACTGGGATGGAGGTCGCACCGGTAGTAATAGGGGAACCAACTTACTGCAGTTGGCGACACGTCCACAAGCACAATTACGGACTCTGGTTGCCATGGGCCAAAGAGCAGCAGTGACGACTACAACCGGCACCAGGGCGATGGAGTAGTTCGACTTGGCCAAGGACAGGTCCATGCCGAAGTCCGTTGGGGGCATAGTCACGTTCACGTACCAATATGTGTGCAATTATCCTTACCGGCGGTATTTTTTGGGCAGACTACCGCCGCTGGCGATGGGTTTTTGGGCCATGGCCGCCCCGCCACAACGCCGCAGTCCCCGAGCCGAGTTGAGTCACGTTGGGTATAGGGCCACGATACTGGGTAGCCTGTGGTTCCGCCGTCGCAGAAAACAAAGTGTCGCAACCCGCTGACCACCCAAGCCATCCAGTGTCGCACGTATTGGCCGCTGCACCGCAGCGCTGCACCTTGCTCGCAAAGCCGGTTCAAACGTTCGACAAACCGAACACCGCCCGGATCGGGACACTGCGGTCACTGGAGCCGGCAGGGTTGCGCCACGCGCGAAACATGACTTATGCTCACGGTTTCCCGTAATTCGAGGAAGTGAGTCACGTGCCACGTTGTTGACGAAACTCTCGGATCATCACTTCTCGAAATAATGCTTCGGGGTGACTGGTCGCACCAGAAGATTCGCGATGAGTGCGAGGCCGAGCAATGCGACCATGGTATACATCGTGGAATTGTAGAGCGTGCAGGAAGGATCGACGGTTCCGGGCGGTGCAAATTCCATCAATTGCGAAATCGTCACGACTTTGTTCACGATCAGTGAGTCGAGCTGCTCCACGGGAGCGCCGAACGCTTCGTGAAAACGTACAGGATCGACCTGCGTGGCCAGGTCGTTGATGGCCGACCGGATCGATCGTTCACGAAACCAGGTAATGGACCAAGGCCCCAGAACGCCCGCAACGCTCCACGCCGTCAGCAGTCGACCGTGAATGCCCCCCACAAAGCGTGTTCCGAACAGATCGGCGAGATACGCCGGTATCGTCGCAAACCCGCCGCCGTACATTGTGAAGATGATCATGGTGACGGCGTAGAAGACTACCAGCCACTCAACCGCCGGCGAGATACTCATTCGGTATGCCGAATAGGGAATCGACAGATACAGCACGATCCCAAGGATGAAGAACACCGAATACGTTCTCCGTCGACCGAGATAATCTGATGCGCTGGCCCAGAAGAAACGGCCCAACATGTTGAAGACGCTGATCATCAACACGTACTTTGCCGCAAAGTTTGCGTCCACCGTGTCCGGCAGCGTCGTTCCGAAGATCTCCGTGATCATGGTCTTGGCGACCCCCAGAACGCCGATGCCAGCCGTCACGTTGAAACACAGCACGACCCAGAGCAGATAAAACTGCGGCGTCTTCACGGCCTGGTCGATTCCGACGTCGTGAGAACTGATCAGTCCCGCTGCTGAAGAGTCCTCTTCGGGTTTTGTCCAACCTCGGGGTTTCCATCCGGGAGGCGGAACGTGGTAAGAAAACGCAGCAAAAAGCATTACCAGGAAATACACGATCCCCAGTACAAAAAACGTTTCTGCCGCTCCGGTTCGTCCCGTACCGACGACGTAGATCCCTGTGGGACCCTGCACAAGCATCTGTGTTACGTCATTCGCACCGACGACCACCACTTCACGGAGTTGTCCAGCGACGTCAGCAAACCGACGGCCGCCTTCGTTCTTGAGAACGACACTACTGACCGGGCCGAGGTAATCCGGTGCGCGATAGTACCACCTGATCAGAAACTCCTTCAAGGGAGCCCCGATCATGGCTCCGCCGCCAAACCCCATGATTGCAATACCAGCGGCCATGCCTCGACGGTCCGGGAACCAGTGGATCAGTGTACTGACCGGAGACACGTATCCCAGACCCAACCCACAGCCTCCAATGACTCCATATCCCAAATACAGCAGCCAGAGTTGATGTGTGAGTATACCCAATCCGCCGACGAGAAATCCTCC
>CAUZPL010000091.1:0-24486 GCA_963581585.1 Planctomycetota bacterium
TCAGCGCCACAAGCTCGATCTGCTGCGTACCCAGGACAGGGACTTCGCGACCGCCGGCGATCCAGGTGGACTCATCGAATCTGCGATTCAGAACTACGAGTCGGCGTTTCGGCTGCAGACGTCGATTCCCGATGCCATCGACATCGCCGACGAGCCCGAAAGCATCCAGCGCCTTTATGGCCTCGACAGCAGCAACCGATTTCAGAGCTATTACGCGCTTCAGTGTCTGAGGGCCAGACGTCTCGTGGAGCGAGGTGTGCGGTTCATCGAGGTACTCTGTCCGCTCACTCACAAGAACAACTCTCCCTGGGATCAGCACACGGACCTTGTGAGGTACCACAACGAGAACGCACTCGTGACCGATCAGTCGGTTAGCGCATTGATTGTCGATTTGAAGGCACGAGGACTTCTTGACGAGACCATTGTTGTCTGGGCCGGAGAGATGGGCCGAACACCTCACATTACTCGGAACAAATCGGGTCGAGACCACCACGTCAATGGCTATTCGATCTTCCTTGCCGGCGGCGGTATCAGGAAAGGTATGGTCTATGGTGAGACTGATGAGTTCGGGTATTCAGTCGCAAATGACCGTCTGGAAATCCATGATATCCACGCCACAGTCCTTCATCAGCTGGGTATCGACCATGAGCAACTGACCTTTCGTTTCGGTGGCCGTGACGTCAGCCTCACAGATGTGCACGGCCGAGTCGTCACTGAGCTGTTGACCTGAAACGGGAGTAGTTTTCATACGATGCGCAGGACGGACGCTGCTGTCCGTCGAAACGAAGATGTGTAAAAACACTCCGTTCTGTGCTCACTTGTCAGTTTTTGAGATTATACGCGAAGCACCACCACAATTGGACACATTTCGTCCGGCTGCGGAGCAGCCGCCGCGAATGCGTGAATTGGGTGAGCTCCAAAACGTCGAGGTGGTTGTCCCGCAGGCGCAGGACGAAATCAGGAGGGCCGGGACGTGCAGACAAAAATAACTCGCAGAGAAGTACTTGGCGCCTTTGCAGGCGGGGCAGCCTGTGGCCTGGCCTTTAAGCCTGCATTGTCTTTCGAATCTGGAATCACGTTGGCCAGCGAAAAGGCGGCTGCACTGGAAATGAAACTGTCACTTTCTGTGCGGGTGGCCGAAACACCGGGCGCTAAAGACAAATCAAGTTTGACGCTGCGCCAACTTATTAGTCTGGCCAGGAGTCATGGTTACAAGGCCCTGTGTATGCGCGCCTCACAGGCCGGTATCCGTACACCTGCCAAAATTGCTCAGCAGATGAGCCGCGAAATTCGAGAGTCCGGGTTGGTGGTCTCGATGGTCACTGGCGACCTTTCCGTACCCAGAAATAACAACCAGGGTCCTGACGGACTGCGCAATATCACGCCGTATCTTGATCTTTGCGAAGCGTTTGGCGGAAACCTCATACGCGTTTGCATGAAGAGGAAGGAGGACATCGCGTGGGCGCAAAGGGCGGCGGATGAAGCCCGCGAGCGAAATCTCCGCCTGGCCCATCAAGCCCACACCCAAAGTTTGTTTGAGACTGTCGCCGGCTCGTTGCGCGTGCTCAAAGCGATCGGCCGCACCAATTTCGGTATTATTTACGAACCGGCCAACTGGATGATCGCCAGACAGGACTACGGCAGCAATACAATCAGGCAGTTCCGGCCGTATCTTTTTAACGTCTACGTCCAGAACTGCCGGCTTCATCGAAATGGGACCGCGACTGCGAATACCTGGAGCCGGGGGAAAGTCCCATTTAACCACGTGGGGCTTTGGGACGACGGAGGTGTTGACTTTCCTGACGTCTTCTCCGGTCTGCAGTCGATCGGCTACCAGGGCTTTGTTACTGTGCACCAGGCATTCGCGGGCGTCATGCCGATTGAGCAGGCTGTCAAAAGAAGTGCCGCATATCTTAAACCCCTGACGGTCTCCTTTGATGAATGACCCGGTTCGATCCAGCGGCCGGTCCAAAGTCATATTCCGGGGCGGTTGTTTGTGGAAGCCTGTCGGGCCCTGAGATTCATTTCGGAAACTGTGCTCAGGGAATCGTCGCTCACCGCGTGGCCGGATCTCAAATGACATCGGACGAGTCCACCACGACAACCGGACGATTTCTCAGTACGATGTGAAGATGAGTGCAGAAGACAGCATATCCCGGCACATCGATTCATGTGTTTGATTAGGATTCATTGCTGGCTGAAATGTTTTTGTCAGGCTTTCCCCAACCGGGCTCATCAGGCCGCCGAGGCATGTAATGCGCAGGTCTCTATGGCCTTCGCGGTTTTGACGTCAGACCACGTCGATTTCCCACCCCAGGCCGGGACGGTCGGGAGGTCGTACATAGATTCCCTCAGGGCCGTGTGTAATGTTGTTCTCCTCCTCAAAGCCTTCGTAAACTTCCTCTGGTCCTCCTGGCGGCGGCATAAGCATCTCACACCATCGCGTGATTTGTGACCCGATGATGAAGTGCTGGCAGCCACCCCACCAGCCGGCGTGCGGAATCAGGGGAATGTCGTTTGCAGCTGCAAGCGCTGCGATCCGCCGCAGTTCTGTAAGGCCACCACACCAATTCATGTCGGGCTGCCAGAGATCAGCTGCTTTGTAGTCGAGAAGCAGCTTAAATCCGTAGCGAGTGTATTCGTGCTCGCCTGTAGCAATGCGAGTCGAGTTGATCTCTCTGCGAAGTCTGCCGAAGCCTGCGTAGTCATCTGGATGCAGACATTCTTCCATCCAGTACACACGATAAGGTTCGAGCATTTCCGCGAGCTCGATCATGTAGCGTTCGGTGCCGGCCATCCAGCAGTCGAGCATGATCTCGCCGTCGGGGCCCACTGCGTTGCGGGCGCGCTTCACAAGTTCGACGTTTTTGCGCATTCCATCATGTCCTGAGGCCGGACCGTGAGGCATGGCGAGCTTGACGTGCTTGTAGCCAAAATTCACGAGATGCTCAACGTCGTTGCTTGTGGCGTAGGCCGGGACACGGTCCCTGATTTTTCCGCCAAGCAGTCTGTAGACCGGGACACCCATCGCCTGGCCGGCGATATCCCACAGAGCATTATCGATGGCACTGATGGAATGAATGACCATGCCCTTGCGACCGTAGTACATACTCGAACGCCACATGATGTCCCAGAGACGTTCAATCTCGAGCGCGTTTTCTCCCAGAAGCAGTTTCTTGAGATGTTTCTCAATGGCATAACTCACGCCATCGCCGCCGATGCCGATGCCACGAATGCCTTTGTCAGTGGTGATCTCAACAGCGTAGGGGCCGAGGAGTTCAAAGAAAGAATCCCGCCGTGCCTTGTACTTTGGATAGATGGACATTGGACTGGCAACCTCGACGCCCAGCGGAGTCCATGCACCTGGTGCGGGCTCATATTCGGGCCAGGGTTTTTTTCGCTTCGGCGTTCCCATGCGAATCCCGGTGATTGTGAGTCTCTCATTTATCGCTTCGGCCGGAACCGCGGGTGGCAACAGCGGCAGTCCCGAAGCGGCGGCCGCCGCACCGAGAGTCAGGCCGGTCCTGAAAAAATCACGTCGGGTTCGAAGTGAGCGTTTCATTTGCGTGACCTCATTTTTATGTCTTCAGTCCCCTGGCGTCGTCGGAGAAAACCAAGCCTAACTCACATCACACAAATTGGCACAATTTCAAAGGGTCATCTCGTTGTGATACGGTGACAACGATGTGTCACTGAAAGAATCACAACGAAGTCGGACCAGTGGCCTGAGAAATTAATGGTGACACCGGTTTGTATCGCTCACCCGCCGGATGTCCATGTTCAGTAAACGCCTGATCGTACGAATTCTTTGATTCTAGCGTCCGCCGACGGGACTTGTGGAAGTCGCTGGGAATTCCGGATCGGTGCGGAACCCTGCTGCCACACCCGGCAGGAGCGCTTGAATCGGGACTGTCGTTCGATAAGGTGGCCACACGGTTCGAACGACAATCGGTATGTCGCGGTTCAACAGAAAGCGAACGCGGACAGACAGCTGCTTGAAGCGGTTTAGAGAGGCGTTACGGACACCCGAGTCCAGTCAGCGAATCAATCAAACCAAGGCGAAGGTCCGTCGCATGATTAATCTTTCATCCTATACCACCAACCGCATAGAGCTTGCAAAACCTCTTCTGATTGTATCAGGTTCACGAGGGTTCCTGGCCTGCGGGTATATCAATCCTGACACGTGTGACAGGACCGGGGAAGCATGTGCAATTGTGACTGGTGTAGGATCGTTTGAGGACATGTTGTCCGCAACTGTTGTATCTATTTCAGAAGCGGCCCGGGAACTGGGGGTTTCAGTTGGAGATACGGGGGAGTCCGCATTGGGCAAATTTGCCTAGAAGCTGTAAACATTCTGAGACGTTTAGCTGAACGGCGCTGATTGATTGCAGCGTTGCTGAGTATTCACTTTGGTTCTGACGGGACAGACCCGGGCACTTAAAGATTCCAACCGCCCCCATCACTGTTTAAGCCCAGGGGGAAATGGCAGGAAGTCCGGTACAGTTATAATCAGCGATATGGTAAAGATGCCGACACTGCGGTAATGTCAGTGTTAGCAATTCAGTGAAAAGAGCTCAGGAATGGAGACCTGACAGGAAAGGTACGGCAGCGTGAGCGGAGCAAATGCCGCCTGCGCATTCTTAAAGCGAACATTTGATAATACCTGTGAGTGAAATCCCTGGGGATTCCTCACTGGCTGCAGAACCGGGGCTTAATAAGTGTATTGGAGACCGGATGAGATATTTTATGTTGACGGGGCGCTGTGGTCTGATTGTCATGTTCCTGATGCTCGCTGCTGCACATGCTTCGGCGGCAGAGAAGCTGATTGACATCCTTCAGGAGTCAAAATGTGCCGGCATCGCAGGAACGTGGGTCGATGCAAACACCGGGGGAAGGGAGATCCGGACCACCTATGCCTGGAAATTCAGGGACAGAGTGATGGAAATCACGACGAGAGATCCAACCAAGGAATCGGTTGCAATCATGGGAGTCAATGCGACAAACGGTGAAGTCTTTCACATGGGTGCAGACAGCAATGGTGGTTCCTCTCTGGGAAAGTGGGAGATGAAAGACGATGGGGAGATCGTACTCGAACTTCTCTATACCAGCGGCGATGGCCAGACGGGCGGGTTGAGCATTCGGCATCGGCTTGAAAGCAACGACACGATGATTGTCACCGTTGAACTGCCGCAGCCGATCAGTTTCAAAATGATCAGAAAAAAACCAAAAAACTAGCGACACAGACACCCTTCCAGCACACGCGGCAGCCGGATTTCCATCGTCATACGACAAACAGTGGCCTGCAGGGTTCCGCTGGGGACCTTGGACGGCAGCAAAGAAGAGGGTTCGTGACTTCTCCCCACTCTATACACTACGGCACTGTCATGAATCGCATGCCTCGTCGACGCATGATTGCAACTTCAGTTGGAGTCCTGGCCGGTGTCCAGGTGGGCGCGATTGCTGGTGGGGGATTTGCAGCTGGAAATCAGACGAGAAAATTTACGAAGGATCTCAGCTGGGCAGCGATCGGAGTTCGGGCCAATCAGCTTCAGGCCATCGAATACGCTGCGAAATATGGATTCGAGTCGGTGTACGCAGATCCAGGGTTTCTGTTGTCGCTCGATGATTCCGCTCGCGCTGATCTTGGTGCACTGATGAAGGAAAAAGGAATCGTTTGGGGGGCTGCTGGCCTGACGGTGGATTTTCGAAATGACGAGGCCACGTTTCAGTATGGTCTGAAACGCCTGCCCGCGGTGGCCAGGGCAATGCAACTGGCGGGGATCACCCGAGTCAGCACGTGGTTGAGTCCATGTCACAACGAGTTGACATATGTCACGAATTTCCGGCAGCACGCGCGGCGTCTAAGGGCCTGCGTAAGAGTCCTTGGTGATCATGGTCAGCGTTTCGGCATGGAATATGTTGGCCCCAGGACGTTGTGGGCATCAAAGCGACACAGTTTCATTCACACCATGAAAGAAACAAAGGACCTGATCGCCGAGATCGGTGAAAACAATGTCGGTTTTGTTCTCGACAGCTGGCATTGGTATACAGCACATGAAACAGCGGACGATTTGCGCCGCCTGACGAATCAGGACATTATCGCCTGCGATTTGAATGACGCACCTGCGGGACTCATGATCGATGACCAGATCGACAGCCAGCGTGAATTGCCGTCAGCCACGGGAATTATCGATTTGAAGACTTTTCTTGGTGTACTGGCAGAAATTGGCTACGACGGCCCGGTCCGGGCTGAACCGTTTAACGCGAAGCTGAATGCCATGGAAAACGACGCTGCCTGCAGGGCAACGTCGAAAGCCATGACGAAGGCATTTTCACTGCTGAATAAACAGCAGTGAAAACGGTTGATCCGGGCGCCCGAAGAACCGACCGTCGACCCGAACACGGGAAATTTTTGTAACACGCATCAACGCTGACAGAAGCCGGCCGGAAATTCGGGAAATCCGCAGTGGAAGTCTTTCCGAACCTGGAATTAATTTCCTCACAGAACGTTTTGCTCTGAACATGGGATGAGTGGAAAAGTCGCGTTTCTTTTTGAAGAGGAGTCAGCGTACCATTGCCTTTATGCCGAAATTCCGACTGCATTACTCGGTGATCATGGTCATCCTTGTCGCTGCAACTCTGTGCCGTGCCGACGAGCACACGGTGTTCCGTTTCGTCCGGAAGCACTGTGTCCGCTGTCATAACGATTCGAAAACCTCGGGGGATCTCGATCTGCGGGCACTTCAGGCTAACGGCGGGCGAACATTTGATGAGAGTCGGGAGGCATGGGAACGCGTCATTGCAAAACTGAAAACCGGAGAGATGCCACCGTCTGATGAACCGCGCCCGTCAGCAGAAACCGTTGTGGGCGTCACAGACTGGCTGGAGGCCGATTTTATGCGGCAGGATCGAATGATTCAGCCTCAGGCCGGTCGGGTAAGTGCGCGACGACTGAATCGGACCGAATATAGTAACACCATCCGGGATCTGCTCGGTGTCGACATCCGGCTCTCGGCAGACTTTCCTCCCGATCAGACGGCATTCGGATTCGACAACGTTAGTGATGCCCTCAGAATGTCAGCGGTACTGACTGAGAAATATCTGGATGCCGCTGAGCGTGCCGTACGAACCGCGATGTTCGGTCCGGAGAAACTCCAGCCTTCTGTGACACATTACCCGCTGCCGGTTCGTATCAACCTGATGCGCGGAACAAAATCAAAGCCGAAAGATCCATTCAACTACGACCTCACGGGCCTGAGCATGGTGCATGCGGCGCATGTTGCTCATTATTTCCCGGTGGAAGGCGAGTACAGTGTTCGGATTGTGCTCAACGGCCACCGGCCGACACAGTCCGAACCGGCTCATCCGGCGCTGTTTATCGATGGTGTACTCGCTCGGGAGTTCAAGGTTGATGCCACTGATCTGGAAGGACAGATCGTGGAAACCCGAGTCCAGGTTAAATCGGGGGAGCGGCTTCTGTCAGCCACCTACCTGAAAATGTTTCATGGTCTTCCACCAGAATACCAGGGCCCCGAGCCGTCGAGCCGTCCTCCCGGGCCGTTGCTCACCGGCGGTGATCAGCTGAATCAGCAGGACATAGAGATCCTTCGCAGGTTGGGCACAAAAATCAAAACGGACATGTCGGTTGAAACCCGGATCGACAACCGGTTCGAATCGATCGATGTTGGCGGCCCGTTTGCGCAGCAAATGCCGCCGTCGCCCGCGAACCTCAGCAAACTGTATGCCTGCGGACATGGTACGGCAGAACATACCGACGAATGTGTGCGCACCATCCTCACGAACTTTGCCGGTCGTGCCTTCCGTCGTCCGGCGACGACACAGGAGATTGAACGATTTCTTGGTCTGGTCACCCTCGTGCAGGCGGAGGGTGATTCACTTGAAGAAGGGATTGCAACCGCTCTGCAGGCGATTCTGGTTTCTCCGAGCTTTTTGTTCAGAATCGAACATGATCACAACTTAGACGACGGCAAGACCTGTTTTCCTGTGACGGACTACGAATTTGCGTCGCGCCTTTCATATTTTATCTGGAGCAGTACACCCGACTGCAATTTGCTGCAGCAGGCGCGGGAGGGTTCCTTAAGGCACCCGGACGTACTTGCCGGCCAGGTCCACCGGATGCTTCGTGACGAAAGGTCCCGTGCTCTGGTTGAGAACTTCGCCGGCCAGTGGCTGCAGTTCCGGAATATTGATGTCATCAGACCGGACGTCGAACGATTCCCGGAGTTCGAGGACAGTTTGCGCCGTTCAATGAAACGGGAAACTGAGAGGTTCATTGAGGAGATTATTCGTGAAGACCACAGCGTTCTGGAGGTTCTGGACGCAGATTATACATTCCTCGACGAACGACTTGCCCGGTTCTATGGTCTGGATGGAATCGAAGGTCCCGAATTTCGCAGAGTTGACATGAGCGGCACGCGGCGCGGTGGTGGCGTACTGTCTCATGCGAGCGTCCTTGCACTGACTTCATATTCGACCCGAACATCGCCGGTTGTGCGTGGAAAATGGATCCTCGAAAATTTGCTCAACGCTCCTCCACCAACTCCACCACCGTCGGTTCCGGCGCTGGATGAATCGAAGATCGGTGAGTCCGTTTCGCTGCGTCAGGAAATGGAGCAGCATCGACAGAACGTTGCGTGTGCTGCGTGCCACTCACGAATGGACCCGCTGGGATTTGGGCTGGAGAATTTCAATGCGATTGGTGCTTGGCGTGAACTGGATGGGACAGACCCGGTGGATACTTCCGGTTTGCTGCCGTCGGGTCGCTCTTTTCGGGGGCATCAGGAGCTCAAACAGATCCTGATGGATGATCGCAACGCCTTTGTGCGAGGACTCACGGAAAAACTGTTTATTTATGCGCTGGGTCGCGGGCTGGAACGTTACGACCGGCCGACCCTTGCAGCAATTACGGATGCGCTTCCGGCCGCAGACTATCGCTTTTCCAAGCTGGTTCTGGGTATAGTGGGCAGTCTGCCGTTTCAAATGCGAAGTATCAGCCAGCAGCATACGGATGCCTCGCCCACCGAAGGAAATGAGCCATGACCTTGATCATCACAGATAAGCATATGTCCCGTCGTACGCTGCTTCGAGGAACCAGTGCGGCAATTGCTTTGCCAATGCTCGATGCCATGCAGTCGGCTGTTGCGTCTCCAGGCAACAGTTCGCCGGTGAATCGCGTAGCAGTTGTGTATGTGCCAAATGGAATCGTTATGAAAAGCTGGACTCCGGTCCAAACGGGACCAGAATTTGTGTTTCCGCGCATACTAAAATCCCTGGAACCGTTTCGCGACAGTATTACTGTCATTTCGGGGCTGAATAACACCGCCGGCAACAAGGCTAAAGGAGGCGGTCACGCGAAGGCCTCGGGCAGCTTTCTGTCGGGTATGTCCCCGAAATTCACGGCGGGTGCAGACGTCCGCGCCGGCATTACGTTTGACCAGGTTGCTGCCGTCAAATGGGCCCCGGACACACGTGTGCCATCGCTGCAACTTGGCCTGGAAGATTCCCGCATGGTCGGCAATTGCGACTCAGGGTCAAGTTGTGCCTATACGAACTGCATTTCCTGGAAAGATGCTGAAACGCCGCTGGGAGTGGATGTCAATCCTCGATCCGTGTTCGAGCGGTTATTCGGCAAAGTCGACCCTGGTCTGTCTCCAGAAACCCGCGCCCGCAGGGCACTCTACCGCAGGAGCATTCTTGATGTGACACAGGAAAGTACACGACAGCTTGTCAGAGAACTTGGTGCCGCAGACAGACGTAAGATGGATGAGTACCTTACATCGATCCGCGAAGTGGAAAAGCGAATCAAACATGCAGAACAGGATGACCGCGTCCCGACTATTGACAAACCGTCAGGAATTCCGTTCGAATTTCCGGAATACGCAAAGCTGATGCTGGACCTGCTGGTTGTCGCATTTCAGTCGGATCTTTCACGTGTTTCGAGCATCATGTTCGGTCGCGAGGGGAGCGTGCGAACATATCCCGAAATCGGCATTGCCGACCCCCACCATCCTCTCACCCACCACCGTGGGCACCCGGATTTTATCGAGCGGGTGACAAAAATTAACTGCCTCCACGCCGAACTGTTTGCGTATTTTCTGGGACGGCTCAAATCAACGCAGGATGGTGCGGGTACGCTGCTGGAGCAGTCGGCGATTCTTTACGGCAGCGCCCTGAGCGACGGCAACAGCCATTCCGGCAATGATCTGCCTTTATTGATGGCAGGTGGTCACCGAGGTGGACAGCACCTTCAGGTCTCCGAACAACCGGTGACCAACCTGTACGTGGACCTGCTCAATCGTGTTGGTATACCGACGGAGTCATTTGGTGACAGTACAGGACAGCTTGATACGGGCACGTAGCACTGTTCATTCGACAACTGTCGCAACTCGAAGTGGCCAGCGTGATGTCAGCCACAGGTTCAGCGACCGATGCTTCTCACTTGACAGGCGGATTCTCATCAGTCGTCCGCTTCGTCGTCCCGCCACAGCCATCTCAGCGACTCGGGAAGGATGGCCCCGCCGTGGATGCCATTATGAGCACCTTCCCCGTAATCAAACCGATAGTCATAGTTGGAGAATTTCAGAGAGGCCGCCATTTGCTGGTTCGCCAGCGGCCAGTTTCCGTGAGCGTTATCTAGGTCCTGTGAGCCGCCCTGCAGAAATACCCGAATGGGTTTTGACGCCGACTTGCGAATCAGCGCCGGATAGACATGACCGCCTCGAATGTTCACGAAACTGCCAACATGACTCATGACCTTCCGGAAGGCATCAGGGCGCTGCCATGCCACTGTCCAGGCGCAAATCCCACCGGAGCTGATTCCGCAGATTGCTCTTCGCTCGGGGGCACTCGTCAGTTGATGATTCTGGCCGACTTCGGGCAGTATCTCCTCGACCAGAAAACGAGAATACTGATGCGACAGTGAATCATACTCGAAATCTCGGTTTTCCGCCCGCGGACGCCAACCTGATTTGTCGGGTAGTTTCTCCTTCTTGTGACCTGGATCGACAAAAATTCCGATCATGATCGGTAACTCACCCCCGTGGATCAGGTTATCGAACACAACTGGAACCCGAAACCACCCTGTCTCATCCACGTAGGCATGGCCGTCCTGGAACACCATGACAGCCGCGGGACTGGATCCATCGTATTGCGCGGGGACATATACCCAAAACCGGCGAATCGTGTCAGAAAAAACAGTACTTTTCCACACATGCTCCGTGACTTCGCCCCTCGGAACACCGTCGTGTCGCATTGATTCGCTGCCCAGTTGATAGACTTCATCTCCGGCTCTCACCAGTGAAGTCCCCGTCATTGAGACAACCAATGTCAAAGTCAGCAGTTTGAAATTGAACAATCTCATTTTAATACTCGGTTGGAAAAAGGACTGTCATTGAAATGCGGTGGTAAACAAGGTGATGTGTTTTGTTCAGCCAAACAATCGCATGACGGGTTCGGGAGTTGCCCCTCCTGCAGTCGGAACAGGATACGATTCCCGGTCAGTTCGGTGTTCAGTCAAAGTCCAGACCTGCCTCCCAAATGAAACTCAGGGAATGCGCGGCTGTGTTGGGTCTATGGGAGTAAAACCCGTCCACCACTGGCGACCAGTGTCTGCCCGGTGACAAAACTGGATCGTTCTGACATCAGAAACAAGACGAGTTCACTGATATCATCTGGTTTTCCAATTCGTCCAAGTGGAGTCGCATCAACCATTTTCTCGAGTTGCTGCTCCGATACACCGGACAGAATTTCAGTTTCAATCAAACCAGGGCAGACCGCGTTAACGCGAACATTAAACGGGGCGATCGCTTCCGCCAGACATTTTGTCAGCGCAATCATTCCGGCTTTACTGACGGAATATGCAATCGACATTGGCCGTGCTCGAAGTGCGGCAACCGAAGCAATATTTACGATGCGGCCGAATCGACGTTCGATCATGCCAGGTTTGACAGCCCACGTGACGTGGTAGGCGCTGGTCAAATTATTGTCGATAGCGCGCTTCCAGACTTCCGGTGTCGTTTCTTCATGCGACAGGTAATCGAACACGCCGGCATTATTCACCAGCAGATCAACCGACCCAAGATCACGGTTAATTGCCGCAATCATATGATCGACATCTTCAGATCGTGAAACATCCGCCTGCACCGGCATGGCGAATCCGCCTGCAGCACGGATGCGTTCGACCGTTTCACGAGCGGCACCTTCGTTTGTACGATAATTCACCGCGATACGTGCGCCGGCCTGGGCCAGCCGGACACAGCAGGCCCGTCCAATGCCACGACTTCCACCAGTCACGAGCGCCGTGCGGCCACTGAATTCCGAATCCATGTTCGTCTCTCGTTACACAAAATTTACGTTGTTGTCGACAGTGCCTGTCGCTCAGTTTCATAACAGTTATTCGGGCGGAAGCGCAACACACACGAGGTTTCCGGTGGCATTGCGTCCGTAGACTCGGCCGTCGAGCAGAACAGGGACTGTCCAGCATCGCCCATTCAGAAACGTCGATCGAGCCAGTTCCTGATAACGATCAGGCCGTGCTTCCGCGACGACGAGGTCTCCAAACTCGCTCAGCACCAACAATCGGCCGTTCGCTATCATCAAAGAACCGCATCCCATTCCCCTCTGCTTCCATTTGACTTCACCTGTGCCATATTTCATACACGTGAGCGTCACTACCCGTCCAAGATTGGAGTTTCCATCCATACCGTACAGATACCCGTCCAGCAGGATACTGTTGTTGAAATGATTCCGCATTTTTCTGTTGGTATAGATCGGTCTTAGCTGCTCGTCCTTGAGTCGGAACAGACCGCATCCAACGTTGTAGCCGCTGGAAACAAATATTGTGTCGCCGACAATAATCGGTGTGGTGGAATTGGTTCGGAACCGAGATTTCCACGCTTTGAACGCAACCGGCCTGCCGTCTGACGCTTTGCTGATTCGCAGACCGTCGCAGTCCAGGTTCGCCAGCAGGATCTCACCGGCATGCGGAAAGGCACGCACCGAACCGTAACCTGCCTGATGACCTGGGGACTGCCAGTTTTTCACGCCGGTGTGTTTGTCGAATGACACAACACATCCGCCCTGGACAATCAGCTGTCTCCCGAGAATCAACGGCGAAGAATTGAAACCCCATTCGTGCATGTTGACACCAAGTTCGGTTTGCAGATCCTTCACCCAAATGACATCCCCGGTTTTCCGTTCAAAGTGGGTCAGACGGCCGTCAACACTGAGGGTGTAAACGGAATCACCGTCTATCGTTGGAGTCGAGCCAGGACCTCCCTCGTATAGATTTGGGTTCAATTCGGCTCGGTATGACTGACGCCAGACAACGTCTCCATTCCTGCACTGCAGACACCAGACAGTTTCTTTTCCGCGGGCATGTCCCATCGAGTAAAGCAGCCCATCCGCAATGCTGATTGAGCTGAATCCGGTTCCGATTTCATTTGACCACAATCTCCGGAGGCCGTCTTTGGGCCAGTCAGCCGACCAGCCGGTTTCCCGGGAGACTCCGTCAAGTTTCGGACCCATCCACGCTGGCCAGTCAGCAGATGTGCAGTCAGCGGGGACGACGCTTATAGCAGTCAATATTGCAAAAACCGCTGCAAGATGACCGAGTACTGTACGCATTCGACAGACTCCGCAAATTTCAGATGTTTCAAGGACGAGGAAATCATGTTTACGGGGTGGACAGTGATTGAGTCGACAATCTTTGATTAACGAGTCAGTAGCCAGGGAATTAAATCACGGTACTGCTGTGAATTCAATGTCTCGAATATGTTGCCGGGCACCGGCCATCGTCGGGATACAACCAGCTCTTCGATTTCGTCGCCGGAAATCGAAATCTCTTCACCCTTCGAATTGATCAGTACCAGTTAAGCGCCGTCGTGACCCCCCTGTTGACACCACTCACTGCCCGACGGCTGTTGTTACGACGATTGTGGTCCGGAACGCCACATCCACGTTTCGATTCGGGTCCAGTATATCTTCCATCAGATGGTTCAGGCCACGTTTGCCAATACCGTCCAGATTTGGCCTGATTTTCTTACCCTTTCCTGTAATCTGATGGCAACAGAACAGTTCTTTTCGAATATGGCTGCCTCGGTCACGCCGTTCGCCACCTCGGGCACTTCCGCCCAGATCGGATGCAGCCAGGCTGTCGAACCGCAGGACGGCTGGTCGAAGATCCAGCGGTTCTGCGAGGTCGCGTGGAAGCTGCCTTCTTTTTCGGATCGCTTCGCGAGACTCTCCTGATAAGCCTCATCCAGCAGAAGGAAGGCGATGATCGCCTTTCCACCCGACTTGGGAACACGGCTCACTTCCGTGGGAAAGAAGAGCGAATCCTCGGCAGCCAGGTGAGTCCAGACGGAGAGTGCTGTCACGAGATCCACGCCACGCAGTTCGACGGGCCAGTTCGATCTGTCGATCTTCTGTCCGGGCGCATTGGCGGAATTCTTCATGTCGAAGTGTACGAACTCGTAGTGCTCGGCGGGATAGTGCGCGCGACAGAATTCAGCATCCTGTTTGGCGACGTCGATCCCAATGTACTTCCCACCGTGCCCGATGAAGGATTCACTCAGGATGCCGAGCAAGCCCGTTCCACAGCCCACGTTCCCCTTCTTCTTCTCGAGATGCACGAACATCAGGCTTTAAAAAAAACGATCACACAGGCCCGGTCCGCGTAGGCCTGCTTGGTACCCTTGCGGTCGTCTTCGTGGAGAATCAGACGGATGTTTCGGACCCTGCGAAAACACCGACGATCCTCGGACAGGTAGAAGCGATGCAGAATGCGATAGAAATCGAAACCGACTCGCCCGAGAAGCGTCTCGACTCGTGTTCGTGCGCTCATCTACTCCCTTCGGAATTCTCGAGTCGTCTCCCTCGCTTCGCCGCCACAGCCATCCTTGGCCATGGCTGGACACCTGAAGAAGCAGGGCTACTGAAGCGTGTTCTAGACGCCAGTCCGGCTCGATTGTGCTTGGGCACGGCCGCAGACGCGGCTCGCCGGCCGACGCTATGCGTTTCTCCGCGGTCACACCTTTGAAGAGATCAAGATAGTCACTGAGCTCGGTAATCGACGTGCCTTTCGCTGCCGGTCCCCCAGTCCGCCGTTGGCCGCCCAAGGCAGATCCATGGAGGGCAATTGTCATGCAACGGAGACGGACGACTTCGCCATGAAAACAAAAACCCATTTCGTCGACAATTTCCACCACTTCCCTGGCCCACTCCCGTTTCCAGACCAGATGCCTGTCATTGAACAGCGATGCCGTGCACCCACTGTTACGATGCACTCAGACGACCTGCTGAAAGTACTCGTAGCGAGGGTAGAGTTTTTGACCTTTTTCATTGTTCGGATAAACGCTGTTTTCGCCCATCAGCAGGACGCCGTCGACAGCCAGGTCATTGCCGCCCAGTGTCAGTGCCTCAGCGATGGTCGGATAGAGGCTGAGCCCGGGAGGGTGCCTGGGCTCAGCTACAGCGTGACTCAATAGGTCCAGAGCCCGCCAATATTGATTCCCTGGGCCCTAAAGTTTGCCAGTGAAACTTTTTGGCCGATATCTGGTGTAAATGCAGCTCCAGGCCCCTGCACGCTGTTGTACACGACATTATGAGTTGGTCGCGATACCCGGAACATATAGAAGAAGTCGTAGCCACCGATGATGGAAAAATTCGCTGTGAGGTGGATCTGCATTTGCAGATTCAGTTCAACAATGGGGGTGAAATCGATGGATTCTTCAGTAATCCGCACAATCGGCTCGCCTGCACCGGTGAGCGGACCGGTGATAACTTTTGAAGTATGGTCGTTCAGTGCAAACGCGATACGCGGAGTCGCGCTGAGCGTGACGAATTTAGTACGGACACTCGCACGACCACCGATTTCTGGTCCATAGACATTGTTCACTGTGTCGCCGCCGATCCAGGTAACACGGTTGAGCGGCAGACCCCCGCCATTGTTGTACGTGCCAATCTGCGTGAATTCTTCATCAAAACTGACGTAGCGAAAACCACTTAGCCATTGCCAGTTGAATTCTTCCTGCGGCAGGTAAAGTTCACTGAGCAGCACAAACTCTCCACCCCACAGCTGTGAATCAATCGACGCCTGGAAACTGTTGTCATAAACAAATGCGTTCATGAACATGGGCGTTCCAGGCACACCATTTGTCAGAAGGGGTGTGATGATATTGGGGCGGATCGAAGTGCCAATCGCTGTAGTTCCGGCTGCACGACCTGCCTGAAGATTCGCGAGCATGAAATCATCACCGGTTTGTTCAGTCCCGAAGAACCCCAGCTCGAGCGTTCCACCGTTCAGCTCAACTTCAAGTGTTCCCCGCACGCCGGACGTATCTTCCATTCCGAGGTTATTTACTCCAGGCACACTTGCAAAACCCGCCAATGCCCCGCCATTCAGATTATCAAACACCTCAAATGGCGTCAGAGGATCGGCTATATCGAGAACGGAAGCGCCGAGGTTATCATTTCGGGGAGCATCGAAATCCCAGTGCAGGTATTCGAGTTTAAGGCGACTGCGTTTGGCGACTGCCGTCAGGAATCGTTCAATCGGCTGGGACTCATCCCAGATGTCCGGGACCTGCTGACCGACGTAGCGATCGATTTGTCGGGACTGGCGGGAACCATACGGTCCCTGAGCACATACATTTGTCCCGCACAGTATCGCCAGAAGGAGAGCCAGGATTCGGAACGGGTTCGAACAAGACATGCGAACCGGACCTTTTTTGGTAATCGTCGGAAAGGATAATCGTTGTTAGTTGTTTGAGCCAACTATCCAGTCACAGAAACCGAGTAGTTGACCAGGCAGACATGATTCAAACAACGATGACCATACCGACCGCGTGGAAAACACAGCCTGCTGCCGTCCCTATCGGTTTGTGAGGATTGTTAACTTTGATCCAAATCTTCCGCTCCTGCATATTTTGATGCTGGTAACGATTAGGCAGTTTGACGGGGGGGGGAACTGCGACCGCATACTTGCCTGTCGATCATCTTCGGACACGCGATTCTGCCGGGCTACTCGGCGCGTCGGCAGGATATGCCGATTTGCCTCATCCAGGAATTGTTTGAGGTCGATACCGATTACGGGCCGGTGCAGATCGCATTTTTTTGATGCATTCGTGCGGCACCGAACCTGAACACGAGAAACAGTGGACAGGCGATACCTCAATGGCCGGTGGACCAAATGAAACAGACTGGGCGGCAGATCGCAAGGTAGGATTCGCCATGGGAATCCTGTTGATCGGTGTCGTTGCTGCATTGTTTTTTCGGAATGAACCGCTGTCGGTAAGCGATGCACCACTCGTCGAACGTGAAGAACTCATTGATGCCCGACTCCGTGACCGTGACATCTCCGTTTACATCGACGAACGTGATGTTTCCGGCGACGACGCGGACCAGGGATGGACGCTGCCGGAAATTCTGAAACGGTTTAAAGAGCAGTATGCCGCTGTCGCTCTGCCGATTGGGTTGGCCCAGCCATCCCTCAATTCAGCCACGGCGGACTCCAAAGACGAAAACGGCTCAGAAACTTTTCACGGGAGACCGTCGGTGAAACCTCCATCGGCAGTCACCGACCCGGCTGTTCCTGTGTTTGGCCGGACTCCAGGCACCGAATCGTTGAGTTTCTCTGATAATGTCCAGTCTGTAGAAGATTTCAACGCTCAACCGCTGCAAACCGACTACGTTGAGTACACTGTCCGTTACGGTGACACTCTGTCACGAATCGCGGATAAACTCCTGGGATCTTCCAGTCGCTATCAGGAAATTTACGACGCAAACCGGGATCGCATCATCAGCCCCGATCGATTGCAGGTGGGGGCGGCAATCAGAATTCCACGCCAGTGACTCGACCGCTAAATCTGGCTGTTAGTCCTGGTTCTGATTGTATTTTGAGGTGTTGTGCCCTTGTGTACTATGTGCAGCGGGTTTGACTCGTGTTCGCACTATTTTTGATTTCCGAGATTTATGCAAGACATTTGTGCGATGGGTAAAAACTGACCTGGACAGGAAATGGGGCGTCACATCAGGACGCCGGTCACTGTTGACTACGTTTACAGGAGAGCGTCAATGGCTGTATGGATGCTGCCGAAACGAATGCGGAGATGGTGACAGAGACTGACGTCTCTAAGGAATTCAGGCGAGTTGCGCAGAAATTCAATGACTTTGCATCATCGGTTGACGCCAAAATATTTATGAATGAAGCCCACGCGGTCCTCACTGGCCTGTACGTACTGCACGAGTGCATATAGTTTTTTTTGATCGCGTTTCAGTTTTGCTTCCAGCCGGCCTTCGTCGCGGAGAGCTTCCGGCAATGGCCTGAGCACCTGTACAGCGGTCAGGTCTGTTTCGTCGTCAATGACTCCATAACGCTGCATCATGGCCAGTACTGTTTCCACGCGGCGATCATGGTGCTGACGATGGCAAAGTCGTTCTCTCAGCCATTCAACTCCGAATGCCTGAATCTGCTCACGGTCGTTATTCAGATGGTTGTATACGCGCTCATAGAAATCCACGTCCGGGTTACTCCAGCGAATGAACTCCATCTGAGTATTCAGGTCCCGCTGGTCGTACAACAACACACATTCAGAGGGTTGACCATCCCGTCCGGCTCGACCAATTTCCTGGTAGTAGGATTCCATCGAACCAGGCACGTCAGCATGGATAACGAAACGGATGTCGTCCTGGTCGACACCCATTCCAAACGCATTGGTCGCCAAGACCAGACGACACTTGCCATTCATGAAATCCTCCTGGATGCGTTTTCGGGTGCGACGTTCCAGATCTCCGTGATAACAGACATGGTCGATACCACGTTGTGCCAGACGCTCGCTGAATTCGTCCAGTGTCCGAATCAATGTGAAGTAAACAATTCCACTGCCGCTTGACGTCATCGTCAGCCGGCGGTCGACAATTTCGATGATGTGCTGTTCCTTCTCCTCGGCATCCCAGACTTCTTTGACCAGCAGGTCCAGATTCGGGCGATCGATGCCTTCGTGATAGAGTTGGATTTCAGATGGCTGAAGACCGAGCTGCCGCACAATATCTTGCTGCACTTCGGGTGTTGCTGTTGCGGTGAGTGCGATTGTGGGAGGATAGCCGAGGACAGCTCGAAGTTCTTCGAGCCGAGTGTAATCCGGCCGAAAGTCGTGACCCCATTCACTGATACAATGAGCTTCGTCGACGGCCAGGAGTCTGACATGCCGTTGGCCGACCGCATCCAGAAACTCCGGTTTACGAAAACGCTCGGGAGTTACGTACAGCAAGTCGAAGTGCCCGTTCGCGATGCCCCTGTATCGGCATTCACGTTCCCGCTTCCTGAGCGATGAATTGATAAACGCCGCATTGATGCCGCGGTCCTGCAGCGCATCAACCTGATCCTTCATGAGGGCGATCAAAGGCGACAAAACCAGTGTGAGGGCCGGACGTGGAGTGGGTTCGGTCGACTTCATCAGAGCAGGAATCTGAAAACACAGCGACTTACCCATGCCTGTGGGCATGATCACCAGCGCATGTCTGCCCGCCTGCACGTGATCGATGATTTCTTTTTGTGGTCCGCGGAATGAATCATAGCCGAAATACTGCCTCAGCAGGCTGGCAGGAGTCATGGGAAAGACCAATACAGAACGAAGATTACCAGATCCAGCATCAATACTGGTCTGCTGGCCTTTGGGAATCAGACACCGGTAATTCGGTCATTAATCCGCGATCTGTGTTTCCAGGAATCGTGCCAGACGATGAAAATCGCTGCCTGGCTCAATGAATCGAACCTTTGTCGCCAGTGTCTGCGGATCCACGAGTTCCTCAAATGGAACGTAGTGAAGGTCCAGCTGACCGGAAACCGAAACCATCGTGCCGTTACGTTTTTCTTCGCACAATGCGCGATAGGCTCCGACGCCTAACTGGCTTCCCAGCATCACGTCAAATGCATGAGGCCGGGCACAACGGGATTCGTATCCCAACTGGAGACCGGCGATCTTTCGTTTGATGCCAGTCTGCTTTTCGTACTCTGCGGTCACTCGTTTGGCAATCATCTTTCCAAGATCAATATGTGCGACCGAGATATGCCCGTGGTCATCACGTGGCACGTCTGCCAGCACGTTGTCTGACAGATACTCTGCCAATCCTTCCGCCAGGACAACAACCCCGTAATCCTTGCTCAGTGTTTCCCGGCGATATCGCATCATGCGGACGATCTTTTCAACCACGGCATCGACGTCCATCACGATTCGGTCGTCAGTTGAATCCGGTGCTCGCAGGTCACCAACGATGTCTTCGACACTGAGGACCATATTGGCTTCACCGGAGATCGCTGCTCCGTAGGCCAGCCAGCCCGCGCTGCGGCCCATGGTTTCGACCATATACCAGGCTCGTGATGCTTCTGCATCTGCGTGCAGGTTGCTGATCTCCAAGCCAAGCGTTTCTACCGCTGTAAAGTAGCCGAAAGTGAAATCAATCCCGGAGTAGTCGTTGTCTATGGTCTTGGGGACGTGAACCACAGGGATCTTCGTACTGCTTTCCGGAAGCCGGTCCTGAAACATCTTCAGTTTATTGGCGGTCTTCAGCGTGTCGTCACCACCGATGGAAACCAAAGCATCCACGTCCAAAGAACGCAATCCTTCATAGACTCGACGAAGCGGCGCACTTTTCTCCTCATCGTCCAGATCTGCAGGACTTTTGACTTGGCGACCGGGATTGGTTCGAGACGTCCCGATCAGAATCCCCTGCTTGCTGCGCGTCCTCCGCAGCATGATCTCGTGCAGTCTGATGTAGTGCTCACCTTCGACCAGCGGCCGATCCGATGAGTAGTCAATGAGGCTGAAATAACCATGCCTGATTCCGACTACATCAAGACCGTGATTGATGCAGGAGATAGCGCACGCGGAAATGACCGCGTTGGCGGCAGGAGCAGGTCCACCTGCAAACAGCAGGGCGACTCTCTTGATTCCATGGGACATTAGCAGGATTTCGGGTTATTGGATGGAATCAAATGAGTTACCAGGTGCGTTCAACAAACGTGGTATCGACGGTTCCGTCGACGAAGTCCGAATGATTAAACATTTTTTCAGCAAGCGGAAGCGTTGTCTTCACGCCATCGACGACGAATTCGCGCAGGCAGCGTTTCATGCCGTCAATTGCTTCACCGCGACTTGGTTTGTGGACAATCAGCTTGCCAATCATCGAATCATACCAGGGGCTTATCGTGTAGCCCTCATATACATGGGAATCAAATCGGATTCCGGGACCGCCTGGCAGACGCAGTTTTGAGATCGTGCCAGGGCAGCCACGAAAATCATTGTCCGGATCCTCTGCATTGATGCGCAATTCAATGGCTGATCCGTGACAGTGCACGTCATCCTGAGTGAACGGCAGCGTTTCACCAGCAGCAATCAGAATCTGTTGTTTGATCAGATCAATACCGGTGACCATTTCTGTCACCGGATGCTCAACCTGAATGCGCGCATTCACTTCAATGAAATAAAAATTGTGATCCTGATCGATGATGAACTCAACGGTTCCAGCGTTCTGATATGCGGCATGTTTAACCAGTCTTACTGCTGCTGCGCAAATCTTTTCACGAATGTCACTCGGTAAATTGGGAGCCGGACTTTCTTCGATCAGCTTCTGATATTTTCTCTGCATTGAGCAGTCACGCTCCCACAAGTGGACCGCATTACCGTGAGTGTCGGCCAGAATCTGAACTTCGACATGTCGCGGACGTTCGACAAATTTTTCCAGATAGACACCCGCGTTGCTGAACGCCTTTTCGGCTTCTGCCGAGGCTGCCTGCAGACCCGCCCGCAGAGACACTTCGTTCCCCGCGATCCGCATGCCCTTGCCACCCCCCCCGGCGGTCGCTTTGATCAGCACCGGATACCCAATTTCATTGGCTATTCTGACGGCATCCCCGATGTTATCGACCAAGCCGTCGCTTCCAGGTACACAGGGGACCTGTGCCCTGCGAGCGATATCACGAGCACTGACTTTGTCTCCCAGCTGAGCCATGGCATCATGTGGAGGACCAATGAACTCAATGTTGCAGTCGCGGCAAATCTTGGCAAAATGGGCATTCTCCGCCAAAAAACCATAGCCCGGATGGACCGCCTGAACATTTCCGATTTCGGCCGCACTGATGAGGTTGTTAATCAGCAGATAGCTGTCCGAAGCCGGAGGCGGACCAATGCACCAAGCCTCATCAGCCAAGTCCAGATAGTGAGAGCCACGATCGGCTTCGCTGAACACCGCGACACTCTCAATTCCCAGCTCACGGCAGGCGCGAATGATTCGCAGGGCAATTTCTCCGCGGTTGGCGACGAGAATTCGCTGAAACATGAATGATCAATCCGTCAATACATTATTCGATTCGAAACAGTGGTTGACCGAATTCAACCGGGTCTCCGTTTTCAACCAGCACTTCGACCACCCTACCACTGGTTTCCGCGGGGATCTGATTAAAGACCTTCATTGCTTCGATAATGCAAACGACAGTATCAGCGCTCACCGTCGAGCCCACACTCACAAACGGGTCGTCATCCGGAATTGCTGAAGAATAGAAGGTGCCAACCGTCGGCGCGTCAATGGTTTTTCCTTTAGCAGCCGTACCGGATTCTCGCGAAGTTTCACCTGCCGGCGCCACGGGCCCGGCCAGAGCAGGCGTTGGAACTGAGATCTGTTCAGGCGCGACCGCCACCTGTTTTGGCCCTCGGCGGACCTTCCAGGATTCACCATTTTTCGTCAACTGTGTTTCTGTAACCCCATACTTTTCCATCAGTTGAAGCAGCTTACGGAATCGATCAAGATCGAAGCTGCTGGAATCACCATCAGATGATTTTGCCATCGTCGATTGTCTCCCGGGGTCTCGGCAGCAGCATTGGCAGATTTTCTGCAATGCGAACTTCCGAGGAGGATGGAGCGAAAGCTTCCGGGGTTGTGTTTCAGGTTGGTACGGACTGAGCTACACAACGCCCACACCGCGACAGACACCGCGACAGACACCAGAGAACAGACACCAGAGAACAGACACCAGAGAACAGACTGACTGCAGGTTCCTCGGTTGATTCAGGTCAGCCGGCATTGTGGTTCTGTTTCCACGAACGCAGGCAGTACAGAAACGCGAAAGCTTTGTCAACCAGCAGAAATTATGCAAGGAATTCAACGATTGCATCATCGAATTCCCGTGGAACAGACGTCAGTACCTCATAACCGTCCCTAGTGACCAGCACATCGTCTTCGATTCGGACGCCAAATCGGCCGGCGAGGTAGATTCCCGGCTCTACAGTGACAATCATGCCCGGTTTAAGCGTTTTCTCTGACTGCGGTCCAAGGCGTACTGCTTCATGAATGTCAAGGCCGATACCATGGCCGAGGCCGTGACCAAATTTTCGGCCATAGCCGGCGGCCGCAATGATCCCCCGAGCGACGGCATCGACGTCTTTGCATACAGCTCCCGGCTGGATCGACCGGATTGCTGCCTGTTGCGCTGCGAGGACGGTGGTATAGACTCTCTGCATCTTCTTGGTGATCCGGCCGGTGAATAAGACACGGGTGAGGTCGCTTCGATAGCCGGTTGCCGTTTGCGCACCCCAGTCGATCAGCAGCAGTGGCGATTCATCAACTCGCCGGTGACCTGCGTGGGCATGAGGCAACGCTGCCGTGGGGCCGATTCCCACAACTGGCTCGAATGCGGGCCCAGCCGCTCCGAAATGCCTCATAGATGCCTCCAGATCAAACCGGATTTCTGTTTCCGTCTGCTCTGTGCGCAGGCGGGCTCGAGTCACAGCGATTCCCCGTTCAGCCTGATAAACAGCTTGTCGTATCTCAGCGATTTCCCATTGATCCTTAATGACCCTTAAGCGTTCTGTCAGTCCATCCGTGACAACGAGGTTTGCAGAGTCAATTTTTTGAATCAGCGCTGCGTGTTGCGCCACAGTCAGATGATTGCCCTCAACACCCAACTGAGTGGATCCTGTCGTTTTCACAACCATCGCGGTTGCTTCCGACATTGATTTTCCGACACCGATGATTTCTGCGTCGAGTTCCGGGCATTCATCAGTGATCTGCGTCGAATACCTTGAATCGCTGATGAGAACAGTGGCACCGCGGGTCACGTACAGCCAGCTTGAGTCTCCGGTAAATCCAGTCAGGTACCGCACATTTGATTCACTGGAAACCAACAACGCGCTGATACCTGTGGGCTTCAGGCTGCGGATGAGTTTGTTTCGGCGAGCTGCAAAATCCGGACCAGACATAAATGACTCCACTTTGATGTGCACAGTGGACAATAAAAAGGTTGGCCGGCAGCGTACAGACAGCGCCGGAAAACCAGCAATGGGAGACGTCCACATCCCCCGTTTTTTATCGTGCCTGGATTCCTATATGTCAGCCCATCAATTGTCCCGGTTTCTGAAACTCCCGGATTTGCCAGACAGCAGGACGAGCTTCCCAACCCTGAGTGGTCACGAG
>CAUZPL010000092.1:0-24018 GCA_963581585.1 Planctomycetota bacterium
GACAGACCGCTGCAGACGTCATTACAATGCCGTACGTCCGCACAGCTCGCTGGAGTACCGGCCGCCAGCGCCGGACGCTGTTCTGTCCGCAATAAATTTCAGGCCGGATCTAACACAGGCACAGGAACCGGCACCATCCGCGGGGGCAGGTCACGATTGGGAACGAACGTTCCACTGCAGTCAGTTCAGATATTTTCTGACACAGCCCGGACGACATTTGGTGTCCGCGTTGTCGTTCGCGTGAGGTTCGGTCTGCACGCGCACTGAAGCAACCGTCCGGCCGTTTCAATTCGACTTGGGGATTCTGCCTGCTGAGTCCCTTCCTGTGGGATTTCAACAGCACTTTTCTGCAGGGTTTGAGATGCGTCACTTCCTAAAATATGCCTGAGGTGCGACCAGCCACCCCTGGCCGACAAGAGCCACAGACAGGTCCAGCGACCGGCACATCGAACAGGGTGACCAGCCGAAAGCAACGATGATTATCCGATTTGACTGACGTCCCCGACTGGTAACACGGGTGATCAGCGACTAGCTGTGGTTTCGTTCCCTGTTTAAGCTTGTTGAAGCCGCGCACCAGCAGGAAGTGTGATTCAGCATTCACGAAACCGTCTACAACCATGGACGAGCGTTATGGAACTGCAGATCCACAAAATAACCGATGGTTCTATGCCTTCAGAAACCATTGTATCGGATCCGACCGAAGCCGATGTGATTAAAGCCATCGAGGAGATTCTCGATTATACAGCAGACGCGACGTCAGAAAACAAAAAAGCGGGATACGCCACTCTGGCCTCAACTCATGAAGTTCCAATGCTGAAGGCAATCTCATCACAAATCATTTTAACCCTCACTGGCGGATACATAGATCTTGGCGATGGTGGAGCCGCTTTCCTGCAACTCGAAGCTACGCAATTGTACTGGACTGTTTATTTACGAGCTGAACCAAACAGCCCGGTTTTGCGCGTTAGAAGAAACTCTCTTTCTTCAACAGCTGTATTGAAAGACTGTTTCGTGACGTACCTGAATCATCCCGCCGCGCTGCCGGAACTGGATTGGGTTACGGCCCCGGACTTGAAGTGAAGCCATTCGGAGTTGGTCCCTTTGCTTTTCTCCTGCCTATGATGGCTGCCGGAGCGCCAGTGCACACAGTCACGATTTTCTGTACTGAGGGCTTCGCAATCTGACTGGTCAGGGCACAGCCGGTGCCCTGAATCCACAGCAGAAACTGTACTGCTGCCGCAGGTGTTCGACTGAACTGAAAGTCAACGCGCATCCGCACAGCACGTTTACAGCCAGGACGGATCAAGGGTTCTCTTTTTTGCGTTACTCAATACATTCAGCGGGACTGACTGGAGGTACCCCCGCCTGTTGAGCGGTTTGTCACACGTGTGAACCGGATTTAGGAGCCACGTGCACGGGCGAATACAAGCGGCGCCGCACACGTTGGGTGGTTGATGGGTTGAAGAAATGTGCTACCTGAGTCGGTGAAACCATCCCATTTCGATTGCCCCGACCCCATGCCGAACAACGTGATCCAACTCGGCTCACGAACCGGAGTTCCCACACTGTATTGATGGTGGCATCACACTCATCTGATTAGAATGGTCCCATTCAAATCCCTCAACGTGTCTCCGTTTTTTCCAAGCTCCCCATCAGAAAAAAAACATGGGAATCCTCTTTGATGTCGACCAAAAAGGGAGGCGAAAAATTCCTGAGGACCGCGAGGACACAAGTAACATCGGCCTCTTCTACAGGCGGGGTTGTGGTGTCATCGTTGTTACTACCCTTCTTGTTGTTGTCGTGCTTGTCAACCGGGGTGGGGAACAAACTGACTCTGCAGATGCGGACGATCTTGCGGTCGCTGGACAGCATGACTCCGACGGCAAAGCCAGGGCGTCCGCCGCACTCCAGCAAATGCAGGAAGCACTCCCGTTACTCACGCTCAAAGGACACACCGAAGGCGTCCGCAGCGCGAATGAACCGTTGGACAAACCGGGAGTTACCATGAGAGTGAATGAACAGGGCGAGATTCGATGCCGCAGAGCAGAACAAAACTCTGCTCAGTTTCGACGACAATTTGCGGGCGGCACGTCAGATTTCGAATGGCCCGGAACCTGCTGATTCGTTGCCAGGCACTGAGACTCGAGATCAGCCGGAGTATGAAAACAAGACCCCCGTGGTAAGTCGGCCTGCTACTACCAACAGAATGCCGTGAACCGCGTGATGCAGAATTATTACAATGCTTAGCGGATCCAGTGCGACAGTGTCAGGCTGAATGCTTCGCCCGTCTGGGAACAGTATCTGCGAACGGATCAATGGAGCTCACGGTAGAACACGTCGACAAAAATTGGTGCCGAGAAATGACAGGTTCCAGCCGCAAAAAACACACACCTTTGCCTGTAGCAGCCGAAGTGACCTGGGCGGTCTACCTCATCCTGCTGGCGGTCCTGACCGTAACCGAGGCACTTGTGCGGTCCGAAATCGGCCTTTTCGCCAGGCTGCTTGACGTCCTGGTCCTGGTAACAGCGCTACCTGGCTGCATTGTTGCCTGGGTATTCTCCGCATATTTTTTACTCCGGCGGGCAGAGCTTGAAAATATTTTCTATTGTGCTGCACGAATTGCCGCCGGCTGGTGTCTGGGCCCCATTCTCGGCTGGGGGGTTGTGTGTGGCCTCAACTCACTTTTGGAGGGCGATATTGATGGAGGTCTGTTACTGTTCTACCTTCCCTTACTGGCCGTGCTGATGCCGGTTTTTGTACTCCCTCCGGTCATGATCGTCTGGCGGGCGAAAACCCGACGAAGACTTAACCAAGCTCAGGAACATTAAAGGGAGTTTAACTGCTGACGGAAACACTCCATGTTCCGGCGTTCCGCCTTTTCATACCGTGTTACGGCCACGGGTCAAGACACGCGCCACCGGGTCTGGGACCGGTTGGTCGCCACGGGAGTGACTCGTAAGATTGGTACGGCACGTTCAGCCACGGCGTTTCCAGTCGGCAATGTCCTTCGAAACGTGATGTGAGCGCCGCTTCCAGAACGCCTGTCGTCAAAAGTGTCCGTTCCACAGGATACGACGGCGTACCGGTCAGGAACATTTCTTCCACGTTGAGTGACAGGTACGCGAAGTGTGCAAACGGGCCTTCGAGAATGTCACCATGGCCCTGCGCATAGAATTCGGTCGCCACAATTCCGTCACCAGTACGGGCCGCATAGGACAGGTCGCGGACATATCCTTCGAGCATCAACGCCACGCCACGAAACCCGTCGCGATACTCGATCAGCATCACGACCGGGTCGCTGCAGTGTGTTTCCATACGGCCGTCCGGTTTGTTCTCGATTGCCGCGCACGCCGCTTCTGCCAGTTCGCGGGACCAGAGACCGTCGTCAGCGGCCTGCCACACCAGGTCGCCTTCCAGACACGTCACGGCAGCGACGCCAGATTCTCCACCAGTCCTCCGCTCCACCATGCACTGCAGGACTTCCAGCGTATGGAATCCGTAAATATCCAGCCCGGAAAAACCAATCGCAATGGCTTCGCTGATATCTGTCTCGCGATTATGTTCGAGCCATGGATTCCTCCAGACAAGTGGCAGTGAGGATCCAGCCATGAACGGCACATTCAGTTCTGCGGCGCGGTCGTACATCCACTTTGCGTCGTACCAGTTGTAGGACAGATGTTTGTCGCTGAAGACTGGAATCGCGCCACCGCTGGTCGCAATCACTCCGCAGATTTGTTCCATGAAATGCTTGCGAGGAAAGAGCTGTTGCTCTTTCTCATTCCATGCATAATCTCCATGTTCGCCAATAAGTAGTACACCATCGACCGCCAGTTCTTCACCACCACGCATCAGCGCTTTGACGATGCTCGGATAGATGGGCACATTGTGCTCGTCGGCGATTGTACGTCCCACATCGTTTTCCGTGAACTGGTCAATATACATTGACACGAGGTCCACACGGGGAGCAAACCGGCCGTCGTCCGTGGGGAACCCTTTGAGGAACTTCGTCACCAGAACATCGGCATGGGACCCGGCGAAGTATTCGGTAATAACGGCTGCAATGCGTTTGCGATCCGACATAATCCGTCAACTTGCGGGTGGGGTGCGAAAGTCTCTGCGGAGTGTGAATACGACAAGAAGAATCAGCGTTACGACGGCAGCACTCAGCACGAATGCATAGACCAGAAACACGGATCGCAGGTCCGTGATCACATCGACGTCGCGATAGTGGCCTACCACAAGGTATGGCCAGGAGCCCAGTACTCCGGAAGCGACGTTTAATAGTCCCACTGCCGTCGAACGGGCCGCCGGATCGACAACTTCGAACGTCGTTGTCCACAGATTCGAGAAATACAACCAAAACCCCACTCCACACACGAACAGCGCAATCTGGATGACAATCCGGTCATCAATCGTTGCGATGACGAAGATCGAAGGGATTCCGACGAGCAGACCTGCAATCTGCACCAAAAATCTGCCTGAGATCCGGCGTCGCGACAGAAAGTCGGCGAGGATTCCACCTGTCAGGATTCCGATCGCTGCACCGATCTGGGGAACCAGCGTCGCCATCAGGCCGGACTCACCAAGTTTCATTCCATAGTGTTCCTCAAAATGCTTGGGCAGAAAATAGCTCAATTGCTGCCAGACGTTGCTGACCAGGACGTACGCCAGCGCCAGTAGAAGAAAACTGGGCACGACCATCACAGCTCGGATTGTGCCGGTGAGCGTACTGCCGGATTCGCCGAGACCGGCCGCACTGCGCTCAGTGCGTACCGGTTCCCGCAATAGCCGGCAGAGAGCCGCAACAACCATCAGGCCCAGACCAGCGAAGAAAAAAAGCATAATCCGCCAGTTGAACACATCTGCGAGCGTTCCGCCGGCCCAACCCACAACGACAATCGAAAACGGAGCAGACAGCAGATAGATGGCGACAGCGCGAGACCGGTTTTGTTGCGTGAAACAGTCCGCCATGACTCCGGCAATTGCGGGGACACTTGCCGCCTGTGCCATCGCGAACAGAATCCGCAGAATCAGGAAGTCGTAATAACCCTGCACACACCCGATTCCGGCCAGCAGAGCTGTGCTCAGAGTGAGTGCCGTGATGAGTACCGTCCGTCGGCGGAATCGATCGCTGAGGTATGCAACAAAGAGAGCCGACAGCGAATAGGTCAATTGCCATGCCATTGTTGCGGTGTGCAGCTGCGTCTCACTGAGTTTGAGGTCCTCAAGCAATGGTGTCTGGATGAAGGTGAAGACACTGCGATGCGTATAAAGAATAAAGTAGTTGAGCAGCAGCAGGCTGAGAATGAACCAGCGGTCGGGAACTCCGTGTTCGGACAGTGAGGAATTGTCGGTCTTTGGTCCGGTCGACATTCTATGAACCGCTCCCGTGCCTGGTTTGCGTACAGCGACGACAACTTCCGGATCAGCTTATCTACTTCGGTATTCTCGCGACCGGTCACAAAACCACAGAGGTTGGTATCGGACGTGTCGTTCCACTCATGCGCGATGCAGCGTTCTTTCGGCGGCTGGTTCAGGAAGAACCAGCGGATGTGAGTTCACGCCACTCATCCCCTTCTTCCCTGCTCATCCTCCGCCAGTCCCGCGGAGCAATGACCTTTTGACAGCCACCTGAATAGTCCTGTCGCAAGCTCGTTCGCGTGTGTCCCGCCCGTCCGAGGTCCCTACTCATCCGGTGGACACTTCCATTTGTCAGCGCTGTAATGCGGTCCTTTATCACTCGCATGACAAATTTGACAGCCATTGTGGATGGCCCAGTTTTGATGATGAAATTCCGGATGCCGTCGAACGTCATACCGACGCAGCTGGCCGCCGTACAGAAACCGTGTGTCGAAATTGTGCTGGTCATCTCGGGCATGTCTTTCCGCGTGAGAGAATGACGGCCAAGAATACGCGACATTGTGTCAATTCATTGTCGATTCGATTTGTTGCATCCGGAGATCCGCTGCCGAAGACGGTTTAGTCGGAAGTGCCGGCTGTTGTTGTAGTGGGACGGATTGCAACCGTCCCGGTTCTGCTTCACGCCTCATGTACGAGACCAGATGCAAACCAATGTTCTCAACGTGAGCTGGCGATGCATGGAGTGCATTTGTGTTGAGATTAACAATATCCACATCAGTCACGGAAGATTCTGGAAGAGCGAGGCTATTTGGTTTTTGCTGCTGTCTATCCGTGCGGTATCCTAATGGCAACTTTGTGGTCGGTTCTAGCGTTACTGAGTGTTACCGATCGGAATCATCAGCGGCCTATCAACAGAAAGACAGAAAACGACCATGACTCCTGACCGAATACGCAGTGCATTGGCCTGTCTAATGGGTATTGCGACAACGGTGTCAGCTGGCGATCAATGGCCTGAATGGCGTGGACCCGGCGGACAAGGGTACGCGCAGGTACGTGACCTGCCCGTGTCATGGAGTAAAACCGAACATGTTGCCTGGAAGGTCGCTGTCCCAGGGCGAGGGTGGTCGACCCCGGTCATTGAAAACGGACAGGTCTGGGTCACGACCGGTATTGACACCCCTGCGTCCAAGCCCGATGCGGAGCGACGACGTAAAACCACGACTAATGCCCAGCCGCTGACCATTTCCGAGTCCGTGAGTTTAAGAGCTGTGGGTCTGGATCTGAAAACCGGCCAGGTGCTTCACGATGTCGAAGTCATTACCCAGCGCGATCCACAGATGATCCATCTACAGAACACCTATGCCACACCGACACCGATCATCGAAAATGGTCGCCTTTATTGTCATTATGGGCCTTACGGCATGGCCTGTCTGGATGTCCGGTCCCGAAAAGTGCTGTGGCGTAATCAGTCAATGAATGTCAAGCACGAAAATGGTCCCGGTAGTTCATCGGTTCTCTGGGGAGATCATCTGATCGTGCATTGTGATGGTATTGATCAGCAATACATCGTTGCCATTAACAAAAACACGGGTGAACAGGTCTGGAAGACCAACCGAACCGGAACACTGCGTGACGATGTTCAAATGAGAAAATCCTATGCGACCTCACTGATCGTGGAGGTTCAAAAACAACCCCAGGTCATTTCCCCTGGTGCGGACTGGGTATATGGCTATGATCCGGTTTCGGGACGTGAACTGTGGAAACTCAGCTACGGCATGCTGGGATTTTCCAATGCATCCCGCCCGATTGCCGGGAATGGTTTGATATACGTCTGTACCGGCTACCTGAATGCCCGGATGCTGGCTATTCGTGTGGATCAGAAGGAAGGGAGTTTCTATCCGCAAGTGGTGTGGAGTCTAAAAAAACAGGTTCCGAACGTGTCCTCACCTCTGATGGTTGGTCAGGAGATCTATTTCGTTTCGGACAATGGCATTGCATTGTGTGTCGATGCGAAAACCGGGAAGGTCCACTGGGTACAGCGAATAGGAGCAAAGTTCTGGGCATCTCCCTTATATGCGGATGGACGGATCTATTTCTTCGGAAGCGAAGGCGACACAACGGTTATAGAGCCGGGCAAGTCCTTCAGGAAGCTGGCGAACAATAAGCTGGACGGAACCATGTTTGCGACCGGTGCTGCGGTTGACGGTTCCCTTATTCTTCGAACAGATCAGGCACTGTACTGTCTGCGTTGAAACCGGGTCTGCTGCCCAACCGAGTCGCTCGTGATTTATGCGCTTGTCATCGCGTTTATGTTGAATGGTAAGGTCGTCTAGCTGACTTCCACCGACCCCGCTTCGGTCGGGGTCACGTCAGCGGGTACGAGGTTCTGGGCGCAACAGACAAGATGTCGACGTGTGACGATTGTCCGTGCGTGCGACGCAGTCTTGCTCTTCGAATACTTCGGGAGTCTCCCGAAGACAAGGCACGTCCACGCGGCGTCCACCGACCTGCCCGACTATTCTTGGCACCGTGCGCGTAGCACACGGGCCTGGGTGCGAGATCGCATCCTTGGGTCGAAGCACGCGGCGTTCGACTGCTTCGCCAGACACCCGATCGCCGACCCTGTTCGGGGTGGTTCCCCCGTCTGTCTTCTGTTGGAAATGCGCCTTGGCAGCGTCGCCGCGAGCGGCGCCTGACGAGGGTTCATTCTGCAGCCCGTCTACCTTCGAAGCGGTCTACAGGATGAGGTAGAGGACCAGGTAGGCGGCCATGACGATGATGCCCAGGAATACCAGGCTTCCGGTGGCCCACGTCCGGGCCATGAGGCCCTGCGGGCCGTGATGCCGGGCGATTTCCTGGATCAGACGCTCGATGACCGCCAGCGCGGCACCGACGATGGTCGCCCGGGTTCGGCTCAGCACTGCGCTTCCGTGTCGCCAGAGGGTGGGAAGCCAGTGTCGATAGACGACGTCGGTGTCGAGGTTTGTGGACCGGAGTTCCGGCGGGTAGATTCCGGTGCGTTGAAGGAAGCCGAAGGCGAGCGCGGAGAACAGGAGAACCTGCAATTGCGTGATCACGTGCGACGTGGTGTAGGGAGCGTAATCCACCGCGTAGGGGAGGAGCGCGTAGAGCGGCGCGGGGTAGCAGCCGAGGCCAATACACAGGGTCGCCGTGATGCCCATTGCCAGCAGCATGTTGGGGGGCGCTTCTTTGCACCGCTTGCCCGAGTCGTGAGCGAAGAAGGCGAAGAAGGGGATCTTGATGCCCGAATGGTGAAAGACGCCCGCGGATGCGAAGAGGAGGATCAACCACACGATCGTGTGATGATTCTCAGCGGTGGCCGATTGAATGAGGGACTTGCTGACGAAGCCGGAGAAGAGCGGGAAGGCGGAGATAGAAGCCGCTCCCACACAGCAGAAGATGGTCGTCCAGGGCATCGACTTGTACAGTCCGCCGAGCTCGGAGCCCTTGACCGTTCCCGTTCGATAGAGGACCGCGCCCATGCTCATGAAGAGCAGCGCTTTGTACAGGATGTGACAGAAGGCGTGGGCAGCGGTCCCGTTGATTGCCAGCTCCGTTCCAACCCCGATTCCGACGACCATGAAGCCAAGCTGGTTGTTGAGGCTGTAGGCCAGCACCCGCCGCAGGTCGTTCTCGATGACTGCAAAGAAGATGGGGAAGGCGGCCATGGTGGCGCCGATGGGGATCAGAATGTCGGTGCCCGCAAACCCACGTGCGAGCGCGTAGATCGCCAGCTTGGTCGTAAATGCGCTGAGCCAGACGGTGCCGGTGACCGTGGCTTCGGGGTAGGCGTCCTGTAGCCAGTTGTGGAAAAATGGGAAGGCGCATTTGATACCGAAGGCCAGGAAGATCAGCCAGGTGGCCAGGCTGCCGAGCGTCATGTGCTCAAAGGCGATTGTGCCGGTGTCTCGTGAATAGAGGATCGCGCCGGCCAGGAGCAAAACACCCGAGGCGACCTGGACAATCAGGTATCGCATCCCGGCGCGATAGGAGCGGTTGGTGCGACGCGCCCAGATCAAAAACACGGAGGCGATCGCGGTCAACTCCCACCAGACGAAGAGCGTAATCAAGTCGCCTGCAAAGGCAGCGCCGATGGCTGCGCCGGCATACATTGGTCCGCAGATCTGCTGCAAGGTGTCTTTCACGTGGAAGGAGTAGAGGATGTTCAGGAAGGCGGCGATGTGGAAGATGGTGCCGAATATCCGACTCAGTCGGTCTACTTCAATGGTGGTCAGCGTGTAGCTGAAGAGCGCGATCTCGCCGGACGAGCCATCCGGCAAGGCCCACATGTTCGCCAGGCTGGCCAGCGTCAGAAGCATGAGATAGGCCGAGCGCACCCATCGCTTCCGAAAGATCGGCGTGAGCAGCGCCCCAACGACCAGGGGCAGGGCCGGTGCGAGGCTACTCGTCATCATAGTAATCCTCGTCGCGCATGATCAGGGTGCGCATGTACTTGGCTGCGACGACCAGCCCCACGCAGGCGAAGAAGCCATAGAAGCCGTAAAATCCGAACCATCCCTCGAAGGCGAAGTGCGTGTGTTTTTCGTAGAAGAGATCGGCCAGCGTGAGCAGGACGCAGACACCGACGAGTACCCGCCAGATCAACTCCGGTGCCTTGGGATCGTCGAGCCAATAGGTCTTGTCGTCGTCGTTTGACGTCATATCACCCTCCCGCGATCGGGGCTAGAAGGGTGTACAAAGCATCGGAATAGAAGAAGAGCAGGATACAGCCGACGGCCGTAATGCATGGCGGCAACACGCAGAGGATGTGTTTCCGTTCCAGGTTCTCGCCGTCGTTCTCATCGGATCCGTGGTGGGCATCGCCGGGATGGTCGTGCCCGTGCGCGGGTGCCTCCTTGAAGAAGGCTTGGGCGACGACGGGCACCAGGTAGACGATGCTGAGCAGGGAACTCACCAGGAGCACCAGGATCAGGGGGATCTGATGCGCCTCGGCGGCACCCAGGGCCAGGTACCACTTGCTCCAGACCCCCCCCACAAAGGGGAGCCCGATGATGCTCATGGCGCCAACACCAAAGGCGGCAAAGGTCCAGGGCATCTTCCGGCCGAGTCCCTGCATGGTGCTGACCTCGGTTTTGTGAGCGACTACAATCAGGGCCCCTGCGCAAAAGAAGAGCGTGATCTTGCCCATGGCGTGCATGGCGATGTGCATGCCACCTCCGATGACGCCCCAGGTGTTGGCGAGGGCGGCGCCGAGGACGATGTAGGAGAGTTGGCTGATTGTGGAGTAGGCCAGGCGGGCCTTCAGATTGTCTTTGTAGATCGCCACAACCGAGGCCGCGATGATGGTGAAGGCAGCCACGTACATGAGCCAGATGCTCATGCCGGTACTCGTCAAGAGGTCGAGGCCGAAGATGTAGATCACCACCTTGAGCACCGTGAATACACCGACTTTGACCACGGCTACCGCGTGGAGGAGGGCGCTGACCGGCGTGGGGGCGACCATGGCGGCCGGGAGCCACCGGTGGAAGGGCATGAGGGCGGCCTTGCCCGCTCCGAACACGAAGAGACCCAGAAGGACGCCGACCGTGGTGCCGCTGACGTGGCCGGCGAGAATACCGCCGGGTGTGAACTCGAGGGTTCCTGCGAGGTGATAGGTCCAGATGATCGCCAGGAGGAGGAAGAGGATCGAGGTGGTCATCAGGATCCCCAGGTAGACCCGGCCGGCGCGCTTGGCCGCTTCCGTGCCGTGGTGTGTAACCAGTGGGTAGGTCGACAGACTGAGGACCTCGTAGGCGGCAAACAAGGTCAGCAGGTTGCGGCTGAAAGCGACCGCGAGCGCCGCCGAGATGGCGACCGCGAAGCACACGAAGAAGCGGGTTTGGTTGATCTCGTGATGCCCTCGCATGTAGCCAATGGCGTACAGGCTGGTGACGATCCAGAGGCCGGAGGCGATCAGGGCGAACAGCATACCCAGAGGTTCGACTCGGAAGGCGAGGGAGATCCCCGGGAAGAGTTCGATCAACTCGACGCCGGGCCGGTGGCCGTCCAACACCTCGGGGAGCAGGGTCAGGACGCACAGAAAGGTTGCGATCGTCGTGAGGATCGTGATCCCTTCGCGCTTATTTGGGTTGTCTCCCTGGGTGCTCAGCAGGGCCGCCCCAATGAGCGGCAATAGGATGGCGGCGAGTATGGCGAGGCTGGCACTCACGGGCTCACCCCCAACAGGAAGGCGGCCGCTTGTCGAGCCACTCCGGCCGTTTGTTCGGTAAAGACTCCGAAGACGACGGTGGCCCCGACCATGATCCAGGTGGTCACGAGCATACTGGTCGGCGCTTCACGAAGCTCGGGGGCATCGTCGTCGGGCTTTTGGAAATACGCCACTTCAATCACGCGCCAGATGTACATCACGGCGAGTAGGGAGCTTACGAGCATCAGGAGCGCGACCGGCCAGAGGTTGTTCTCGAGAGCGGCCAGGATCAGGTACCACTTACTGACGAAGCCCACGGTGAGCGGGACGCCGATCAGGCTGAGTCCGCCGACGACAAAGGCGGCCATGGTCAGGGGCATTCGGCGGCCCAGGCCTCGCATGTCGGAGAGCTGCACGGAGCCCAGCCGGAGTAGGATGCAGCCCATCACCATAAACAGTCCGCCCTTCATCAGGGCGTGATTGAACAGGTGGACGATCCCGCCGGTCAGACCATTGACCGAGTAAAAGCTGATCCCGATGATCATGTATCCGATCTGGGCCACACTGCTATAGGCCAGCATGCGCTTGATGTTCTCTTGGTAGATCGCGACGAGGGACCCCGTGAAGACGCCGAGAAGTCCGAGGACCAGGAGAACCTTGTCGAAGTGCAGGTCGAGGAATGCGAGGTCCGCGCCAAAGAGGGTGAAAATCACCCGCAGCAGTACGTAAAAGCTCACCTTGGTAAAAGTCGCCGCGACGAAGGCCGTGACCGTGGATGGGGCGTAGGTGTAAGCGTTGGGCAGCCATTGGTGCAGAGGGAACACGGCGAGCTTGAGACTGATCCCGACACAGAAAAAGGTGAACGCGACGAGCAGTGTGCGCTTGTCCTCCATGGCCGCCATGCGGATCGCGAGATCCTCCATGTTCAACGAGCCCGTCACCGCGTACATCAGGCCGATTCCGATCAGGATCGAGGTGCCACCCATTGTACCCATGACGAGATACTGAAAGGCCGATGTCAGCGACCTCTTGTCCTTGCCAAGGCTGATGAGGCTGTAGGTGGAGAGCGACGCGACCTCCAGGAAAACGAATACGTTGAACGCATCGCCGGTGATGACAATCCCGAGGAGCCCGGTGAGGCAGAGTAACAGCGCGGCGTAGAAGAGATGGTGCTTTTCGGCCGGGATCTCGGCTTCGACGCTGCGGCGGGCATAGGGAAACACGACGGCTGCGATACCGGTGACGATCAGCAAGACGAATGCATTGAGAATGTCGATTCGGTATTCAATACCAAAGGGGGGCGCCCAGCCGCCGATGTGATAGGCGATGGGGCCGTTGGCCTGGACTTCCTGGAGCAGATTCCATGCGATGATGAGCGATGCCCAGGCCACCCCGGTGGCGAGCTGCCACACCAGGGTTTTCCGTCGCAGTATCACGGACAGCGGGGCTGCGAGTAGCGGTAGCAGGATCTGAAAAACGGGGAGTTGGCTCATGCTCACGCGGCGTCGTCCTGCGCGTGGATTTCGTCTTCTTCAATCGTTCCGTACGCTTCCTGGATGCGGATGATGAGCGCAAGGCCCAGCGCGGTGGTCGTGACCCCGACGACGATGGCGGTGAGGATCAGGACGCTCGGCAGGGGGTGCGTGTAGATCTCCGTGCCCTCTCCGACGATCGGTGCTGTACCGCCGCGGACCTTGCCCATCGAGATGTAGAGCATGAAAACAGACACCTGAAAGATATTGAGACCCACGATCTTCTTCACGAGATTACCGCGAGAGATGACGACGTAGAGCCCGCTCATCATCAGGAAGATGACAATCCAGTAGTTGAATAGGCCGATACTCATTCTGGGGCCTTCTCGCGACCGGCGAACTGAAAGAAGATGGTGATCATGACGCAGGTGACGGTGATGCCCACGCCGAGCTCCACGAGGAGGATCCCAAGGTGCTGGCCGTGCACCGGGTCGTGCGCGAGCACGGAATAGTCCAGGAATTGCCCGCCGAGAAGCATGGACGCAACCCCGACGCCCGCATAGAGCAGAACGCCAAGCGCGGTGCCGATCTCGGCAATCCGGGGAGGGACGACGCGCTTGGCCTCCTTCAAGCCAAAGATGATGGCGAAGAGGATGATGGCCGCTCCGAAGATGACCCCGGCCTGGAAGCCGCCGCCGGGTCCGAAGTCGCCGTGAAACTGTACGTAGAGCGCAAAGACGAGGATGTACGGAATCAGCAGCTTCGAGGTGATCCGGGGGATGGAGTGATGTCTCACGGCTGGTCCTCCTCGGCCCCGTCTCGCCGACGCGTCCGGCCTCCGAGAAGGAGGAGGACGCCCACGGCGCCGGTGAAGACTACGGTCGTCTCACCGAGGGTGTCGTATCCCCGATAACTGGCAAGCACCGAGGTCACCATGTTGGGAACCCCGACCTTCTCGGGAGACTTCTCGATGTACTCTTCTGCGAGCGGGTGTTGGTGGATCGGCGCGTCCGGATCGCCAAACGAGGGCATGTGCAGGGTGCCGTATACGAGGAGGCCGCCAGTCACGAGGACGACGAGCATGGGGAGCACGGGTTCCGGCCCCGAGGCCTTCTCCTGCTTCGTCGTCAGGGAGAGGGTTGCCAACATCAACACGGTTGAGATACCGGCCCCCACGGCCGCTTCCGTGAAGGCCACGTCGACGGCGTCCATGACCGTAAACAGGCCCGCCGAGAGGAGGCTGAAGATCCCGGTGAGCATGACGACGGCGAACAGGCTCTGCATCCGGATAATCACGACTACCATGCCCACCATAAACAGGAGGAGGGCCATGTCGATGATTTCAATCATCGGCTCCCTCCTCGGCCGGTTCCGGGCCCGCTGCCGTGCTGGCTTCTGCTTCTGCTTCTGCTCCCGGTTCTGCTGCAGGGTCGGGTTGCTGCACGACAAACGGTTGGACTCCGTGGTCCATCGCCGAGTTGGCGAGCGCATAGGTGGACGCTGGGCTGGTCAGAAGGATCAGGGCCAGCACCATGATGAGCTTGACGCAGATCAGGGTGGGGCCGGCCTGTATCATGAGGCCAATCAGGATGAGACCGGCTCCGAGCGTGTCGGTAATGCCGGCAGCATGTAGCCGGGTGTACACATCCGGAAGTCGCAGGAGACCGATCGCGCCGACGGCGCAGAAAAAGCAGCCCGTCATGAGCAGGACCCAACTGAGGATGTCGAGGATCATCGCCATCGCTCAACCCTTGTCTTCGGGGGGATCGCCAAACACGCCGAACTTGACGAATTTGAGCACGGTGAACATACCGATGAAGTTCATTAAGGTGTAGACGAGCGCCAGGTCCAAGAAGTCCGGACGACCGGTCAGGAAGCCGAGGACGGCGATCAGCAACACCGTCTTGGTCCCCATATTGTTGACGGCGAGGATGCGGTCGAACACGGTCGGGCCCTTTGCCGCTCGAATCAGGGCCAAGGCCATGTTCACCAGGATGGCCAGGGTGGTGACCGCGAACATCATGTTTGCACTTCCAAGGCCGTCACCCGTCGATCCATCTCATTTTCGTCCTGATCGGCGATCATCTCGACACTCACGGCATGGACCAGCAGCTTATCGCCATCCATGTCCATGGTGACGGTTCCCGGCGTTAAGGTGATGGAGTTCGCGTAGATCACCTTGCCCAGATCGCTCTTCTGACTCGCCCGGACGTAGTAGGTCGTGGGGCTGATCGGGAGAGAGGGATCCAGGATCAATCTGGCGACCGCAATATTGGCCTTGACGATCTCAACGACCAACCACGGAAGATAGAGCCACACACGCCAACCGAGGTGAATCGGTTGCCCCTCGTCGTCGATGACGTCCATCCGCAAGCCCAGCCACACGGCGAGTGCACAAGAGCCCACGCCAAAGGAAAGTAGCAAGCCATTCGTGAAGAATCCCGAGCAGAGGAGCCAGAAGATAAACAGCGCCGTGGTGGCGGCGAAAATCCTAAGCACGAGATGCCTTCCAGGTCGGGTAGAGGGTCGGAGCGACTAGGACATGATTTTGGCCCAGGAGCAGAAGAAGATCAAGCAGGCGCCGCCTTCGGGTAAATGCCTGTAATATTAGATTGTTATGTCCGGTATTGCTTCGGTGCACCTGGCTCTTGGGATCGCGGCCTCTGTGTTCAACGATGACGGTGCACGGTAGGGAGCTTTCGTCGCGGTCGAGGCGAGGCCACGCGTCCGACTGGACGGCTCCTTCTGGAGCCTTCGGTCGCCCGGTCCACTGTGTGCGGGCCTTCTGCGTGGTGCAAGGAACTCCGTGTCTACGCCCTAGTAGCCGGCCGGTGGTGCACCCCACAGTACCTTCTCGGGCACCGGGAATTCTTCGTCGACTTGCTCGCTCTCGAAGTCACCCTCCAGGATCGGCGCGTCTTTCTTCATGAATCGGTACGCCATACTGAGGTCGCCAAAATCACTTTCCACGACGTTGAGTTGCCCCACGTTGAAGAGGAAACCGGCGAAGCGAGCAACGTCTGTGATCGTCACACGCGTCAGGTCTGCCACGGAGGCCGCACACAGGTGGAAGCCATCGCCGAAGTCCTGCTGGACGTCTACCGGTGTCAGCACGGTCTCACCACAGTCGGGCAGTCCTTCGGGACATTGCAGGGTGATTCCGACCTGCCGGGTCCCGGAGAAGGAGACATCGGTGAACGCGACGGTCGTCTTGGTGGAGTAGAAGCCGAAGTTTCCGTTGCTGACAAAGTTTGTATCGGACACCTCGATTCCGGTACCGCCCGCCTCTTGACCCGGGTCCAGTTGCGGCGCGCATCGTCGTGTTCAGTGGGGGTTACCGCCCTGTTTCAGGAACCGGATCTCTTTTGCATCAGGTGTCGAAAATCACGTCGGCTGGGGAACTGGAAAACAGCAAGGTCGAAACATGCTGTCAGGCCATTCCGGCAGCGACCAGTTCTTCGATTGAGATCGAATGGTCAGCTGATATTCGCTCTGATGTCTGCTGAAAATATCGCCACGACATTTGGTGTCAGCCCTTTCATTCGATGTCAGACTGGCCGGCAAACGTGGTGGATACCGAGGTCGTTCGCGAAGGCTCGCACCTTCGCCCAGCCATCAGCCTCATTCCGAAAGCGAATGCTCACGGCCCGGCAACGCACAGACTCACGATTTGCCGTACTGAGGGCTCTGCAATTCAGCGGGCCAATGCCAGACCGACCCCCCGAACCCAGAGCAGAAACCATAGCGATGCAGCAGACACTGGGGGAACTAAAAGTCCACACACATGCGAACAAGACGTTCGCAGGCAGGACGAAACAGGGATTCTCTTTGGGGTTACCAAATCAACTCAGCGGGGTATTTTGGATGTGCCCTGCCGATTGTTGAGCGGTTTCCCGCCTGAGGCTAATTTAGTGGCATACCGAATCCGTCACCAGCCGGTAATTGTACCTGGCCATCTGATATCGGTGGCATTGGAATACCGGACGCGAACTCTCCACGGATCCACGGGATTTCCATCCATGCGGCCATTGGGGATGCTACTGCCCAGTGAATTGATGCGTACAAAGACGGGCCTATTCTGAAATTATGAGGGCACAATGCGGTGTTATAGAGTTCTGTGAGTCCGGTGATTCGTTTTGCTGCGGTGAGACCGCCGATTTTCGTTATTTCCGGCTGGAGATATGTCACAGCGTCAGCCGCAAGCAAGCGCCGAAAATCATCCAACGTGTACTCATTTTCACCCGCTGCTATTGCCGTACCAGTCTGAAGACCCACTTTGCGCATGCCTGCATGATCTCTCATTGGCCGGATGGGTTCTTCAAACCAGGTAATGCCGTGAGCCGCCATTTCTTCGCCGATCTCACGAGCCTCGACAGGACTGAAATGTCCGTTCACATCCACCATGATTTTCAGGTCATTGCCGAACGTATCTCGCAGCACATGAACGTATCGAGGTTCTATTTCATGCAGTTTAACTGCACGAATGCCTGCATCGAGTGCTCGCTGAGTCTCACTGACAATGATGTCAGGGTCCCGAAGAGGTGGGAGACTGGCGTACACGGGCAGGGATTCGTGAACAGGCCCCCCGAGCAGTTGCACCACAGGAATTTGAAGCTGTTTCCCAAGCAGATCCCAGAGTGCCAGATCGACCCCGGACAAGCCCATCAGAAAAATTCCCTGATCTGCATATCTGTAACCGTAATCCCACAAATCAAACCAGTGCTTTTCGATGAGATTTGATTGTTTGCCTATAAGTCGAGGCCCAATCAGATGCTCGACGACATCAGCAATTGGGATAGCGCTCTTACCCGGCGTTTCCGGCGTTGGTATTCCCCACCAAGCCTCACCCATGCCAGTCGTACCGTCGTCTGCCTCAATATGTACGAGGACTTGAGTGAGAACGGTCCTCTTTGCTATTTCTACGTCAATCATTTTTATTGCAGTCATCTTCATTCCTTAGACGTAATGGCCCACACTTTACTCGGACATTGCGGAATATGGGTCGTGGTGGCCGTGGGCTGCTCTTGTTGCAGCGAATGTCCTGCTCCTGCTATCAATCACGTTCCTCTGAAGTCTTTGCAAGATGTTGTGTCCATTAGTGGAGTATTGTTCAGCCAAGGACTGCTTGTTTCGATTGTGCAGCTGAAGGTCAGGAAGACTTGCGTATGAAACGGTGAATCTGCAAAGGCAGAAGCATGGGACGAGAAGTCCGCCATCGCAGTTCATATTCCAAAATAAAGAGCATGACACGCAGAAGATCACATAACTGCACACGTGCAGCGCCAGAGGCCAATAGATGGCCATATATCTGACCGGGTTTACGTCCTCAGGTGGCCTCGTGCCGTCTGGTGCTCGGTAAGGATCATCTCTCATCAATACTCATCACGGTCTTTCTTACTCATCCTCCGCCAGTCCCACAGTGCAAGCGGTTTGTGCCTGACGGACCATAGTCCCGTCTTAAGCTCACGCACGTGCTTCCTGGCCTGTGCCAAAGGTGTGTCGTCGGACACTTACTTCAAATAATGCCACGCCATCCTGCCAGCGACAAGCACATGGTTGATCAGCATGTCGTCGTGGGAATCTCACCGGATGGTGAGTTGAAGCAGGCCGCATCCGGATACACCCGAATGTCACGAAGCGAACCGCATATCTTCCCCCGCATGATGCCTGACTTTCGTCGAATGTACTCTCAGCTTGCGGTGGTCCCTTACTGGTGTTGTCTTAGGACAGATTGAAACTTCCATCTTCCGCAGGCCAGCAGCTGATTCGTGACGGGACTCGCACATGAATAGTGAGACAGTGAGATCGTCCGCAATTATCTGGTCCCCGATTTGACCAGGCGTTTGCAGCCCTGATCGCTGATCTCCAGGTCCGTAACCTGTGGGACGAAACACTGGTCGTCGCTGTGGGCGAGTTGGGATACAGACGAAAGGAAACCAGAAATCCGAGGTCGCGCACTTCGCCTGCTGGACGATGTGGAAGATACTCTGGTGGTGTTTTCGACTCAGTTAGACTGGATTTTCAGCCGTCTCCAGGCCAACAAAATATCGCACATTATTTTATGGACACAATTTATGACAATTGATTCAGTGCGATGGTGATTTCCGGAAATTCCGGAAAAGACTGTAACAAACAGTGATTTCTCCGCATGTGAAACTAGCACCCCAAGCTTTCACTTTTTTGGAGAAGCCAGCATGAAACGCCTCACCCAGGTCATGCTCGTCATGGCAACAGTGATGCTCATCACCGCAACCGATCAAGCTCAGGCCCAGTTTCGTGGCCGTACCAAAAGAAAGACCGGATCAGTGAACCGATCCGGAATCACACAGGGTCGTCGGAAATCCGGCAGCAACTTCGGCCACGCAAACCAACGCCGTGGAAATCGGCCCATCCACGACTGTTCCCTGGCTGTACACATTCCACCGCCTCAACGCTCACCATTTGTGCCACCAACTTTTGATGGACGGCGAAACCCGGACCCGATGGTGCGACTCTCAGGCAAACAGCTGGATGATGCGGCTGCGTTATTACCCGGCGGACGGCTCAAGACTGGTCCCGACGCTCGTCATTGTTGGTTCCGCTGATCACTGGAATCCGTGCTTTCACCGGATATCATGGTCTGTGCACAATGGTTATTTTCCTGCGGCACCACGTGCTCAAAGCCAGGACCGAACAATCGTCTGCTGGTTGTGGCTGCTGGAGCATACCCGATCATCACGAACAGGCGCAACATGACTGAGTTTGAAGGCAGTCTGTGGAATCAGGGTTCACCGATGTCACAGAGAGGACATCGAATGAGTTGCAGAACAATGCGAGAATGGACCGTTCGTTGCTCAATCTGGTTCGCTGTAATTCTTCTGGATGCGACGCTCGGCCAAGCACAGGTGACGGCGACCGTACCGTCAGTCGACCCACACGCACCGCGAGGTCGGCCGGAGCCTAACGTGGTCGCGGAGTCTCTGAAGGCGGCCGCGAAGCATCGCGCCATTACCGCCTGGTGGGTGGGAAACTCCGGGTTTGCGGTGCAGATGGACGACAAGGTCGTGCTGACCGATCCGGTGATCGAACTGGCCCGCGACTGGGACCCGCTGGGTTCAGAAATGGGCTGGCGCACCTGGAATAGTAAATTGGGGGAATGGCTGCAGCCGGTGTGGCAGTGTGATCTGGTCGTGCCACTGCGGTTCCGGATGCCGCTGCTGGCGAGAGAGGTGGCGCAGTGCGATCTCGTTGTCGTGAGCCACTCACACGAGGACCATGGCTCAGCAAAGACCCTGCGAATCCTCGGCCAGCAGACCAATGCTCACTTTTGCGGGCCGCACGGCATGAAGCAGAAGTTTCTTGATGTGGGCATTCCTGAGGATCGCATCCACGTCAACCTACCGGGACGCACAGAGAACATAGCCGGACTCGACGTCGAGTGGACATACGCCGTCCACGGACCACCTTCCTACTCTTCGGGATATCTGGTTGATGACGGCCGAAATCGGGTGTACTACACGGGCGACCACAATACGAATGAGAAGCACCCCGACTTTCCACACAACAATGAGTTTCGTGACATCGATCTGCTGATCCTGCCCGCGCCGCTGCAGTACATGGGTGGCGAGCGAGGGGCTAAACTGGCAAATGCGATCGACGCCTCGTTCGTGCTGCCGTCTCACTACAACACGTATGATCCTGTTGGATCTGAACCTAATGGATCCTCAAAACTCCCGCCTGTGCATCCCTTCGTCCTGTCATCCCGCTACAACCTGGGTCCCACCGGAAAAAAGATGATTTCCGGCTGGCTGGGCGGGGACCCGGAGCTCATGCGGGCTCACATGAAGCATCCGGAACGGTTAGTCAGACTGCTGCAGGGTGAAGGTCTGCGCATCGAAGACGGCCAGGGGACGATAATCAGGAACCCGAACCCCCGCCAGCTCTACGATCAGGCATGGCCGGCCTACGGAAAGATTAATATTGACGGCGACCTGACCGACTGGCAGCGGGCCCGCTGGACAATCCGTCTGCGACCGCGCTGTCTCACCACCTGGGGCACCGACACGGCTCGCTGCGCTGTACTTTGGGACAAGGAGAATCTGTACATTGCTTTTGATGTGAATGACATCGACCTCAAGGGGCAGGTGACACAACGGGACGGTTCGGTCTTCGACGACGATTGCGTGGAAGTCAATCTGGATCCTCACGGTGACCGGCCCGAGAAGCTGGCCAAAAATGATTATATCTTCACGATCACTGTAGGAAACGTGGTCAGTGATGCCTCCGGCCCCGGAGAAGACAAGACGTGGAACAGTGACATCCGCCATGCCGTCAAGCAGCGCGGCACGCTGAACAACAGTCAGGACGTAGACTCCGGCTACAGCGTGGAACTGGCCTTGCCGTGGGAGGATCTCGGTATCCAGCCACGAATCGGCATGAAGATTCCAATTGATTTTATTGTCGGCGACCGGGATGACGATCAGAAGTCCTACTATTATGACTGGGCCGAACTTCGCAGTCCGCAAACGCCGGTGAACTGGGGTGAAATCGAACTGGTCGGTCGTGCCGAATAGTCTCTCTTTTGGGCAGCACCATGGCCCACGATCCAATATCGGCGCTCCAGTGACGCTGCTGAGAGGTCACATCAGTCAAAATTTTGTGCGTCCGTCGTTTCCTGATTCACCGGACCACAGTTGCTTCGCTGGTCGACGGTTTGCCGGGAAAGGCGCCGTCACCGGACCGAACCTAAGCAAATGTTCGAGGCCCAAAAGCCAAGCACTGGAGTGCCAAAGGATCAGCGCCCGTTTCATCGATCCGATGCTCAAACCCCCGGAATTCAACATTCTGCACAGATATGATGTGAATGTCTGCCACCCGCTCAAAAACCTGCATCATTCAATGCTACAATCTCTTCGATCGAAGAGAATAATAGCTTGGCAAAAAATTTCGTATAGAAGAAAGGTCGTCACTTGAGGGCCTTTAAGATCTTCTGGAATAACCGTGTGGCGTTCTCTACCAGCACCAGGTGGGGGTTACGCGAGGCAGGAAAGATGTTACAGGGCAGTACTCATTCCTCTGCAACTAGATGATCTCCCGTGCGACCACGGACCCTTTCTGCTCGAGTGACAACCTTCGCTTTTGTGGCGACATGCTTTTTTTTCGTGTCTCGCCCAGGCGTTGGACTGGCAGGTCATTCAGGACGAACTGGGCACACAGTTGAATTCGGACGGCAACGCATTTCGCGGCTTCCAATTCACCTTGCCCGCGAAACAGATGCGCAGCCGAGGGAAAGTCCTGTTCGCAGAGAATTTTTAAGGCGGTGAGCCTGGCAGCGATCCGGAGAGTCCGGGCGTCACGGTGGTCACGAACTCGGACATCCAGGGAACGTGTTTACGGTTATCGACGTCCGCGTACCGCTTGAAAGACCTGCCGGTGGATCCAGGACACTGGATCATGATCAGCTGAAAAGCGTGCACGGTTTCGGCTTTGCCGCAGAAGCTTCGTGCCTTCGTCGAGGTCAGGTACCTGGATGGAAAGGGCGCACAACTGGGTCAGCCAGTGCGGCAGCGAGCCTCTTCCGGTGTACCGGGAGTCGAGTGGAAAGATCAGATCTGGTCACTCTCCCCTGTCTGGTCGGCCCATCTGACCATGAGGCCGCCGGACACGCGAAGCATCGCGCTGCGTTTCTTTCATGAATCCAATGACCAGGCGGTCACGTTTATCGATGACATTCGGGTGATCGACATCCAGCCCGTGGCACTGCAGGTTGTGGCCGATACGATTACCGAACACCAGCGTTTGCTGACCACGGCCGATGAGCGCATGGCCGCGCTCCCCGATTCGCTGAAAACGAGTCTGTGGAAGCGAGTTGTCGCGGACCACGGTGACCGGATTGCAGCGCAACTGCGGAGTCTCACCACGCAGGACCCGACCGGCGAGCCATTCATCGACGGCTGCGACCCTCCGCTGCTTTTTGCCCGACGGCTTGCCGATGCGGCCAAGGCACTGGAGAACGACCTCGCCCACCCGGCGACGATTCTCACGTATCGGACCAGGCCTTTCCCCGTGAACGGCCCGTTCTACCATCAGCATCGGCCCGACCCGGTGGGGGTACGGCCGTACTCCGTGGAAATCGAAGGTGAAGTGGCCAAACGCGTGAGCGTTTCGGCTTGCCCCGGCGAATATGAACCGGTCAGCATCGCCCTCTGGTCGCCGGAGAACCTGGAGCAGGTTTCCGTGCACGCCCCGGCCCTGAAGGGCCCCACCGGGTTGATTCCCGCCGCGAGCCTGGACATCAAAGTGGTCAAGTGTTGGTACCAAAGGAGCGATCGTCAGAGATGGATGGCACTTGTGCCGAGGTTCCTGCTCAACGATGACACGCTACTCAAGGTCGACCTGGCGCAGCGGCGGCACTACCTGAAGCTGTCGTTTCCCGAAGGCAGTCGGTACGTCGAGGTGCCTTCTTACGCCCCGTTGTGGTCGCCGACGGACGCCGTTGCACCGGTTGAGGAGGATCCGCAAGCGTTTCCCGTGCGGGACAGCGATTCGCTGCGGCCGTTCGACTTGGTTGGCGGCCAGAACAAACAGCTCTGGGTCACGGTGAAGGTTCCGCAAGAAGCGGCGGCCGGGCGGTACTCGGGAGATATCATCTTCAAGTCCGGTGAGCGTGAGGTCGCCCGGTTTGAGTTGAACTTGCGGGTTCTGCCTTTTTCGCTGCCCGCGCCCAAGACGCGATACGATCTGGGCCGGGAATACACCTTCAGCATCTACTATCGCGGCCTCCTGAACGCGGAAGGCAAGGGGATGGTGGGCAATCGCGAAAAGTCGCAGCAGCAGTTTCGGGCCGAACTGCGGATGATGCACGAGCACGGGATTGTGTCTCCACTTATGCTTCTCCCTGGTCACTGGCCCACCGGGGCCACGGCATTCCTGCGCTCCCATCTGGAGATCATGCGTGAGACGGGGATGTCCGGAAGACCCCTCTATCTGGGTGAGAATGTCCACCGGGGAAAGGAGCAACTTGACTCGCTGCGACGA
>CAUZPL010000093.1:0-23864 GCA_963581585.1 Planctomycetota bacterium
ATCACCAGCGGAGTCTCCTGGAGAAACTGTCCTCGAAAAGATCCAGCGGCAAATGACATGGAAATTTTCGGCTCTCGTCCTGAAAAATGCTGTCTGCGCCCTTCCTGATGAGCAGCCTGGGCTAGAATTTGGAGGCGTTGCCTTACCAGTCCCCGTGTTTTGTCCGGATTCGATCGTGATCAGTGTGTTTGTCAACGGTGAGATTTTTAGGCTTCCCAATGACTCGACAATGTCGACATTGCTTGAGAACCTGAAGATCAACAGCCGCTACTGCGCCGTGGAGCAAAATCAGGAATTGGTTCCCAGGGAGCAGCATGTACGGACACCGCTCGCTGACGGTGATAGGGTAGAAATTGTCACGCTGGTCGGTGGTGGCTGAACCATCATAGTTTTCGGTGCGATACGAACGTCGAACAGTTCAGGGTGTAACAGAATGACGGTAGTGGATATTGCGACATCAGATAACGCAATTCGGTTTGGAACACATCATCCGAAGTCCCGTCTCATCGTTGGCACCGGAAAGTACAGTACATTTGAGCTCATGCAGGACTGCCTGCAGGTCAGTGGTGCGGATGTGGTGACGGTGGCCGTTCGACGGGAACGCCTGGTGGATGCGGATGGACGCAAGATTCTCGATTTCATTGATCTGGAGAAATTCACGATCCTGCCGAACACGGCTGGCTGCTTCACGGCAGAAGATGCGGTACGGGTCGCCAGGTTGGGGCGAGAGATTTTGCGAGGCCTTGAAAACCCGGGGTCCGACTGGGTGAAACTGGAAGTCCTTGGTGACACGCGAACACTCCTCCCGGATCCCGTGGCCACCATTGACGCCTGTCGTCGCCTGATTGATGAGGGCTTTCAGGTGCTGTGCTATACATCAGATGATCCAATCGCCGCCAGGCGGCTCAAAGAGGCCGGGGCAACGTCGGTCATGCCGGCCGGGAGTCCGATCGGCAGCGGACAGGGGATACTGAACCCCGGTAACTTAAAGATCTGCCTGGAGTACCTTAAAGAAGATGATCCGGACTATCCGGTGATCATCGATGCCGGAGTGGGAACGGCCAGTGATGTGGCCGTGGCGATGGAACTTGGCTGCGACGGTGTACTACTCAATACGGGAATTGCAGGAGCAAACGATCCGGTGCGGATGGCTGTCGCCATGAAGAACGCCTGTCTGGCCGGCCGCGACGCCTGGCTGGCCGGACGCATTCCACGAAAGCTCTACGCGACTGCATCCAGTCCCGATGAGGGTGTCATCACATGGCAGCCGGCACAGAATGCGTGAAGATCCGCCCTGCAATCAGCAGACATCCGCGACCGACTCTTCATCGGGCGAAAAACCCGCACCGGCCAGGTTTTCCAGAGCGGTGCCGTCGCGACGGTCGCCGATGACTCTCGCGGGTGATCCCACAGCGATCGCGTAGTCAGCAATCGGTTTGAGCACCAAAGAACCCGCTCCGACGATGCAGTGCCTGCCGACGTCTGCCGCGACAGTTGCATGTTCACCGATCCATGAACCGGTGCCGATGGTAACAGGAATGAATTCCCCCGGCTGGTCTCGAATTGGAATATCAAGCCGGGACGTTCCGTGCTGGTGGCAACCGTTCATCACGGAAACATGAGACGCAATGAGCACATCGTCTTCGATCGATACGTTGCCCAGCGAACAGAAATTGCCAATATAAGCTGAGCAACCGATTCGGATGCCTGGATGAGCAGATATCGTCCCGAATCCAATGCACGCATCGTCACCACAACTCTCGGCGCACAAACGGTAGAACGCGTGCCTGAGATATTCTCCTGTGACACCCGGCAGCAGACTGAAGAGCTCAGACCACCCGGAAAAGGCAGATTCAGCTCCGACAAGCGAAGCCTGCAGACGACACAGGGCAACCGCTGGCAGTACAATGACGGTCGATAGCACTCGGAGTGTGGATTTCGCTAGCGATTTCATGATTCACTCTTGCTCTGCCAGCATGTCCTGCAGGTCGACATCCTGTTCAGCGAGTGGCAAAAGACGCAGTCCACTGAAATCTTACTTACGTTGTGAGTTTTACCAATGACGGGGAAATTCGGTTAATCGGACAACACTACCACGCCATCTGCGGAGCGGAGATTCGTGGGTTGCCGCCAGCAATGTTTGTACTGATGGTTTTGTCGGTCATGGCGGTTTGCAGGGCTGTTGTGCCGAGTGAAGGGGCCGAAACAACAACTATCTGACCACACGTGAGAAAGCAAATGTCTGGTGACACTGATGAATGGTTCGACGTGGTCGATGAACGCGATCATGTGATCGGTCGGCAACGTCGCAAAGATGTTCATCGACTGGGACTGCGCCACCGCGCCGTCCACGTCTTTGTACGCCGTTCTGACGGCAGGCTGCTCATTCACAAACGCTCGGCATTGAAGGAAGAATTCCCCGGCGTCTGGACATCATCAGCGTCCGGTCATGTGAGTGCCGGAGAAGCCTATGCCGCCGCCGCCCACAGGGAACTCACCGAAGAACTGGGTATCACTGCTGAGCTGCAAAGATGTTGTAGATTCCATGCCTGTACCGCAACAAGCATGGAATTCACTGAACTGTTCGAATGCCGATGGGATGGAGAGCTATCTCCGGATCCTCATGAAATCCAGGCGATTGACTGGGTGGACACTCAGGAGTTGCCAGATCAGATACGGGACACGCCGGAACACTATTCGCCGGTATTCCGTTTGTTGTTTGGCTGGTATGATCAGCAGTCGCGCTGATGACTGCTCGTCACCGCTGTCGGCTCGACGGGGTTCTGTATCACACGTCTGACTCTGCCAATCGATTGATGACGGCTCGAGCTGTCATTTGCAGCGCAGTTGGTGGAACAGTATGAGGTCCCGAAAAGGTCGCATAGTCGACTTCAAATCCATTGTCAGACAACATGTCCCTCAACCATCGGGAGGGTTCAATCGGGAGAACCATATCGTCCGTACCGTGAGTCTGAATGACGGGACATCCTGGGTGTTCACCGGCCAGTCGCGTCCAGTCCGCTCTGCAAATCAGAGTGCCGGACATCAAAATCAGCTGTGCAGGGCAGAGACCAGTTCGCAGTACGACGTCGGCACTCACCATGGCTCCCTGTGAGAAACCACCCAAAAACAGTTGAGTGTTTGTCAGTCCGGCATCATCCAGCATTGCCTGCACGGCCCGGGACAGTTGAGATGATGCCGCACGCAATCCGTCCGGTTCAACTTCCGTCAACTCCCGGTAGTCCCTGGTTTGATGCATCGTGGCCAGTTGAGCCATGTTAATTGGCCACCATGCGCGGCCTCCCGGCATCCCCAGGGGCGCCAGATCGATTGGGGCCTGCGGAAACACAAATCGCACGTGTTCAGCAATCAGAGGACTGACATGCTGTAACTCGCCCGCCAATGGAACCAAATCTGTGCCGGGCGCTCCGAATCCATGTGAAAAGACAACCAGCAATCGCGGTGTCTTACCATTTGACCAATCAACGACAGAGGATTTCAGCTCGCCGAATTGTGTAGTCTGAACCGTGGCAGGCATTTTGTCACCTGACAGGCAAGAGGAAGGGAACATGCTGGATCGGCCATCGACTCGAAGATCGAATTGTAGTTCCTGAATGGCTCAGAAGAAAACGATGTCGTCGCAGGTCAGGAACGGTGGCGACGCAGTTCAGCAGAATTCGGATGATCCGATCATCCAGCCGGAGTGTTGATCATGATCGAAGGCAGTCTGGTGTACAATTTTGCGTTGAGCAGTACCATCACCTGATTGATGTTTGAGTGGTCATGAGTACATAGGAGGCGGATTCATGTTCCAGAGACTTTCCACCGGCTGGCATCTGGCTCGGCAGAGTTTTCATGTCCTGAGGCTGGATAAGGAGTTGCTCCTGTTCCCACTGCTAAGCGGCGTTGCCTGCATCCTCGTGCTGGCAACTTTCGCCGTGCCCTTGTGGTATACAGAGAGTCTGGCCACCTTCGATGACAGTGCCACCACGGAAAATCCTGTTGCCATTGTGGTACTGTTCGCGTTCTATGCGGTTAACTACTGCGTCATTCTGTTCTTCAACTCGGCTTTGGTGGCCTGCGCCATGATTCGGTTCAAAGGTGGCGACCCAACGCTCGGAGACGGTTTGCGGGCCGCGTCACGCCGGTTGCCGCAAATCGCAGGATGGGCGCTTGTCAGCGCCACAGTCGGTTTGGTACTTCGGATCATTGAGTCTCGATCGGAGAAAGTCGGTCGGATTGTCGCTGCGGTCCTGGGAATGGCCTGGACAGTCACGACGTATTTTGTGGTGCCAGTTCTCGTGATCGAAAAGGCTGGGCCCATCGAAGCGTTGCAGCGATCAGTGTCTATAATGAAGCGCACCTGGGGTGAATCACTCTCTGCCAGCTTCAGCGCAGGCTTCATTAACTTTATGTTAAGCCTGCCTGGAATTATTCTGATCTTCCCTGGCATCTTCGTGATCGCCAGTGGAAATACTCTGTTTGGAGTCGTGTTGATCGTCGGTGGAGTCATCCTTTTGTTGCTGGCTTCGTTGATATCGTCCGCGGTCAATGCCATCCTCCTGACTGCCATCTATTTGTACGCGACGGAAGGCAATATTCCGGAATATTTCGATCGCAACATGATCGCACATTCCTTCGCCCGCAGATAAATCTCCAGCCAGGTTGATCGCAGTTTCTCGATGGATCGGAATGTATGCGGCCCGAATGAGGCACCGAACGAACGACCGTGAGCATCGCCTCGTTACCGTTTGTCCCATTCTCATGGCCTGCGTTACTGTCCCGGAACCCATGAGAGTGATAGTGAATTACAGGGTTCTCTTTCACTTTGGCCCGAATTATCCGATAATATAAGTTACTGTCCTACTAATATACTTTAGTTCGTCGCTTTGCGTTCGGTTAACGGGAGATTCCAGCGGTACGACTATGCTGACAATTCCTGGCTCAAAAACTCGATACTGCGATGGAATCGACCGCCGCAGCTTCCTGCAGATTGGTGGTCTGGCATTGGGAGGAGCTTCCCTGGCAGATATTCTTCGCGCGGAACAGCAGCAGGGATATTCACAGTCGAACAAGTCGATCATCATGATCATATTGCCTGGTGGCCCACCGCACCTGGACATGTTCGACATGAAACCGAATGCCCCGACCGAAATTCGCGGCGAGTTTATGCCTATCGACACCAGCGTCCCGGGCATTCAAATCACGGAACTGATGCCGCGCACAGCTGCCCTGATGGACAAACTGACAATTGTGCGGTCTCTCCACGGTGGAATCGATGATCACAACGTACACATTAATCTGACTGGGTGGGCATCACATCCACAGCAGGGTGATTCGCCCATGCGGCAGGGCTTTCCGACCGGTGGCTGGCCGTCTATGGGCTCCGTCATCTCACACCTGAAAGGTCCGGCCGTTCCCGGGATGCCTCCCTTTGTCAGCCTCTCACCACCGAACGCGGAATCAACCACTCGTGCCTCTCTTAATCAGTCTGGATTTCTCGGAATTGGTCATGCGGGATTTGAACCCAATCGAAAAAAACGTGACGACATAGCTTACAAATCCGGTGCTTCCGTTGAACAACTTGCGAAAGATGCTGAGCAGAAGGCAGAGATCACGCTGCGAGATATGTCCCTGGAACGATTCGGGGACCGTCGAAGGCTGCTGCGTTCTTTTGATCGCCTAAGACGAGACATGGATGGTTCAGGTATCATGGAAGGTCTGGACGACATTAATCGTCAGGCCTTCAGTATCCTGACTTCCGGACAGCTTGGTGATGCGCTCAATTTTGAACTCGAATCACATCAACTTCGTCAGGAATATGGAATCAGTGATTCGGCGGTACCGGTACACGGTGGCCCGGAGTTGCTGAAGCAGTTTTTGGTTGCACGAAGGCTGGTCCAGGCGGGTTGTCGCTGTGTGACTTTGGCATTCAGTGTCTGGCCGATGGAACGGGAAAGTCGTGGTGGATTCAACTGGGACTTTCATTCCGACAACTTCAATAAATCTCGCCTTTTCGTTCCGATGCTGGACATGGGTCTGTCAGCTTTGATCCGGGATCTGGACAATCATGATTTGCTGGACGACACATCGGTCGTAGTGTGGGGAGAATTCGGTCGTACGCCTCGAATCAATGAACAGGCCGGACGGGACCACTGGCCTCAGGCCGCTTCTGTGCTGCTCGCCGGTGGAGGCATGAAGGTCGGCCAGATAATCGGCTCTACCAATCGGTACGGCGAAGAACCCAAAGATCGACCGGTTCATTACCGTGATGTTTTTGCTTCACTTTATCGCAATATTGGCATCAATGCAGCACACACCCATGTGACTGACTTACGCGGTCGACCTCATCCACTTGTTGATGGCCGAGAACCGATTCACGAACTCTATTCGTGAGTCGTCCGGGAGCCGGGCTCAACTTTTTTGAAATCCGCGGAACAGCGTTCCTGCCAGCTTGGTTTCGTATTTAGGCCATTTTTTGACTCCCCGAAAGTTGTCTGTCCTTACATCCTGAGAGGATGTTTTGTGGGGTCTACTCCGGCTGTGATGACAGTGAATCACGTTTTTATTACTGGACTGTCTCGGGTGGAGCTGCAGCTCGTTGCGGGTTTCGAGAATGAAAATGAGCGTTGGTTGTGATGGTGCACAGTCGGTGATGCGGAGTTCAACTCCTCGTGACCAGCGTCAGTTTCAAATCTTCGCTCTCCCGGCGGAACAACAATTGGTTCCGTGCCAGCAGGTCAGTCGGCTCACTTGAGCCGTGTCTGCCGCCGACAAACCCGTCCCGAGGATGTCAGTGGAGAATCATTCCTTGGGGGCTTCTCCGAGGACCACAGATGTGGTGCTCACGGTGTCGTCTAAGGCACGGTGCGGCTGTGCGTATGGCATGAGAAGTTCTGATGCTTTCAACCCTCAACGATGTTCTGTTGGACGGACGTTTCCAATCAATACCGTGCTGAGCGACAAGCAGCGCCCGCGTCCGAAAAATTATTGACGAATGTTCGACTTGTCGTGTTCGTGTGCTCGGCTCTCACATCAGACCCCATATTCTGCTGCTGTCGGCTGGTTCTCTTGAAATGCAGTCTCAGTTGCTGGAACATGTGAACCAAACCGGGGCGGCTCTCGTAAGTATTCCTTTGCAATTCCAAGCGGCTGCACCTGCATATTACCGAAGTGATTCCCCGCCCGTTTCTTACTTATTGTGCCCTGTGAGGGCAACCGTGAGCGCGTACCACGCACCGACATGCAAAGGGAGCGGCTTCCCATTGTCCCGCGGACTAAATACCACGGTACGATTTCCATACGTTGAAGAAACTATTGCCGCTTCAACTCACTGGATCAACACGTGCCTTCGATGTGATAAACGCGCCGTCGCGATCACAACAGATGTCAGGGCTGAATTGGTCGAGAAAAATCGTTCATGACTCAAGCCGCAGTTCAGTCAGCCCGGTGCTGTTTGAGATGAGTTTGGACGCCGCTCTGAAAATCACGGAAACCGGGGGACTGTCACGGGTGGAAACTCTGTCACCGCAGGTAACAATAAGGGTTATCAAGTACTTGATCTGAGTGTCGAGCCTGAATTGAAGATCGACGATGTACAGTTTTATGTCACCGGCGTCGCCATGACGCTTCCGGATTAGGGTAAGTGGAAAGTATCAATGGGCGATCAGGACCCCGTCGTTGTCACAGAAAACCTGACCAAACGGTTTGGCGAGTTTGTTGCAGTGGACGATCTTTCATTTGCACTGCCTCGCGGTCGCATCCTCGGTTTCATTGGCCATAACGGAGCGGGCAAGACGACAACGATCAATGTGTTGGTCGGGCAGTTGCGTCCCACAAGTGGAACGGCCCGCATTAGCGGTGCTGACTGTGTGAAGGATGCGAAAAAAATTAAATGGCTGGTCGGTTTTATGCCGGACACCTTTGGGTCCTACGACAACATGCGCGTGCGGGAGTATCTCGATTTTTTTGGTGCGGCCTATCAGATTCGTCCTAGTGACCGTCGCAAACGGATCGACGAAGTGATGGAGATCGCCGGGGCGACCTATATGAAGGACCGCTACGTCGAAAGCCTCAGCCATGGGATGAAGCAGCGTGTCTCAATCGCTCGCACGCTGCTGCACGACCCCGACGTACTGATTCTGGACGAGCCGGCAAATGGACTTGATCCTCAGGCCCGCATTGAAATGCGCAAGTTACTCTTGAGGCTGGCCGCCATGGGAAAGACTCTGATAGTCACCAGCCATATTCTGCCAGAGCTGTCACGGATTTGTGACACAGTGGCCATCATGCATCACGGGAAACTTCGTGCATTTGGTCCGCTGGACGAAATTCTGAAGGAATTAAGTCAGCAGCGATCGATCGAGATTCAACTCGCCTCGCCCGGGCAGGCGGATCAGGTGGCCAAACTCGTGCGGAAATTAATCGGTCCCGATGTTGAGGTCACCAGTTCGACCACGGAGGGCGTTGTTCGGTTTCCCACCACGTTTTCCGAACGTGCTCTGGCCAACCTGCTCTCGAAGCTCGTGGAGGCCAATGCAGCAGTCAGCCAGTTTCGTGAACTCCAGACCGATCTTGAAGACACATTTCTTGCGATTACGCAGTCTGAGAAAACACAAAACGACACACAGCCTCCAGCTGAGAGAGCCCCGACCTCAAAACCAGGAGGCGCTGAATGAAGAATCCCGTAATTGAGCGTGACCTGATCGGTGTCTTGCGGCTGCGAAAGACCCTGGCCATGCAGATCGGGTCGGCGGTTCTGATGTCAGGGCTGGTTTTGTTGCGCTGGCCGACGGACGCTCGAGCTGACCTTTCGGGCATGCAGGCGCAGGACGTATTTCGTATCTTCGGTTACGGGCTCGGGCTGACGATGCTGTTGCTGGTACCGGCATTTCCTGCAACGTCGATCGTACGTGAGAAACAGAGCGGGACACTGGGACTGTTGCTCAATTCGCCTTTGTCTCCATCTGCCATCTATTTCGGCAAGCTGGTCGGCGTTCTGGGAGTAGCCTTCCTGCCATTGTTGATGAGTATACCGGCGGCATGTGCCTGCTATGTGATGGGTGGTCTTTCCGTGAACGATCTGCTGTATCTGTATGGTGTCCTGATGATGCTCGTGGTCCAGCTGACAGCCATAGCGCTTTGGATCAGCAGTGTTTCCGAGTCTGCCGATGGTGCACTCAGAACCACTTATGGTGTTGTATTTTTACTGACAGTCGTGACGTTGGGACCATACCAGTTTGCGCACGGTCAACCGTGGCCGTCAATTGTCCACGTGTCACTTTGGCTGCGTTCCGCCTCTTCTCTTCCGGCAATTATGGAGATCCTTGGCCATGCTGATGCCGGCCTTCAGGGACTTGTGGGTACGAAAGGAGCGCCGCAGCGTTTCACGACAATTGCCGCAGCCACAGCAGTCGTTTTTTCCATTCTCACCATCCTGCGGCTTAACCCGCGTATTTTCGACCGATCCCGATCGCAGGGAATCATCACGGATGACAGAAGCCGTGCTCAGCAGTGGCTGCGGCGCCTTCTGTTTCTCATCGACCCGCAGCGACGGTCTGGGGAGATTGGATCGTACACCAACCCTGTTCTGATTAAAGAATTCCGCACGAGGCGGTTTGGCCGTTCGCACTGGATGCTGCGGATCATCGCCGGTTGTGCCATCATCTCATTAGGCCTCACGTATCTGTCATCCTCGGGTTCCCTCGACTGGGGTGTCGAAAGGGTCGGCGGACTGATGGTCGTTCTGCAAGTCGGGCTGATTGTCCTGATGACGCCTGGATTGTCGGCTGGACTGTTGAGTGCCGAACGTGAAAGTGGAGGTCTTGCTTTGCTGCAGGTTACTCCGCTGTCACCGCTGAGGATCCTGACTGGTAAACTGATGAGTGCAGTGTTGACTACGCTCACCATTCTTCTGGCCACGCTGCCCGGGTACCTCGTTATGATCTATATTAAAGGTTCGTTGCGACAGCAGGTCCTGTATGTACTGGTATGCCTGCTCCTGCTGGGCGCATTCGCCGTGGTCATCAGCGCCTTAGTGGGAAGCTATTCCCGCCGAACAGCAACCGCAACAGCAGCTTCATATGCGGTTGTGAGTGTGTTCTGTGCAGGCCCCATGTTTTTCTGGCTCGGCAGCGGGAGCTTAGGTCACCATACGGTTGAATCAGCGCTCCTGATCAGTCCAATGGCAGCTGCGCTTTCAGTCATGGAGGTCAGTGGATTTGAAACCTACAATCTGGTTCCAGCAACCTGGTTCATTATCGTTTTCATTACGGTCATACTGCTGGTCATCCTCACCTGGCGAACACAGCAGTTGCTGCTGCCAAAATGATTCACCTGGGCCTCTTGAAATGGGGCAGAAAAATTACTGGCGGACACGATCGAATTGAGATCAACTCAGAGAACCAAAATACCCCATGATTCGTCCAACTCACCAACGCATGTCAATGGCAACTATTCTGGCGTCCGTCGTATTTCTGTCGTCAGTTGGTCTGGGTAGCGATCAATCCGCCTCACTTCGAGTCCAGGAGCGGACGCCATGGACGACATCGAAGATCATCGGTACGCCGGATCCACCATCGCCGTACCGTATTGAGCAGGCATTCCCCCATCTGAATTTCAAGGCACCAACGTTCCTGACTCAGGCGCCGGGAAGTTCCCGCTGGTACCTCGGGGAACTGAATGGGAAGATTTTTTCGTTTGCTGACAGTCCTGACGTCAAACAGCCGGACACGGACCTGTTTGTCGATCTGAAAAAACACATTGATCGTGTCTCGCATATCTACGGGATGACATTCCATCCCGAATTCCAGCAGAACCACTACGTATATATTTTCTATCTCCATGGCGAAGGATATTCCGGTAACGACCGCGTGTCTCAATTTCAGGTCACCCAAACCAACCCTCCACGCTGTGATCCGTCCACCGAGCAACTCATGATTGAGTGGCCGACGGGTGGACACAACGGGGGCTGTGTGAAATTCGGACCGGACGGGTATTTGTATATTTCCGCCGGCGATGGCGCCTCTCCGAGTCCGCCGGATCAGTTCAATACCGGTCAGGACATCAGCGACATCAAAGCCTCCATACTGCGTATCGATGTCAATCGATCTGAAGGAACCCGTCCCTATGCTGTTCCGCAAGATAATCCATTCGTCGATCACGCAAACGCCCGGCCGGAAGTCTGGGCGTACGGCTTCCGCAATCCGTGGAAAATGAGCTTCGATTCAGTGACCGGGGACCTGTGGGTTGGCGACGTCGGGTGGGATATGTGGGAGATGGTATTCCGAGTGGAACGGGGCGGCAACTACGGCTGGAGCATCGTCGAAGGAGGCCAGCCAATCCGTTCGGATATCACACCCGGTCCGACTCCTGTCCGGCTGCCGGTCGCCATTCATCCACGTAATGAATTCCGATCAATCACCGGCGGCTATGTGTACCACGGCACGTTACTTCCGAATCTTGAGGGAACCTATCTTTACGGAGACTACGTTACCGGTCAGCTTTGGGGGCTGCGCTATGACGGAAAGCAGGTGACCTCCAAACGGGAACTGGTTGACACACGCTTTCCGATCATCGCCTGTGCGGTAGACCACGACGGTGAATTCTACATTGTGGATTATGGCGGTGGTGGGATCTATCGTCTGCACCCGAACGATGCCAGCATCGTCAATCCTCACTTCCCCACGTCTCTCAGCGATACGGGGCTGTTTTCGTCTGTCGCTGACCATCAGTTGGCCGCGGGAGTGGTTCCTTACTCCATTAACGCTGAGCCATGGGCAGACGGAGCCGTGAGCCAGCGTGCCCTTGCGATTCCAAATCGGGAACAGGTGGGAATCTACAAACAGGATCAGCTTCTTCAGGGTCAGCGCAATGGCGCTTTGCACTTTCCGCATAATTCCGTTCTGGTCAAGACGCTCTCACTGAATCTGGTCTCAAACGAAATCTTGGCAGTGCGGCCAGTCGAAACACAAATTCTGCACAGAGATGGCGATGTCTGGCGAGGCTATACCTTTGCCTGGATGGAGGATGGAAGCGACGCATTGCTCGTTCCTGCAGCGGGCGCCCGGCGAGTCGTTCAAGTGGCGGATTCGGATGCTCCCGGTGGAAGCCGGCAGCAAACGTGGCAATTTTCCGGCCGCCGAGAATGTCAGATCTGTCATACGGTTCGTTCCGGAGGCCTCCTCGGCTTCAAAACGGATCAGCTGAGCCACGGAGCCGGACAAACGGAAGCTTCGCAGCTTCAGACCCTGACAGATATCGGTATGTTCAGTGAACCGGTCAGCGCGGCATCAAATCCCCTTACGTCTCCCACCGACCTGACAATTTCACTGGAGCAGAGAACTCGTTCCTACCTTGACGTGAATTGTTCACACTGCCACGGTAACGGCAACGCCGGTACCGCACAGTTTCGTCTCCAGCATCGACTCAGCCTTGCACAAACAGGATTGCTGAACAGTGTTCTGAACCAGGGAGACTTTGGGATTCTCGAACCTCGAATTCTTGCTCCCGGTGATCCGTATCGTTCAATCATCTATTATCGGATGGCAAAACTCGGCAAAGGTCGGATGCCGCATATCGGATCGTATATCCTTGATGAAGCCGGAGTGCGGTTGATCCATGACTGGATTCAGGATCTGTCGAGTGATTCTTTTGTGGCACCGTCATCAAACCCGAAACTGACGTCACTCCGAACCAGCCAGCGAACGACGCTGCAGCAATTGATTGCGGAAACTGCTTCCGTCGCGGATTCCGTCAATGAAATCTTAGACACACCGAGCGGCGGCCTGATCGCACAGCAACAGCTGCTTTCAGGTGCAGTCAGACTTAAGACGCGGGATGAACTTCTGCGGACAGCCGCCGCACTGCATAACTCTCACATTCGTGAGTTATTTCTCCATTTTGTTCCTGAACAGGAGCGTCCGGACGAGGTTGAATTGAATCCAGGTTACGTCCTCGGCCTCAACGGCAACTCTGAACGCGGCAAACAACTGTTCACTGAGGATCGGCGCCTGCAATGCCGGAAGTGCCATAAGATTGGAGACTCCGGAGGAGATTTCGGTCCCAGTCTCACAACGATCGGTCGCAAAAATGAACCACAGGATTTGCTTGCCAGCATTTTGGCACCTTCCAGCAGGATTTCTCCGGAATATATTCCCTGGCTGCTGTTGACGAAAGAGGGTCTCCCCCATTCCGGCTTACTGGTCAAACGCACTGCTGAGGGCGTCACACTCAGGAACAGCGAAGGAAAAATCATCGCTGTCCCTACAGACCAAATCGAGGAAATGGTGGCTCAGGACGTCTCGTTCATGCCCAGGGATGCTTTGCGGGATATTTCTGCTGAGGAGACTGCTGACCTCCTTGCATACCTGGCATCACTGAAATGAATGGTCGCCAAACAAACAGACCACCAAAAACCAGGCTTGATTCTTCGGCTCACCAAAACACGACGAAACTCAGCCAGCATCCTGTGGCAAATACCGCACAGGCGAGCAGCAGCGGCAGCTGACAGGTGGCGGACTTCTGACCGTGATGCACTTCGATCTGCTGGATGGCCAGCTGGCTGCTGCGTAACCAGCCGGGTTGTTCCACGTGCGACAATTCGCCTTTTGGTTCCCAGCCGATGATCAGGGAAACCACCCCCATGGTGACAGCCGTGATCAATATACTGAAGAGATACGCTGCATACATATTGGCCATGATGGCGGGCAGAATCTGAACACCCCATGCTTCAGCAATCGGTTCCGCAATTAATCGCAATACACCATAAGCGGCGCCAACAAGCAGGCCGATCAATCCCGCCTGACGATGAACGCGCGTCAGGACGCCCATCAGGAACAACGTCAGCAGAGGTGTCACAAAAGCGCTTGTCAATTCAAAGGCAAACACCAGCATGCCACCTTTCATGAAGGGAATATATAGAAACGATCCACCGATGATCAGTGGAGTGAGCCATTGGCCGACACGCATGTAATGCCTGTCGTCGCGATCACCAACAAACAGTCGGGCATAGACATCACGGGTCAGCAGCGTGGACAGCGTGGACCCCATGGAATCGAATGTGGAAAATGAGGCCGCCAGAATTCCGGCCACGACGATCCCCGTCAAACCTTTGATGAAGGAAAACTGGTTGACCAGATGAGGGTAAATGGAATCCACGCTTTCCTGCGGTAAATCACTGACCTCAGGAAACAGCGATCGCCCCATCACTCCCATCGACAGATTGAAGAACGACATCACCAGCATTGCTGTTCCTGCAACCCAGACAGACATCTTCATGTCCCATTCGCTTTTCGAAGCGAACATCCTCATCGTCTGTGTGTGATTGACGACCGAATAAGCGACTCCCCAGATCACAAAGGCGATTGCAACAAGCCATCCTGGCGTGCGCCTCGTGATTACACCGGATTCGGAATCGTAGGTGCCGCCAACCAGCAAACGACGTTGAATTGTTTCGGAGTCCTTGTCGCTGACATCCTCCTTTTTCACGTTGTCACTTTTGACGTGCAGTAACTGGGCAGCCAGTCCGCTCTGCTGATCGTTCAGACGTTGAGTGATACCGTCCCAGCCATCCGCCTGGTTCCAGACGAGTCCCCAAATGATAAGTCCTGCGACAGTCATCACTCCGAACTGCAGTGAATCCGTCACTGCGACAGATTTCAACCCGCCGAGTGCGGTGTAGAGTGAGGCCAGAACCGCGATGACAACTACGCCCCCCCAGCATGCCGCAGCACCCCAGCCACAGACAATTGACAGCATCAGGTACAAAGTGTTCGCTATGATTGCCAACACGCAAGTGCGATACTGAACCTGAATCAATGCACACAGGACGCGCGCGGCAGGACTGAACCGAGCCTCCAGGTATTCTGCATTCGTGTACATTCCCGCTCGAAATACCGATGGGTAAATCACGAACGCCGCCAGCAACCAGCCGCCAACGACACCAACCCAGTTTGTCACAAAGTAGCTGAAGCCCAGTGTGTACGTGCCTCCGGCGTCGGCAATCAGATCGCTGGAATCAATTGCTGTGGCGTACATCGAGACACCGACCAGCCACCACGGCAGACTTCTCCCGGCCAGAAACCAGTCGGCACTGGACTGAACACCACGGCTGAGCCAGATCCCATACACAATGATCGATCCGTTTAGCAGGATCACAATCAACCAGTCGATCAAATTCATAGAGTCTTGCCCCTCGGTCCGGACGCAATTATTCAGCTGCCGGCTGATGGGTGGTTACCGACACCTTCTGCCGGTTAGAACTGAATCGTCAAACGCACCGCAAATTACGGCAGCTGTTTCGACGTAATAGATACCCAGATCGATCAGCCCGTTTTGGTCTTTAAAGAAATTCCCTTGTTCGTACGTGATACGCATGGCGGCGCACAATTGCTCATCGTATGTTGAGGTTTACTATTCTGTTTGTCCAACTGCGATCACCGGCTGTTGCTGTGCCTGGTTCCGTTTCAGTCTATCGCCGTTCAGACCAGTTGTCCCTGGCCAACTGCTGCCGGTGTGACCGATCTTAGCGAAACGAATGCCCATGCGAATCGATCATGTCGAAGTCCTGGCTGTAGCACCGGAAGTGCAGCGATTCACCTGGTCTCATGATCTGCCGGAACAATTCATGACCAATACGGTGGTACGTATTCACACGGATGAAGGCCTGGAAGGCGTCGGTGCCGTATCCAACTACACGTCCTTCGCGTTCGACCGCTACACAACGGAAACGCTGCGGCACATGCTGCCGCTGTTAACCGGGAAAAACCCGCTGAATCGCGAGTCTATCTGGAAGACGCTGTGGTCCCGGGTCTTTCCGCTGTCACCTGGTGCACTGGCGGCGGTTGACATCGCGTTGTGGGATTTGTCTGGTCAATGTGCTGGTCTGCCCGTATATCAACTGCTTGGCGGTGCGTGTGAACAGATGCGGTCCTATGCCAGCACTCCGCTTTTCGACGATGTACCAACATATCTGAAGTTCGTGGAGAACATGATTGATCAGGGGTTTCGGGCCATCAAATTTCACTGCTGGTCCCTGCCGGAAAAAGACCGTGAACTGGTACGGGCCGTGCGGCAGGCGTTTCCCGATCACGACGTGGCCTTCATGCTGGATGTTGAAAATAACTATCAGTGGCAGGACGCTCTGGAGATGGCCCAGGAACTGGAAGATCTGGCATTCGAATGGTTTGAGGCTCCTTTGATGGACTTCGATCTGCCCGGCTATCGCAGACTTGCAAAACGAGTCAACATCCCGGTCTTGCCATCAGGAAACTGGATTCAGGATCTCGCAGCGTTTGAGCACGCTCTACAGACCGACTGCTGGTCACGAGCTCGCACAGATGTAACGGTGTGTGGCGGTTTGACCCCGGCACAAAAGTACATGGCTTTGGTCGCGGCAGCCGGTATGAAGTGCGAGATCATGTCCTGGGGCAACACTCTGGTTTCGGCAGCAAATCTGCATCTGATGCTCGGAACCGGTGTCTGTTCGTGGTACGAACAGTCAGTGCCCTACGAACCTTATGAATACGGCATGTTTTCGAGGATACGAACAGGATCCGACGGCATTGTGAAGGCACCACAGGAACCCGGACTCGGCCAGAACATCGACTGGGATGCGATGCGGGCAGCGACCATTCATCAGCTCGACAGTCGTAAGCTCAGTTAAGATCAGCCAAAACAGAACAAAAACATGAAAATCACAGAAGTCGTCTGTCAGATACTGCGTGTTCCCGCCGTCGAGGCAAAAACCGCCAGCAGCCAGGACGCGGTCATTGTGCGAGTCCGCACAGATACCGGTTTGGAAGGAATTGGGGAAGCCGACGCGTCACCTGAAGTGATTCAGTCCATTATTGATGCGCCGTTTAGTCACAATATCGCCTGTGGCCTCCGCGAAATCCTGATGGGGGAAAATCCACTGGAAACTGAACGCGTGTGGCAGAAGATGTATCGTCGCACGATGTATTTCGGACGAACTTCTGTGACCATCGCTGCAATGGCTGCTGTCGATCTTGCGTTGTGGGACATTAAAGGAAAACACTTCGATGAACCGATCCACCGACTGCTGGGCGGAAAGCAGCACGATTCCATCAAAGCCTACGCATCGATTCTGTTCGGACGTGACGGATCTGAAACTGCGAAGATCGCACGAAAATGGACTGACGCGGGATACCAAGCCGTGAAATTTGGCTGGGAGCCAATGGGTGAAAGTGAAGCCGTCGACATTGAATTGGTTCGTGGCGCTCGTGAGGGAGTGGGTGATGCCATACTGCTGATTGATGCGGGATGTGTCTGGGATACCCGAACGGCACTTAGACGCGCCCACACCTTCGCTGACTTCGGCATCGAATGGCTTGAAGAACCATTACGTGAGGACAACATCGAGGGTTACGTATGGCTGCGAGACCGTTCGCCGGTGCCGATTGCCTCTGGCGAAGCCGAGTGTGGACGCGAAGCCTACCGTTCGCTGCTTGACCGACACGCTCTTGATGTGTACCAGGTGGATCTCGCTCGCAACGGGTTCACGGAAGCAGCCTACCTGCGCGCACGGATCGAAGAAATCGGAGCCAGGCCCTGCAACCATTTCTACACTTCACCGATCACCGCGGCAGCCAGTTTGCACTGGTTATGCACCTGTCGAGATGCATTCCTGTTCGAAGATTGTGTTGACGACTCCCCGATTCGCAACGAGTTGTGCCACGAGCGTGTCCAGGCGGACAACGGCTTCATTAAGGTTCCCGATGGCCCTGGGCTGGGAGTGACACTTAACGAAGACCTTGTTTCAGAACTGCTGGTCGCGGAATCACGCTAAAGACGCCGTGCTGCGGAGGTACGGATGAAGATTCAAATCTGACCTCTGGGTCTCCCGCAGATTTCGACTTCCGGGTCGAAGTACGACCTGTCGTTGTTGGGACCAAGCCAGGATGTACGGCTTGATGCGTAGTGGTATTGAATCGACCGGCGCCTGCGATTGGTAAGGTTCGCCGGAGTAAAATGCTGCAGTTCTCCATGAAAGACCAGTGCGTCACCGGAGTTGAGCGGGATCGCAACAACCTCTTCGTCCCGAGGCACGTTAACGATTCCGAACTCATCCCCTTCTCCGGAATGCTCGACGATTCCATGTTGGTGTGAACCAGGAACGATGTGCATACATCCATTCTCGATCGTTGCCTGATCTGCTGCGATCCAGAATCCGAGTACGTCCGGAGGTTCCAGTCGGAAGTAGGCGTTGTCCTGATGCCAGATTTTTGGTGTGCTGACTCCCGGCGACTTCATCAGCGTCATACTCTGTGCCAGGAAAAGATCCGGTCCAATAAGTTCTTGCGCGATTACCACCATCCGCTCATGAAATGCAAATTCTCTAAAGAATTCGTTGTGCCTGGCGACTCGGAAAAGTTTCCGGATTCCCAACTCAAACGACTCCGGAACTCGCTCTGTGGACCGAACGAGAGGCTCGATCTGTATCAGCTCATCCGGGTAGTGGCCGGGGTTAGCTGCAATATTCGAGATTTCTCGATGGATCGCCGCAATTTCGTTGGCCGGAATCAACTGAGGAACAACAACATAACCTTCACCGGCATATCGACTTAATTGTGTGTTGACTGGCATATTTGGTTCGAAACCGGCAGCAAATGCATCAGGGTGGAAAAAGTGTAAACTCGAGTCAACGTGCGACCGTGACAGAATCAATGGGTATTGAGACAGCGCTGAAGAATCAAAATCTGATTTTTAATGGCACCGTTTTTCCCGTGATCACTGCCAAGTGCAGTTTGTTTTCGCAGATCGCCTGAGTGTTGTCGACTATTGCAACGGCAGGTCCGCCTCGTAGGCTTCAACTTCCGGGAACTTTGTCCTGCCGCACAGCAGTCGGCCCAGTCGGGGGCGTCGGTCATTGCAGACCTCTACCGCGTCGGCGTCTGCAAAGCGTAAGAACAGGATTCGCCGGTCGCGATTCTTCGATTGGTTTCCCTGGGATTTGTGCAGCATGTGGCAGTGGAAAAACAGGCACTCACCAGCCTTCATCGGCATCGGTACAGCATCACAATCATCGACGTCCAGGGCGACCGGGCGATTCCGGTCTGACCAGTACCGTTGACCCTCCTTGTGACTGCCGGGCACGAGCAGCAGGCACCCGTTTTCTTCGTCGGCATCATCCAGGGCGGTCAATGACGAAATCGCGTTGTACGGATCGATCTCCCCGTACGTGTTATCCTGATGCCAGGCAAAGGGCTGAGTGTTGCCGCGCAGTTTGAATGTCAACTGGGAGGTGGCGGCCTTGATGTTCGGACCGATCACCTGTTGAGCAACCTTCACCAGGGGACCGCTGAAGTAGTAGCGGCGAACCACGTCACTATGGTGGTGGATGTCAGACAGCAAGGCATTCTGTAGCCAGGTCTTTTCCGGATCAAATGCCTGCTTTTCGGCATTCCAGGCCTGCATGATCTCTTCCCGCGCTGTTTTAAGCCCCAAGTCGGTTAGCGTGCGGCCGATGTTGAGATAGCCTTGCTCGCGATAAGTTTCAATTTGCGCGTCTGTGAGAATGACGTCGTTGAAAATATTCGTGTGGCGGTTTGCCGCAATATCGGCCATAAGGTTGCGCCTCCGTCGAATTCGGTAACTGTAGTTTGTGTCTCGTTAAGAGTCGAGAGCCCGGGGCCGATGCACTGGAACCCGGACGTTCAGTTTCCAGCCTGGACTCTTGCCGAGATACATGGCAAAAAACGTTCCCGACCCGCGGGCAATATTTGCCTAGACCAGCGTGGTCTGGGTAACGGGGCACCCGCGTTTCGCCAAGACTTTGCCGATACACATTAAGTGGGCTGTGGTATTCATGATAAGCATTTAGTTGCGCAGTCGCTTTTCATCAGTGCCAGGTTCAGACTTGGCCATCAGGCCTTGGAAGGTGAAATCTGCTGCTTCCATTTTCTTACGTTTGTATTCCTGGCGATCGATGACGACCATAATCCTGGCCACCTCAATTGCGGCACTGTGGATCACTTGGGCTGTTTCCAGTGTCTGCCCTCCGCTGGTAACAATGTCTTGGACAATCATCATTCGATCGCCGTTCCGACAACTGCCGCAATACCTGAGCAAAATCACCGGGACCTGCGTTCCTTCTCCGGAAACTGCCCTTTGATGGTCCGGTAGCGCTCATGTGACTCTGTACACTCTTTGTATTTGCAAGCAACGGACACTATCGGCCCAACTGCCTTCTGAATTCTGCCCAAAAGAAAGTGCAGGCATGAGTACGAGCGCGCCTTTTCTCATCACGACTCTCAGGATCCCGAATCCATTCTTCGAGGGTCGGAACGGCGTCTACGTGATTCACTCGGATCCGCTGACGTTGATTGATACGGGAATCGCAACCCGGAAAGCCCGGACGGAACTGCAGGATTCGTTGAAGGCCGAGAATATCGCGATTCATGCAATTGGCCGGATCATTCTGACTCACAAACACATTGACCACGTCGGCAACGCATGGTGGCTACAACAGGAATCGGGTGCAGAGGTTCTAATTCACGAGATGGAAACCGGTTCCGTCTCCAATGTTGATCCTGATGGAGACCGCTGGCGTAGTCTTGTCCAGCAGCGATTTGAATCATGGGACGTTCCATCTGATCTGAAGAAGGAGACAGGTGGAGCCAGACGGTTTGCATGGGAGATTCAGCCGGCGCGCCCCACGGCGATCACGGAAGGCCAAATGATTGACCTGGGAGGTGCCAGCCTTGAAGTCATCCATACGCCCGGACATACGAAGGGATCTGTCTGCCTCAGGCTGGATAACGTTCTGTTTTCGGGAGACCATATCCTGCCGGACATCTCGCCCAACATTGGCGGAGGCGATTTGAAACACCAGGGACTGCTGACGTTATACCTTGAGTCGATACAACGTTGTAAGACACTCGCTTCGGAAATCGATCTGGTGTTGCCAGGACACGGAGAAGCATTCAAGCATCTGTACCAACGCTGTCAGAATCTTTACGACCATCATCAAAAGCGACTGGACGACGTTATGGCGATCCTGCATCAGCAGGGCCCGTTGAACGTTTATACAATGGCCACAGAGCTGTTCGGCGAAATTGCCCAAATGCACACCGTACTCGGCTGTGCCGAAGCTCAGGCACACCTCGAATATCTCGTAAACGACGGTCGTGTGGTCTGTGACAACAACCTGTATACCGCCGTCTGACGCCACGGCGCTACTTTGTTTCGAAAGTGCCGCAACAAGCCCCGTTTGTGTCCCCGCTGAAACTCACGACGTCGTCCTGGGCAAAGAGTAATCTGCAAATTGCTCCCTCAGACGCAACTTGCTGATCTTGCCCGTGGCCGTCATCGGTATCTCGTCTACGAAGACCACATCATCCGGCAGCCACCAACGCGCAACCTTGTCACTCAAATACATCAGAATATCGTCTTTGGACATATTGGTGCCGTGCGCTCGTTTGACCACCAGTAACGGGCGTTCCTCCCATTTGGGATGGGAGATCCCGATCACTGCGGCCAATGATATGTCCGGGTGCCCCATAGCCTCATTTTCCAGGTCGACAGAACTGATCCACTCTCCTCCGGATTTGATCAGATCTTTGGCTCGGTCCGTGATCTGGAGATACCCAAACTCATCAATGTTGCCAATGTCACCGGTATCAAACCAGCCGTCTGCGTCGACAGCATCCCTGGCATCCCTGTAATAACGGCGTACCACCCATGGCCCCTTAACCAGCAGCCGTCCCACGACCTTGCCGTCGTGCGGAAGTTGCTGACCATTGTCGTCCACGATCTTCATCGCACAACCGAAGATGGGCGTACCCTGCTTCAGCCGTAACTGAATCTGCTGTGCGTATGGCCAGTTCCGCATGCTGGCCTTTAGACGGCAGGTTGTACCCAGCGGACTGAGCTCCGTCATCCCCCATGCTTGGACGATGGTGACACCACAGTCCTTGTCAAATGTTTCAATCAAATGGCGGGGAACGGCTGAACCACCGATCAGGACTTCCTTCAGGTACGGCAACTTCAGATCGTTTTCCTTCAGGTACGGAAGCAGCATATTCCACACAGTCGGCACTGCCGCTGAGAACGAAATTTCTTCCGATTCCAGCAGTTCATGAATACTGGCCCCGTCCAGCCGGGCACCTGGCAGGACCAGTTTTGCCCCCGCCATCGGGCAGCAATAGGTCAGTCCCCAGCTGTTCGCGTGAAACATCGGAACGACCATCAGCACGGTCTCGGAAGAGCCGATGCCCGCAACATCCGGACCACTCGCGGCATAGGCGTGCAGCAGATTCGATCGATGAGTGTATTGAACCCCTTTCGGTCTGCCGGTGGTGCCGGACGTATAACAGAGTCCGGCGGGAGCTTCGTATGGCAGGGTCGGCCAGTCGTATTCGGGCGTTTCAACAGCAATCAGCGATTCATACGTCACGGCATTCTTCAGGCTGGTTGCCGGCATATGCGCGTCGTCTGTGAGCACAACGTAATATTCAACAGAAGGCAGCTTTTCCTGCAGTCTCTCCAGCAGTGGGACAAATGGCGGATCAATCAGCAGAATACGGTCCTCGGCGTGGTTGATAATATACTCGATCTGTTCTTCGAACAGGCGTGGATTGATTGTATGACAAATCGCTCCCTGTCCTGAAATTGCGTACCAGGCTTCCAGATGCCTTTGAGTATTCCAGCCCAAAGTGCCAATGCGATCTCCCATCTGAACGCCCAGCCGTGCGAGGGCGTTCGCCAGCTGTCGGGCTCGAGCGGCTGCTTCACTATAGTTCGAACGGCGAATCGAACCGTCTTCCACCATTCGCGTCACGATTTCAACCTGAGAATGAAACCGGGCCGCGTGCTCCAGTATCTCAACGAGATTGAAGGGGTCATTCTGCAAGTGTCATCTCCGGACCACTCATTTAAAAATTGCTATGCCGACAGGACCCCGCATACCGGAGCTTCCCAGGCCAGCGCCTGACTCTCAGTGACCAAGCAATCCATTGGTGCAGCCATGTTTGGTGGCAGGGGAGCAGTGCGACGCCGCGCGAGATTCACAAAGCTGCTGACACTCTCAAACGTCGCTGATACATCCTGCTTGTCATCATTCGTCATGAAATGTATGACATGGAACCGCTTCTCAGACCGCCCAATCATTCGGGAGTGAATATGAATCGTGTGTCCCACACGGACTTCGGAGAGATGCCGAACATGTGACTCCAGTACGAACGTGCCGCTGTCGTTGCTGCCATCGAATGCGTCTGTCACACCCAGAATTTCCATGAGTCCCGTAAGACCCATCGAAAACAAATGGGTGTACCACATCACATTCATGTGACCCATCGAATCCAGATAGTCTTCCGGGATGGTCAGAGTGTAGGTCTTCGGCAACCGTCTGACATCCGCCACGTCGATCATTATGCCGGGCATAGTTGAACCAGTTGTTTTCCGATATTGGCACCCTGCAGCATCTCGATGAATGCCTGCGGTGCATTCTGAATTCCGTCAGTAATCCGTTCGCAACACGTCAACTGACCGGTGGTATACCACTCAGTCATCTGTTGAAGAGCCAGACGATACTGTGGCAGGAAATCAAAGACGAGAAATCCTTTCACCGTGGCTCGTTTCACAATCAGATGCCAGAACAGACGCGGCCCTGTCGGTGTCTCGGTGGCATTGTATTGCGAAATCTGACCACAGATTCCCACACGAGCGCCCTGATTCAGGTGCGGAAACACCGCATCGGAAATCGGTCCACCGACGTTGTCGAAATAGACGTCAATACCGTCGGGACACATTTCTCTGATTGCCTCTGAATAATCATCGTTCGTTTTGTAGTTAAAGGCGGCATCATAGCCCGCTTCCTCTGTGACATAGCGAATCTTTTCATCTGA
>CAUZPL010000094.1:0-23753 GCA_963581585.1 Planctomycetota bacterium
GCTTTCTTCTTCACAGCTCTACTGGCGGTTTTCTTTACCGCCTTCTTTTTGGTTGCTTTCTTCTTCGCCACAGAGAACCTCCTTCGAGTGTTAGTGAGGGCCGCCTGCCGCAGGTACCGGGCTTCGTAAAGCAAACAGGGCAAGGGAGACCACGACTAAAAACCACATCCATCACACTTACTTGGTGATGGCGACCCAGATTCCGTCTTGTCTGATTCATCGTCGTGAAGTCTGCTTGATGGCAAATCCTTCGCCACAATGTATCGACGCAACAGTTTCAGCGTCAATAACGACAAAATCGTATTTAATAACTCAGAATGTGCAAGACTGTTCCGCATCAATCATCAGGGATGTTCAAGAACTTTTGAAGATTGTTGAGAGAGTGGTTTGACGCACTCGCGCCATCGCTAACGTCGCAGCAGGACACAGAAACGATTCAACGTGATGATGAACTGCTTCATTCTGTTGCACAACACGAACACAATCAAATGCACAACACGAACACAATCAAACTTAAAGAGCATATTGAATGCAACGCATCGCCCAACTGCAAAACGGCCTGCGTAGTTCCAATGACAGCACGATGAAGTCGCTCTCAAACCAGGTCCGATGGGCTGGCAGTCTGTTTGTTTCATCAAAGAAAATCAAAGCGATTCAACGATTTTCTGCATACATCGCATACTCTCCCGCGCAATTTTTTCGGCGCCCGGCGAATAGTCAAAGACTTCTACGGATACCCACCCATCGTATTCAACATCGTGCAGCGCTTTGAGGATTGGAACGAAATCCGTTTCACCCATTCCGGGGCCAAGCAGATTGGTATCGTTGACATGGAAATGGCCGCAGAGGTCCTGATACTGCTGGATCAGCGATGACACGGAACGGGATTCTGTACCCAGCATCGCTCTGACGTCCTGATGCAGCACAAATGACGGATGATCGACCCGTTCAATTAATTCCGCCGCCTGAGCACAGGTATTCACGAAATCGGTCTCTTTTTGTGTCAGCGGTTCCATGCACAGCAGTACGTTGCTGGCGTCGAATTCTGCCGTTGCCTGTCGGAACAGATTTGCTGCAATTTCCATTGCCTGCTCGGTGCTCACTCCAGGCAGCAGATTTCGTTGCTGAGGTGAACCAAAAACGAGCACACGCCCCCCCAGCGCTGCGCACGTACGTGCGAGCAGACGCAGGTACTGAGCCGTCCTTGCCTGGACATCCGGATTCGGTGAGGTCAGGTAAAGTCCTTCGGTTTTTGCCAGCAGCCAGTGCAGCCCGATGATCTGCAGTCCGTGATCGACCGCCACAGATTTCATGTGTGCCAGCTGGCTGTCCGGGACAGAAGCCAGGTCATCCGTGATGGAGAATGGTGCGACTTCAATTCCCGTGTAGCCAGTTTCCGAGATGATTCGGCATTGTTCTTCCCAGGAAGTTGATTCGAACAGTTCCTGACAGATAGCAAATTTCATCGGTGGTCTTTCGGCGGCATGAGATTCTGTTCGCACGATGCATAATCCGCCCGAAACAAATAGCCGCCTCGATTCATTTTACTTGGGGATCGGACAGGTTCCGGAACTTGATGCAGATGCGAATTCAGCAGCTGTGGCACACCCGGTTGCGCCGGTGATGATCATTGTTTCTGATGCAGACATTGTAGCACTTACAGGCGACGTCCGGGTCACACCAGGAAACTTGCCCGCATCATTTGCAGAATCGTATTGTGGTACAACCGCACAATGTGCATGTTCGACGTCATTCCCACTCTTTGAAGATCACGCGGCGAGTCACTGGAATTGTGGTTTGACTGCACCTCTGCGGCAACCTACATGCTCATGACCGAGCGTGTGACGTCGCCCCGCTTAGACTGTCATGAACCATCGCCAGGCAGAGTTCGTACTGTGAGTGCTTCATACAATTCACAACAATCACCGGACGACGGTCTGGATGTATTGTTCGATCGAGTCAATCAGCTGCTGGGTGATTCCGCCCCGGCTGCCGTGTTTGCTGATGGCGGACCACACAGCGCCGACGCCAGACAGCCCATCACCAGTCCGTCTGCATCCAGCGTAACTTCCGTTCGTGTGTTTACGCCCCAACAGCCTGAGTCGATTCTCGCATCGGGGATAAGCGAAGCGATGGTCGAACGCCTGGTCCTGAAGTACCTGTACAACATGGGGCAGGGCACGGTTCGTGGCATCAGCACACAGATCAAGCTGCCGTTTCGGATTCTGGAACCCCTGCTGCGGCAAATGCGGTCTGATAAACATATTGATCTGGTGGATACGACCGCCACTGGCGATTCTCAGTACGCAGTCACTGAATCCGGTCGCGAACACGGCAAACGTTACATGATGGAATGTTCGTACTTTAGTGCTGCCCCGGTCACTCTGAAGGCTTATGTGAAGAGCGTTGCAGCGCAGACGATTGAGGGACAGGTCGTCACAGCAGAGGACCTGCGGCAGGCGTTCGATGGTCTTATCATTAACAGTAATATGCTTAACAAACTTGGGCCGGCCATCAATTCCGGCCGTGGCATGTTCCTGTTCGGTGAGCCAGGTAACGGCAAGACCACTATTGCGGAACGAGTGACCGGAGCATTCGGATCGACGGTCTGGATTCCAAGAGCGATCGAAGTGGACGGCGACATCATTCGCGTCTTTGACCCGTGCGTTCACGAAGAAGTTAAAGAAGAGAATCAGAGCGGCCTGCTGGATTCGCACGAGATCGACCGACGCTGGGCAAAGATCAAGCGTCCCACTGTAATCGCCGGTGGCGAGTTAACCATGGCGGAACTGGAAGTCACCAAGAACACGCAATCCAACATCTGTGAAGCGCCCCTGCAGATGAAGAGCAACTGCGGCACGCTGGTGATTGATGACTTTGGTCGCCAAAAAATGCCGGTCGACGTGCTGCTGAACCGCTGGATTGTACCGCTGGAAAAACGCTACGACTTTCTGAATCTCCCCAGTGGAAAAAAGATCCAGGTTCCGTTCGATCAGCTGATCATCTTCTCCACAAACCTCGAACCACGTGATCTGGTTGATGGCGCTTTCCTGCGACGAATCCCATATAAGATCGAGGTTCCGGATCCGTCTGAGGATGAATTCCGGGAACTGATGGGCGTTATGTGCCGTGTAATGAAGTTCGAACCTGATGAAGATGCGTTTGAATACCTCATGGCAACACATTACAGGGCCGTTGGCCGACCGTATCGACTGTGTCAGCCACGTGACCTGCTGCTGCAGGTTCGTAACTACTGCAATTACCGTGAGCAGCCTGTTGAGCTGTCCAGAGAGGCGTTCGATTTCGCCGTCGACAATTACTTCTCTGTGATGTGATCGCTTTCGCTGTCAGTGCTGCTCATGCGGCATTGACATTCGCTGACAGTCCGGCACTCTTACGGCATCGCAGCCGATCCGGAGAACGTCGGCGCAACGGGTTGGAACTGAGTTGGGGAATTGTGCACGTGACGATCCCAGAAACAGCACGTCGCGCCACCCGAGCGGGTGGCGAAGTGTTGATGAAATATTTTCTGCAGGACGTGTCCATGCGACACAAAGGACCCGTTGATCTGGTCTCAGACGCCGATATCGAATCCGAGCGCGCAATTGCGGACGTGATTCAGGAGGCTTATCCGAATCACAGTCTCCTCGGCGAAGAGGAACATACGACTGAAGCGGCTGCCGAACACTTGTGGATTGTCGATCCGCTGGACGGTACAACGAATTTCGCCCACCACATTCCTCATTTCTCCGTGTCAATCGCGTACTATCACCACGGAATTGCTCAGCAGGCAGTTGTCTTTAATCCGGCTCGCCATGACTGGTATACAGCAGAGCGCGGGCAGGGCGCGTACCATAATAACCAGCTGATCAATGTGTGTGACGCGAGTTGCATGAATGATGTCCTGATCGGCGTTGGTTTCTACTACGACCGCGGTGCTGTGATGGAAGCGACACTGACTGCGGTTAAGGAGTGCTTTGGGTATCAAATTCGTGGCATTCGTCGAATGGGTACGGCATCACTGGATTTGGCCCAGGTGGCGGCGGGCCATTATGGTGCCTACTTTGAGTACCAGTTGTCGGCCTGGGATTTTGCTGCCGGACGTCTGCTGGTGGAAGAAGCCGGTGGCCGTGTTACCACATGTCGCGGTACGGACCTGCCTCTGGAAAAAACATCAGTACTGGCGTGCAACAGCAGGCTGTATGAAACGATGCGGGAAATTACAGTGCGTCATCATCCATGAAATGCTGACAGCCGAGGATGTTATCCAATTATGGATGCCCTGCAGCGACACCAAATTCTACTTCACGTCATAGATGCGCCACACGGTGTTTTCATAAACGGGGGCCTGGTCGGTAACGACGTGGTCACGAGTAATCAGGTGAGTCATCTGCATGTGCCGCTGCATCCACGTGAGGTCGGACGGTTTTAGCGACCGCTGAAGCTGCAGTGGTCTCATCCAGCCAAGGTCTCTCAGCCGCTGTCGCCATTCCAGAATTCCGGCACCATCCTGCGGGCAATCCTTATAAGACACAAACTGCGCCCGTTCCGCGTACCACTTGAATGCAACGGCTTCGCGCGGTGTCACGAACAGACTGTCTTTCGGAGTTTCGCTGCGGATCCATTTACACGCTGATTTCCAGGTCGAATATTCTTCGAGCGAATAGCCGTATGGCGGACCAGGTTTCAGGATCCATGACACCATGAACACGACCGCCAAAAATCCAGGGATCGTTGTGTCGGTTCCCACGAGACGATTTTGCAACGTGTGCAGAACCAGGACAGTGACTGTCAATGCCGCCGTTACCGGCAGCAGGGTGTCGATGAGTCGGAAGGGGTAGAACTTCAGAAGAAAGGCTCGCCATGACCACTGCGGTAAATGAACGACCGGGCCACCGTGACTTCCAACAGCAACGCCCGCTGCGGCCACAATGACGGCGGCAACCAACAGCAGTAAATAACGCCGCAGGACTCGATGGTGGCTGGATTTGAGCAGTCGGCAGCTGCAATATCCAATGACAATCATCAAAACAGTCGAATGAATCCATGCGGCAGGTGGGAAGCATGACGGATCCAGATGATGTTTTAGACGCATAAAGACCTGGATACGATTGGCGGTTCCACGCTCCCAGTGGCTCAGATCAGACGAGGTTACGATCTTAAAAGCCGGGATCACGCCCGGTAAGGCAACAACCAGTGCGGTACCATTCATGATGAACAGTGATGACGAAACTGATTTCAAAACTCCGGCCGTCGAGCCTGTTTCAATCCATTGCGCGACCGGCGAAAAAAGGCGCGCCAGTTCACTCATTGAAATTGCGATCAGAAACCATACTCCCACAACCGGGTGCGCGGCAGTCGACAATCCCAGCAGCACACCGATATTCAGCCAGTGGCGCCACGGTGCTGCGCCGGTTGTCGTCAGCCAGCCGGCTGAACCCACGAAACCCAGTCCCCAGGCAGGGACCTTGCTTTCGAAGCCTCCCAGAATCCACTCACCGGATAGATTCCCCGTAAGTGTGATGGCAGCCAGCAGTCCAGCAGAAACCACCGTACCACCACGACTGAGTGAGAACGCACTGGACAGCGCCACCCAGCCCCAGGCCAAAACGAAAGCCGAGACAATGCGGCCACTCACAGCGACGGTCTCCAGAGACCAGTACTGAGTGAAGTAGCCCACCACCCAGAAGAACACTGAATGGGCGTTTTGTGATTTCAGAAAAAAATCACCGGCACAATAGCTGGAGTCCCAGGTCGCACTTGCCTTGCACAGATAATGCGGTTCATTGACGCCTGGCACCGGCGCATGCAGCAGCGAGAAACCGGCGAATAGGGCTGCGACGAGCAGTATCGTGAGCAGATCGAATCGTTTTGGTCGCGGAGCATGGTCACACACGACAGTCGCCGGCGATTTGAGAGTTCAGACGTGGGACTCCACCGGAAAAATCTACTCTTTTACCTTGGCTTTCGCCCGTTTCTTTTTTGTGACGGATGTCTTCTTCTTTACTTTGGCCGCTTTCGTTTTCTTGGAGGCAAATGCCTGGTCCCAGTTTTTCCAGAATTCCGGCGTCGTTCCTGTGCGTACAATCGGACCACCCATGGTTTCACTTTCTATGTATCACCGTGCTTCACGATCGGACTCCGCTGAGTCCGTTGAACAACGACAGTTCTCCCGATGCCCACGCACACCGCAGGTACTCATGCACTCCTCCGCATGGCGTGCTGACAACCATCACCAGACATCTGTTACGGACTGTCGGGCGAGAATTCTTGGCTCGATTGCGGGCGGCGTCAAGTAACGCGAGCTGAATTGCCTAGATTCGCCATCCGGTCCAGGCGGGACCCGAGGTGGCGAGCGGCGAACGCTGTGGATTGTCAGTGAGCCAAATTAGCCTGAAAACCCATAGCCGTGAACCGGCCATTTCGACTGGGTCAGTGATTTTGACCGCGTCAACGGTATCGATTGCAATCGTGACCCGCCGAGCACCGCCCGTGTCCGGGATATCGAGGTCCACCAGCGCCAAACTCCTGTTCAACATAAAGTCTGTGAATGGTACACTTTCGCCAAATAACGTGATGATGATTCCTTTTCGCTGAATACTGAGCCGCCCCAAGCAGACGTTGCAACACTCGATCTCACCAGTGCTTTTCCCGATTTGTCAGCCCGGCTCGAAGATCTTGTTGTTCAACCCCCTGATGGTTCCGCTTGGCATGATAGTGCTCGATGTAAGCGCCGGTCGCTCGTAGCGACTTCTCGCCGAAGAAGATCATTCGCGAAAGACACTCGGATTTGGCGCTTCGTAGGAATCTCTCGATGTACGCGTCCAAATTCGGACTTCTCGGTGGCAGCAACAGAGGAATGATGTCTTTGCCTTTCAAGATACACCGCAGCGCCGGACAGAACTTGCCATCCCGATCCATGAGTACGTAGCGGTTGCTGATTCAGAAAGCCGTCAAAGGGATCGGTAAGGTTCCTTGGCAATCTGTTTCATCCAGACTGCATTCGGATTGAGAGTGCAGCCCGCGAAATGGACGCGGCGAGCCGAAGTTCCACGAAATTGCGATCGGTCAGCCGTGCGGCAACTTCCTGAAGGGGGTCGCCGTGCTTAACCTGGATGTGCTGACCACCAAAGAAAACGAAAGCTGGGGAGTGATCTGGTTCGAGAACCCTGCCAACAAACGGCAGTTCACGTCTCGGGGATTCAACGGCTGCAGGCCTGGCGCGCAACCTGCAAGACACTCGGAAGCTCAGCCGCACATCGGCTGCTCCCGCTTGTGAGCCAGCGTGTTCAATTCACGTGAAGTCAGACCGCTGAGTTCCGAGAAGTTGATGAGGGCAAATCAGGAACGGACTGAACACGGAGTTCGGCCCGATTTGTTTGACCTGACGGTCGGTCCGTTTGCTCCGTCGTCGCTCTGCCAGTCGCCGCTGGGAATTGACTCTGGAATTTGCGGGGAAGACAATAACATTGAACCGGTTTCGGTTGTTCGCCGCCTACAGACCCTTGGTCTTTGTCCGCATCGACAGTGTGCCTGCCGACAGCGCGGCAGCAGTGGCGGAGGAACAACCGAGTGGAGCACAGGACCAGGTCGAACTAGAGGAATCAGTATGTATCCGTTGCTTGCCGTAAACCGAACCGGTTGCCGCCGGTCATTCCCGCGTCATTTGCTGTACAGAATAACGACCCTGGCCACAATTTCCGTTGCCGTGTTCGTTCCGCAATCGGTTGATTCGCAACACGTTTTCGCTGAATCAAGCCGGCGTCCCAACATCGTGCTGATCATGGCCGACGACATGGGTTATGAATGCGTCGGGGCCAACGGATCGACTTTCTACAAAACGCCCCACCTTGATCGCCTGGCGGCCGGTGGGATGCGTTTCGAACACTGTTACTCCCAGCCGATCTGCACACCTTCGCGCAACCAGATCATGACCGGCCGCTACAATTCGCGGAACTACGTCAAGTTCGGCTTGCTGCATCCCAAGGAAATCACGTTCGGCAACGTGATGAAACAGGCCGGTTACAGCACCTGCGTCGTGGGCAAGTGGCAGCTCAAGGGTGGCTTCAGCGGTCCGGCTACGTTCGGCTTCGACAAATACTGTCTGTGGCAACTGACGCGGCGGCCCACCCGCTATCCCAATCCGGGATTGGAAATCAACGGCAAGCCGTTCGATTACACCAAGGGCGAATACGGGCCCGATCTGGTCAGCGATTATCTGGTTGATTTCATCACACGCCACAGGGACGGACCCTTTTTCGCCTACTACCCCATGATCCTGCCGCACTGGCCCTTCCAGCCAACACCGGATTCGGACGATTGGGATCCGGACGAGACCAATGAATGGCCTCGCAATAAGTGGAATCGCAAACACTTTCGCGAGATGGTCGCCTATGCGGACAAGTTGGTGGGGAAAGTCGACAAGACACTCGGCAACCTGGGCATCCGCGACAACACTCTGCTGATTTTCACCTGTGACAACGGAACCTACACCGGAATTACGTCACCCTTCCAAGGCAAGCAGATTCAGGGCGGAAAAGGATCCACGCCCAACGCGGGCACGCACGTGCCCATGATCGCCAGTTGGCCCGGCACCATTTCCGCCGGGTCCGTCTCGCAGGACTTGATCGACTTCAGCGACCTGCTGCCGACCATCGCCGCGGCGGGCGGCGGGCAACCGCCCACCGACCGCAAGATCGACGGACGAAGTTTCCTGCCGCAGTTGAAGGGGCAGACCGGCAACCCGCGGGACTGGGTGTTCTGCTGGTACGAACGCAACGGCAAGCGAAACGGCAACGTGAAACGCTTCGCCCGCAACCAGACTTACAAGCTGTACCACGACGGACGCTTTTTCGACATTCCCGCCGATGAACTGGAACACAAACAACTGACGCCCGACCAGGTCGACACCACAGCCAGGCAAATCCGCACCCGACTGAAAACCGTGATCGACGAAATCCACGCCGACGAAAAGCACTTCCCCTACCAGCGGGAAGCTGCGGCCGACAAAGCCCCGAAAAAGAACAACAAGCAGAACAAGAAACAGAACCGCCAGAAGCCGCAGGCCGACCAATAAGACACATCAAAGCCAAACAGCATCGGTCGGCTCAGTCCAGAGCAGACGGAGAGGGAGACGCGACGATGATGCGATTCACCACCATCACCGTTTTGTACCTGGTCCTGGCGGGCAGCATGCCGGCCCGGGCCGCCACGGAACACCCCAACTTCGTGTTCATCATCGCCGATGATTGCACACATCGCGACCTCGGACGCTATGGTGGCCAGGCCCGCACACCACACATCGACGGACTGGCCAGACAGGACATGCGGTTCACACACTGCTTCCAGGCGGCACCCATGTGTTCGCCCACACGGCACAACATCTACACCGGTCTCTATCCGGTCAAAAGCGGAGCCTATCCGAATCACACCTTCGCCAAAGCCGGCACCAACAGCGTCGTGCAATACCTCAAACCCCTGGGCTATCGCGTGGCACTCAGCGGAAAAACCCACATCAACCCCCACGAATTTTTTGCCTTCGAGTTTTCCGGCAAGGGCAACAACCCGGACCCGAAGGCGATCGATGCACTGTCTCGGCCAGTGTGCTTCCTCAAACACCCCGTTCTGTTTGTTCGCCTGCTCCAACGAGCCTCATTCTCCGTGGAACAAGGGAGATGCGTCACGTTACCCGCCGGCCGGTATCAAACTGCCTCCTTACTTCGTCGACACCCCGGCGACCCGCCAGGCCATGTCCAACTACCTGGCGGAAATCAGCTACTTCGACGGCCAGGTCGGTATGATCCTCGACCGGCTCAAGCAACACCGACTGGCGGACAACACGCTGGTGATCGTCACTAGTGAACAGGGCTCGAGTTTTCCCTTTGGCAAGTGGACCTGTTACGACACCGGTCTACAGACCGCGATCATCGCCCGCTGGCCGGACAGGATTCCGCCCGGCACGATCAGCCAGGCCATGATCGAGTATGTCGATGTGCTGCCAACGTTCGTAGAAGCCGCCGGCAGCAACCCGCCGCCTGCACTCGAAGGCCGCAGCCTGTTGCCAGTCCTCACCGGAAAAGCTACCGAACACAAACAACACGTGTTTGGTATCCACACCACGCGCGGCATCAACAACGGTTCGGACTACTTCGGCATCCGATCGGTACGCGGTCGCCGCTTCAAGTACGTACTCAATCTCACTCCGGAAGTCACCTTCCGCAACGCCTGTACGAACGCCAAGGTCTTCCAGTCCTGGAAAGCTGTCGTACAAAACGATCAGGACGCCGCCGATAAAGTCCGCCGCTACCAGCACCGGCCCGCCGAGGAACTGTTCGATATGAACCAGGACCCCTACGAATGGAGCAACCTGGCCGATGATCCGAAACACGCTCAGATCAAAGCCGATCTGAAACGGCAACTCGCGGCCTGGATGTCCGATCAGGGTGACTTGGGCCAACAGACCGAACTGGAAGCGCGCAAACACCAGCGGCGTGGACGAAACAAGAAACAATTCCGTCAGAAAGTGGTCGGCAGAGCAAAAATGTGAATCTCAGAGACTCTTCGGACTTGGAGAATTCGCCATGTATTCCAAGTTCTCGCAGTTCTCCTCATTGCGGTGCTGGCCACAACCCTCCGCGCGGACGACAGCGATTCACAATCCGAACGAAATCCAGGTCACAACAAGAAATCAATCGGTTTTGAATTGACCGTCCGCAAAGACAACGGTGTCTACGGTACGGCGGTATACAGCTTCCGGTTTTCGACTCAAGATGTCCAAACCCACCGCAACCTGGCGGATCTGGTCTATAACGGTTGCGAGCAGCTCCGCGTCAACGTCCATGGCGGGTTGAAGAGCCGCATCGCCGACTTGGTCCTGGTCGACTTCAACCAGCAGTACCATCCGCCGGTACGGGGATGGAAACAGCATTGTGTCTGCCCGACGAAGAGCCACATCTACGTGCAGGAAATCAACGACGGTCAACACAAAGCCTACGGCAAGTTTCCTGGTCCGGCAGATGCGGCGGACCGGCACGCTCGAAGTGAAATGGGCGCCGCTGGCGCTCCGCGGAAAGTTGCCTGAGTTCCATCACAGCAAGGCGGTAACGATGGGGAAGTGCAGTAGCGCGTACCAGGAACACTAGACCATGCAGCCGTGAGCACCCTCACGCGAATCGGAGAACACCTCCGACTGCCGCACATAGATCGTGCCTTTGGGACCGATGTCGACCTGCACCGACTGCGGATTCATGCCGTCGCTGTGCGGGAGATGTACACGCGATACGGGGACCTGCTTGAGTCACCCGTCCGCGGCGCACAGCACGTATTGGCCCGAGTACGTCGTCTTGAGCCCATCGATACCGGGCACGTCCACACCGCCCAGACAATCCCTCCGCACATGAGGTCGACAACCACTGGAGAAACGTCCTGTGCCCAGTGCTCGATCTACCCAGTGTCAGGAACAAGGCGACGCAGCCCGTGAAACGACCTGTCATCCGGCGACTCCTTTGCTTTGTCATGGTATGTTGTCATACCCTAAATCCACCACGATTCGATGCCAACGACGGGGTGGTTCCGGACGTGCGTCGATAAACGAGGTCTGCGTCCGCTCTTTGCTCAATTCGGCAGTGACATCTTGCTTGGCACACGCATTCGGCTGTGGGGCCAGTAATCGTCATCATTCGGACGAAATGGGCCAGGTTCGCCGATTAACCGGGATTGTCAGTTGGTCCCTGCAAGGTAGATTCTTCGTTGAGACGTGACGAGGAGACATCACGGAACAAACTGAGCACGGCGGGAAGAATCACCAGGTCGCCAAGCAGCGCTGCGGGCAGCATGGCGACCACCATCGAAGCGAAGAAACGGTGAGTTGGCAAGGGAGCTATAAAAACGGTTGCAAAGCCGCATAGTAATGCGAATGTCGTGACGACAAGAGCACGTCCCACCACGTGTCCTGCATTGAGGATCCGGATGCGTGATCCAAGTCGACCTTTGGCGTGACGCAGAGCCTCAAGAAAATGAATGGTGTCGTCCACTCCTAGACCCAGACAGATGGATGCTGCACAGGCACTGGCAATGTCCAACGAAGGTGCCATCCAAGTTCGCACCGCTACCGCCAGCATTAATGCGAACACGTTGGGAAGGATCGAGTATAATGCATATTGCAGGCGACCGTAGGCGACCCAGACCATCACCAGAATCGTGCCGGCCGCCAGGATAACACTCCAGGACATTTCCCCAATGGTGGTACGTACCATGGCGCTTTGCAGGAGGCTCTCACCTCCGAGGACGGTTTTGAAACCTGGATGCAGCGACTCTTCGTCTTTCAGCAATGTCCGCAGAGCGTGAATGTCATCATGAATAAACTGAACGCCGCGGTCGGGCACACGGAATTCAATGACGGCTTTGTGCTGTTCGCTGTCCCAAAAATCTGCCATTCGTCCTCTGGCCAGTCGCCGGGCAGAACGCAGTTTCTGCGAACCACGTTTCCCGGGCATCAACTGCAGCGTGTTGAGAATGGAAAGTGGTGCAGAAAATGATTCAGAATCGGCAATTTTCTGCTGGATGTTCGTGAGCACATCCCAAATATGTTCATTCGAAGCGTCATCCGGCCACGTGACTGTCACTGTGACCTGCCGCAGTCCTCCGAGCTTTTCGTCGCACTGAAGGAGCCCCTGATAGGACGGCTCATTACGGTTGAGTCGCAGGTCCAGTCGATCGTCCGGATAGAGGGTCGCAAAACTGTACCATATGAATGCTACGGTCAGGAGAATGGAAATGACCGTGGTCACGGCCGGATATTTGACACCGATGAGGATCAGCCGATGAATCCATCGATCCTGCCGTCGACCCGTGTCCCGGGTCTTCGGTTTTCTCCGACGAACACATTCGGCAGCCGCCAGAGGCATCGCTGTGACGACTCCCACGAAAGAAATGCAGATGGCAATTGCCGCATTCCGCCCGAATCCACTGACCATCGGTTGACTGCTGATCATCAGCGACCCGAAGGCGAGAGATGTTGTCAGCGATGTCAGAAAGCACGGTCGCAGCATGCGTTTCATGGCAAGGTGAGTTGCGGTCTTCGGATTCCGCGAGTGTCCATATTCCTCTTCGACTGCCAGCAGAATGTGCGGGCTGTCGGCAAATGCCAGGACAAGAACAAATACCGGCATGTGCGGTGCGGACAATTCGTTAAATGGCAGACCCAGAAAATGCTGCCAGCCAAATGCCATTGCTAATGCAGCAGTCGGCCCTGCGGCTACTGCCATGGAACGTCTGGGATCTCTGAGCAGCAACAATCCGGAGAGCGTCACTACAATCGCGGCAAACCCGATGACATAGTAGTGCCACGCATGCATCGTCGTCTGGTGCTGCCGAAGCATCAGGATTTCTCCTGTCATTCGCAGACTGACGTTGAGAGAGTCAAGATGCTGCGCCAGGATTTCTTCAATCGTTTTAGTTGCAGCCGCTCTCGAATCACTGAACAGCAGCAGCATGGTGGTTCCGTCCGAGGACAGCAGATGACCTGCCACTAACGGATGTTCGGTGAGCTGGCTGGATGCACGGTCCCAATGGCGGTCGGCTGCATCCTGACGAGGTACGACCGAGCGAGGGCGCAGCAGCAATCCCGTCCGACTGGGCGCGTCACCGCACCAGTTGATACGGCAGTTCGGGAGGGCCCGTTCGATGTCAGCTAGGGCCTGCCTGACAGCTCCAAACACCTCCCGTCGCAGCAGCTGGCCAGACTGCAGAACAGCAACGCACGGAAGGCTGTTTCCGGTACTGATCTCCGCTGTTTGGGTGTCTTCACCGCGCAGACCAGGTTGCTCATCGGGATTCGCAACTGTGATCGCTGTGTTCGACCACGGATCAGGAGGCCGTACTGGAAACCGTACCCCGCAGAACGCAAACACCGGTGGCACGAAAAAAAGGGTTCCAGTAATCAAATACCAGCACAACGAGCACCCGTCAGGGCATGTCATGTGGGTTCATTCGCACAGAACAGGTCGTTCGTCGACAGAACATCCAATATTGAAATCATGTTCCGACTAGTGCGCAATATTCTCCCCGGAGAGGCGCTGTATTCAATCGAATCCGGAGCGGGAGACAGTGAATCCCATATGTTGTGGCTGGAGCAGTTGCAAAAGATGTAGGTGCAGACAAACTGGGTCAGCTGCGTTACCACTGGAAGAACCATCGCGTATTACTGTTATGCGTGAAGGTTGCGTCTGAAACGAATGGGAGTGACTCCGTGACGCCACAGTAGTCCTCACGACGACAGTATTATTCAATTCGATGCCGGTCCGCTGTTGAGGTGAATTGATGAGTGTGAATGCTCGAGTCCCCGGCGGGACGGTTCTCAATCAGTTTCCTGACGTGAGCCAGATACCACGGTCCAGAAACAATTCAACAGTATGGAATTCCTGACGTGCCTAACAATGTCTTGACAGTGGACCTGGGGAACTCCCGCGCTAAGTTTGGCATCTTTGAACGGATAAAGGACCATGTACGGCCAGTCGCCTTGTCAGCCGTTTCCCTTGTTCCGCATGGCGATGTTGCAGGTCACATGGCAGTGTGGGTTCAGCAATACCCCGTGGAGGTCTGTATTGCAGCCGGTTCAAATCCGCCGGTTCTCGATCGACTGATTGCCGGCTGGCCCGAACAACTGCCAGTGGCAACCGCAATTCGCACCCCGCGAATGGTCCCCGTGACGCTGTTAGTGGATCAGCCGGATGCCGTGGGTCTGGACCGGGTCCTCAACGCCCTGGCAGCTGTTCGGCTGTATCCTCGTCAAAATGTAATCATCGTCGACTCCGGCACGGCGACGACCGTCGACCTTGTTTCGGTGGACGGAGCTTTTTGCGGCGGCACAATACTCCCCGGCCTCAGGCTGTCAGCCTTCGCCCTGCACGATTATACGGCCAGGCTGCCCATGGTTGATGTGGATGCTCAAACCTTAGTTTCACCACAAGTGCCGGGGAAAAACACCGAAGCAGCCATTCGAGCAGGATTGTTTTGGGGCCAGCTCGGGGCGATCCGTGAGATCGTCGATCGCATCGGACAAACTTGTGCCGATCACCCGACCGTGGTTTTAACCGGAGGCGGCAGCCGACTGTTGAGCTCCCATTTTGAACATGCGGAGACAGTCGAGGCTCTGGCGCTCCATGGGCTGGCGATGCTTGCACAATAATGGCGACAGGTTCTGCTGCCCGGTTCACGGTCTTGATCGGTACAGAATTCATGGAATTCGATACAATAGGCCAAAAAAGTGTCGCGAATATCACTGGGACACGTTTTTAGGATTTACGATGATGCTTTCCGCGCGGTCCGTCAGATCTGTGACGTGTCGTAAACAGACAAAACCGGTCGATACCTGGAGACACTGATGAGGCGGTTTCTCGTCGCTGGCAACTGGAAGATGAACACGGATTTGGTGTCGGGCACGACCTTGGCGACGGCACTGGCAGTTGGCGCTTCAGAATCGCATGGCGAAGTGGAAGTGCTTGTCTGCCCGCCTTATCCCTATCTGATCGCCGTAGGCACTGCCACGAAAAACAGTGCCGTGCTGCTGGGGGCTCAGGATGTGTATTTTGAAGCGTCCGGGGCATTTACGGGCGAAGTTTCGGTCTCCATGCTTAGGGACGTTGGCTGCAGCCACGTGATTCTGGGCCACAGTGAACGCCGTCATCTCATGGGTGAGTCAGACGAGGTGGTCAATAAGAAAGTGAGAGCCGGGATCTGCGGTGGGCTTGCAGTGATTCTCTGCGTTGGCGAATTACTCAGTGAGCGGGAGGCAGGCCAAACTGAATCTGTGCTTGATCGGCAGATGAGCGGAGGACTCAATGGGCTTCCCGCGGAAGAAGCAATGGACTTGGTCATTGCCTACGAGCCCGTGTGGGCAATTGGTACCGGTGTGACGGCCTCTCCCGACCAAGCAGAATCTGCACATGCCCATATTCGCAAATGGCTGGCCAAACGTTACAATTCTGCGTTTTCGGATCAGATCAGGATCCTCTACGGAGGCAGCGTCAAACCGGATAATGCCCAAATACTGATGCAGCAGCCGAACGTGGACGGTGCCTTGGTTGGAGGAGCCTGTTTGAAGGCGGAAAATTTTGTCCCGATCATTGATGCGGCAAAAATGCTGGCATTAGCCGGATCCGGTTTACGACAGACCGGATTGTCGGGACTCTCATGAAAATCTATGAAAAGCTTTAAGTGCAGTAAACAAAAATTTGCCACGTACTCTGTTGACGCAGCGGCACGATTCCCGCTCATTTTGGAGGACTAAGATAACGTGTCGTCGTCATTAATGGTTGGGACCTTGTCTGTCCTTCTTCTGCTGACCAGCGTGTTCATGATCCTTCTCGTCCTTATTCAGCGTGGTCGTGGAGGAGGATTGGCAGGCGCATTTGGTGGCATGGGTGGACAGAGCGCATTCGGGACGCGTGCAGGCGATATTTTCACTAAGATTACCGTTGTTGTGGCCATTATTTTCATTCTGCTGGCGTCGCTGCTTGGTAAGTCCATGCGTGCTGCCCAGGAGAACGCAGACCGCGAAATTGGCTCAAAATTCGTTCCGGGAGCTGACTCTGCACCTGACGAGCCGGAGTCAGGAGACGATGTATCGCCACTCCTGGATGCAGTCGGTCAGAGTGCAGACGCTGGTGATGAGGCAACAGACAGCGACGAACCTGCCGGCAGCCCGCGTGAGGACAGTTTGAACGCTGAAACGGTTACCACTCCTGATACGGAGGTGACAGAGGAATCGACGCCAGCTCCCGAACCATCCGAATCTCCGGGTGCCGAATGACTGTTTGGTCATCTCATCGCCTGTCAAGCGTGGTGATTGTGTCGTCTGTTACCTGTGAAAGATCAGATCATTGCTGTTGAGTATGACAGGATTCGGAAATTCAACGTCGGAGACCGACACGATTTCCATCAGTGTCGACCTTCGTGCCGTTAACAACCGGTATCTCAAAGTGCATATGCGTCTGCCCGACTCGCTTAATCGCTTTGAGAATCGAATCGAAAAGCTGGTGCGTGGACGGATCGCCCGCGGCACGGTGCAACTGTCGATGCGTGTCCATTTTCCGCACAATGTCAGCGGCTATGTGATCGATGCTGAAGCGATTCAGGAATACCGGCGGCAACTGGATTCGCTGTCAACGGGCAGTGACACCGATCAGCCACCGGGACTGACCGCTCTGCTGGCCCTGCCTGGTGTCGTCGTTGAGTCCAAGTTGATGCCGGACATGATTGATTCACTCTGGCCGGCGATCGAGCAGGCCGTTTCAGAATCCCTCGATCAGTTCGACGACTTCCGTAAAACCGAAGGCAGTCGGATGCAGGTTGACCTGCACCGTCAGTGCCAGCTGATCTCGGATCAGCTGGATGAAATCGCCAGACTAGCGCCGGAAGTCGTCTCTGAGTATCGAACCAAACTTCTGGAACGGCTTTCCAAAGCGGTGATTGAATCCGGCGTGACCATTTCAGAATCTGATGTAATACGTGAAGTCGCTGTTTATGCTGATCGCTGCGACATTAATGAAGAAATTACTCGGCTGAGATCGCATCTTCAGCAGTTTGATACGTTCCTCAATGGAAATACGTCGCTGGGACGGAAACTGGAGTTCCTGGGCCAGGAAATGTACCGGGAAATCAACACGGTCGGTTCCAAAGCCAACAACGTGACCATTTCACACAATGTCGTGGAAATGAAAGCCGCTATCGAACGAGTCCGCGAAGTGTTGCAGAATGTCGAATAGGCAGTTGATTCGGACGATCAGAGTACTGCCTGCATTCACGCTATGTCAGATTCCGACAAACAATCCAACACCGGTCCCATTGTGGTTCTGTCCGGACCCAGTGGGTGCGGAAAGACAACGGTCGTGGAAAGGCTGGTCCGCGAATCGCCTGTGGCCCTGGTCAAGGCAGTCTCAGCAACCACACGTCCGCCCCGAAGTGGCGAAGTTCACGGTCACTCCTATTATTTTTTGGCCGATGATGAATTTCGGCGGAAGCTTGAGGACGACGAATTCCTGGAGCACGCGGAAGTGTTTTTGTCCGGATACCTTTATGGCACGCTGAATTCTGAACTCCATCGTGCCTGGGTCACACCCGCGTGGGCATTTCTGGAAATCGACGTTCAGGGAGCTATGGAGGTAATGCAGCAGTACCCTCAGGCTGTTACCATCTTTCTCAAGACTCCATCGCCCGAAGAATTTGAACGTCGCCTGCGGGCCCGCGGGACAGAGACTGAAGACATGATTCGAAATCGTCTGGCAACGTCCGCCCGGGAACTCCAATACGCGAGCCGATACAGTTACGTCGTGGTCAACGAAGAACTGGATCAGGCTGTTGATGAAATCTGTGAAATCCTGAAGTCTGAGGAGACTCAATCACATGCTGGATGATTTTCGAGAAGACGACATTGTTCGCAAGGTTGGTGGCCGTTTCAAATTGTCCACTCTGGTCCAAAAACGCATGGTGGCGCTCAATCGAGGTGCCCAGGCCCTTGTGGATCTGCCAACGCGGGACCTCATGGAAATCGTGATCGCAGAGGTGAAGCAGGACAAGATCTACCTGGATACCTCAGGTCGCGTACAGCCAGTGGTGGACGATTCCGAGACGGTGGATGCACTGGAAGTGTTACTTGCCGAAGATGATGACGGCGGTGTAGGCGTCAATGACCTTGCAGACTGAATTGGTCACAGACCCGACTGGTCCGCACGATTGAATTCTGAATTGGAAGAAATGATCGAGAGTCGTTTTCCGGCCGGAGTGATGGCTTTGGCAGGATTCCTGACCTGGACCCGTTCAGGTTTTCTGCGGCGTGAGCCAGGAAATGACCTTTGATCTATTGCATTGTGCTCATGACTCCAACACTGAATGACCGTGAGATTTTGCTGGGGGTGACGGGAAGCATTGCAGCGTATAAGGCGGCTGACCTGTGCAGCAAGCTTGTCCAGCAGGGAGCCGGTGTTTCTGTTGTACTTACCCAGTCCGCGAAGAAGTTCATTGGTTTTACGACGTTCGAAGCACTCACCGGCCGACCGGTTAACTCCGAGCTGTTTCAGCCCGCACAGAATTTTGTTGGGGAACATATCGGGCTGGCACAGCGCGCTAACCTCATCGTGGTGGCTCCGGCGACCGCCACGTCGATAGCTAGACTGGCTCACGGGCTGGCAGAGGATCTGCTGACAAGTACCATTCTGGCATCGACGGCTCCCGTCCTGATTGCACCTGCCATGAACTGTGACATGTGGGCCAAATCCGCTGTCCAAAGAAACGTTGCGCAACTCACGGACGATGGTTACGAGTTGATCGATCCAGAAGCAGGTTGGCTTAGTTGTGGGCAGGTCGGAGTTGGACGCATGGCATCGTCAGAAACGATTCTGGGCCGAATTCGGCAATGCCTGTAGTTTTGTTCATTTGACTGATTGCCTGCGACCTCGCAGGAAGCTTCTGTCTCGCCACTTCCCAGGTCGAGCGCCGAACAGAAGGCGACATTCACGTACAACCTTTGTTTGTCGCCAAACTCGCGGCATTCGACACAAATTTTCGCAACGTCATGCGCATCCTGGTCACAGCCGGTCCCACTCGAGAATACATCGACGACGTCCGATTCCTGTCCAACGCCAGTAGTGGACGGATGGGCTATTCGATCACCGAAGCGGCCATCACACGTGGCCACGAAGTTGTGCTGGTGACTGGCCCGGTTGAGCTTCCGGCCCCGGCGGCAGCGGAGGTTCATCGAATCGAGACGACAGACGAACTGAGGGCCCGGTGTCTGGAATTATTTCCGCAATGTGACGGCGTGATCGCCACAGCTGCTGTTTGCGACTTCCGGCCTCGCGAATGTGTTGTTGGGAAAATGACCAAGACCGGTCGGCCCATGGTGCTGGAATTGGTGGAAACGTCGGATGTTCTGGCCGAATTGGGGGACCAAAAGGCACATCGCTGGGTTGTGGGCTTTGCCCTGGAGTCACAGGATCCACGTACAAATGCTATGCGAAAACTCCGCATGAAACATTGTGACTGCATTGCGGTTAACGACACCGACGCAATTTCCTCACTGGAAAACCACATTGAAATCCTGTCACCGGAAGCTGAAACGATGGCGGTGTTTCACGGACCGAAAACAGAGATTGCGGTCCAGTTAATCGACTTCGTGGAATCGTCGATTCATGTAACTCGCGACGCCGAACCAGATGTCGGGACTGACTCCTGAACCACACGAACCTGCCACAGTGGGATTTGCTACGGGTCTGTGAGTCAGTTGTTTTTTGTAGCGAGCCAGCAGTCCGGACGTTTCGTACAGCTGGATTCCGGATGCATCAGTGCTAAAACATTCCGCGGTGATTCCAATACGGAAAATAGAAGTAATAGTTCAGCCCGTGGCGCAGGTTATTGTATCGGTACGGCAGGACGCGATTCTGCATGCGGGGGCGCGGAACCGGTGCTGTGCTGTGCTGCAGGATCGTCTGATGTCTGGCATTACCCGTGAGGATTTCCATTGTGGCATCATGACGGTACGACGGATTTACATTGTACTCAGCTCGATTGAAGGGAATGGACTGGTAAATCCGACGGTAGTCAGCATCTGACGTTTGAGTCACATCCGGGATTGCTGGCACATCATTGTCAATTCCCGCTGGCGTTACGGTCCGGGGCGCGCCGCCAACGACCTTCTTCTGATCCGATGTTTTCATACTGGGTATGATTTCAACCACCCAGCCGTCACCGGTCTCGAACACGTCCGCCTGAATCGTGCCGCAGGCGATACTGCAGGCAACCGTCGCGGTCCAGATGGCCAGACAAATCCTGAATCGAACACTCATACGTCCCCCCTTTCTGATGAGTTCGTCGCAAGCTCCAAACCACCTGTGTGGTGGCACGGATCCGGCAGCCAGTACCGGCTGAAGATCAACGCGCGGAAACCCACCGGTGAATCCCGGAACCAAGCATGCAGAGGACACAAACGCCGTGTCAATTCCTGATATGTGAAACGAAATCGATTAAGCAGGTACGAGCAGACCGAGAGATTTGTTCTGGTTATTCCGACAACTCCGGTTTATGACCGACGTAAATTGCTGCAATTCCTGCGGTCAGCGATTTCCACCAGGTCCGTTCGAGGCCCGCTTCCTCCATGATGGCCACAAGATCACCGCCAACAGGAAACTCAGAGACTGACTGAGGCAGATATTCGTAAGCAGCCTGCCGGTTTCGGACCAGCAACTGCCCAAGCCTGGGGAGAACACTGTGAAAGTACCACTGATAAAGCCGACTCAGGAATCGGTTGCGTGGTGCAGCGAATTCCAGCACCACAACACGACCACCAGGCCGGCATACTCGGGCCATTTCCACCAGGCCACCGATCGTGCTGGAAACATTTCGCAACCCAAACGCCACCGACACAATCTGAAACTGATTGTCCTGAAACGGCAAGGACAGCGTATCGGCTTCCAGAAACCGGACGTCACGACCACCTCGCTTTTCTTCGGCCAGCTTCAGCATGGGGTGAGTAAAGTCCGTGGCGAATACAGGCGTGCCGGATTTGGCTGCCTTCCGCCACGCGAACGCGAGGTCACCCGTTCCGGTACATACGTCCAGGATTGGATCCACTCCGGCCGGAGGCGCCAGCTGAACCGTCCGGAACCGCCAGTAGATGTCGGTTCCCACAGACAGAAAATGGTTCATGAAGTCATAACGACCGGCAACTTCGCCAAACATCTGGCGGATGCGTGTGCCGGACTTATCAACAGGCATTTCGCGACCTCCGCGGGGCAGGATTCTGTGCCTCTGCGCTGCGCAGGCGGCAGACGAACCAGAATCAAAAGTCATTCAGCCGTCGATGCCTGGGAATCTGGCAAATCTTCCAGGGGGGACGATTCACAGTGACTCAGCGCCAACAGGCAATATCCGGTAACCAGATGGGAATCACCTTCTTCCCAGCGATCAGCCGGATTAGACCAGCTGCCATTCGGTCGCTGCAGGTCACGCAGGCGAGCCATCAGCTCCTGTCGCCAGTTATGTTTGCGATTATCTGCGTCGACAAATACATCGTCCCCGAAAGCATCCATCGTTTTGGCAAATGTGTGGAAATAATAGTACAGACCCTGAGCTCCCATGCCGGGATTCTGGTCGAGCGTATAGTGGCGACGAATCCACTCCGTCGCCGCCTGAATTCGTGGGTCACCAGGTTGCAGCCCGGCATAAATCAGGCTCTTGACACCCGCATAAGTCATGCTGCCGTACGAACGAAGACCACCGTTTGCATCGACACCCGCCTTGGAATCACCACCAGCTGCCGGCGTATAATAAAACCCGCCGTCGTTGATCAGTCCGGCGAACTCAGTCGTATTGTGTTCCGATTCAGAATTCTGGCATCGGGAAATGAATTGAACCACCCGCTGCATTTCCGGGTCGTCGTCTTCGAGCCCGGCCGTCTTGAGTGCTTCGACGAGAAATTCTGAGTTACACAGATCAGGTCGCTGATGCTTGCCATAGCCAGCACCTCCCCACGCCGGATCCGATGATTCGAGGCCTTCTCCCTCGTCCCACTGCAGTCCCGTCAGGAACTCACGCGCCTGCTCAATCGTATGGTCGTAGCGTCCATCCGAATTGACGGCTGAAAACGCCATGACCGTGATGCATGTTTCGTAATTGCGGTGAACACTGTTGGGGGCATAAATCCCTCCGTTCGGTCGAATATTAAACTCCAGCTGCCGCAGCGCTGCTGCAATCACCGGATCATCGACGGTCAGGTCAGACTTAAGCAGTGCGGACGTGACCAGTCCCGTAATTCCCACGGTAGACGCATGTGTCCACGAACCATCTTCATTCTGACGTGCCTTCAGAAACGCAACAGCACGCCGACGCATTTCATCAACAGTCTGCTCGGCGGGGATAGCATTGCCGCTGAGCAGAATGGTGGTCGTGGCGAGACAGATGACAGATCGAATCATGTCTGGTTCTCCAGGATGGAATGAGCCAGCGATGCGGGCAACCGGCACGATGGTCACAGGTCTGACAAACGAACGATGGTGGACGGCTGGCGTCGACAATTGTTATGGTATCATCAATTCTTACCTTCGCTACAGACTCGCGAGAGAGGCCGAAGCATTCGAGGATTCTTTGATGTCAGATTCTGATTCATTGCCACTGATTTCCGATGACGAACGTTCGCCTGTTCCCGTTTTCAACTGTCAAATTATTCTCCGCAGCAGTGAGTCTGACCAGAAGATTGTTGGCCGAGTCGCCAATCTGCGAGGGATTACGGTCTGTGGAAACACGGAACGCGACGTCCTGACGCAGATTGCGAACGTTTTTCGGGCGCAGGTTCAGGCTCTGACTGAAGAAAAAATGCCAATCCCCTGGATCGATCCTCCGGAACAGCCGGGCCCCGGAGAAACAGAACGCTTCGTGCCCATTCACCTGTAGTAACGAACGACGGCTGATTGCGGTACGACGAAATCGCGGTAGAATCAAGATGGATGTATGAGCCATTCGGGATGTAGCTCAGCCTGGTAGAGCGCTGCGTTCGGGACGCAGAGGTCGCAAGTTCAACTCTTGTCATCCCGACTTTTCAAAGTCTTACCGTTGCCCAACTTAGGGCAAACCTGCCATTGGCAGTGCGGTGTGAATAACCCTTTTGTACCAACGATGTACCAAAGTGTTCACACAGGAGCATTGCTATGGCGACGCGCAAATGCGTTCCCGGTTATCTGCTGCACAAGAGCCGGGGAGTCGGA
>CAUZPL010000095.1:0-22930 GCA_963581585.1 Planctomycetota bacterium
AGAACTGTTTCCTGCAAAGTGTCTGGGTGGTACCCACATCATCGGCGTGAAAAATAACGGACCGAACGAACCCCGACTGAAGAAGGGCGGGTTTGCATTCGATATTGTGAACGCGGTCTGGTACCGCATCACCAGCGTACAGGAGAAACCGCTGTTTGAGGGACCCGACGATTTTTCCGATCCCGAGAAATTTAACTGGAAGGTATACGACTATCGTGTGACTGTGGAAACACAGATTCGCGCATTGGAAGGCACCGGAAGCGATGCAGATGATAAAAAGTTGAATGGAAATGATGTCTCGACGTTTGGCCGGGTGATGTTCCCCACCGGTGTGATTGAAGTGTATCCACTGGGCTCCAAAAATGTTCCGGATTCGCTGCGTTAGCCCGATTGTTCCTATGGCAACCTTTGGCTGGATGAAGGCATGATCAAATATCAAAAGCGACATGCAGACTCCAATCATCGATCGGCGTTCACGCTGGTGGAAATGCTGGTGTCTGTCACCCTGGTGCTGCTTATCATGTCACTGTTTGCTGCCATCTTTGGGCTGGCATCCGACACCGTCAAACTGCAGCGCGGCATCGCGTCGAACGATCTGCGCGCGCGGGCTTTGGTCACCGTCATTCGCAATGATTTCGAGAAACGCACACAGCGATATGTGTATCCCTATTATCCAACCGAAGATGCCGCCACCTCTCCCACACCGTTCGGAACACGCGCCGGCTACCTTTACATTAGTACCAATGACCCGTCAAGCTTTTACGATGATCTGATTCAGTTCACCGTCGACGCCCGACTGGTGCAGCAGGATCAGGACGACACCGTCTATTACGGGGCTGCGAAACTGTTCTTTGATCAGATTGCCGAAGAGGAGGGCACGCTTCAAACAACCGGTGTGCTCGCCAGTCCACAGCAGCCCGAAGCCGATGACCGCGACATTCGTCTCAACAATGCTGCCGCGTCCAGCGCCGCGGAAGTCATGATTTTTCTGCGTAACGGAAATCTGATACGGCGGGTGAGTCTGTTACGGGATCCGGGCTCAGGCGAAAGCAACGGTTCTGAATATCAGCCTGTTTCCGGAAGCCAGCCCAAAAACGACTTTATCGTGGATGCCTCAGACACCCGAGTGCCAGCAGGAGCTGCCGGGGGCGGACGTTTCTTTTATGTCGCCAATCCATCGGCAGTGAATCCGTCCGACCCGACTGACACGGACGAGCTGACGATCGTCAACAGCGATGATTTCCTGACACACTTCGATTTCTCTGCCAGGCCAATTTCGGACCCAGGTGCACCAAACTGGCCCACCAACGCACAACTGCTCGGACTGGATGCACTGAACAATGAACAGGGGTCAGGTCAGTTTCCGCTGGGAATACCGCATAACCGATGGGGATTTAACCCGATGACTGGCTGGTCCCGGGAACATACCGGCGATTTCACGCAGGTATATCTGGGACGTTTCGTGCATGCGGAGACCTCGGATCCAGCTTTCAACTGGCCACTGGCACCGTCATTAATAAATCCTCCGATCCAAAATGGCAACCCGATGGATGTTTATGGTTTTGATGTCACGTTGCCACTGGGAGCTGACGTGGTGACGGAATTCAACGGCGATGCTGGCCGCGGTGGTGAACGCCGTGTCGAAGATGTGTTGCTGAACAACGTTCATGAGTTCCGAATTGAGATCTGGGACGAACGACTTGGTCAGTATGTCGTTCCAGGATACGGAACGCTTGGAGGTACGATTGCCGGCCAGACAATCGGTGACTTCCACCTCGAGCGATCACTGCAGGTTTCGGGAAATCCTGGTGGTTTGGCAGACTATTCCTATGGACCGCTGGTCCGGGCCGGTGTTCAGCCCGGTGTCTTTGACACCTGGCATCCTGACATCAAAGAAGATTTCGGGCCATTAGATGGTGATTACCAGGTAGAGATGTGGGAGACTCAGCCGCCTTATCTGCCGTATATAGTTTACCCGCCCCGTCAAAACGACTATCCACCCGGACCGTCGTCACGTCGGGCCCCAGCCAATGAACTGTATCCCGGTGGCCCGCTTGTGACCTACTGGGTCCCTGGACAGTCATATAACGTCGGTGATGTCGTGTTTGCTTCGCGCAAGAATCCGGAGCAGCCAGGGGCAGACCTGTTCCAGGGATGGAATGATATTAACCACAATGCATCATTGTTTGACTGGGAACGTGACAAAGACGCCGTCCCCAATCAGGCGTTCCACATTGCATATCGGTGTGTGGTTCCAGGAACGTCGGACGCATTCCAGCCGCCGAAGCCCTGGCCGATAACGCCTGGACGGCGCAAGGCGGATGGCAATGTGACGTGGCTAGCTTTTGACAATCGTCGTCCACTGACGTCCGTTCGAATGACCATACGTTTCAAAGACGAAGTATCCGATCAGATCCGACAACTCACCATGATTCTTCCGCTCGTGGATGACTGATATCAACGCGGGTGACGGCAGGTCGACAGACAGGACTGCCGGCACCTGCCACCTGGAGGACTGATGGTTGCCCACCGAATTTACTATCCACCTCAATGACCCGAACAGACGGTTCCGAGCAATCGATCTGCCGGCTGAGTTACCTTCACACTTCCTTCAGCATCGCCCATCGAATGCGATGCTGAATCTGCTCCCTGTCGGGCGGGCCAAGTCCGGTTAACTGGAGCCATTTATCATGAAACGTGACCTGCCAACAAATCACACAACGATCACACAGCGCCGAGGATCGACTCTGGTGATTGTGATTGCGATGCTGGGCCTGCTGTCTTTAATGGGCACGATGTTCTACGTGTTCGCGATTCAGGAACGCAGCACAGCAGAATATTTTTCTCAGGCCGCCAAAAACGAGAATGTCGATCTGGTGGATCCGTTTCCATGGGGCCTCCAGCAACTGATCATCGGACCTTATGCCTATCAGAAATTCAGTATTCTTGCCGATGCGACGGGCGCTAATCGTCATTCCATCGTGCGCAACCTTGTGGGCCCGGATGTGACACCGTATACAGGCCCTGGTGTGCGTGTTGCTTACAACGCCTTCGGGCTGCCAATCGCTGACGCTGACTATGATCTGACGGCCGACGTCCCCGGCTCAGGGAATGTGGACAATCTGCTTAATTTCGTGGACTCGATTGCTGCGTGGGGCAGCACTGGTGTTACGGAAACAAGTCTGGCAGAAGCCCGGGACTATTCCGGAATCAACGCTCTGCCTCATCCCGACGTGGATTACACCTCACCCGACATTAACAACGCCTTTCTGGCTTACAGGGGATGGGCTGTGCGCGACAACGGTGTCGCCGCCACGCCACGGTTCGAACGTGTGCAGGTCATCATTCCGTCGTTTTTCCGGCCGCAGTATCTCAAATCGTCCACTGCAAATGATTCCACTTTCCTGATCGACGTTCCGACGGACTCTGACTGGTACAATCCCGTTGCCCATCCTGAATACCAGCAGCGTTCATTCCGCCCGCATCAGAACCACGTTGGCGGCTACGATGCCGATGGCTATCCGGTGTTTCGATTTCTGGAGTACACTCGTGATTTAGCGGTTTTACCAACGGCGGGTGAGTTCCCGTTCGGGCCAGACGAAGGGAACGACAACTACCGCCACACTAACAATTTCGGCAAGCTCGGCGTCTGGACCGGTGACGTCACCGAAAGTCCGGCCGGCTTCGAGCTGGATTCCGACAATGATGGTGATGGAATCAAAGAAGGCATCTGGCTGGATTTGCAGTATCCGATTCAGGAAACGACGGACGGACGTTTTTACGCAACGCTGCATTCGTTCACGATCTACGACCTAGATGCTCTGCTGGATCTCAATGCCGTGGGCAATCTGGCTCAGCTGCCGCGGAATGCCGATCTCACCACCCTCGTGGGGCCCGCGGGACTGGGCGCTGTGCCCGTGTCCGACTCAAATCTGGGACTGGGTCCCAACGAGATTAACCCCATCTATGCGTTGCTGCCGGACGAGGTGGATCCCGATCCCGATGTTAACCAGCGATTTAGGGACTGGTATTTGGCAGATCCAGATCCGTTGACAAACCCCTTACAGGCTCCGAGCAACCCCCTGGAACAGGCAAATATGGAATGGATTTGGCTGTTGACCGGCCGTATGAATCACAACGGACAGAAGTGGAGCAAACTGCATCCCGGAAAATACGGTGAGCCGAATGCGACCGTTTACCACAAAGTCGAAGCCGGCTCCTCCACCAGTTCCCTGCCGCGTGCCGGTGACTCAGGAGATCTGACTCAGGCCACCACAGGCACTCCGTCATTTGGCGGTAAACAGGGATACGACGACAACCTGGACAGCTTCGAGGGCATCGCATCTGGGCTAACCGGAGTCCTTCGTGGCTTCGTGCATCCCATGGACTATGCCGGAACCGGGACCAACCGACTCCCTGCAGATTTCCGCTTACCAGCTATGTTACAGAATATTGCAGGTCGGCCGGAGGCCTGGTTGCTTTACAGTGGCTATTCCGCCGTGGGGAGCGCTGCAAATACGCTTAATGACTCACTGTACATGCGGGGTCGCAATCTGACGTTCGGCGATGCGGATGATCTGTCGATCGGTCATTTCTTCGATGCATTGTTCGAAGATCCACTGGAAATGATTTTGGATCTGGACTTTGCATTGCGGCCCGAAGACCAGATGTTCTCGGTGCAGGACATGCTGATTGGTCATTTGACGGACACCGATGCGAAAAAGGCCCAGGGTGGGTTAAGTAAGCGACTGCGCAATTTGATGCCCATGACCTACGTCGCGACTCCGGACCCACGGAATGAACGACGCAGTGATCGATTCACCACCCTGACACACAGCTTTCGACATGTTCCGTTTCTGCAACAGCCGGGTGGTCCACGATCATGGGAATGGACTGCCGATGCGGACGGTGATGGAGTTCCTGAGTTTCCGCCGCGGTTTGGCGGCGTACTGGCCTACAGTGACACGGAGGATCAGAATGGAAACGGAACCCTCGATCCGGGTGAAGATCTGAACGGCAACGGCAAACTTGATGGCCAGGACCCGTTTCGCCCTGAGGTACGTCGATTACTGACTGTTGAAGCGGGAGAACAGCGAGAAAATTTTGGTCAGCTGCTGCTGAGTGTCAATCATATTCTTGATGTGAATCGTTCGACCAACGCGCCGGCCGACGACAACACTTCCGAGTATCTCGCTCATATGCAGCAGTTTGGTTTTCAATTTCGTGCATTGGTCGAACATTCCGACGATACCGCGGCAGCCACGGTGACTTCCATGCCGACTACACAGCCGGCCTTTCCTCCTCAGACATTCGCAGCTACGGAATACTGGGCGCGTCGGGATCGTCAACAGCTGGCTCGGGACATTTATGTGCTGCTGTACACTCTTGGCGGAGCTCAAGTCGGGCCGCCGCACGGGATCATAAACTACACCGGTGATAACAGTGGTCGTGTGCTTTACACAGAACAACGACTGCGGCAGATGGCACAATTCGCCGTGAACATGGTCGACGCCATGGATACCGACAACGTTGTAACCCGATTCGAATTCGACAAGGACCTCGGCAACGGTTGGGGACTGGATGACCGCCCCTGGACCGCAACCGATGTGGCTGCCGTCGAGCCCACGAGCGCGGACGTCACCGACAACGGACTGTATCCTGCAGATACCGGCAATCGCGGTGTGGTGTTTGGCGTTGAAGCTCAGCAGCTGGCGTTCAGTGAGGTGCTGGCAGTCCATTCACCGGACTTCTCACTATCCGTGCCCGTGCTCGCCGACGATGACGCCACTGTGTACAACGATACTGACGGTGATCGTCATTTTCTGCACGTGGAATTGCAGAACATGCTGCCCATGCCGCTGGATCTGGCATCCACAGCGACCGGAACCGGCAATGAAGATCAGGGCGTGTGGCGATTGTCGCGATTTGATCGTATCGGAGCATTTGACGATGTTCAAACGCCGATTCCCGACCAGACACTGACACTGATGGCGGGGAATGGCACGCTGGTCGGTGGAGACCGCTTCACGATCGCCATCGCGGGTCTGGACGGTGCTCCGGCGGCTGTCGATCCCAGCGGATTTGGGACCGCGGATTTCTACGTTGATGCTGCTGTTCCGCCAGACGGTAATTTCCATCTGGTTTCTCCGGATGTGCCGTCCGGCACAATCATCTCCGGAGCCACACCACAGCCGCAAACACGTCTGGATCTGATTCACACCACGCACGACAGCCGCTGGCTGCTGTCGGGAAACAGCACGGATCGAGGACAGTTCCTCAATGACATGCAGTTCTACAAAGGTAATGACGATTTCGGCATCACCGCCGTGCCTGGAGCCACTGGTGACCGCAAGGGTTTTGACCTGGTCCTGCAGCGACGCCAAAACCCCAATTTGCCACGACTGTCCGTGGCGGACAATCCATGGATCGAAGTCGACCGAATCAAGGCTGAGTTCATTGAGCTGTATATTCTGGGTGCCAGCGCTACATTGAACCTGGAAAATGTCACGAGCCTGGAGCGTAAAGAGCCGCTGGATGCTTCCGACGGCAGTACCCGGCCGTTTGAAACAACGGGAACGGATCCAAGTCCGGACCTCTACCGTAAAAACACCATCGGCAGCGACCTGAACAGCGAGACTAACGATGGCACTGCGGTCTTTGAGTTGTGGCAGGCTCATTTTGATCGTCACTTCGCGTCCGCCGGGGAACTGTTGAACCTGCCGATTGTTGGCCCCAATCTGCTCACGCGCGGCCTCGACCGCATGCGTTACGCCGGCTTCCAGCAGGCACATATTGTTCCCACAGCTCCGCTTGGTGTCCCGGATCCGGATCTGGTGACCGGAGCGGCCGGAATGATTCTGCAGCCGGAATTGCCTGGAGCATTGCCAGCCGACAACAATACGTGGTATCGCCTGATGCAGTTTGTCGAGGTCCCTTCACGCGTCAATCGCATGCTCGGCAATTACGTTAATCTGATGCGTCTGCCAGGCAAACTGAATCTCAACACCATTCGCCACAGAGAAGTCTACGCCGGACTGATTGACGACCTGCTGATTGCCAACGTACCACCCCTGCTCGACCCCGACGGTAATGGCCGTCGGAACGGGCCGTTTCTCATATCAACAGCGCCTGACGGAACCGATTCAACTCCCGGGCTGGGGGTCGTCCGGGATCGTTGGTTAGAGTTCATCAACGAACGTGACGGCTACGTCAACACAGTTAATGGTCTGACCGAAACAGCCGCACAAATGTGGTTGCCGGCGACACCAAACAGCCGTCCGTTCCGTTCATTGGCATACACAACAGGAGTGGTCGGCGCTCCTGCCAGTGTCACAGACACGGGTCTTGATCACACGATTCTCCGACGTGGAAGTCTGCACAGACCGTCGCACATCGCAAACAATGTGTCGCTGCCTGTGGATAACGCATTCGGGGAGACCACGGATGACATAACAACCAACCGGCACTGGCTGGAACCTGGAAACACAACGTTCCATCAGGCACCGGAAGGGGTATCCAGATCCGCGAATATGGTACATCGGCATCAGTTCCTGTCGAAGATCATGAATAATACAACCACAACCAGTAACTGTTTCATTGTGTACGGGACGGCCGCCTATTTTGAAGCTGTGTTGGATCCGAGTGGTGTCTTCCGTATTGGTGGCCGCATGGGACTGGATCTGGACGACGATGGGGACGAAACAGAAGACACCGGCTGGGAACAGCGCGGGGTATTCATCATCGATCGCACAGAGACCTTCAATGCCTTTGATTCCACCAGCGGCGAGTTCGAATGGGAACGGTTTGTTAAGCACCGTCTCAGCCTGGTAGCTGACAGCGAGTAGTCGGGAACGGTACCGGAGCACATCATGAAAGCGTGTCAGGAAATTTAACTCGCAAACATTCGAGTGAAATGAAACTGTCCGGAGGAAGGACGCGGCTGAAGCTGGGCCGGGACTGCGGTCACCGATGGCACGGAAGGATCGTCGCTGCCGGTCTTAATCCAGTTCGACAATGAGCTGGTTGACCAGCGGCAGGATATCCGTCCTGTAGGTGAATGGTTCTTCCTGGTCGGAACCTTCTTTCAGCGACGATGCATCAAATCGCTGAACCAGTTGGCTGTCAGCGCCGTATACATACACGGCGGGAATTGAAGGCAAATCAAGTTCGCGAAATACGGTGTCTGCGTCGGTCGTGCAAAGAAAATTGCGAACCTGAACATCACATCGTTCCAGAGTCTTTTCCACCCGTTCCCGATACGACTCAGGCGGCTTTGATTTTATACCGATGTAATCCAGGCTCAGCGAGATGCAGACAACATGATCCGACTGGTCTCGCTGCAGTTGTCCCAGATAGGGCAGTTCCTCGATGCAGGGAACACACGACGTCGACCAGAGATCGACCACCACAATTTTTCCGGCACTTTTAGCCACATGGGCCTGCACAGCCTCCCAGTTACCTGGTTCGAGGGTGATCGGCAGCGACGCCGCAGCGGGTGCCACGGCCACCACTTCGTCAGAAACCGGTTTGGTTTCCTGCGCTGTACGAGCAGCATCACCCTGGCCACACCCGGTGACAAGCAGGGGAAACCAAGCCACGCTGGTGGCCATCATTCGCAGATGGTGACATACAAGAACAGTCATGCAGCCACCTTGGTGGCTCCGGCCATCGCCGTCAAGTGACGGGGATACGCCGGTTCGAGGAACTCCTGAATTGACTGTTCCTTTTTTTAGTGATTTCCGATGATCGACACGGAAACGTACAAGTCCGCACCTCAAGTGTTCGTTACAGCTGCGCTGTCCATACGTTCGTACGCAAGGGGGAAACCTCAATGAGGCCTTAGTAACCATACACCACTGGTAAGATGAAACACGCCCCGTCAAGCACTCACTGTCTCAGGTCGTCACATCACACAGGCGTGAGTACAGATCAGACGATCACTTCGGTAATCGGCTTACCGCCATGGGAGATATGAATGGGGCGCCCCTGAAGGTCAGGTACCGTTGTCTCAGGATCAATGCCCAGCAGCTGATAGATTGTGGCAACAAGGTCACCAGGCGACACCGGCCTGTCGATCGGATAGCCACCCTGCTTGTCGCTTGTGCCGTAGACCATTCCCTGACTGATGCCTGCTCCAATTAGCAGGCAGAATCCGCATTGTGGCCAGTGGTCGCGTCCGGCCTCCCGATTAACCCGCGGCGAGCGTCCCATTTCGCCGGTGACAATCACCATCGTCGATTCCAGCAAGTCACGTTCCGCCAGATCTTCAATCAGTGCGGTGCAGATCTGATCCAGAAGTGGAAGATTGAACTTCAGCATTCCAAAGTTGTTTTGGTGCATGTCCCAGTGACCACCGAGCTTCTCAACAGCCACTTCCCAGTTCACCGTAACGAATGTCGTACCCGCTTCAACCAAACGCCGAGCCATGAGCATACACTGACCGTACAGATTTCTGCCGTATCGCTCATGTACCTCACCAGGTTCTTCGGACAGGTCAAACGCTGTACGAGTCTTACCTGAGGTGAGCAACGAAAAAGCCTGTTGCTGAAATCCGTCCATCGCATCCACCATTGGTGAAGAAGACAGTGGCAGAAGATGTTCGTTGAGTTGCTCCAGCAGTGTGCGTCGTTGTTCGATGCCGGCAATTGTCAGATCCCGCGGCAATTGCAGTGTCGGTGATGTGGGGACCCCCATGGGCAATACGGGATCATAAAATCCACCCGCGCGCTCGAAACTCGGATCACAGGTTGTGAACAGCGGATCGAAGCGTTTGCCAAGATAACCCGCGTAGCCACCGGGTCGCGGAGTCTGTGTGTATCCGGGAACGTCCGGCAGAAATACATACGGTGGTACATCGCCTGGTACATCAAGCAAATAATGGCAGACCGAGCCCATGCTGGGATGGTTAGTGGGCAGCGGGCGCGCGGGCTTGTCGTTGGTGGCCTCCCCGTCACCGCTTAATACGACATACGGATGATGGCTGTTGTAATTGTGCGTTACGGTACGGATCAACGTAGCGCGATGCATCCAGCTGGCCAGCTTCGGCAGATGCTCACAGATCTGCAAACCTGGCAGCGACGTGCTGATGGGCTTGAACTCGCCACGGATGTCATCCGGCGCAGCGGGTTTCATGTCGAACATATCGAGATGGCTGGGCCCACCGAAAAGATTCAGCAGTACGACGGATTTGGCGCTGCCCGGCCGTGATGACTGACTGGAGGACGCAGCCTGCAGCAAACGAGGCCAGGTGACGCCAGGAAACAGCGACAAGGCACCGATCCGCATCAGATCGCGCCGATTGACTCCATCACAAGCACGGCTGGCAGGACCAATGATACGCAACATGGTTTCGCCCGCAGGGTATAGCGCGTAAGAACTCCGCAAAGCCGGATATAGTACCAGACATTCTGCGCCATTTCCGCCGGAACTGCAAAATCCATGAGCTGCTTCGCGCACACGAGTTCTGAACGATTATTCCAGCGTCTCCTTTTCCCGCCCCGCGACCGGCCACACGCGGCCGAATCGCCGTCGGTGACGGGCGCAGCGGACTTTTGGGATGGCCGGCTGGTGAGTTCAGTCGGGTAACTGAATCACAGCGGTCGTTTCCTGCATCAACGACGCTGTGGCATAATATTGACTCGATTCAAAGAACATCTACTATGGAGACAGCGACAACAATTGCGAAAAGAAAAGATAAAATGACAACCTCGGATCCCGTCGCGCGACGCGAATTACTGAAGGCCGGCGCAGGCAGCGCCGTTGGAGGAGCTCTTGGCGCCAACACCGCAGCCTCCGGCACCATCTCAGAGCCGGCTCGCGACATCTACCGCGAACTCGGCGTGAAAACTTTGATTAATGCGGCCGGCACGATTACGACCTTAGGCGGGTCGCTGATGCCCCCGCAAGTGCTCGATGCCTGGGTGGCGGCATCCAAAAATTTTGTCGACTTGCTGGAACTGCAGGACCGTATCGGCGAGCGAATCGCTGAGCTGCTGAACGTCGAGGCCGCGATGGTCACAACGGGTGCGGCGGGGGGAATCATGGTTGGCACTGCCGCCGCACTGACATTTCGCGATCGCGCGCTCGTCGACCGTCTGCCTTTTCCAGCCGAAGCGGGTCTGGAAGTGATTCGGCAGAAGTCTCATCGCGCTGGCTACGACAAACTGGTCGAGGTGTGTGGCGTCAAACTGGTTGACGTAGTAACGCACGATGACCTGGAACGCGCGATCAACGAACGCACGGCAATGATGTTTTCCTACAATGTCTATGAAGCAGACGGCAACATCAGACGGGACCAATGGGTCGAAGTAGCTCGCAAACATGGAATTCCAACACTGCTGGACGCCGCCGCGGATACGCCGCCGCTGGATCGGCTTTGGCAATACAACCAGATGGGATTCGACTTGGTTGCTTTCAGCGGGGGCAAGGGCCTGCGTGGCCCGCAGGACGCAGGTCTCCTGCTCGGTCGCAAAGATCTCATTGAAGCTGCCAGGCTCTGCACCGCTCCGCGGACTACGATTGGCCGCGGCATGAAAGTAAGCAAGGAAGACATGGTCGCAATGTGGGCGGCGGTCAAACACTTCGTTGAACTTGACTCGGATGCGGAGCAGCGCGAGTGGGTGCGACGAATCAATGTCATCGCGAGTGCCGGACAGGAGATCTCAACAGTTCGGGTCAGGACCATTGTGCCACCGATTGCCAACCATGTCCCGCATCTGGTGTTACTGTGGGACGAGCGACAGATACAGATCACGCCCGAGAACGTCGGCCGTCAATTGGCCGCCGGAGACCCACCGATCCGCACGGCCAGGGTTCACGGCACCGGCAGCGATGGATTATTGATCTCGGTCTTTATGCTCAAGCCCGGCGAAGAGCATGTCGTCGCCAGCCGTCTGCGGGAAATCCTTCAGCGCGCTGCCACAACGTAGGTCCATCATATCAGTTGTGGAATTGACAACGGAGTTACACGCCGGTTGAATTCCGGATTACCAACCGAGCGTCAACAGCGCGAGTGTCTCAAGCAGGTCGTTACGGTTACAGGACTTCAAACCGGCTTGAGGACAGAACGGCGTGAAATCTTGCTCCTGGAACAGGTAAATAACAGCGGTGACCACCTGGTAAAACCTCTCACCTTTAAAGAACCGGCGCTGATCAAAAACCGATCTGCCGAAAAAGTAATCCGATTGCTCTGGATTGAACAGCAGATGCAGTGTGTCCAGGTTTGCAGGTTTGAGATCGCCAGACATGATGTCCCGCGCCTCAGTTAATCGCTGTTCCAAGTAACGCACAACTGCGGAAACCTTGTAGTCCGGTTGATCCACAACCGGTTGCTTCTTAATCTGGTCCACCTGAATGACAGATTTCACGTTAAAGAATCTCCGTGCGATGTTGCCGTCGAACGATCATGCGGACCATTCCAGCAGCCAGCACATCCTGTTATCGTCCGGAGTAACCGTGTTGGGGCAGGGCAGGTGAGGTCTAAGCAGCCGGATCCGGTTTCCATGACGCCGTTCCACGCTGAGACATGTCGTTTCGCGTTGCAACATCCTGATCTCTATGTCTTTGCTGCACGTCATACATAACGCATTTCGGTAATCCCCCAACATGTACAATCTTGAAGGCAAAGTTGCCCTGGTGACGGGGGCCGGCCGCCAGCAGGGGGTGGGACGGGCTATTGCGATGCGATTGGCTCAGGATGGTGCGAACGTGGTCGTCAATGACTTTCTGGTACCTTCTGATAATGATCGGCCGTCTGCCTGGCGCGGTGTACCCGCCGTGGTCGAAGGAATCGAGGCGCTCGGTCGGGAGGCTCTGGGAGTTTCTGCAGATGTTTCCGATGCCGTTCAAGTGGAACGCATGGTGACTGAAACACTGGAGCGGTTCGGACGCATCGATATTCTGGTCAACAACGCCGCTTCACGACCAGGACAGGACCGTGTGCCGGTTGTGGATCTGGAGGAGAATGCCTGGGATCTGGTGCAGCGCGTGAACGTCAAGGGGACGTTTTTGTGCAGCAGATCAGTAGCTCGGCAAATGGTCCGCCACGGGAATGGGGGCAAGATCCTCATGATGTCTTCAACCAAAGGGAAACGCGGTGAAGCGTGTTACGCCGCCTACTCGGCCTCGAAGTTCGCTGTAATCGGCTTCGGACAGTCACTGGCGCTCGAGCTGGCTCGCTACCAGATTCAAGTCAACATCATCTGTCCAGGTATGGTTGAGACGGAGCGGATCAGCGATATGGCAGCTGCAATGGCACAAAAAGGAGAATCGAATGAAGAACTCCGAGTGCAAATGTTGCGTAAAAGGGCGGCGGAGATTCCGCTGGGACGAGTCGCTCAAAGCTCGGACGTCGCGCGAGTCGCCGCGTTTCTGGCATCGTCCGAGTCTGATTACCTCACCGGGATTGCGATCAATGTCACCGGCGGTACCCAACTGGGTTGAACCCGGTCTGTAATACGTCCGATATTCACCGGCTGTTGTTGAACGGGGCTTCGGCCAGGGAGAAATGCAACTCCCATCCAATAGATATCAATCAGCTCTGTGCCAATTTAGCTGGCTGTCAGCGATCCCCACGGTGAAGTCATCGTCGGGCAGCCGACGTGAAAAATCAATGCCCCAACTGTCTGCTATGGACGGTTTCGTCATTCGGAACAGTTGGCGAGCCTGCTGCCCGGAAGCCACGTGGTTTCCGGGCTTAGCCGTATCTACCGGATGCTGCAGAAACTCGTTGACGATACGACTTGCTTCAACGAGTTCAGCAGACTCCTCATCATCTCGCTGACGCCGAGTCTGTATTCCACCGCCAATAAACTCTCCCCTGTCAGTCGACGGTGTACACCAGAGGCAGGCCCGCGACATGGAACGACTTCAGAACAGAATGGTTAGTCCAAAGCGTTGAGTTGGCATCCCGCAGATTTGCTTCCCACCGCAGTGTTACTGCTTCCATGTCTTCATGCACACTGAATCACCTTTGGTCCTGTGTCTCATGGTCGTGACCCAATCCGCTGTGAGTCAGTGTTCCCTGCTGGCCGGCGCCTCTTCGAGAACTTCCAAAGTTACCTGACGCAACAGCGGGCTGTTCCCACCACCGGGAGAGACCAGCCGCGCGCGATATTGCAGCAGGCGAGAGCCACCGTGAACTGGAAATAGTTTTCCAGGCGTGATGACGGCCCAGCTGGCACTGGACAGGTGACGGTGATTTTCTCCGCTCCGAATGGCGAAGCCAATTGCGGTCTTGTGTGGTGTCTGGCCCTCCCACGTCAGTTTCATCTGACTCGTTCCGGCAGGCACTTCCACTAAAGGTGACAGGTAATCATGGTTCGGAGAGCGATCGTAGATACTCCCCGGGCTGATTCCGAGCGCGAAATGCGTGCCCATCGTGGGCAGGTGGTCGCGACGTTCGGTGGAATAACCGTCACTGTGACCCCAATAAATGTAGGCACCATACGTGTGATCACCGTCCTTAATATGATTGTGGACGATCAGGTCGGGGTAGTTGTCCTGATTCAGGTCAAGCACCTGCATACCGCATGAGGATTCGGCAGGCAGCTCCGTACGGTTCCGGCTGCTGTACTGATGCGCAGCATTTCCCCAGTAAATGAAGACAGGCAGGCTGCGTGTGTGCGATGCCTTATAGTTTCCACTGGCGATGTCGAGGTATCCGTCACGGTTAAAGTCATCGACAACGACCTCGAGCGATGTAAACGACTCAATTCCCGTGCGTCGCTCGTCAGAAAATCCCTGTTCACTTCCCCAGTAGATGAGAGTCTCCGTATGCGGGTCGTGCTCACGCAGCTCGTTGGAGCCAGGCAGAATCATCTCCAGCCAGCCGTTACCGTCTAGGTCGGCGAAGGCAGGAGGCGCGACCCCGTTGGTCTTAAGCAATGTCGATGGTACCGATCCAAACCCGTCCGGGTGGCCCCACATGATCTCCGTTTCCATGGAGGGTGTCTCGCCGGAACAAAAAACCAGGTCCAGGTACCCATCCCTGTTCAGGTCGGCGGTCGCCACACCACCACTTCCGATGGCCTGGACATTCAGCTTGGTGCTGTTTTCGATCGAGAAGCCATCCTGCGATCCCCAAACGACGCGGCCATGTGTTTTTGAGCGATCGTCGTAGAATGTTGTCACCAGTCCCATGTCGAGGTAGCCGTCGTGATTAAAATCTCCGACAGCAATGCTGTGTGACGTCACATCGAGCACCGTATGTCGCACAAATCCCTGGGGGCCTCCCCAGTAGATGTAGATTGAGCTTCCTGAAAACACCACGTCGGGATAACCGTCGTCGTTGAAATCGGCGACCTTCGAGAAATAAGGTCGTTCAGCGTGAAGCAGTGTCGCGCCTGCTTCAGAATAATGGTGTGCCTGGTTACCCCAGAAAATCACCGATGGCAACCCTCCACGCCGCCCACTCAACTGGTTCATCAGGACGACTTCGGGTTGCCCGTCACGGTTCAGGTCCGCCGCACCAACGCCCACAGGACCAAATCCCTGCAGGTGTTTGCGGTTCGACGGATCGAAGCCCTGCCTGCTGCCCCAGTAAATGTAACTTGGAACATCGTATGTCGTGCCATCGTGCTCATTGGCGAAGATTACCTCGGGGAACCCATCGCCGTTGAGGTCTTGCGCCGCAACCGCCGCCGGTGAGAGTGTCGGAAGCAGCGTGTACCGTTGCGCATCCAAGCCGCCAGCCGATCCCCAGAAGATTGCTGACTCGGTTTCCAGAGACTCGTGGCTTGTCTCGACTTCTCCGGGCGCGTGATCATGAGGTTTCTCCAAACCCGACGCGAAAGCGATATCAAGGTGACCGTCCTGGTCAAAATCGGCGGCCACGGCGTCCGTTGAGTTGTTGGCAGGCAGTGATAACGGATTCTCCAACTGGAAGTCCTGGCTGCCGAAATAGACGTCTGCCGTCTCCTGATGTGCACAAACAATCAGCTCGCTGCTTCCGTCGCCATTCAGATCGGCGGTCCTGACAACGCGTGGATCGCCACCTTCAAGAATCAGGCGGGAATCAGTGCTGAAGCCCTCTTTTCCGCCGAAATAGACGTACAAACTCTGGTGTTTTGCGTTGTTGTTTGCAAACGCCAGGTCGGGCCAGCGGTCGCCGTTGAAATCGCCCGCTGCGCAGCTGCGGGCGCTGAGGGTCGGGATTTGCGTGCGCCGCCTGGCAGAGAATCCATCCGGTGCTCCCCAGTAAATCCAGGAGTACCTGTGGTTTCTGTAACCGAACCGATCACCTGACTCGTCCCCGTAGTTTGAGAAGACGAGGTCAGGATAGTCGTCGCGATTCAGATCCTCCACGGCAATGTCCGCCGCAAAAAGGGTCGGTAGCTCTGTACGTCGGCGTGATGAATACCCGTCCGGTCCACCCCAGTAGATGTAGGCTTCCAGGTCGACGTAATAATTGTGGATTGTGTTTGGAAAGACGATATCAACGTAGTCGTCTCGATTCAGGTCGACCAGCTTGACCGGTCCGCCACCAAAGGTCGGCAAGTGCGATATGTGCTGGCGACTCTGCTGCATGGTCCGCACAAGCTTGAACGCCGGAACCTCTTTCCAGAACGCCGGAAACAGCGAGTGGTACCCTTGTGGACTGCCCCAGTGAATGAAGGCGTCGACGTTTTCGATCAGGTTGTGATCCTGGTTGAATACAAGGTCAAGGTAGCCGTCACGATTAAGATCCCAGCGAGGAATCAATTGAATCACTCCGCCCCGGGAGACGTAGATGTTTGCGCCCCCGTCGGCAAAACTTCCCTTGCTGAAGTCTTGGAAACCCTGGTGGTGTATGACGCGGGGTCGGTCAGCAAAGACGGGAGAAATCGACAAGCCGCAGAGAATCACCGTCAGGACGAACGACAAATATCGCAATTGGCTCTGAAACATTTAAGTTGATATCTCCTTAAAATTACCAGCTGCTTCGGAACCAAAAAAGTCCGAATTGGCCAGCGTTCCGGCAACGTGAAACGCCGTTGACTTCAGTTCCGAGGCTTCCCTTTGGTCCAGTTCCGACACCCAAATGAGTTTTGAAACTGGTCATAATCCTGTTCCCACGTCCCTCACCGATACCGCACCCACAGCTGAATTCCTGTCACGTTGATTTCACTGTATACAGCGCGGGCTCCAAAATCTGCCGCCAGTGAATTGGCACCCTTTTTCAATGGCGGTGCGGTTATCTGGAACGTTACATCATTTTCGACCCATTGCGGGGTGCTTAGCGCCATATCGTTCAACTTGAACATGATCTTATCCTGAGCAGTCAGGGCGTGATCCAGCGACAGTGTCAACTTCAGCTCTTTGAGAAGCCCTGCGGACTGGGCCTTTTCCACGTCGTCGCCGATCAGCAGGCATTGCCGTGAGAGATTCGGTTTCAAGGAAACCGGGACGATACCCGGGACCGAGGCGTGACCGCGGCTGGAGGAACCCGACCCGCTCATCACGTAGTGTTTGTCCCTGGTGGCGATGAGCCCGGGATCCCCGATCTCCTGGATGACCGGGACGCAGTTAAAGAACTTTCCCCCTTCTTTTCTCCCCACGAGACTTGGGGGAAACTTGAAGTTAAAAGTGTAAATTCCGTCCACCCCGCAACTGTGGTAATACGAAACGAGGGCCCGATCCTGTTCCAGCCCCCGGGATCGATAGAAGCCGATGTAAAACAACACGTTGTTTCGGTGCGCCTCCTCAATCCAGCGGACGGCGGGGATGGAATAGTGATTGTAATCACTGCCGACAACCAGGATGTCAATCAGTCCTTCTTGGAGCAAGGTGCTGACATCCAGTCCCAGCTTCAGGCACAATTCCGGAGAGTCAAATACGCGGGCAGCCAGCAGGAAGGGACGTTTACGCTGAACTTCGATCTCCATCATTCGCTTGCGGATGCGACGGAAGAAATCGGTCATGATGTCGATATGCCTGGCCTCAACGGGCTTGTTATCCAGCGAGGGCTTGAACAACATGGGCCAACGGAAGAAGTCCAACTCGATGCCGTCCACCTCGTACCGAGTGCCAAGTTCTTCGATCATGCCCAGACGCAGATCGCGAACCGGCTTGTGCACATAGTCGAACGCCGACCAGTACAGATAGCGGCGGTCCGTCTCGGGATAGGTGCCGCGCACGTCAAGGCAATATTCCGGATGTGCCCGCTTGAGTTTCATGGAAAAATTCGGCCCATGCCAGGAGTCCTGGATCGCGTTCATGCGGATGCTGCCGAACACTTCCTTACCGTGTTCGTGGCCGAAATCGACGGCCAGTTTCAGCGGTTCTGCGCCGGCGTCGCGCAGCAACTTGATGCGATGCCACAGGTTCGTATAGTTTGCGCCCCAGGGTATGTCCGCTCGTGGTTCCGCCGTGGGTGGATAGGCCTCGTAGAACTCTTTCCCCACAGGCTCACCGCACCTGGCATCGTACGCCAGGGTCTCCGGGCCGTGGGTAACGCTCAACCAAATGCTGTCGACCTGGCTGTCCACGGTGTAGGTCAGTCGGCAACCCAGGTAGCCCGCAGCAGTCGTTGCTTCCTCCTGGAGCAGGCTGCCGTTGTCGTCATTGAGGATGATGCGCCGTTGGCGGGAAATGGCCTCAGCACGATTTGGGAGACCCTGGGCGGCAAGCCTGGCACCGACCACCTCGTCGGCGCGAGTTCTGTGTTCGCCACCGAACGCCGCAGCACAGAACACGACAGTTGCCAGCACATGCTGTAGTTCGGGGAGATCCCTGACATTCATTGCCGGTTCTCCCATTTGACGGTGAAATAGGTGCCCATGAGGTCACCGCGACGGCGCTCCTTGGTGCCTATTTTGGCGGTCGGATCCAGGCGGGCGTAGGTGACCAGCAACGTATCGGGCGCCACCTCCTCTAATGCCAACTGATTCCATGAGTCCCAACCCTTGGCCCCCATATAGAACTGAAAATGTCCCAGCCATGTCTGGCCCCCGTCGGTGCTGAACGCCAGCCAGTTCATGGGACGACCATAGCCGAGTACGATCAGGCCGCTGTTCATCTCGATCACGCAGGGACTCACTCCTCGATCAGCCACAGGATCGGCATGGCTCCAGGTCATTCCTCCATCATGCGACGTGCTCATGTGCAACGGCCGGACGCCGCCCCCAGCTACTGTGCGCATGAAACAAAGCAGGTCGCCGCTGGAGAGTGCAACCATATCGGGCTCGGCAAATCCCAGTATCCTCTTCCGGGTGTGACGGGACGCGTCGAAGGCCACTGTTGCACGGTAGTGCCATGTCCGGCCTCCATCATCTGAATGGATCACGACGACGCGGTTCTTTTGAAATTTTTTCGCGTGAATGCGGCCGATCTTCATCACCCACGTGTCGTACGTTACGATCGGGTCCTCTTCAAACGTGGCATAACCATTGGACAACAGGCTGCCATCGGGCAGTTCCACGATGCGGCCATGGTTTATCACGAGCATCTTGCATTGCATGGGCATGAAGATGGTTGCTGATTCGGCCGTCGCGGTCAGCCCGCTGTCGGGCGAACGGATGAATTCCGCAGACCTCTGCACCAGTCCGGTCTTTTCGCTGGGGTACAACTTGTGAGGAGGACGGCCATCAGTGGTCCTGCCGGTGAACTGCAAGGTCACACCGTCATCAGTCCGGCAGGGATACAGTTGAAACTGAGATTCGACCGGACGCCAGGTCCTTCCGGCATCGCTGGACCGAAGTTGCGTTTTGCCCGCCTTGACCTGGATGTCCCCGTTGGGAAATTTGACAAGGCTGCCGACGAAACCTCGGTCCGCGCCGATGTCTTTTTGTGGAATAATCACGTCGGTTCGGCCACGCTCGACAGTGATACCGGCCATCGCGAGCGCATCGCGTACGTCTTCAAGCCCGTCTGTCTTCAAGTCCCTGGGGATGTTGTGGCCAAACGGCTCGTTTTTCGACCAGTGCGAATCAAGCACCTGACTGCTGGAACCCAGATCATCTCCCGGCGCGGCGGTGATCTTCCATAAGAGGAACATCAATAAGATGAATATCGAACGTGTCACGACGATCAGTGCCTGAGGTGATTCTCTTTGAACAGACAGACTACGATAGCGCTGGTACACATACCAACGATTCAACCCATCCGTTTTCCCTTTTGTCAGCCACGTCCGGCCACGGCTGTTTTTTTTTACGTTCGTACAAACCATTTGATGCACGGTCGCAGAAGGTGTCGTAAATTCTGGTTCATTCACCTGTGGGCCAGTCGCGTTCATTGATCTTCGCTGTCAGCGCTCGCTCCTGAGATTCAATCACCCAGTGCATATAAGGGTTGGCCTTGAACTCCCCGGAGGCCTGCCGCTTCCGCAGGTCCATCAGGTCCAGTTTCTCCCGCTCAAGCGCTGACCTGTTGCCGGCAGTGGCGTCGGCGGGACTCGACTCCGCCCGCCTGAGCAGGAGTGAGGTCAGTGACGCTTCCATAGGAGTGTCTGTAGCAACAAGATAGACGGGTAACCAGACGCCCAGCTTCCATTCGCTGTGGACCCGCAGGGCCAGCACATGCGAGTTGCCGTCACCCGCGCAACGCATGATGTCGACCATAAACGGCTGGCGATGAAGCTGCCTGGCGCTCAGACCAGTTGATACCCGCGTGTGCTCGCTGACCTGATCGCCGTCCAGATAAATCCAGGCCTCTTCGCCCACTGCGGTGAAGTAAATGTACAGATGCTGGTGACGTAAATCAGCACGAGGCGGAAGGGTCGCGCGATACCAGGCGAGTCCTTTGTAATCCCTGTAGTCCTGCTTCTCCCAGCCACGGTTCAGATCGCTACGATGAATGGACCAGCCGTCATCGTCAATGGTGACATCCTGCCACTTCTCGGACAATCCCCTGTCTTCCGGATCAATAGCGAAACACCAGCGATTGGAAAGCGGAATGATCTCGTACTCCCCATCCTTCAACCCGTGCATGACCTGGTAATCCGTCCACGCCTAGTGCCACTGCTCGACCTTCATGTCCAGCTGCATCGTGCCCGAATGCATACCCAGCCACCGTATTCCCTCCCGATCGGCGATGGATGCGAAACGGTCGATCAGAGCGGGATATTCGTCACCGACCTCGTCCGGACCCCGCATGAGCTGCGTATACATAACTGACAGACGAGCCTGCTCCACCCGACGATGCATCTGCTCACTTTCCGCCATGTTTTCAGCCTGGTCGAACAGCCGCGTTGCCTCCTTCAGAAAGTTGGCCGTGATGAAGGATTCGGTCATCTCATATCGGGAACCGCCAACCGGATATTGATCGATGTTCACCAGGTCCGCCAGCAATTCATAATATGCGGTCATTGACGGAGCCACGTTGCCCCAGGTTCCCCAGATAAAATCCTGTTCCAGCTCGCGCGTGTCACGGCTGGGATCCCACATCAGTTTCGCGACCACCCAGGCGCACATTGGACTCCGTGTGCCACCAGGGACCCTGGGTATGCCCTGCATAAAAATGCCCCTGGCATTGTGTTTCGCGTAGAAGCGCATGTCCGGGCCAAAGGTATGCATGTTCGGCAATGGCGCGAGAAAATGGCTGTGGTTGGCTGCATAGTCCCAGACCTGAAGGTGATCGCACATGCTGGCCCACTTCGCGAAATGGTCACGGAATTTCTGACTGAGAAACCTTTCGTCTGTGCTGAAAGATGTCAGCGGGTATCTCCATTCGTGAAGACTGTTACAGATACGGATGATGACATTATGGCGTGGACGCACTTATGTCGGTGCCGGCATGGTCTCGTTGTACGCCTCGGACCCAATCAGCACGTTTGGGAATTCCTGTTCGACCGCCTCAGCAACCTGGTTCACGAACGTGATCAGAGATCCGTTTGGGCTGTTGTTGGACACGTTGAGGACCATACATGGACCGCAGCGGCAGTGTCTCTGGCCGTCGCTGTAGGACAGCATGATTAGTTCCGCCGCAGGCCGTTTCTTCAGCAGTTCAATAACATTTTTCGTCACAATCCGGACAACATCCGGATTCGTCGCGCACAGTTGCCGTGGAATTCGCCTGCCATCCTCTTCCGCCATGAAGTACTCGGGATGTTCCTCAAAGTATTCGGCAGGTGGAAGCAGATTGCCGAAGCTGTGAGCATGGAGTGCGTAGCTGAATGTACCACCCCACTGCTCGGGGATCCCGACATTGTTGGCATTAGTGCGGTTGCGCAGCGACCAGGTCCCGTCCCAGGCTGTTGTGTAGTAGGGCTCTCGCTGTATGAAGCCAGGCACGTAGCGTCTCGAGATCGGTCAAAACTCAGGGCAAGTCGCCTGGGAATACGGGTAATCGCACTGGCCGATGCACACCGGGTGCTTGTGTACCAGCGGCAGCCAAGATCCTCTTCCAGCAAACTGAATACTGCATTGATGGGTCCGCGAGATGTACCTCCAATCAGGAAGAGATTGTCGCCGCGCTGCGCAATCACGTAGCCCTCCTCACCAAGATCCGCATCTGCATCGGGCAGACACGCGGCCTTCAGAAGACCAGTCCTGCCGACACTGATAAACCGATCCGGTGCCAGGTGTTTGTTCGCCTGGTCCGGGACGCTGAACCGCACGTTGTCGAGAAGATGGTCGGCCGTGTTGGGCGCGGTGTCGAAACGGATGACCGCGGGACTGACGGCCGTTCGCACGGAATCGGCAAATTTTCCGGTACCCCGAGCTCTGTGAACTACGCCCACCGGATCGATGAGTATGACTTCACAGTACGGGTCAACGCCGTCGAAGTGTCCTTTGATCCGGAGGTGATGCACGAGCGGCCTTTTCTGAACATCGTCGTCAAAGACCACAACGTTGTTTAGCACGGTCCATTCCTGCTCATCATTCGTCTCGACCCGAAAACGAAGTTCCCCTTTTTCGTCGTCGTCAAGATCGGTCACCCGGAACAAAAGGATGATGCTATCCCGATCATTGGCGATCCGCATGTACATCGACGAATCGACATGTTTCAGCGCAGG
>CAUZPL010000096.1:0-22457 GCA_963581585.1 Planctomycetota bacterium
TCTACAACATCGGGACCTTCCGTTACCAAAAGCGTTCTCCTAGCATAAAAGGTCTACGGAACCGAAGGGTCAAACCGACAAATGACTTCCCTTGCGACCCATGAATAATTCGGGTTAAACTATTGGAACGGTTTTCGGTGATTCGGGCCGGGGCCTGATGGCCCGCCGCCCGGTTACCTCAGACATTAGCAGGCGGAGGAACCATGCGATCCCTAGGTGTTACCTCCATCGTTGGCATTTTATTTGCGATGACCGCTTCCGCAGGTGAGAACAGTGTCGGGACATGGGACGCAAACAAAAGTCGTTTTTCGTTCGAGCTCACGTCGGTTGCGGGCCACTTGGATGCACTGGTCGGCACGGACAGCCGTAGGCGGTTCGTCAATCACCGCCTCTCGCACGTTACCTACAAACCTACGAACACGTTGGTCAGTCCTACCTACGGCCCCGTTGGTGCAGGTCTTTTCTCGCTGTTTCAAGTGCGATCCCGTGACGCAGCTTTGATGCAGCCGCGTGAGACACGTCCCGACGAATTAGAAGCGATCGACAACGGTATTCGGTTTGTTTGGCATGCGTCGGCACTGCATCGGGCACAGCTGGAGCTTGAGTACAAGTTTTGTTTTCAAAACGTCATCGAGATGCAATTCACCGTAAGGGCAGAGGCTGACTATCGCGACTACGAAGTCCTGGTAGCGTTATATGCGCCCGCTAAATCGAAGCCCGGCTTGTATGTCGTGGATCGCGAAAAGCCGATCGAGCAAATTGGCTTCGCCGATCATGAGGCTCTTCACGGCCTATACACCTTCTTCCCGAGAGATGAGCGCGCCATCCAGGTTCTAAGTGATGGCCGTGGAGGACGGAAGTATGGATGGCAAGTCGGATTCGGACGTCGCTACGCTCGGCCCCTGGTATTTCGGAGCCTAGGTGAAGTCGACCTGGTCATGATGGGCCCTGCTGTCGATGTACAGGCAGTTGGAATTACTTACGAGGGCGACCACGATGGTGTTGCCCGGCACGACAGCGCCTATTTATCCTACTTCGGGAAGGATCTCCACAAAGGTGAAGTTCTCAAGAGTCGAGCACGGCTCGTAATTGACGCATTTCGCCGGCGCGAGGAATCTCACCTTCAGCTCTACCAGGCATTTAGCGAAAAAGAAGGTTCATGATGAATCGATGGGAGGCGCGCGGACAACTGGGATGGACACTTCGATCCTAGCTGTCCGCTTTGGCGGCCATTCGAGATGACGAGGATACTTTTTTGAGTGGATACTGCAAGAAGTAGGGCCGGAGTGGCTTATTTGGGTTAGAAGTAGTAGAGGTTGAGCGATTCGTTAGTCCTTTCGTTATCCAACAACCGGGATTCCCAAATCTGATGGGCATTCCCGGTAACGTCCCCGAACACACCGACGACGATACAGTTTTCCTGGTCATCGGCGAAAACTGTGCAATAGTTTGGTGTACAGTCATCGTTCACCAGGGCTGCCGTTTCGGCGGAAAGTCCGGGCATGGCCCAGCAACCCGGAATGTCGTGTAGGTTTAATCCGGCCCGTAGTTCGTCGACACGCACGGTAAGTGACGTCACGAATTCGCACAACATAGTTGACCCCACCAGTTCCTCCGAGTGGATTGAGAGTACCAAACGCGTTGTTGAGAAAATCGCAGCTGCAGGGAGCGATGTTCATGCCATAGTTTCCACACGCTCAGTCTCCGCCGGCGCAGCTGCAAAAATTCGCCTGACTGCAGGGATCACTGTGACACTTCAAGACAGGCAGCTCAGTCGACCGTCCTGGGTTTTGGCTGGCCAGGATGTTGAAGTTCCACTGGTCGTAAAGCGCAGACTGTTCGGGATACGTCAACAACAGGACCAGCCAGTTGGCACCCTTGTTCACATCCGCAAGCCGTCGCCCGTTGCCGCTGCGACTGATAAAGAAAGGTGGAAAGGATCGACACGTGTTATGATAGTTATGCAATGCCACTCCGATCTGTCTTAAGTGGCTGCGACACATCGTCCGCCGTGCTGCTTCTCTTGCCTGGATCACAGCGGGAAGCAGCGGCGCTATCAATATTGCAGCGATCGCGATCACCACAAGCAGTTCAATCAGCGTAAAGCCACGGTGCCGGGTTCTCATCTGGCAGGGTCCGGACAGTCGGTCAGTGAATCTTTCTCCATCGTCGCGTGCCCTGCGTCATTCGGTACACAGTTCCTGTGATGCCATGCCACGTCAGCCCTGTCCAGTGGTTCTTTGGAGACCGAGAAGGACGTCATTCGTGAACAACTGTAGAAGAAACCAGTCACGTAATCTGAGGACGCAGGCTGAGAAAATATTTGGGTTGGCTTCGTCTGTTACTCCGCGATGATCTGGATCGGCGCCATGATTCCACCAGTAGGTCCGTGCCGCATGACCTTGACGACGACGGTAGCTGGTTTACCCGGTTCCCAGAAGAACGAAGCAAATTCCGGATGAGTCATCACAAATGGCTCGCGACGGGTATCCGGTGCTATGCCGACGTACCGGTGGGCCATTTCCTGGGGCGCCGGCATTGCAGACTCGACAGCCAGATCGAGCCATCCACGTCCGGCAGGTAGAAGTGCAGCTTCCTTCCTTTCAACTCCGCCGGCATCATAAAATCAAGCCGGTACCAGCCGACCGAATCGGTCCACGTCACACCCTGATCCCGCCAGGATTTTCCGATGGTAATCGGTTGGTCCCAGGTTGCAGGCTCGTCGGTGCGCGACCCCCAGTCGTCGAGTTTGAATGTCCAGCTATTAACAGGCAGTTCGCAGACCTTTTCAGATTTCTCCAGCAGCTGTGTCAGCTTTGGCCCCTCGATAATCCCGTTGCGCCCGTTCGTGGGCAGATTCACAGTCGGACGCCCTCGAATGTCTGAGGTGTCGTTGCCTGGTGACGTTCGGGCGGCCGTGACTGACCGCCAATACGCCACAGGTAAACCACGACGGCTTTGATGGAGTGGCACAGCGGCACGACCGTCAGGACCTTCCACCCACCAGGTCCACGTCTGCCCCCAGAGCCAGACGTATCCATCACTCAGTTCCGGGGCCAGATTCAGGGCTCGCTGGAACCGGCCCGGGCTAAAGTAACTTTTCTCCGGGTCACCCGGATCCAGCGCACCCTAATAGTCAGGCCAAATGCACACTTCACTTTACTCTGGTGCAACTCGGGAACTTTGGTCAGGCCCATGCGAATCGGCTCCCGCTTGCTCATAGTCCGGCCCGACTCAAAGTGTTCACGTCGGTTGTAGCCATAGGCGATCTCTCCACCGTCAATGAAAACGAACTGATCTGACGAACCCTCAAGCAGACCGTCGTAAAATCCAGTCCTGAGATTCATGGCGTAATCCGGATATCCGCTCTCGATCAGAGCTGCGATAGTTCCGTAGCCGTGCAGCGTCAAGAAGACGATATCAGGAAACTCGGCAACAGATCGCTGCGCCAATTCTGCGACCGTGCTCGCGTGCCGTGGCACGCATTTCATCGAAACTGTGACCGTGTGTCGCCCCCCGATTTTTCAGAACCGGATAGTTCCACACACATCCCGAACCATACTGTTCATCGTCGAAAAGGAATCCCCGGAGGCCTGCGTCCCGAGCAAACCGTGCCAGTACAACGAAGTTCTGCAGTCGTTGCTCAAACTGCTCCTCGTTGAACCAGTCGGTGGTCGGAGCCTGGACACCGATCCCAAGAAGGTTGAAGCGGAAGTGATCGGCTGGCGCTGCCTGGAGGTCTTCCAGTGCCCTGGTCAGCGTGGCCTCACTGTAACGACTGGCGGGATTCCATGGACTTGTGGCCCCGCTGAACGTTAGCCCCGATCCTCCGCCCCACGACAGGCTGCCCAGTTCACGCGGACGCTGGTACATTTCTGCCAGGTAGTCATATTCCGGTGAACGGCTTCGTGCCCAGTCGATCTGTTTGTCCCAGTAACCTTCCTCAAGCCAGGTCTCATCCCGCGGATCGATCTCGAAGACTACTCCGTCAAAGGGCCGTTTTTGAATCGCAGACGCATGGCGGCGCCAGTAGGCCGTGTCCGGAGTCGAATGAGAAAAGCTGATCACGATGCCTGGCTGATCGGCGGCACATGTAATTGATACAAGCGTCAGAACGGCGCAGGCACCGATGATCGTTCTGCCCGCGACGCTGTGCACTGTCTGGCCAACAGTGCACCACACATTTGTACCAAACAATCTAGAAAATCCGGCACGGCCGGCGCCTGCAGCCAGACCTCCTGGTGTCAAAACAGATATGACAGGTTTCAACGCTACCCCACGTTCCGTTGTGGCAGTGTCGCGACATGTTCTTGGAGGCTGAATTCGAACACTGCAATTTGTTCCATCCACCCATTATCTCGTATCCGCCCGGTCCGATATGGCGGCAGTGCAGAACGTACCTCAACAGTGTATCTCGGCGCCTGTGCACAAAGGTCTGCTGTTCCCCAGAAACGTAACCGGCGGCACAGACGCACAACAAGGTCTGCAAGGTTCGAGTTACCAGATATGTCTGTCAGTGTAACACGCTTCAGTCATATCTGTCACAGGCACAATAGACAATGAGCATGAACCAGGACATGTACTAAACAACATGAGGACCACCGGGTTGAAAATTGATCTGATCCTGAATATCACGCGAGCAGACCTGGATTGGAAGGGAGCCGTTGTCGCGAGGAAACCACTTACGGACACAAAGCCGCATGAATGACAGGTGAACACTATATTCATGTTGATTTGCGGTTCAAAAACAACGAAACATGACATCTTGAGACAATTCCTGAAATGGACTCGCCAAGTCCGGAAAAACTCGTCAGGAATTCTGGACAACCAAAATGACTGATTAGACGAGTCTTCAACCGAGTCAGGTTCCAGAGACGGGTGCAATCGCCGAACGGCGCCGATATGCTGGCTGGTCCGAACCTGTTTCGAACCAACACCGAACCAAGAGCAGCACCACCATGAGTCCACTTTCCTTGATATCCTCGTCCTGTTTCGGTCCGGTTTCCAGGACTGCTGTCACGATAGTGGTGACCATCGCAATGCTGATGCCGGTTTCCACCGTGAGTCTGTCCGCGGCCGACACCGGGGGTCATCTGGACATCTATTTCATTGATGTTGAAGGCGGTGCCTGTACGTTACTGGTGTCACCGGCTGGTGAATCTCTGGTCATCGATTCTGGATATCCCGACAACAATGGACGTGACCTGAATCGAATCCTGGATGTCGTCCGGGACGTAGCGGGTTTGAAGCGCATTGATCATGCTGCGGTGACTCACTGGCACGGCGACCATTACGGCAACCATGCGGCGCTTTCGACGCAGATCAGCATCAGAAACTTCTGGGACCGCGGGATTCCTGATGAACTGGCCGAGGACGACCAGTTCGTGACACGGGTAGCCGACTATCGCTCGGCGTCTCAGAACAACTCAAAGGCGCTGAAGGCCGGTGACATACTGCCGCTCAAATCGGGCACAACTCCATATTCGATTCAGATCCTCACGGCCAGTCGTGAGGTGATCCCCAACACCGGTGAGCCGAATCCGTACGTCAGGCTGCACAAGCCGGAGCCCGTGGATAAAACGGACAACGCGGCCAGTCTCAGTTTCCTGGTGACGTTCGGTCAGTTCCGCTTCCTCTGCTGCGGCGACCTGACCTGGAACATCGAGGCGAAGCTGATGACGCCCAACAACCCGATCGGCCAGGTTGACATGTTCATGGTCACTCATCATGGATTGCCTTCGAGCAATAACCCCGTGTTGGTGCGAGCCATCGACCCGAGAGTAGCAGTGATGTGCAATGGTCCGACCAAGGGCGGTGCTGAAAGCGTGATTCGGACGTTGTGGGAATGTGAGTCTCTGAAGGCACTCTACCAGCTTCACCGCAACGTCAATCTGGGCCCCGACCTGCAGACTCCGGTGGATTTTATTGCCAACAGAGGGCCAACTCAGGGCTGCACCGGCGTATGGATCAAAGCCAGGATTGCACCAGACGGCCAGAGTTACACGGTACAGATCGGTGCTGAGGGCGGGCCGCAAATCTACAAGTCGCGATAGGTTTGTCGGTCGCGTGCCGTCTATATCACTCCGGGCCTGGTGACATCGCTGAGGAGTGGCGTCGCTATTTCGGGGTCAGATACACGATTTGCATCCGATTGACGTGCTGCTCTCCTGTGACTGTGCGCAAATCCCGGGAGTTGTGATGGGAATGGCTGCGACAAACCACTGAACCACGACATCGGATCGAAAAAATGTTCGACTCAACTGATCACCGAATCGACGACGGAATCCGTCTGTTCAACGCGCGTGAGTTCTTTGACTGTCACGATGTTTTTGAAGACTTCTGGGCTGGACTGGCTGGTCCGGAGAAGACCTTCTTTCAGGGTCTGATTCACGCCGCTGTATGTCTGTTTCACTTTGAAGGCGGAAATCACGGCGGGGCAAGAAAGATGTACGGCACCTGCGTGGCATACCTGCAGACGTTTGCACCGGAGTTTTGCGGGATTGATGTGACACGTTTACTGAACGATCTGGAATTCTGCTTTGAAGAACTGCTGGCAGTGAAGAAACGTTATCCTCACGGACTTACACTACGTGCCGAACGAATTCCCTTAATTCATCGTTGCTCCGAGTCTTAAAACAGCGAATCGCTATGGCCACGACCATTACCGGCTTCGACACACACGACCTGAGATTCCCGACGTCACAGCATCTTGACGGTTCGGATGCCATGAATCCCGACCCGGATTACTCTGCCGCCTGCGTCGTGCTGAAGACATCGTCGTCGGAACACACCGGGCATGGCATGACATTTACGATTGGCCGTGGAAATGAGTTATGTGTCGCCGGGATTCAGTCGCTGACGAAATTGATTGTGGGCAGCACAGTCGAATCGCTGATGGCAGATCCAATCGTTGTATATCGCAGGATCACAGGCGACAGTCAGCTGCGTTGGACCGGACCGGAAAAGGGTGTGATTCATCTGGCGGCTGCTGCCGTCATCAATGCCGTTTGGGATCTGTGGTGCCAGATCAACGAGCGGCCCCTGTGGCGACTCGTCGCGGAAATGAGGCCGGAACAGTTCGCAGCCTGTATTGACTTTCGCTATCTCACGCAGTGTCTGGACCGGAGCCAGGCAACAGAGATTCTCCGCTTGCGCGAGAACGGTAAACAGGAACGAATTGAACAGCTGCTGGAAAGCGGGTATCCGAGTTACACAACATCCGCCGGATGGCTGGGATACAGTGACGAAGAACTGCGATCGAAATGTGCGAGTCTGATGGATCGAGGCTGGAACCACTTCAAAATCAAAGTCGGGCGCGATCTTGAAGATGACCAGCGGCGCTGCCGACTGCTGAGATCCGTGATGGGTCCGGATGCTCGAATGATGGTGGATGCCAACCAGGTCTGGGAAGTATCGGAAGCGATCGAGTGGATTCAGCAGCTGAAGAAATATGATCTGTGGTTCGTGGAAGAGCCGACGTCTCCGGATGATATTCTGGGACATGCGGTGATTGCAAAAGCCGTTTCGCCTGTCCGAATTGCCACGGGGGAAGTGTGCCACAACCGCATCATGTTTCGCCAGTTCATGGAATCCGGCGGAATGCAGGTCTGTCAGCTGGACAGCTGTCGGATCGGAGGAGTCAATGAAGTGCTGGCAGTCATGCTGCTGGCCCAGCGGTTCGGCATTCCTGTGTGTCCTCACGCAGGGGGAGTGGGACTCTGCGAATATGTCCAGCACCTGGCAATGATTGATTACATCTGTGTGTCCGGGACTCAGGAAGATCGAATCGCAGAGTACTCTGATCACCTCCACGAACATCTGCGATATCCAGTCAGAATGAAAAACGGGCGTTATATGCCTCCAGAGAATGCGGGATACAGCGTGGAGTTCCTCGATTCAGCAATTAATGAATTCACGTACACTGGCCCTTAGTCCAAATGCGCGTGTGGTGGTTCCATTGATTGCCACAGCCAATACAATGTAACGTAAATGACCGGGCGTCACGAATTCCAGGTAACCATGCGAAGTTTTGTGTGCGTCCCTGTCAACTCTTGCGGTCACCCCTCTGCCCCGCCAATCCGCTCATGACGCACATCGAACTGGACGGGGTCCGAGTTCATAACCTGCGGGGAATCAGACTTACGATTCCTCACAATGCCGTGACGGTGATCTGCGGAGTGAGCGGCTCCGGGAAGAGCAGTCTGGCGTTCGATACATTATTCGCGGAAGGCCAGCGCCGCTACGTCGAAACCTTTTCACCCCAGGCACGGCAGTTTCTGAATCAGCTCGAACGACCCGACGTCGACCGACTCGAAGGAATCCCCCCAGCCATCGCCGTTCAGCAACAACGGCGACTTACGAATGTGCGAAGCACTGTTGGATCGCGGACAGAGATTCTGCGATATCTGCAGTTGCTGTTTGCTCAATTGGGCGTCCTGCACTGCCCGCAGTGCAGGGCAGTGGTCAAATCCTGGACACCCGACACTCTCGCCGATGAACTCACGCGTCTGGATTTCCCGGCACGTGCGATGATCGCTTTTCCAGCGGGCTCGGAAACAACCGCCGAAGAACTGATGCATCAGGGGTACACACGGTGTATCACTGGAAACACAACTGTTCGGCTCGAGGATCTTCCTGGGACCATCGACATAACAGGAGTGGCAGTTGTCGCTGATCGAATACAGCCTGGGATGAACGCGCATCAGCGGATTGTTGAAGCGGTCCGGCAGGCGTTTGACTGGACCGGGTTCTGCCATGTCCTGATCGAGTCATCCCAGGGGGATACTGAACTGGATGGTCGTACCTGGCGCAGTACCGTCTACTCCGCGTCCAACGTGTGCAACAATTGTCAGATCACCTGTCCACCGCTGTCACAGGACCTGTTGAGTTTTCATTCGGTACTCGGAGCCTGTGCAGAATGCCAGGGCTCCGGTCAATCCACAGATGTGGCCAAACCACGCTGCCCTGCGTGTGATGGCACACGGCTTAACAAGTTCGCACGATCCGTTCGGCTCAACGGTGCCCATCTTCCTGATCTGTTAAATCGTGAGTCCGGCGAATTGATGGGTTGGCTGAACGAAATGCGGCAGACACTCTCGGGTGCCGAATCAAAGGCGTTTGCGACAGTGGTCGGGCAGCTGATGAACCGCCTGCAGGTGCTCACAGACATCGGACTAGGGTATTTGTCGCTCAACAGAACGTTGAAGACGTTATCGGGTGGTGAGGCACGTCGAGTCGTCATGACGGCCGTATTGCGAAGTGGACTGATCAACACGCTGTATGTCCTGGATGAACCAACGAGCGGCATGCACGAAACTGACATCGAACGCATCAATGCGGCGATTCGCCGATTGCAGGCCACTGGAAATACGGTGGTTGTCGTGGAGCATGATCTGCATGTGATCCGCAGCGCCGATCATGTCGTGGAACTTGGCCCTCAGGGGGGTCAGGACGGCGGTGACATCGTCTTTGAAGGCTCACCGGACGAACTGCTTCAGATGGAAACTCCCACGGGTCTGGCTCTGAGAGAAATTCAATCGACGGCCATGACAAGTCTGTTGGAAGAATCGGAAATCCAGGTTTTCGCCGAGTCGTGTGACTCGGCGAATAGGGTGCACCGGACGGTTCAGGAGGAGTTTCACCGACCCAACACCACAAAAACACGGGGCAGCAAGCAAAGAGCAGCGTACAGCGTCGATCAATGGCTGATGATCCGGAACGTGCAGTGCCACAACATTGACGGAGCCGACGTGGATCTCCCGTTGCAGATGTTGTGTGCAGTGACCGGTGTCAGCGGCAGTGGCAAAAGTTCGTTGATTGTTGATGCTCTGTATTTCGACCTGCAACGTATGCTGCGCGACACACGACAAGGGGACAGCCACTGTGAAATCATTGACGGCGTCCGGTATCTGAGCAACGTGCAGCTCCTGGAGCAAAATCCATTGCAGCGGTCCAGCCGAAGTATTCCGGCGACGTATCTGGGCGCGTTTGATGATATTCGCAGACTGCTGGCGGAAACTCACGAAGCACGGAAACGCAACTTCACGCCGGGGACATTCAGCTTCAACTCAACTCGCGGTGGACGTTGTGAACGTTGTCAGGGACAGGGGACCATTACCATCGACATGCAATTTCTTGCAGATGTGAATACAACCTGTGACAACTGTCAGGGTCGCCGATTTCGCAGCGATGTGCTGGAGGTCCGTTATCGTGATCGTTCGGTGGATGAGATTCTCAGCATGACTGCTGTGGAAGCCTTTATGTTTTTCAACGGACATCATCGAATTCAGAAGTCACTGAATGGATTGAGGCAGGCGGGCCTGGACTATCTGACGCTGGGACAGCCAGTGTCCACATTATCCGGTGGAGAAGCTCAGCGACTGAGAATTGCGGCTCTGCTGGCGGGTATTCCGGATCCGGAACGACCAGGACCGGTCGGTCACGGTAATGAAACCGGCACACTGTTTATTTTGGACGAACCGTCAAACGGTCTGCACGCTCATGATACCGATCGCCTGATGAACTGCCTGCGTCAGGTGGTTCAGGTCGGACATTCGGTGGTGATGATCGAACACGACCGACGACTCATTGAGCAGTGTGACTATCAGATTACAATGGGCCCAGGTCCAGGCAGCGCAGGTGGGCGAGTCATCGGTGCGGGACCAGTGACCCGATAATAGCAGCAGGTATCAGCTGATCTTTTTCCTGCGGCACAGTCATACTGCCGCTCAACAGCGGCTGGGCGCTCATTTCTGTGGCAGACACAGATTGATCCTGCAACGGCTATGGTATGGCATAACCGATGCCGGCCGCCGGACAGCATGCCTTGACGGTGTGGTTATGCAACGTCAGGGGTTCGGTCGCTTAGTACAGCCTGAGGTCGATGTACGGAAGTAAGGCTCGCAGATCCTGCTGTTCTCAGTTTGTCGCAACACAAGGCCACTCTGCAACTTGGTCCATCTGGTTAATCAGTTCCTCATCCGCAGGGAGACATGGCAGCATCACTCATGTTGTCAACGGCCAGCTCAAATCAGTGGGTGATTTGTCTTACCAGTAGTGACTGATCAGAGAACTCCGTGAACCGTGACGATACGGCAGTCTTAATGTGTTCGCCGACAAATGTACTGAAGAACGACGGTACGATGTGTCGTCAAAGGGTCAATGAGTCATCCCGGCACCGCCTTCGCTGATTATGGCAGGGAACAAAAAACAAATGATGTGGTCTGCTGGTTCGCAATAAGCAAATCCGGTCATGGTCTTGAAACCGTTGTCGTTGAGAAATGAGCAACGAGAGACTGTGGTTAACGGATAACTGGATCCGCTAACAAGTATTGTTCTGCCAACGAACGCATAATCAGGCACTGGATAATCCGGTTTTCTTCTCTGCTAATGACACCAGTCATTGTCCGAAGACCATCCCGTCTGCCCAGGTTTGAAATTGACATGTTCAGCCGGCTGCTGATATCAACCATGCAGATTTCGGACAAACGACACCCCAGCACCATCCTTGATGCAGCGATGGAGTTCCGATTTCCATATGCGACACACGTCCGAATCCTGTGTCATGCTCCAAAGTCATTTGCCGTCGCAGACGACGATGTTGTAACGGAAGATCACCGGCGAAACGATCATCCGCAATGGCACTTCTCCGGAAACAAAGGTTCCGGAATTGATCGAGATCAGGATCACTGTTTCGGCAAAAGAACTGACGAGGCATGCCGGCTTTCGGCAGACTGTTTAATGAGTTGTCAGTCCAGACAAGGCAACCGCGAATTGCTCGACTTCCTCAGCGTTGTTGTAGCAATGCGGGCTGACACGGACGCGGTCGTTTTTGAGACTCACTGTGATATTCTGACTGTGCAGCTGATGAACCACTTCAGCTGCCCCCAGTTGAGGATGTTGAAACGTCAGAATGCCCGACTGAGCCGATTCGGGCCAGGCAGTACACTCCAGACCCGCTGAGCGACCTGCTTCTTCGAACTCACCACGAACGGACAGCAGACGCTGCGCACGTGTCGATAGAGGGATGTCCCTCAGCAGCCTCAGGCTGGCATGCAACCCGGTGAGACCAAATGTATTGTGCATGCCGGATTCAAAACGAGTTGCTGTCTGGCTTAAGATCAAATCGGGAGCACCAAAATTAAGTGGAGAAACTGTGCTGGCCCAGCCAGGTCGTGTGACTTCGAAGTGATTCTGCTGTTCTCGACGAATGACCAGAAGACCGGCTCCTTCCGGGCCCAGCAGCCACTTACGTCCGTCGGCCACCAGCACGTCGACGTCTTGTGCCTGAAACTCCAGCGGCAGTACGCCGAGCCCCTGAATCACGTCCAGGACCAGCAGTGCATTATGGTGGTGGGCAACATCTGCCAGCCTCTCAGGATCACGTCGAATACCAGTGGCATAATCGACCCAGCTGCAGGTCAGAATTCGTGTCTTCGAATCACATGCTTGATTGAGCGCCGAGACAAACTCTTCCGGATCGTCCGGTGTGTCTACTTGGCGGATCTCAACGCCCCGACGTCTCAGATTAAGCCACGGAAATCGATTACTCGGGAATTCCCCTGATGACAGAACGACGTTGTTTCCCGGCTGCCACGAAAAACCCTCGGCAATCGTGCCGATCGCCGCGGCCGTGTTCGGGACGAACGCAACTTCATCTTCATGCCCGCCGATCAGCTCCGCTGCCAGCCGGCGCGTGCGCTGCACAAGTTTCTGCCACAGGTTCCAGTGACGGATGCCATGAGTTGCTGCGCTCCGGATCCGATTCGTCATCGCATCCATTGTGGGTTGAGGCAACACCCCGGCAGCCGCGTGGTCCAGATAAAGACCGAATTGGCTGATCGGCAACAGGCCTCGCAGTTCATCGAGGTCAGCAATTGGCTGAGTCAGATATTGTTCAAATTGCTGCGAAACTACCAAGAGACTGCTCCTGAAGCCGAAACCAATTGTCCACGGAATTGTTTGGACATCCTGATGTTTGAAGTCAGTGTGCTGACAGCATACCGTGTCGTCGTCAGATTGACGCCGTTCCCACAGCCTGCAAGGTTACAAATACTGCGCCATGGATGCAGAAGTCCCGTCATCGGAAGAAATCGCGCTGAACTATTTGGAACAGTTGCCCTGGGAACCGTACCCTTTTCAGGAGCAGGCGATCCTGGCATGGTTCGAAGGGGAAGATGGTATCCTCGTATGTGCTCCAACCGGCACAGGAAAGACCGTCATTGCGGAAACAGCGCTCTACGAAGCACTTGTTACCGGGCGACGAGCGTATTACACGACACCGTTGATTGCTTTGACGGAGCAAAAATTTAATGAGTTGCAGACGGCAGCGGAACGCTGGGGGTTTTCACGGGACGACGTGGGGCTGGTGACTGGAAATCGCCGAGTGAATTCGGATGCACGTATTCTGGTCGTAGTAGCCGAGATCCTGCTTAATCGTCTGCTGACGCCCCAAGAGTTTTCTTTTGGTGACGTGTCCGCTGTGGTGATGGATGAATTCCACAGCTTTAATGATCCCGAGCGAGGCATTGTATGGGAACTGTCACTGGGAATGTTGCCAAAGTCAACACGTCTTCTGTTGATCAGTGCGACGGTCGGGAATGCCCCCGAATTCGTCAGCTGGCTCAGTCAGCAGCACCGTCGTCGGCTGAGGCTGCTGCAAAGCGAAGAGCGCCGTGTGCCACTGGATTTTCGCTGGGTACCCGATCAACTCCTGTCAGAGCAACTCGAGTTCATGGCCGATGGCAGTGAAGAAGACCGGTACACTCCGGGCCTGGTGTTTTGTTTCAATCGAGCAGAATGCTGGAGCATCGCCGAACAGCTCAAAGGTAAACGGCTGCTGGCAGTTGGTCAGCAGCAGCAGTTACAACAGGAACTGGAACAGTATGACTGGTCAATTGGAGCCGGTGGGAAACTCAAGCAGATCCTGATGCGAGGAGTCGGAGTGCACCACGCGGGCATTCTTCCCCGCTATCGCCGCGTAGTTGAAGATTTTTTTCAGAAGAAGCTGCTGTCAATCTGTGTCTGTACCGAGACACTGGCAGCCGGGATTAATCTGCCAGCGCGATCCGTTGTCATGATCAGTCTGATCAAGGGGCCACATGGAAAGCAGAAACTTGTCGATGCCAGTTCAGCTCATCAGATGTTCGGGCGAGCTGGTCGGCCGCAGTTTGACAGCCGCGGTTATGTGTTTGCAGTGGCCCACGAAGATGATGTAAAGATCTACCGCTGGCAGGAGAAGTATGATGCAATTCCGGAGGATTCCAAAGATCCGCTGATCCGGCGAGCTAGAAAGAAGCTAAAGAAGAAGATGCCAAGGCGACGTGAGGGGCAACAGTACTGGTCAGAAAAACAATTTGTCAGCCTGCAGTACGCGGCTCCGGCCAAACTGGCCAGCAAAGGTCGTTTTCCCTGGAGACTGCTTGCTTTCCTGATTCGCAAGTCGGGCAATGTCCAGGATCTGCTCGCGGCGATTCAGCGTCGACTGTTGGATCCGAATGAGAAAGAATCGGCTACCAGACGGTTACGACAAATGCTGTTGACCTTGGAGTCCGGAGGCTTCATTACCCTGGAGCCACCTCCGGCAACCACGACAGACGACGCCATCCGGTTTGATGTCACAGCTGCGACCGCAGTTGTTCCACTCATTGAGAGCACTCCGCCTGGATCACAATCGATCTGGTTGTCACGTGGTGATCCGGTTGACGAACCGGCTGACAAGGCAGTTTCTCTCTGCGAGGATACCGGCAGATTCGGCGCTGGTATTTTTCCGGAACCCGTCGGCGACTCACAGTCTGACCCGGCCACGTCTCAGGCATCGGGAGTTTCAGATGTTGAAGCCAATGTCAAAACGGAATCGGAAGACATCGATCATGAGCCTGCGGCCGGGCCTGGTCTCCTTGGCCAGCTGTTGACCGAGGCGCGGGCATCCGGAGAAGCTGCCAGCAGCCGTAATATGCCTCAGAACCAATCGCCGCCCGGCGAAGATTTATCAGCCGATCCTGTCGACCGCGTAGTCAATGAATACGAGCCGGAATACGCGATTGCGACAGAATCCCTGGATCTGCTTTTCAGTTTTCGAAGCATCAATTCAATCTTTGGCATCTTTCTGGCTGAAAATTTTTATCGAGCGAGTCACGAGGAACGGTTGCTGCTGTTGGAGGGAGCGCTGGATATGCCCCGGTCGGTGGCGTCGAAAGTGCGTGTGCCGTTTCCGGAATATATGCCTCCGGGACCAATGGCGACAGGCTGGCTGACTCCTCAACTGCTGTCACGCGGTCTGGCGACTCAGGAAGAAATCACGGGATACTACAACGCAGATACCGGACGACGAATTCCATCGCTGGACTTGGTTGTTCAAATGCAGATGCTGTTTCGCTCTGAGTTTCCAGCGGCCAGTGATGCTCGTTGTTCCGCGGTTTGGTGCGTTGGCGACCTGCTGACATTCGGTGGTGATTTCAACAAGTACGTTCGATCTCGAGATTTGACGAAACAGGAAGGAATCGTGTTTCGTCACTGTCTCAGGATGATTCTGTTGTGCGGAGAGTTCGCGTGCATCCAGCCTCCCCGTATTGAACCGAGAGCCTGGCAGCGTGATTTGGCGGAGCTGGTGAGTCAGCTTACGGAGAGCTGCCGCGCCGTTGATCCATCCAGCACGGATGAAACAATCACCGCGTTAGAACTCCGGCAACAGGAGACAGAAATTTCGTTATGAGGATCCTGGTTGCCGGGAGCATTCTTGAGGTTGCTGACGCTATTGGCCTGGCGTTGTTCCGTTCACTACAGCGCCTCCCGAAGAATCCCCAGTAAATCCTTCTCTGTCGGTACACGTGGATTGAGTGACATGAGGCGCTGGATTGCAAAGGACTTCGCTGCGAATCCGGGCAGTTGTTCGGCAGTGCCACCAAACTCACGTATCCGATGTGGGACACCAATGTCCTGACGCAGATGTATCACGGCTTCGATCGCGCGTTCCGCAGCAGATTCACTGCTCAATCCATTGATTTCTTCTCCCATCAACTGTGCGATACGTGATAGGGCCGCCGCTCGCACTGGCAGGTTGTATCGCATTACGTAAGGCAGCAGCATGCCGTTGCCTGCTCCATGCGAACAATGCAGCGCGCCTCCCAGTGGGTATTCCAGCGCGTGAACAATCGCGACGCCGGCATTTGAAAATGCCATACCAGCCATTGTCGCAGCCAGCGCCATGCCTTCGCGGGCGTCCGGATTGTTCGGTTCACTGACCGCGGCCACCAGATGCTGTGAGATGAGTTGAATCGCTTTTTCCGCCAGGCAGTCCGTCAACGGATTCCGTCCATCGTAAGGGCACCCGTCACCAGCGGGAATATCGAGCTGTGAGTAATCGATGGCTGTGTACGCTTCGATCGCATGCGTCAGTGCATCGATCCCGCTGTCGACCGTGGTCTGACGTGGACAGGTCAACGTGAGTTCCGGATCAACGACCGCCAGCCTGGGACGCAGGTACGGGCTAAGCGTACTGACCTTGATCTCGTTCTCGGTGTCAGTCAGTACAGCTGCATGTGACACTTCACTGCCTGTTCCGGAGGTTGTCGGTACACAGACCAGCCGACAGACGGGACCGGGCACAGTGTCATAGCCAAAATAATCTGACGGCTGTCCCCCGTGAGTGAGCAGCACAGCGGTCATCTTGGACAGATCCAAATTGCTGCCGCCGCCAACACCAACGATGACTTCCGGACAGAATTCACGAGCAAACTCAGTGCATCGCTGAACAATATCAATCGACGGTTCCGCCTCACCGCCGTCAAAAATACCAACTTCCAGTCCGGCAGCAGCCAGCGAACCCCGCACACGATCGCAGACACCGACCTCGATCAGTGTCGTGTCGGTAACAATCATCACACGACACACGGCCTCCCGCGCAACTGCGCCACCAATCTCATGAACCGCACCCCGACCAAAGATCAGGCGGCCCGCAGTGTAAAAGTTCCAGGTCGTTCGATTTGACATATTGCCTGCACAACCTCACAGAAACGTTTCCAGTCCGCGTAACATCCATCCCTGTCCGGTTGTAACTGGATTTGACATCGCTTGCCAGACACGGCGACCAATAGGTTGACACACCTGAATTCCGTACCAGATGTTGCCATTTGCCAGACACGGATCCTGATGGCTGCCGGTGGTCCTGCGAACTGTTCAGCCGACCGCGTTATAGACACTGTTCGAGTCGTGAGTTAGGATATCCGAGAACGTGATCATGAAGACACGGTGACTCGAAACATCGTGCAGTGGCTGCAGGTGGATGAATTGAAATGAATGACTCACCGTTACAGTGTGTCCATCAGAATCGATCTGTCGCGTTCACCCTGATTGCCGGGTTTGCATTCTTCGCTGATGCGGCTGTCGCCAAGTCTGTGGACTTCGATCGTGATATTCGGCCGATCCTCTCAGACAATTGCTTTCAGTGCCATGGCCCGGATCAGGAGCAACGCGAAGCCGATATGCGACTTGACCGCAAAGCCAGTGCCTTCACCAGTGCCGACGGTAATGCTCGCATTGTTCCCGGCAAGCCGGATGAAAGTGAGCTGTTCCGGCGCATTACGGGCGCGGTCCCTGAGGTGCAGATGCCTCCGCCCGATTCAGGGCGAAGCCTCACCACTCGGCAAATCGAACTGATCGGTGAATGGATCACCCAGGGTGCCGAATGGAAGGAACACTGGTCATTTGTACCACCTGTTCGGCCGGATGTACCCAAAGTCGGGGACAAAACCTGGTCTCGCAATGCCGTCGACGCGTTTGTGCTGTCACGCTTGAAACGGGAAGGACTCCGGCCGTCCGCAGAAGCCGATCGCCCCACGATGATTCGGCGCGTCACACTGGATCTGACGGGACTGCCGCCAACTCCTGAAGATGTTGACGCCTTTCTGGCTGACGAATCCGAGAAGGCCTGGGAAAGGGTCATCGATCGTCTGCTGAAATCATCTGCGTACGGAGAACGCATGGCCGTGCGATGGCTTGACCTGGCTCGTTATGCAGACACAAGTGGTTACCAAAACGACGGAGCACGAGACATGTGGCGCTGGCGTGACTGGGTGATCAACGCTTACAACGACAATATGCCGTTTGATCAGTTTACGATCCGGCAACTGGCGGGGGACATGCTGCAAATTGTTCCCGAACCCGGCAGGATCGGGCACGGCAGTCTGGATCTGGATGCGGTAACATTGAATCACTGGATTGCGTCAGGGTTCAATCGAAATCATCGCGGCAACTCAGAAGGCGGCGTTGACCCCGAGGAGTACCAGGTCGAATACGTCGTGGATCGTGTCGACACAACAGCCACAGTATGGCTCGGACTTTCGATTGGGTGCGCACGCTGTCACGACCACAAATACGATCCCATTTCACAGACCGAATTTTATCAGCTGTTTGCGTGCTTCAATAACATTCCGGAAAACGGACGAGCTCTCAAGCAGGGTAATTCTCCTCCATACATCAAGGCCCCAACGCGGTCTCAACGGAAGCGTCTGAAAAAACTCAATCGGGAAATCGCAGCACTTCGGCAGCAGTGGAACCAAAGTCAGCCTGCTCTCAACGAAGCTCAGTCCGTCTGGGAAGCATCGTTGTTGCCCGACGAATCAACTCACTGGAGTTTGTCAGATGGACTCAGAGTGCACCTGAAGCTCGATGGGGACCTTGAGAATGCTGTCGCGGATGCGACACCGAGAGAGTCTGAAACGACCGCCTCCTCCGTCGCCGAGGCTACTCCAGCCCCTACGTTCATTGACGGACGAGTTGGAAAGGCAGTACAGCTCAACGGAGAAAACTTTGTGACAGTCGGTGATGTGGGTGCCTTCGATTATATGGACGGAGTTACGTATTCCGCCTGGGTCAGGGCCGAAAGTGACGGCACAATTCTGGCCCGGAAGAAGCCGGAAAAAGACGGCCAGGGTTATTCAATCGGGGTCCAGGACGGCCATGTGCACGTCAATCTGATCAACCGCTGGCTGGATGACTGCATTCGGCTTTCTACAGTTGGTTCTCTGCCGTTCAGCCAATGGCATCATGTTGCTGTGACATACGACGGAACACGCCAGGCCGCCGGAGTTACCGTGTACATCGATGGCCAGGCGCAAGCCGTTAACGTTCATTTTGATTTTATCAACCAGACTTTTGCGTCGATGGAGCCGCTGCGAATTGGATCCGGCATCACGGATCTGCAGGGTGCTGTTGACGACGTGCGGATTTTTGCCCGCAGCCTGCCGGCGAAGGACGTCGGCATCATTGCCACTTCGGAGTCGCTGGAAGAACTCGCGAACCTCCCGCAATCAGATCGGACTGTGTTTCAGCAGGACCTGCTGCAATCCTGCTTTCTTGAGACGGCAGCTCCGGAACCTTTGCGTAAATTACATGCCCGGCTGTCGGTCATGGAGCAGCAAAAGGTTGAGTTGGTGGAAACCGTTCCGACGGTGATGGTGATGTATGAAGGAGAGCCACGTGCCACTCGGCGACTGAATCGCGGCCGATTTGATCAGCCGGCGGAGGAAGTCGCAGTGGGCATCCCCGAAATACTGATGTCTGACGCAACTTCCGGTGCAAGCGACCGACTTGAGGTGGCACGCTGGCTGGTTTCTCCCAACCATCCACTCACAGCGCGCGTGGCCGTCAATCGCTACTGGCAGATGTTCTTCGGCGAAGGCCTGGTCAGCAGCATGGAAGATTTTGGTTCCCAGGGCAGTCGGCCCAGCCATCCACAGCTGCTGGACTGGCTGGCGACGGAGTTCATGCGCGTCGACTGGAATGTCAAGTATATGCACAAGACGATTGCTATGAGTTCTGCCTATCGTCAGTCGTCGATGGCATCAGAATTTCTGCTGCAACGTGATTCGGACAATGAACTGCTCGCACGTGGACCGCGTTTTCGGCTGGCAGCGGAAGTCGTCCGTGACCAGGCGCTGGCAGCCAGCGGGCTGTTGCATGACAAAGTGGGCGGTCCTTCGGTGAAGATTTATCAGCCGGATGGTTTATGGAGTGAAATTGCAAGCGATACAGTTTATGAAACGGCGACAGGAAAGGATTTGTACCGACGTAGTCTGTATACGTATTGGAAACGTACTGTTGGTCCGCCTTCGATGATGACATTTGACGCGTCCACACGAGAAATGTGCACGGTTCGGCGGGCTCGCACGAATACGCCGTTGCAGGCGCTGGCGCTGATGAACGATGTGACCTATGTAGAAGCGTCTCGGGCGCTTGCGCAGCGAATGATTCAGGAAGGAGGCTCGACCGTTGATGATCGCTTTGCACGCGGTTTTCGTCTGGTGCTGGGCAGGCAGCCGAACTACGAAGAATCTCGGATTGCACAGGCAGCCGTGGCTCGCTATGCGAAAGAATTTGAGAACAATCCCGAAGCAGCACAGCAATTGATTTCGATCGGTGAATCGGCGGTCAAAAATGACACCAATGCTGAAGAGCTGGCAACATGGACTGCAGTTGCCAGCGTGATTTTGAATTTGGACGAAACAGTCACGCGACGCTGACAACGGTTTCAGCACCGCGTGCGGTTTGTGCAAAGGCCTTCCGGGGATGTCCAGTGAAAGTATCGAGCTCAGATATGCATCCAGTCAGTGAATATGTCACAGCGGCGAATCGACGGAGTGTGTTGCGCTCGGGGGTGATCGGATGCGGCGCAGCCGCTCTAAGCAGCCTGATGCACTGCGATGCGGCTACTGCCGAAAGCAGCAGCCGTGCGGAATTCCCTCAGTTTACCCCCAAAGCGAAACGCGTGATCCATCTGTGCCAGTCCGGTGCGCCGTCGCAGCTGGATTTATTCGACTGGAAACCGGGTCTCAGAAATCGACGTGGCATGGAACTGCCAAAATCGGTCATTCAGGGGCAGCGTTTCACCGGCATGACCAAAGATCAGGCCAGTTTTCCGGTTGCACCCACGACATTTGAATTCCGGCAGCACGGAAACAGCGGAGCCTGGATGAGTGAGCTTCTTCCGTACACGGCCAGGGTTGCGGATGAATTGTGCTTTGTCAAAACGCTGCATACGGATGCCATCAATCACGATCCCGCAATTACGTTTATCCAGACCGGCAGTTCACTGGCCGGCCGTCCATGCATGGGATCATGGTTGTCTTACGGACTGGGCAGTATGAACGAGGATCTGCCCGCATTTGTGGCCATGACCTCCGGCCGCTCCGGACAGCCACTCTACGATCGACTATGGGGCAGCGGGTTCCTGCCAACAGAATATTCGGCCGTGAAATTCCGGCGCACCGGCGATCCTGTGCTCTATCTGTCCAACCCGCCCGGGATCTCAGCCGACCTGCGACGGAAGATGCTCAATGATCTGTCCAGGCTCAATGAGATTCAGCTTCAGCAGCAGGGTGACCCCGAAATTGCCGCTCGCATGACACAATATGAAATGGCAGCACGAATGCAGGCGTCCGTCCCTGATCTGGTGGATATTTCAGATGAGCCGCAGCATATCCTGGATCTGTATGGTCCGGACTGCCGCACCCCTGGGACCTACGCCTCCAACTGCCTGCTGGCCCGACGTCTGGCAGAACGGGGCGTTCGTTTTGTGCAGCTGTATCACCGGGGCTGGGACCACCACGCCAAATTGCCGTCCACGATTCCGGATTTATGTGCGCAAACAGACCAGCCCACTTCGGCACTGATCCAGGATCTGTGCGCCCGCGGCATGCTGGACGATACGCTGGTGATCTGGGGTGGAGAATTCGGGCGGACGGTTTACTGCCAGGGAACACTGACAGAAACTGATTTTGGCCGCGACCATCATCCACGATGCTTCACCATCTGGATGGCCGGAGGCGGAGTGAATCGAGGAACGACTTACGGTGAGACCGATGATTTCTCATACAATATCGCCAGGGACGGCGTAGAGGTGCATGACCTGAATGCGACAGTCATGCGTCTGCTCGGCATTGACCACACAAAACTGACGTATCAGTACCAAGGCCGCCATCACCGGCTGACTGACGTCCATGGTAACGTCGTGGAACAGCTGACAGGGTAATCCACGTCAGTTCTACTGCTGTGGCCAGGTGTTCCTGAAGAGGTTCGGGACATCAGGCCCCCCGCCAACACAGATGATCTCCCAGGTCATTTCCACCCCTGTTACGCCGGTGTCACGGTCGACAATGATCGCCGCATCCGGCGATTCTAAAGAAACTGACGCGGAACCATCAGCAGATGGCTCCTATGGGACCAGTCGGGCCATTTGGGAATATCTATCCGCACATCGACAGTCCACACGACCCCATTGCTAGCCAGGTCGAGACTCCATGCATCTGTTTGCGGAAGCGGGATCTTTAATGTTTTGGAGAAAAGTTCACCTGCGACAAGCATGCCTCCATCCAGAATAATTTCTTTGTGTTCAAACAGCGTTTTGGAGGGGGGGGGGGGGGGGGGGGGGGGGGGGGGGGGGGGGGGGGGGGGGGGGGGGT
>CAUZPL010000097.1:0-22233 GCA_963581585.1 Planctomycetota bacterium
AGTCGCTTTCACCGTCTTCTTCCGAGGCTGCTTCCTCGTTATCGGCACTGTCTTCGGCAGCATCAGTCCCGGCAGCAGCTTCCTCTTCAGCCGCCTGCTTTAACTCTTCGGGCATCTCCGGAGCCACCGGCTCCACAGGTCGTTCGCCCAGATTGCCTTCGTCAAACTCCACACGCACGAAAACATAGCGTCCAGGCTGACTGCTGTCAGATTCATCATCTTCGTTCGCACCTGCTTCGTCTGAGCCGTCAGCCTCGGATGTATCTTCACCGGCAGCGTCTTCACCGGCAGCGTCTTCACTGGCAGCGTCTTCACTGGCCTTTTCCTCCGTCTCTTCGGCCCCCTCAGCACTCAGGCCAAACTCCAGTTCGTCCTGAGTTCCGGTGAATGCTCGACCGAAGTGCATGCGGTAGATCAGACCATCATCCGTCGCTGCATACAGCTCGCCCTCACGTGCGATCAGCTTGAGAGAATCAGATTCTTTGTCGGGCTGCAGCAAAAAGCCACGAGACATCAAATCGTTTTGCAACCGTTGCACATCGTTCTGAGACTGAACCGCATCCCGGTCGAGTGTGAGTTCCGGGCTCAGTCCGGGCCTCTTTGGCCGCACTCCGACAATCTTCATATCCGCGACCGCATTCGTTGCTTCGCGCATCGCGTCTTTGTCAACTTCTTCCGTCTCTTCATCCAGACCGTCCAGCACCCATGGATCACTGGATTTTTCACGTTTGAGCACACTGGTTTCCGCATTCGTGAGAGTGCCCTGCAGTTCATCGAACACATAGTCGTTGATCGTCAGCTGGCGCAGATCGCTTTGATTGATGTGCAGCAGGTCAGTGTCAATCCAGTCCGTGAATTTGGTTGACAAATCGATACTCAGTGATGCGATGTACACCTCGTCCTCTTCAGGATGGCGCACATAGTATTCGTCTGACTGCTCCGACTCTGTCTGCTTTCCGATGATATAATCGACCAGGACAGCGTTGTCCTCACCTCTGAGGATCAGGCGTTTACCGACACCCTCGACCTCATCGACTTTGAGTGACTTCTGCTTTGGGTTGACGACGCCGTAACTGGCATGCTCCGCAGGCCAGCGGGTCACCATGGCGCCACGCACAATCCCAATCACCGATGACGCAGTCTTGGCCAGTTGGTCTTCAGCATCAGCTGGATAATTATGGCGTGAGGGAATCGACCAGCGACCATTCTCCATGCGCTGCACGACAAATTCCTGAGGCATCACTTCCTCAGTATCGAAGCCGTAGACCTCCAGCGAGGATGCCAGTGTCGGATCTCTAAATTCAGGATAGAACTCCTGACCGTTTAGTCCAAATTCTTTAATCGGAGCCGGATGGCTGGCGTATTCGATGCCGGCGGTGACGGCCAAACATGCAACTGCTGCCCCTGCGAACACCAATGTTCGACCAATCGGGTTCGTAGTTGCTGAAGATGGGCTGGATGTTGTAGTAGCGGGAGTTGACATGCGTCACACCTCTGTCAGCTGATTTCATGAACGGCCGCGATCATCCCGCGGTGAATGTTGTAATGTCTGTCGTCTGGTACGGCACCGGCCGGATCACCAGACGGATTCTTATCTGGAATGGACCTGGTCACTGGGGACCCGGTAACCCGGTCAATACCGTCTGCGGCTGTCAACCACCATGCGTTTCTCATCACTCAACCGCTTACCCATCACGAGCAGTCCCAGAAAAATAGCAGGCAGCGGCGACAGAAAGAGGGCAGCAATCTGAGTCTGAATCTCAACTGAACGCGTCTTGCGATTCGTATCCGCCCGGATTCGCTTAATCGCGCGGTTTTTATTCTGCTCGATCTGTGCTTCGGCCAGGCTTAATCGCTGTTCCTCCGCCTGCTGTGCCTGTCGCATCAATTGTTCTTTTGCAATCGGGTCGAGCCCTTCGTTCCCGCGAATTTCCTCGACTCTTGCCTTCAATTGTTCCTGTCGGTCCTTGAGTTCGTTCTCGGCCTCCTGATCAGCAATAGCTTCTCTCTTGTTGGCTTCCTCGTGGAATTCGTTTTTCTGACGTTCGAGGCGCGCCAGCGTGCGGTGTTTGGCCCGCCGGCTACGGAGCGGAACATAAGTCTCGTCGCCAATCAATGTATCAACGGCATTGAGTACGAACGTCACATTGTCCAGCCGAATATCCAGATCGCCCCGCATGCGCGACTGAAAGAAAAAATCGGAAATCATGTCCACATCACCGACAAAGACCGCATTCCGCTCGTCGCCGTCCTTCTTCGATGAAACGTGCGCGGCAAGCACATGTGCGTGATTATCAATGATTCGATGGACCCGATCCGGTGGCTTGGGAACGACCGACGGCTGACGTGCAAACATATTGAAGCTCGATTCTGTGAATTCCTCCCAGCGCAGCAAACCACTCTTGCCGCTGGTTGTCAGCAGTGGCACGAATTCTGTTTCGCGACCCGAGGTAGCTCTCTCTCTCACAGTTCCCGAATAAATGCACAGAACTTCCTGCAACCCGCGACTGATGGCGCTGTCGGCGCCAAACGCCTGAGGGTTACCGTCGCGCGTGGTGAACACATATTCGGCGGGCAATGAATCATATTGCGGGTGTGGATTATTCACGTCGAATGCGACCGTATCGTACACCCATGCAATATCCAATGCATTGAGCAGCGAAGTGGCCCTTCCTCCGTCTGCCTTTGGCGTCGGCGGTGGCTGCTGGCCTCCACCAAACATTCCCCCCATACCACCCATTGCGTGCGGTTGAGACTTCTGAAGTCGTGGAGCGTTCGTGATTCCCATCCCCGAGCTGAGTGCAATCGGGAACGGGTCGTCAAACAGCAACGTCGGATGACCTGCCTCCACATGACTGACCAGATTTGTCATTTGCTCAGTAGTCAGCGACGATGGCATCACCGCCATCAGCACATCAAATTTTTCGGCATCAATCGGCGAATCCGCAGAGACTGATTCCACGTCATACTGCTTCTTCAATTCCGTGACGATCTGCCATTCCTGGGAGAAGTTCAGGACGTTGGCATCCGTCGTCAAAATGCCGACCTGATGCCGCTCTTCAGATGCCACCGTGCGAATCGATCGAGTCAACTCATATTCGATGGGCAGGCCCTTGCCAAAAAACGGGACAACAACCTTGTCGTAACTGCTGATAACGACAGCTCCCAAATAAACTTCAACTTCCGTACGTCGGCCATCTACCTCTGAAAACAACCGGACAGGCTCGATACCAAAATGTTCGGCTTCGCTGGCTTCCTTGCTGAATTCTTCCACAGACACATAGCGAACATCCACATTGCTACCGCCAATTTCATCGAACTGGCGGAGCAGACCCACAAGATTGCGGCGAGTGTCGACATATTCACTGGACACCTCCGGACTCAGGAATGCCTGAATCTCAATGGGGCGTTCCGACTCAATATCATCCAGCACTTTTTTGGTCGCCGACGACAGGCTGAACAACTGCTCGGCCGTGGCATCCATACGAAACGCTGCGTATCCACTCCATGCCGTGGCACAAATCAGAATCAAAGCCAGACAAACAGTTCGCACTGAGTAATGCAGGCCTGTGCCAACAGCTTTTCCGGCACTCCAATGTCGTTTCGTGATGAAGACCAAGTTCAGATAGAGCATCAACACACTGAATGCCACAAAATACAACACGCCCGACAGTGGAATCATTCCCAGTCCAAAGTCACGCAACTGCTCCTGCAGACTCAACTCGGAAAACAGCTGGCGAATACTGTTAAACTGCACCGTGGAACTGTCACTGAATCCAAACAACTTCAGAAGACCCATACTCTCAAAAAATCTGATGACGGTTTCGATCAATATGCTGACATAGCCAAAGAACACCGGAATTCCGGCAATCACCACACCCAGAATAAAGGCCACGGTGGGCGTATTGGTGAGTATCGAGGCCAGCATCCCGGCGCTCAGCATAGCAGCGCCGGCAAGCCAGTAACCAAAATAGGTGGTGAACAGCAGACCCCAGTCCGGATCACCAAGAAACTCCAGTACCACGACATAGGCCAGTGAAAAGACCAGGCTGACGGAATACACGGCGACTACCGCGAGATACTTGCCCAGCAACACTTCCATATCTATCACCGGCAATGTGAACAGCAATTCGTCTGTTCCCTGCTTCCGCTCGTCGGCCCAGACCGTCATGGTGATCGCAGGGACCAGCAACAGCAATAACAAAGGAAACCCTTCTGTAAGCCGATCCAGAGTTGGGATATTGGCCGTGAAGAATTCCGCATCAAACGCCATCGCGGCTCCGGCGGCGACGAACACAATGATAAACAGATAGCCCAGCACTCCTGAAAAGTAGCTGGCGAAATTGCGTTTGAAGATGGAGTGTACAACCTGGCTGCGAAGCATCATGGTTGAATATCCTCGATCAATCTTTGTTTGAAAGCGGCTCTGTCTGACGAAGAACCGTCGGGGAGGAAGAATCAAAAAGGAGCCGTGACCATCAACACCCGTGGGCAACAGGCAACTCCTTACGCATATTTATGGCCACCGGAGCCAAGGGCTCAGGCAGCGCTGGGAACTGCCCCCGTGAGTTCGTGGAATTTATTTTCCATTGCGGTTCCTTCGCTACCCAGCTCGCTGGTCGGTCCGTCGAAGACGATACGGCCCTCGTTGATGAGTACAACCCGTCCACACACGGCATGCACTTCCTGCAGAATGTGAGTCGACAGCAGGACTGTTTTCGTTTCGCCAATCGTGCGAATCAAATCGCGAACCCCTCGCACCTGATTCGGATCCAGACCGCTGGTGGGTTCGTCCATAATCAGCACGTCCGGATCGTGCAGCAGCACGTGAGCCATCCCGAGTCTCTGACGATAACCACGAGACAATTTTCCAATCGCTTTGCCCCAGACTTCGCCCAGAGCACATTGCTGAGCAACAAACGTCATCCGTTCACGCAGTTTTGCCCCGGACATCATCCGAGTGTTGCCCACGTACTGCAGAAATGTTTCGGGAGTCATTTCAGGGTACAGCGGCCCATTTTCCGGCAGATAACCCAGCAATTCGGCTGCCTTGAGCCGATCGGTAGCAACGTTGAACCCCCCGATCTTCGCAACCCCTTCACTGGGAGCCAGAAAACCAGACAACATCTTCATGGTCGTTGATTTGCCGGCACCGTTGGGACCCAGAAAGGCACAAACCTCCCCGCGAGGAACAGAAAACGTCACGTCTGTAGCGGCCGCAAAGTTGCCGTAAAACTTGCTGAGGCCCTGGGCCTCAATCATCGGTTGGCCGGTTTCTTCAGCCATGTGAAAATATACCTCCCTACAAAATCACTGACGTGAGATGTGACCGATGAACACTGACCTGTCACCAGGTCGTTAGCCAGCATTCTGTCGCTGTGCCTTGTAACTCATTCCTGGCAATGATGGCAGTCTCCACGGAGTTCGGTCCGTCCGTTGCCGAAAACTCTCAATTCCCGGCAACAAATTTTGAATTGGCGGAGTATTGTTCAGGATCTGACTGTATTCAAGAGTCCCGGTCCAGATGTTCCCGGAACTGATACGTCTCGGTCGAGACCAGGAGGCGAGCTCGGTGTATTCACCCACACCAGACCGGCCGCGCGTCCAAACAGGTACAACGCGACCTGAATCCGGCTTAGTACATGTCCAGAAGATACTTTGGCGGCAGATGACCCGGGTCCAACCGCACGCAGACTCCGGATTTCCGGGGTAAACAGAGCTTCAGCCAGGCTGAAGCTGCCCATGAAACACGGCTGTGCACCAGCCAGCTGAGTGGATTTACACGGGGCGGACGCACATAACAGGCATTACCAGATTGCTTTCACCCCCAGTTGCTCTGCGATCTTAGCCAATAGCGCGAGATGATCGTGATGGAGTGGAATGCCGCTGTCCCGCCACTGTTGTTCCCTTTCCCATTCCAATTCGCCTGGCAGGCATACGCGTTCGAATCCCTCCTGCGGCGGAGTGCGGTGGCAGGCGGCAATCATTTCGTCAACTTCGTCCAGGAACTGCTCGGACGCAACAAAATGTTCGATCGAAATTGCCGTAAATGTGTGCTCGGAATCGGCCGCCGCATCGTCGCGTTTACGACGGCTGGGAACCTGTCCACCGCTGAGTGCTCCGGCCAGCAACCCAGCCATCACTCCCAAACCATAGCCGCGGGTCCCACCGGCAGGAAACATGATAAAGGCTTCCGCCGGATCACGTGTAGGGGCACCTGCCTTGTCCAGACACCAGTCAGCCGGAAGTTCCTGGCCGTAAATTCTCATCGTCTCGACCCGCTGCCAGGCCGCGACGCCGACCGCTGTGTCGATGACGATGGGAAACCCTTCGCGAGACGGGAACGCCCATGCCAGCGGATGGTTGCCCAGCGCAGAATCCGCACCGCCAAACGGCGCCACGCTGGGACCTCCGGTATTGGTTGTCGTAAAGCCAATCATTCCATGAGCGAGCGCCTGCATGGCGTACATAGACGCCGCACCAAGGTGATGGCTCCGACGGACGTTTACCATACCAATCCCCACTTCACCCGCCTTTTCGATCGCTCGGCGCATTCCGTCTTGCGCCGCAAGATGACCAATCCCTCGATCTGCATCCACCATCGCCATTGCCGGCGTCTCTCGCTCCACTTTCGGCTTTGGATCTGCATTCATGTGTCCGTTGAGGATATGCCTCAGGTACTTCGGTGCCAGTCGCGTGCCATGACTGAAGATGCCGCGGAGATCCGTGCCAACGAGAATCTCGGCGGTTGAATCGGCCTGCGGTGCCGATACGCCGGTCTGCTGAAAGAGGTTGCTCACGAACGCACGCAACTCTACGAATGGAATGGGGGTTTCATCAGGATGCATGGAGAGGCTTTCATCAAGCTCAAAAAATACGGTGCAGCTGCACAGACTGCTTCAGTGGAACGGTTCCTCGATTGTATGACCCTGGTGCGGTCTACCGAGGACATAACCTGCTTTGTGCACGGAACGAAACAAACGGGTACTGGCTCCATGCCACATTGTATCATGATGCACTTGGTCCAAAAACCCGTTTGGAGCCAGTCCCGTTTCATCGCGGAACGGCATGAGAAGCAGGCTAACAGTTCCACCGCATCATTGCGCGGGGCCCATTGATAACATCCACTCGGCTCTCAGCCAAAAGAGTTACCGATCTGCTTCATCACTCCATAGAGAGCAGCCACCAGCAGCATAATGACCGACAGCCAAAGAAATACGTCCCAAACAACACCGGGCGTAATCCGGCGGTCCGTGCGGCGATAACGCAGGAACAAGGCAGCAGCTCCGATCATGGGAAGCGTGACTGCCTGAATGAACCCGCCAATGATCACCATCAGCATGGGATTCGCAATCAGGATGAACAACGTGAGTGACAGAAACGGCAGACACATGCCGAACCCGCGCACCCAGCGAAGACGATCCTGCTCTGTCTTCAGCCGAATAAAACCATTGACCCACAGGAAGTCCGTCAGCATCCTCGACAAGCCGGCCGCCGCGGCAAACAGCGTGGAGTACAATGTGGCGAACGCACCAATGACGATGAACCAAAGTGCACCGCGCGGCCCCAGTACGGGTTCGTACATTCCCGAGAGCGTTTCCAGCATCCCAGCTACTGTTTTCGGTAACCCGCGGCCTTCTGTATCGCCAAACAGAACTGCTGCACCCAGCAGGTAAAACGCGAGCGTCGACGTGGTATACACGGCCATGCTCACCCACGCATCCACGTGCATCACGCGCATCCATCCGCGAGCCCGCCGCTCCCAGTCATGCAACTCGGACCGAGGGCCCGTGTTTCGGGCATAGCCTTTCTCGATACACCAGTATGGGTAAGAGATCAACTCGCTCGCGCCGACACCGGTGATCCCAATCATCGCGAATGCGGCCATAAGTGCGTCCGGCGGCAACTGAAACGTCAAGCCGGATGAAATTTCCTGCCATCCGAAGGCACGGTTGGTCGCCCCCAGTAAAGCCAGACAGGTAACGGTCATCAACGTGAACACAATGACGAGCGAAGTAATGACGTACTGCACAATGCGATAGCTGCCAGTTCCAACCAGTACCGCTGTCACCACCGCGGTCATGGCAGCCCATGGAAGTTCCGGGCGACCTCGCAGTAATCCAGGACTGGTTGACGGAGGCACATCGCCACCGGAGACCGCCAGGTGGATTGCCTGGCCAACTCCGCCAACCATCGCTCCGACCTGTGTCTGCGTGACCGTCACCATGATCAGCCACCACCAGACGAGCAGCACACCGACTTTGGGCAAATTTCTCAGACTCCGCAGCGTTGTCTCACCCGATGAGATGGCATGCCGACCGAGTTCGATCTGAACAAACACTTTGATGAAGCAGCTGAGTATGACGAGCCACAGCAGCGCGAAGCCAGCCTGTGCACCCACGTGTGTTGTTGCGATCAGCTCACCGGTCCCCACAATCGCACCGGCGAGAATAAGGCCCGGACCGATCCGAGTCAGCGCACCGCCAAAAGTCCGCGGAGGCTCCTCCGTTGCATCCGGTGACAGACCATACGGGTCGAAGGATGTGTTGTCAGTCATCAATCTGTTTCCGTTGTCCGGAGAACGGCGGACGATGTTATTGATGTCCACCAGCGTTGTACTGTCCGTCGTGTCCCACCACCTGGTGGATCTCGTCCAGCCACACAACCATTTCCGCCGTCATGTCATTGTCGGGAGCCTCGAAGCCCACTGACGACCACGATCCGTCGTCGGTCTGTTGCGCGACGAGGTTGTCGCCCACTCTGACCGCCATGTCGCGATATTTCTGCTCACCGGTCAACCGGTAGAGCACCGATGCCGCCCACCCGACTTTCCCTGCTCGCAGCAGCCGGAACAGATTGTCTGTCGCCGTCTCAGCAAACCGCATGTACTGACGGGCAAGATGTAACCACTGCTCCTCACCGGTAGCCTGACAGAGTCGAGCCAGAAAGCCTCCGGCAATTCCCGGATGGAAGAAATACTGGTCACCTTCGGTCGCGTTCCTGAGGACACAGCGCAGAGAATCATCAGGGTCGATATCCGTGACGAGCCCATTTTGCACAGTAGAGACCGTGTACAACACCTCCGGATAGTTGGGCTGCTCGTCCAGCATCTGCTGCATCCACCGACCGACTCCGCGGGCGACGTCCAGTCGGCCGGTACAGAGCGCTGCCTGTCCACATCCGCTGGTCACCCACAAATCCTGTCTGGTTGTGGACAGGCGTTCCGTGCGACTGGAAAAGAATCCGCCGCTCTTTTCATCGTGGAAGTTCAACAGGAATTCCATGCCACGGTGTCCGAGATCGTACTGGCCGAGGCGTTGCGCTCCGAGAATCACCCAGGAATTGAAATAGGCATAGTAATAATCTGACGTAAACGCATTTCGCGGACCGAAGTCACCGTCGGAAGACATGCCGGTCTTCCTGATCCAGTCACACAGCCGGTTGGCCGCATTGGTCTCACCGCACACCTGAAACGCCGCGGGGACCTTGTAGTAATCCCCGACGGTCCGGTTCCCAAAGCTCCCGTCATCATGAAGCTGCTGCAACAGGAACTGAGCACCTTTGTTCCGGGCATGCTTGTATTTGTTCACCTCGACCCCACAGCGCTATCAATCAGTTTGTAATGCAGCACGACGACACAAGCACCTGAACAGCGTCTGTCCAAAGGCGATGGTGGACACTCAAGGTTGTCGCTGACCCACACAATACAGATTCTCCCAGGTCCGGATGAATAGTTGCCCGTCCGAGGGCGCAATCGCAGCTTTGATCTGTTCTTTCATCGCATTCTTAGCGATCAATTCAATGTTGGGGCTGGCTGTTAGAACAAACACATCACCCTGGGTGTTGCTCACGTACAGGCGGTCTCCGGCCAGCAACATCGATCCCCACAAATTGCCACCCAAACGCTCTTTTCGAATCGTTTCGCCGGTCTTCACCAGAATACACTCACATATCCCGGGCTCGTTCGAGACGTACAGATAACCGTCGCGTACAACACCCGAACCGATTCGTTGTTGAGTCTTCTCGACATGCCACAGCCGATGGGTCGCCGTGATATCACCCAAGCCACCCATCCTTACGGCCATCATCGACTTATGAAAACCGCTGATACCGATCAGGACTCCGTCACCGATTACGGTGTCCGGATAATTACTTGGCCCCAGCCCGTCGCAACGCCAGAGTTCTTTTCCGTTTAACGGGTCGTATCCCTTCATTTGTCCCGGCATCGACAGTGCAAATTCGTCGTGATCACCTGCTCGGTAGATCACCGGAGTCGACCACGAACCGTACAACCTGTGGTTTTTCCCGGTCTCGGTAGTGTTCCAGACTGTCTGTCCGGTGTTTTTGTCAAGTGCCACAATGTGTGTCGGCTCACCGGGGCCGCGATGGACCAGCAGCAGGTGATCGTAGAGCACGGGAGTCGTCGCCAGACCAAACACATGAGCCAGACGACCGAGGTCACGATGCCAGACGAGTGCGCCTGAAAAATCACAGGCCACGACGCCGGCCGATCCAAAGCTTGCATACACCAGACGCCCGTCGGAGACAGGCGATCCGGAGCAGAATGGATTGTGCTGATGAGCCGTTTCTTCAAAAGGGCAGGCAACGTCGTATTGCCACCGCAACGTCCCCGTGCGACGGTTGAAGCACATCAGGCTGCGAGTTTTCCCGGCGTCAATGGAACATGTCACGAAGACATGGTCCTGCCATACGATGGGCGTCGAATTACCCGGCTCGGGCAGGGGAACCTTCCACGTAACGTTGTCAGTGGAGCTGAATTCTGTCGGCAGGCTGGGCTCGTCGGCGATGCCGGTCCCGGACGCCCCGCGCCACGCAGGCCAGTTATCGGCTGGTGCCGACCGGATAAAACAAAACCCCAGCAGTAACACCGACAGAACGCGATTCATGTCTTGCGGCTCTTTAGAAACAACCTGACATTTTGTCCCGTTAAACTAATCCCGGTCCCAGGGAAAACTCAGCGTGGGCTGATTAACGTAGCGCTGCATCTTCAGTGTGAGACGTGCACCTGCACCCGGAGCAAGCTCGACAGAAAAGTGTGACGCGTCGACATCCTGTTCCCGGCCGCCATTTTCCACCGACACGAATTGATGCTCCGCATAGCCACCGGCCTGCACGACGACTTTGTGTGCATCGAGCTGGTTCGTATTGACCAGAGTCACGACGACTTCGTCGTCGGTCATTTTTTCAACCAGCGCAGCCACGTCCTCCGGAACACCGGCTCTCCGCCGGATGGGGTCGAAATAGCGCAGCCGGCAGTGCAAAATCAGTCCGGTGCGGCCGGGTTGCGGTCCACCCAGCATCAACTCACTCAGCGATTTAACGGCCACCGGATTATATTTCAGAGGATCATCGGAAAGCCGTGTGTCGGGAGTTGTGGTGTCGGCACGCATCCCGGCAACCCGCATGCGGATGCGGGATAAATCACTCCGCAGAACCTCCTCGGGGTATTGAGGATTTCCACCTTTCAGATAATCATACCACGCCGTCGCGCCAAGTCGGCGAAAATCGTCGTCGCGCATCGTCACGTAGTAAATCCCCCCGGCGCCTGCACTGTAGGGCTGCGGCTGAAAACTGTACCAGCCATCATCGCCGTACTTGTGCGGATACAGCGTCCTGCCATTCACGACTCGCTTATTCGAATTGACTTTGTCCATCTGTTTCCGCCAGGGATCCAGCAGACTGCGATCGCCGGTCAACAGAACCGCATTCATGAACCCCTGAAATCCCCGATCGAATGTCTGGCGATCAGACGGCCCGGACGATTCCCCCACTCCCTCTACGGTGAAACCCCAGCCATAAACGCCACCGTACCATTTGCCATCTGCGGCACCCCCGATTTTTCCGTCCAGACCAATGTTGCTGGGAATGACGTAACCATTTTCGATCATGCGATCCCGCCACGCCCCCACATACTCCAGGACCCACTCTTTGTATTTGGGCTCGTGATCAAGCATGTAGGCATTGAGTGCAAGTGCTGTGGCGAGCAAATTCGACGGATGATCCCCGGCAACGTCGTTGTAGTCCTTGAAGTGCGCAAGCACTTCCTCATAGCTCTTTTCACCATGGCCCAGAAGAAAACGGTTTTCGACCTCAATTGGATCGCCGGCCCAGTCCAGGGCCGTTGCTTTGCGCAACAACGGTCCTCGACTGCCGTTAAACATGCTGCGGATGATCCTGTGCTGTGGATCATAATTCTGTGCCTGTGGATCTTCACCCATGTAAAAACCAGCGAAACGCCTCGCGCGTTTTCGAAGCGCCGCGTCATAGGGATCGGAAAGCCCCTGCAGGCAGAAGACTGTCAATCCTTCGGCATGGTGCAGCCAGTCGAACATGACGGGAAATTCTTTGTAATACATTCCATCACGGGCAAACGGGACTTCAACCGTTTTGGCCAGCGTGTATTGCCGCAAATGTCCCTCCCACCCTTTCTTGTACATCTCCAAAATTGAATCCGGTGCACCGACAGCGTGCAGAACAGGCCAGTGAATCATATTTTCGATCGCGTCGTCGGGACCGTCATCGCCACCCCAGCGTTCGATGCAAAGCAGGAACCCACGCTCGTCGAAATACTGGTGGAAAAACTCCCGACAGGCTGCCGTGTTCGCGCGCAGCAGCTCACGTTCAAGGAGTGCCCAGTTTGGCGGTGACATCGGCTGGTCAATCCTCACACGGTCTGCGCCATACCCGTAACCTGCCACCAGAGTGAAGCCGGAGATGCCAAACGCCAGGATATAAAGAAATTCACGCATTCAATCGCTTCCCACAGTCATTATAGTAATTATTGAATCATCAGAACTGCGAAGATTTCAGGCGCCGGACATCTGCCCGGCGGAAACACATCAGCTCGCCGTTTTCCAGCGTTACGAAAACTCGACCGGCAGCGTCCACGGCGGTGCCGCCCTTGACAGCGTCGACCGGCAGATCTTTCTTCCACAGGTCTTTGCCATCTGAAATGCGGATTGCCACAAGGAACGGTTTGTCAGGCGTCTTTTCTGCATGTCCGGTTGCCAGCAGCTGGTCCCTCGTCACGACAAAACTGGTGAATCGTCGATTTCTGCCGTCTCGCCAGATATGCTCCGGTTTGTTGTCAGATTTCCCGCGACGACGAAGAAACTCACGCGCCGCGTCCTTGTTGATTCCCTCGGCCCCAGGCGGCAGAGGAGTCTGCAGACCCAGGTTGTCAAACAGACTGCCTTCGTAACTGGCATCGTGGCACAATGTGTTTCCGTCTACACACTTGTGCTCAAGCGACACGTATTTTCCATAAGCCGGATACCACGGATAGAACGCTGTCCGGTACTGCGAGGTCACCTGTTTTTTAGGTTCGTTTCTGCATTCCAGAGTCTGCAGATCAAAACGAGCGGTTTCATAAACTCCACCGCCCAGAAATCTCAGCTCATTGTCCACAATCATCAGATTGCCCTGCATGCTGACACCACTGTTGACGGGCTTCGAAAGTACTCCGGAGCCGTCATTGCGGGCCTTCAGCCGTCCGGTCACTGCGTCGAGGGCCACGATGTAGGTTCCGTCATAGTGCGTAATGCCGGCGGCTGCATAGACAGTGCCATCCTGAACAACGACGCCACCGGCCACCGGCCAGCGCGACACCAGTTTACCGAAGACCGGAATCCGTCGGTCCTGCGGGGCTACACGATATGTCCACAACAGGCGGCCGGTCATGGCTTCAAAGGCGTACACACGTCCATCTGCAGACCCCACAAAAACCCGATCCGCATGAATCGATGGCGGATAATAGACCGGACCGTTGGCATACGACTTCCATTTTTTATCACCACTGGCATCGAAGGCACTGATTGCGCCCGTACGGTCAGCCACAAAAACGTACCCCCCCGCTGCCACAGGAGCCGTTGGCAGTTCATCCTCAACAATGCGCATTGTCCACGAGTGGGCAACGGACTCCGGCAGATCTGTCTCCGTTGTGTCGGATCGATCGTTGCCACCGCGATAAGCCAGCCAGTCCGTCGTCTTCACGGGAAGTTTGGTCGTCACCGTGACATCAGTATGAACCACCAGTGACTCCCGTTCAATCCCGGCGGTGTCCGTTCGGCTGACCGTCTCTTCGCCGACAGGCCGCAACCCGATGTTGCCATACAGCGACAATTGACATCCGCACATCCACGGTCCCCAGTACAGATGACCGTTCGAAACAAGCACACCGTCCTGACAGGGAGGCCTCATCGGCGCAATGTGTTCTGCCCGGTTTTCCTCGGTCATCAGGCGAACCGTCCCGCCCGAAGCACGAAAGAATATACTGTCCGCACAACCGGTGGCGCGCGTGCAGGCTCGTCGAGCCGGAAAACTGGCGATTACCTCGCCAGTGTCGTGGTCCAGCTGCACCCCGTTTGTGTTCTGAGGTCCTGCAGCAAAGACGGCGTCCTCGCGCAATACCAGCTGCAGGTTTCCGACATCGTGCGTCCACTGCAGACTGCCGTCCGCCGTGGAAGCGGCCACCGTTTTTTTCCGCTGCGGCCCGGCAAAGAACACATGTTTGTCCGTACACTTTATGTAACAGGTTGTTGCGTAACCCGTAGTGTAATGCTGAGCCCGTTGGTTGGGGCCGATCGCCTCCAGCAGATTACTGTCCGAGTTTTTCCACAGCAACTCGCCGTTTTTCGCGTCGACACAGGCCAGAAACTTCTGGGGACAAAAGCAGAAGATCTTACCGTTCTTCATGCAGACTGCTCGAGCGTCCAGAAACTCCTCATCCCGGTAGTGCCACAGAATCTCACCGCTGATCCGGTGAATCGCGACCAGAGTACGCCCATGACCAAACGCAGTACGTGGATCCCTGTAATCATGCCCCTTCCACATGCCCCATGGCCAGTGGCCCAGACCAGGCCGATTCGAACGCATGGTCTCCACTTTGACTTCCAGGTTACCAACCAGCGCATACAGAACGTCACCCTGAAGCCCCATCCACTTCCAGACAGGCCCATCACTGATGTCTGAGGGGATCCTGATTTCACGTCGAATCTTTCCCGTATCCCGATCGATCACTTTGCACGATTGATGGTCGCCCATGTACAATGCATCCTTGGCGGCCACCATTGTGTTTCGATGGATCAGGAAGCCCTCGCTCAACGCCCGTTTCCACTGAATGGTACCGTTCCAGGCGTTGATGCACAGCAGCGTGTTGAGCATCTCGTTCTGGTTGGCTTTGTGAGCGATATGTCCCATAGCCTTGTAAATGCGACCGCCACCGACGACGCTCTGCTCGGGCATCGGGCTGAATTTGGGAGCTGCGATGAACTGCGTCTGCAACCTGCCCCGCACCAGCTTATCCTGTGACTGTGGATTGTTGTCCGGGCCGTGGTACGGGTGGCTCCAGTCGTCTGATCCCTCGGGCACGGGTTTGCTTAGCCGTCGGTTTCCGATCAGAGCAACGGCATTTGGGTTCAGAACCCGCAGCACTTCGTCATCGCATATCTGGTCCGCCACCGACTCGTCGACAATCACGGCGTCAGCGACATTATGCGAAAGGTAAATGGACTGCAGATCACCGGAATCCACGAACACGCTCCGTCCGAGCAGACCGGCTTTGTCCGCCGCCAGCTGAACTGCGCGGGCTTGCCCGGGATCTGCCGCCTGAAAGTAGATTATCAGTTCCCGATCGGCGGCAAGCTGAGTGACAAATGAAGGGTCACCGGATGGCAGTCCCAGCACAGCAACAATTCCGCGGTCGCCTCCGACCACAGACAACGCATCTTCAACGGACACGTCAACCGCTTCTGACTGCAGAGACACCACCCCGAAGGACAAACACAACACCAGCCGCAAGGTCTGTGACATCGTTGAGATTTCCTGTGTTGGAGACCTGTATCCGCAAGCTTAAATCGTCTGCAATTATGGACATTGGAATGCCGCCTGGCAACCGGACGCACTTGATTCTGACCCAAGACACCTGATGGTCGACTGTCATTCCGTCCGGCTTCCAAGGAAACTGCATTAACCAATTGGACAAATGCGAATCTCAGAACGATGCTGTCTGCGTTTTGAATGGTCGGCGTTGCAGACTGCAATGTGCGGCTCCTCAGGAAACAATCAGCAGAATTGACAGCAAAAGGAATATCACGTGCAGGGCAGTAACGTCATTGCAAAAATTCTCAAGGCCGAAGGAGTCAACAAGGTCTTTTGTTTCCCGTTCACGCCGATCATCGAGTCATTGGCGGACGAGGGTATCCGCATCATCGTGGCGCGACAGGAACGCGTGGCCGAGAACATGGCCGACGGGTATTCACGCGTAACAAATGGTCGACAACTCGGCGTTGTGACGGTGCAGCAGAGTGCTGGAGCAGAGAACGCGTTCGCGGGAATTGCTCACGCTCACACGGATTCGAGCCCCATTCTGTTTCTCCCCGGTCACCCCGGACGAGACATCGCCGGAGTTCCACCAACATTCGATTCGGTACCAAACTTCAGGTCAATCACAAAATGGGCCGACATGATTCCCTCGGCGGCGAGCATTCCTCAACGGATGAGACGAGCATTTATGGCTCTGCGGACCGGTCGGCCGGGGCCGGTGATGCTGGAAGTTCCCGTCGACGTTGCGAAGGAGGAATTCTCAGACTCCCTGGAATACGAATCCGTCCCGCGGACAAGGATGGCGGGTGATCCGTCGGGAATTCGTGACGCAGCCAAACTGTTATTGTCAGCAGAGCGACCCATGATCTGGGCGGGGCAGGGCGTTCTCTACGCCAACGCAACGGATGAACTGACTCAACTGGCCGAACGGCTGGGTGTGCCAGTGATGACCACTCTGCTGGGTAAAAGTGCATTTAACGAGCGACATCCGCTGTCCCTGGGAACCGGTTCGTACAGTCGGACCGCGATGGTCAACGACTATCTTGAACGGTGTGACACCATCTTTGCAGTCGGAGCCAGCCTGACACGCACAACCTTCGCACCCGTAGTTCCGGCGCACAGGAGAATCATCCATGCAACTGTCGACGCGCGTGACCTGAATAAGGACTATGTTGCAGATGTGCCAATTCTCGGTGATGCAAAACTTGTTCTTGAACAACTGCTCGACGAAATCGGCAGCGAATCCCGCTCGACTGCTCGAGCCGAAGTTGAGGCTCATGTCGAAGACGTCCGTCGGGAATGGAAAGCTCGCTGGGAGCCGAAGATCAACTCCGACGAATTACCCATCAATCCGTATCGCGTGATTGGAGACTTCATAAAAAGTGTCGATCCGGCTGAGACAATCGTGACACACGATTCAGGTAACCCGCGCGACCAACTCGTTCCGCTGTACGAATCCGTCAATCCACGAGGCTACATCGGCTGGGGACATTCGACTCAGCTTGGTTTTTCGTTGGGTGTTTCGATGGGGGCCAAACTCGCCTATCCGGAGAAACTGGTCGTCAATTTTCTCGGTGACGCCGCATTCGGAATGGTCGGTATGGATATCGAGACCGCCGTTCGTGAGAAAATTCCCATCCTGACAATGTTGCTCAACAATTCCGCAATGGGCAACTATGAGCAGTACATCCCCAAAGCGTGCGAGCGTTTCGGAACGAAATACCTCTCCGGCAATTACTCGGAAGTAGCCCGCGGGCTGGGAGCATACTCAGAACGAATCGACCAGCCGGCCGACATTATCCCGGCGCTGAGTCGCGGCATCGCTGCCACGCGCGAAGGCCGCCCGGCAATGCTTGAATTCATCACACGTGAAGAGCCCGACATGGCGATCGGCTAGTGCTGGAAAAGTTAAAGCCTGTGATTCGGAAGTGTTACCAGAGATCAAATCACCCAGGTTTCACATCCGGTTCCGATTCACAGGCGGACGCTCACCCGGAAGTCGGACAGGTTCAGGTTTTCCGGTCAGCGATGTTCAAATACTTTCCGGCAGACAAAAGAGACAAGTCCCGGGCGAAACCCGGACACAATGGTCGAGAGATCTTTCTGGTTTGTCGAACTGCAGCTATCTGCGGTCCGGTCGTCGAAGATCGATACAAACCAGGTGCTTGTGATCTCGCAGATATAATCGTCCATCGGCCAGAGCCGGGGTACTCCATGCTTTGTCGCCCAGTTGTCCACGAATCACACCGCGTTCGATGTACTGCTCAGGACTGGCTTTGACGACACGCACCACTCCGTCTTCACTGAGGCATATAAGGTGCCCATCCACAGCGATCATTGAGCAGCGGCCTGGAACCCGGCTCACCCATTTCAGTTTGCCTGTGGACAATTCTGCGCACCGCAGCGTGCAGACTTTCAAATCACCATGGCAGCCGTATATATGATCGCCGACCACGATCCCCGTGGCAAACAGCGTTTGCAGCTGTCGGCTGTTCCACTGTTCCTCGACGCGCCACGTTCCGCCACGACTGGTCAGTTCGATCAGCGACGAACCACCCCCGTAGGCCGTGGACACGAAGACGCGATCACCCAAAACGACCGGCGTCGCACAGTTGCATTTGTGTTGGTTCCGGTGCTCGTATCGCCAGAGTGCGGTACCCTCCGGGGTCAGGCCAAGTACCGCGTCTCCCGCGTAACAAATGATCTGCCGCTGACCACCGATCCTGGCGAGAACCGGCGACCCGTACGAGCGATAGTCACTGCCGGATGTCCAGACCTTTTTACCGGACTGCAGGTCGAATGCTGCGATTGAATTGTCCTGGTCACCCCCGGGCTGGCACACCACTAGTTCATCGATGACCAGTGGGGAGGTGCTCATCCCCCAATACAGGTTCTCTCCCGCAGGGTTGGGAACATCACATGCGATATACACGTTGGTACGCCAGATTTCACCGCCATCCTCCTCCTGCAGACACATCAAGTCGCCGCCTGGACCGAGGCAATACACTCTGCCGTCATGCCAGGTCGGCGTCGCCCGGGGCCCGGGGCCCTGCTTCTGGACATCTATGTATCCGTCTGCAATACGATGTGACCATAGGATCCCGCCTGTGGCAGCATCAAAACACAGGACCAGATCACTCCCATCCTGCTGAGCGCCAACGAAAACACGGTCTCGGGCAACAGCCACCGAACTGTATCCGGCTCCGGATTTTTTCTTCCAGACAACCGGCGGCGGAACGGCAATCCAGTCAAAGTTCATGCCGGTTTCACGCGAAACACCGTTCCGGTTCGGACCGAGGAACTGGGGCCAGCCCCCGGAACCTGCGCGCTCCGCCGATTCGGCATCGACCATAATCCCGGTCAGGAACAGACATACCAGGACGCCTGAATTCAGTTTTCGCATTTCACCGGCTCCATGACCGAAAACGGGCTTGCTGAAATACCAGCCCCTGGAACAGATCCCGTACTGCCTCAGTCAACAAGGCATAAACGGTGTGACAGGATCCGTCCCTGACCGTTCTCAATGACCCAGTGCGCAACGAGGATCTCATCATTATCAAGAAGTAACATCGAAGGGTTGCCGAAACGAATATGTTTCATCATCTCACGGAACTTCTGACCGTCCTGAACCTGCTGGCCGAGATGAGTCCCCCAGATGGTCTTTTCTGTAACGACGTTCCACTGATCGTGCGAAAAATCGACGACCCGAACAACCAGTCCCACCTCTTCGCCGCGGTGACAATGGATACTCACCAGACGCTCACCACCCAAAGAAATGATATTCGGTGACTGAGCCTTGTGACCGGTGTCGATGGGCGCGGACCAGCTGTATCCGTCGTCATGTGAGACGGTGACATGGTTGGGGTGGTCTCTGCCCGCATGAATTTCGAAAGCCCAGCAAATGCTCACCAGCCGACCGTCGTCCATTTGACAGATACCGGATTCATATGCACAAATCGACTTGTCCGGCGACTCATAGAATCGGCTGCTGTCGTTCCAGGTTCTGCCGTTGTCGGTACTTCTGGCAATGACACCAAACTGGCCACTGGGGTTCGAACCATCTTCCATTATGAACAGGCCTGCCGAGGCCACGATATCACCAGATCGAAGCTGAACGGGGCTGTGGGGTATTTCCAGCAATTCGGGCCTGCTGCGGGAAATCACCTGTGGGACACTCCAGGTACGACCGTCATCACTGGAGAACGAGACGATGTTGTCTCCGGACAAAACGCCACCGGATTCCAGCCCGGAAATTGACTGGTCGGAATCGAGTCGGTTGAACCGATATCCCAGGGCGATCAGTGACCCGTTGTTCAGCCGCAGCAGTTTCAGATAGTCGCTGGTCGGCACACTGTCGACAGACTTGTCGACAGACTTGTCGTAAACAGGCCCCTGCAGGTGCCACGACCGGCCACGATCGCCGGAGCGCAGCACATACGTTGTCATATCGGCTGACTCAAACGCTTCCCCGATCGCAACCATGGCCAGCAGCTCGCCCGTGGGCAGCTGAATCAGTGATGGAAAGAACCCATGTCGACTGCGTGCCAGAGGAATGGGATTGTCGTACAGCACATGCTCTTTGAGGTATTCAACGTGTGTTGTCATGGTTCCTGTCCACTACTTACCCAGCATAAGAGCAGCACAAACATCGGCAAGACGGTTCAGCTCTTCGATGGGCATGGATTCCTCGACGCTGTGAATATCTTCGTACCCGACAGACAGCACCACCGTGGTCAGCCCTTTGGCATTCAGTTCGTTGGCATCGCTGCCACCGCAGGAAACGGCGTACGACGGCTCAAGACCTGTGGCCCGGATGGCTGACGCGGCTCGCTCGACAATCGTATCGGATTTCGTGAAACGAAAGCCACTCATACCGCTGAGTATCTCATGCTCGACGCGCCCATCGAGCTCCGTCACGGCGCGGTTGCAGGCCCGCAGCACATCATCAACGTATTGCTGATACTTGCCTTTGTCGATGCTCCGAACCTGAAAGACCATCTGAGCGTGTGGAGCGACAATATTAGCGGCCTCGCCGCCGGTCACGACGCCGACGTTGGACGTTGAATCTTCGTCGAGCCGGCCCCAGGGCAGGCCATCGATTGCTCGTGCCACCATCCCCAGAGCATTCCGTCCGTTTTCGGGCTCGATGCCCGCATGGGCGGCTCGACCGTGAAATGAAACCTGCACGTTTTGCGCCCAGGGCGAACCCAGAATGATCTGGCCGACAGGGCCGCCGGAATCCGGTATAAATGCCAGTTTCGATCGCACCGGTGCCACGTCGAAGGCTTTGGAGCCGATGTGTCCAACGTCTTCACCAACCGTGAACAGTACCTCGACCGGCGGATGTGAGACCGATGCTTCCGAGATCGCTTCAGCCGCTTCGACGATCGCCGCGACAGCGGCCTTGTCATCAGCACCCAGCACGCTGGAACCGTCCGAAAAGATCGAGCCATCGCGCAGGACCGGCTCCATGCCCATGGTGGGTCTGACCGTGTCCACGTGCGCGCACAACAGTACCGGGTCCGCATCAGCGACATCCACTGTGCCGGGCCAGAAGGCCAAAAGATTGTGAGTCCGGTCCTGTGTGACCATCATTCCGACACTCTTCAGCTTTCCGGAAAGCATCTCCATGATCTGCGCTTCGTCCGGATGGAAACTGTTCATGCGAAGGATGGTCAGGAACGTCTCAAGCAAGCGGGCAGTTTTAATCAATGATTCACCTTTGGACTCTGGTCGAACTGTCGACAGGCCGATTGGACATCGCCACTCAACCGGTGATTCCAGACGCCGGACCCAAACTCACAGTCTCCGGACACGACAGGAAATTGCCGTTTTATAAAGTTTTGCAGACCTTGTTCCGGGTTTGATTCAGTGGAACGTTCTCCGGTGACGTCATTCACACAGGTCGATTGAATCAATGGTTTACTCTCGCGATCCCGGAGTCAATTTGAGCTGGATGTTACGATTCTTTCGCTGAACGATGATCTCAATCTCCTGGCCGATCTTAAGTGCCTCAATGGCATACGTGTAGTCATAGATGTTCTCAATTTTCTTACCCGCCAGGCCAACAATCACATCTCCGCCACGCACACCGGCTTTGTCGCACGGACCACCTTTCGCGACACCCGAAAGCAGCACGCCCTTGACATCCGAGCCCGCGTAGTCGGGAATCGAACCCAGCCAGGCCCGCAGACTGGCTCGCCGCTGTCCTTTGTCCGGTTCTGTCTGAGCAACATAAACCGGCATCCTGTCCCGCGTCACGAGTTCCCGGCAGACCTGCCCCATGAACTGTGCCACTTCCGATATGCCTTCGTAGTTCAGTTTTTCCGGAGTGTCGCGAGGAGTGTGATATTCGCTGTGAGTCCCTGTAAACGCTGACAGAATGGGAAC
>CAUZPL010000098.1:0-22220 GCA_963581585.1 Planctomycetota bacterium
ATTGGTCCATGGACAGTACTTGCGTTCACCATGCCACTTAATCCGGCAGTACCTTCTCGAATGTCATCCTGAGTCTGTCAAACGCTGCGGCGACACGGTCCTGGACTTTTTCCGTCTAACCGTCGCCACCGGAAACTGCTAAAAGCGACAGCAACCGGTGGCATTGGCCGTCCGACGACGAACTCTCAGATGTCGGTCGGTTCGGCGGAAACTTGCCACGGCGGTGCCCCACGGGTACTCTGCGGCGCTTTGACTCATCCGGCCCACCCCCAAGGTCCGGCCTGTTCCGTCCGTTACTTCCCGAGACTGTCTTGTGGCCCTGAACGACCGCATCGTCATCACTGGAATTGGGCTCGCAGCACCCAATGGAAACAGTCTGGCCGAATACCGGCAGAATCTGCTGGATGGAAAATCGGGTGTTGTGAATTACGAAACTCGCTACATGCCACCCGTGCTGGCAGGTGTTTGCAATTTTGATGAGCTGCGCTACCAGACGCGCAGAGATGTTCGCCGAGGCACGCGTGCGGGTTCCGTCGCAGTCTATTGTGCCAACGAAGCCATTCGGGACTCAGGTCTGGACTGGGAAACTGTGGAGAAAAGCCGTGTCGGTGTGTACCTCGGGATTACGGAACACGGCAATGTCGAAACGGAAAATGAGATCTATGAGATATCGCAGTTCGACTACGACACCAAAGTCTGGTCTCATCACCATAACCCTCGGACCGTTGCGAATAATCCGGCCGGAGAAGTCACCCTCAACCTGCGGATTACCGGGCCTCATTTAACGGTAGGCGCAGCGTGTGCTGCGGGAAATGCGGGATTTATTCACGGTCTGCAGATGCTCAAGCTGGAAGAAGTCGATGTTGCCGTTGCAGGTGGAGTTTCGGAGAGCATCCACACATTCGGGATCTTCGCCAGTTTTCAGAGCCAGGGAGCACTGGCGGCTCACGAAGACCCCACGAAAGCCAGTCGGCCGTTTGATAGCGCACGTAATGGTATCGTGGTGGCCGAAGGTGGCGGCATCTGCACCCTGGAACGCCTCCCGGATGCACTGAAACGTGGAGCCACGATTTATGGAGAGATCATCGGCCACGCGATGAATTCCGATGCGAGTGATTTCGTGCTGCCTAATTTTAAGAGACAGGCGGAATGCATGGGGCTGGCGCTTTCACGAGCGGGAATCACACCGCATGATGTCGACCTCGTGAGCAGTCATGCCACGGCGACGGAACAGGGTGATATCGGAGAAGCAGCCGCATTGCAGTTGGTTTTCGGCGAAACCAATGCCGTCGTAAACAACACGAAGAGTTTCATCGGTCATGCGATGGGGGCTGCGGGCGCTTTGGAGCTTTTGGGGAATTTGCCGTCGTTTGACGATGGAGTGGTCCACGCTACAATCAACTTGGATTCTCCCGACCAGCGTTGCCAAGTCAGTCATCTGGTGGTCAATGAACCGTGTGACCTGAGGTCGGTTCAGCATATTGTGAACAACTCCTTTGGAATGCTGGGAATCAACTCCGTTTTGATCGTGAAAAAATTCGATGGCTAAACTACGCCAGAATTAGTGATGGTCACTCCACGGTGGATGCACATGCAGGGGATCGATTGATGACGGGTGAGGAGATCCGACAAGTCGTTCTGGAAATTCTGGAGCGGATTGCTCCGGATGAAGATCTGTCCGATCTCGATGATGCTGTGGCGTTCCGCGAACAGATGGAGCTCGACAGCATGGATTTCCTTGATATCGTATTGGAGTTGCGCAGAGCGTATCGAATTCAGATCGATGAAAAAGATTATGGACACCTGACGACCATGACCACTACGGTCGCCTATCTGGAACCTCGGCTTAAAGACGTGTCCGTCGCCGGCTGAGGGTTGTCCGACGCATTGCTCAAACCGCGAGGTCCGAGCCGGAATCAGTGCTGGTTTGCTCGTTCAGTTCGTGTTCCTTTCTCCCTTGGGAGAGAAGGTGCCCAATAGGCGGATCCAGGGCTTGGTCAGCTGCACTCCACCCTCATCAGGAATCACAAAAGGGAAAAGGGACATCTGCCGGTGAAATATGATACTGTCATCATCGGTGCTGGAATGTCGGGCCTCTCTGCCGGAGTGCGACTGGCCTACTTCGAAAAGAGCGTCTGTATCCTTGAACGCCACACCACAATTGGCGGTCTCAATTCATTTTACCGGCTGCGCAATCGGAACTACGACGTTGGCCTGCACGCCATCACCAACTACGCCGAACCGGGCACTAAAGTCGGCCCACTCAGCAAATTGCTCCGACAGCTGAGAATGCGGTGGGAGGACTTTGACCTTCGGCCACAACTTCAATCCAAAGTTGCATTTCCGGGCTGTGTGTTGAATTTCACCAATGACTTCAACTGCCTGCTGAACGGCATCAACGAGGCGTTCCCAAGGCAGATCGACGGATTTCGCCGCCTGCTGCAGAAGATCAACGACCACGACGCGCTCGATCTGAATCGTAAGTCTGTATCGGCTCGCCAGGTTCTTAACGAACACATCAGCGACCCTCTGCTGATTGACATGCTGTTCTGCCCGCTGATGTTCTACGGCAGTGCCACGCCGAGTGACATGGACTTCAGCCAGTTCGTGATTATGTTCAAAAGTATCTTTTACGAAGGATTTGGGCGCCCGTTCGACGGCGTCCGCAGGATACTCAAAAGGCTCGTGCGGCACTTCAAGGCGCTCGGAGGGCATTTAAAGCTCAGGACAGGCGTACAGGAAATTGTGCAGTGTAATGGGCAAGCCAGTTCTGTGATCCTGGACGACGGTACTGAAATCGAAGCCGGCAGTATCCTGTCGTCGGCCGGAGCCGCCGAAACCATGAGAATGGTAGACCCGACTCAACCGAGACAGCGTCCCCAACCGGGCAACATTTCGTTTGTCGAATCGATCTCAGTTCTCGATCGTGAGCCTTCTGATCTGGGTCACAATGAAACGATTGTTTTCTTTAACGACGCTGACAGGTTTCATTACGAGTGTCCCGATGCACCTGTCGATTTGCGCAGCGGCATCATTTGTTCCCCGAACAACTTTGACTATTCGCGACCGCTGGAAGACGGTCGGGTTCGTATTACGGCGCTCGCGGATCCGGACTACTGGATTTCACTGTCGGACGAAGACTACCATCAGCGCAAAATGTTATGGAACGACCGTATCATTGAGGCGGCGATGAACCACATCCCTGACTTCCGGCCGTATGTCCTCGATTCTGACGTGTTCACTCCGCGTACGATTCGTCGATTTACCGGTCATGACAACGGCTGTGTCTACGGAGCCCCAAGCAAGTTCATTGATGGCCAGACATCTGTTGACAACCTGTACCTCTGTGGTACTGATCAAGGTTTCCTGGGCATTGTCGGCGCCATGCTTTCCGGCATCACAGTCGCGAATCGTTATTTGCTCAAGTAGTACAAAAATGCCCTGACGCCCGGGAGTGTCGAGATGCGAGAACACGGGCGTCGTCAGATCGTGCAAATACTTCGTTGATGCAGAATTATTTCGGCCGCAGTCCAGCATGCGCAGCCGATCGCCAACAGATTCAGGACGACAGCAGGATGACAGTGTGAACATGTCAATTGATGACATTTGGAACAGTCGAGAATTGATTCGCGAAATCCAGTCGCGGCGATTACGGGAAATGTTCGCGGAAATCATCCCTCGCAATCAGTTTTATGCCTCCAAATTTGCCGACATCGATGTTTCGTCCATCGACCGTCCGGAAGATCTACGAGTACTGCCTACGACCCTCAAACAGGAACTTGTTCACGATCAGGCCGAACAGCCACCGTATGGAGCGAACCTGACGTATCCTTGGACGATGTATCGCCGCGTCCACCAGACATCAGGAACAACGGGGCGGCCAATGCGCTGGCTGGACACAGAGGCCAGTTGGGACTGGATCATGGAATGCTGGCGACAGATTTATCTGCTGGCCGGTGTGAATTCGGCTGACCGGTTCTTCTTTCCGTTTTCGTTTGGGCCGTTTATTGGGTTTTGGGCGGCATTCGAGGGGGCAGGGCGAATCGGTAATTTCTGTGTCGCCGGTGGTGGCATGACAACCGAGATTCGTCTGCAGGCGATGATCGAGAATGAAGCGACAGTGGTGTGTTGCACTCCCACCTATGCTCTGCGGATGGCGGAAGTTGCGGATCAGAGCGATATTGATCTCCAGGAATCATCGGTGCGGATGCTGGTGGTGGCCGGTGAACCTGGTGGAGCTATTCCGGCGACTCGCAGGCGCATTGAGCAGGCATGGGATGCCCGAGTCATTGATCACTGGGGCATGACAGAGCTAGGATCACTCGGAACCGAAGCCGCCGACCGTTGTGGCGGGATGTATCTGCTGGAAACAGAAGTTATTGCAGAGATTGTTGATCCGGAGACGCTGGAACCTGTACCGGCAGGGGACGTGGGTGAGCTGTTGATTACGAATCTGGGCCGCGTGGGGTCACCACTCATTCGCTATCGCACTCGGGATTTAGTGCGAGCATCCACGGAGAAAGATACGACGGGTCGCGAGTTGTTGTGGCTGGATCATGGTATCCTGGGACGTTCCGATGACATGGTAACGGTTCGTGGTAACAATGTGTTTCCTTCCAGCGTTGAAGCGGTCCTGCGTGAGATTGACGACGTCGCCGAGTTTCGTATTGATGTTTTGACAGTTCGTTCCATGTACGAACTCAGCATCACCGTGGAACCCGTTTCCACTCATTCGGCGGATCTCCTGGACCGTGTGAAGGAGGCCTTGCGGCTGAGACTGGGATTTGGGTGTGCCGTCCAGCTGACCGAACCTGGTGTTTTGCCCCGGTTTGAACTTAAAGGCCGTCGTTTTCATCGGGAGTAGTGCAGAAGGCTTTGTTCACGCAAATCGACGAGCAGTGAAGATATTTGGTCGTCACATATTGATGGGTGATGGCTGGACCGACCGAAGGCCCCCCAGACGACGAAACTGAGTGTTGGCAGCGCTCTGCCCAGCCACTCACGGTCCAGCGTTTCCATCAATTGACGACTGAAAAAGCATTAGTAAGCGACGCTGCCAGCCTCGCCTTGCAGAAACAGGAATACCCGTGTGCGTGAGCAAAATAATCAAGGAGAAAACGGGGGTTCCTGAGCAACCCAGCTTAGGTTTTGAAAAGTCCCCGCTCAAAGAGGTGGCCGATATTCCTCGATGTCGGCAGCATCGACAACGCTTTGGTGCCCGACTATTTGAGGTGTAGAGACAAAACCGGCGGCAGAGAACGCGTTTGCAGTTGCTCACGTGGTGTGGCCGATTACAATGTTTTGATCGTTTCCCTGCAGGCATGCCAGAGCATTGCCTGTCCGACGGGCGGTCGGCTGTAAGCATTGATTTCAGCTGGCTTTACAGGGAATTCTGAGCCCGATTCTGCTCATTCGCCGCAGTGAAACGCTGCGAGAAACCGGTTCCGCTCGATGCCTACCATCTCAAAAGCTGATCTCAAAAAGCTTCGCAAACGTCGCGCTCGTCTCAAAAAAAAGAAGATGGAATGCCCGTTCTGTCCGAAGGGTGTTGTCCCGCGTCCGGTTTATGTGGACTACAAAGACCTGAAAACTCTGCGAACGCTCACTGATCGTGAAGGTCGTATTTTGCCTCGACGGCGTACCGGGACATCAGCAATTTATCAACGGGCTGTTCGAACGGCGGTGGTACGGGCTCGCTTCATTGGTCTGCTGCCGTTTGTTGCCGTTGATTAACAGATCCGGCAGCTGAGAAAACAAATCAAGGCCGACACGAAATCCTGTCGGCCTTTTTGCAACCTGGCGACTAGTTCAACGAACAGTTCCGTCCTGCTTCGTATGGGTTAGAAGCACACCAGCGGCAACGGTTTCCCGATATACGTCGTCTGGCTGTTCAAATGGCCTCCTCACCTGTTTCTCCGGTTCGTATTCGAACAACCTGTTCGAGCGATGAGACGAAGACCTTGCCGTCTCCGATCTGATTCGCAGATAACGCCGATCGTTTCTTCACACTTGTTGTCTTCGACGACAACTTCGACATTCACCTTGGGCATAAGTGTACTCTGCACCTTGGTAGCTTTCCTTGTGGCCACGCTGGCGTCCGAAGCCTCTGACTTCGCAAACGGTCATGCCAAGAACTCCGACGGATGTGAGTGCCGACTTGATTTCTTCCAGCTTGTAGTGACGTACAACAGATTCAATTTTCTTCATGATCAGCTTTCTCATATGGATGCTGTAGGGTTGGACGAGTGCGGCGGCTGATCCGGATCAAGTCATGTTTGTCTTGAATCGCCTGTCAAATTGTTGATGCGTAAGACAAAAGTGGAGAGTCCGATCAGTTTGTCCGAGCTCTCCACGGTTTCGAGCGTCTTGCAAAGACAAAGGCTGACTACATTCGTGTTGGGCTGAGCGCGTAGGATTCCATTCCATGCTCACCGATGTGCAGCCCGAATTCTTCATCTTCGGTACTGACAGGTAATCCTATGGTCCAATTCAGCGTGTAAGCGACGACAAGCCAGAAGACTACAGTAAAGGCACCAATCGTGATGATTCCCGTGAGCTGATGCATGAGCTGCTCACCACGAGACATTGAACCGAAGATTCCGACGGCGAGCGTGCCCCAGATTCCACAAACGAGGTGTACACTGATTGCGCCCACGGGGTCATCGACCTTGAGGACTTCGTCGAAGAAAAGCACGGCAAAATAGATCAATATACCGGCAATCAATCCAATCAGAATCGCATCCAGTCCGGACGTCTGGTTCCACACCTGCCATAATGCCGATCAGGAATCCCGTTCAACACCAAACTGAGGTCCGGTTTGCCACCATGCACCCAGGATGTGAGCGCTGCGGCCGCAGAGATCCCCGGTACCGGCGAGACCATGCCCGGACCGGCATTCAACACGGAGCCGCCGTTGAAACGGAACCATCCAAACCACAGCAAAATTACACCAATAGAAACCAATGGCAGGTTGCTGGCCGGCATGGCCAAAGGCTTTCCATCAGCGTATTTCCCTTTCCGCGCACCCAACAGCCAAGCCACCGACCGATGTACATCAGCGTCGAGCCGGCGTAGTCGCAGAAACCGCGATGATCAGGCCATTCAACGCCCCATTTCCATGAACCGGTAATGGGACGACAGATGACGACGAACAGCGTGCTAAACACAAGAAACGTTGACAGCTTCACACGACCTGCCACCGCGCCGGAATTTGCCTATGCTCGGTCCCAAGGCAAGAAGCGTGCCATTGGGAATTCACCGAAATTTGCGGGCTAGGTCGTCGTTGTCCGCCTAATCAACAGGCATCCTGCCCATCAAACCGACAGAACCGCGTTTACGGTCCGGGAAACGTTCAGAGTATCGGCAAGACGAGACGCCGCCTGCTTCGTTTTCTACACTGCGAATGGGAACCTGAATCACTGCGTATTGAAGGCGTACAGCATTCCGGCATGGGGATGGCTGTGGTGTATGCTTCGACGTGTGGCTCGGTATCAGCCAGGGCCTTCAGACGGGCCGTCCAACACACCATCTTTCGGTCCGCAGAACTCTGCGATCATTCCTTCTGCTATGTCTTTCACTCTGATAGCTGTAATCATCGTTGGCGCTGTCCTGGGTCGACTGGCCGCCGGATGGGCGGCTCAGGTGCTGTACGACATACGGTCAACGAATCTCGCTTGCTGTTTGCAGTGTCAGACCGCCTGTACTGCGATGCAACGATGGTGCGGCTTAGGTGTCATTCGCTGTGGCCAATGCGGCAATCGCTGGTCAGCCTGCTGGCCACTTGCATCCTCATTGGTGCTAACGTCCGTATTTGCTGGATACGCGTGGCTCTTGACGGTGCAGGACTGTCAGTATGTGGCAGAAGTGCAACCGGCGACTGAAATGCACCTGTTGAGAATGCCGTTTCACTTAGCGTTCCTTTTTCTTTTGACCGTGGCAACGCTGACGGATTTGCTGGACTATGTGATCCCTGACGAAGTGATCATCGTCGGGGTTCTCATCGCAGTCATAGGAGCGACGGTTTCCGGAGACCTGCAAATTATCCATATCTGGGTAAACTGGGATGCTCAGATTCCCGGGATGCAGGGACCTTATCTGCCGGACTGGATTAAGCATCACCAACATTTGCACGGTCTGGCGTGGAGTCTCGCGGGGATGATCGGAGGCGCCAGTTTCGTTTGGTTTGTACGTATCATCTCCAGCGGGATTCTGGGTCAGGCGGCAATGGGATTCGGAGACGTCGCACTGATGGCTATGATTGGTGCGTTTATAGGCTGGCAACCAGCATTGTGTGCCATCACGATCGCTCCGGTAACAGCTATCGTGGTTGGTTTAGTGGTACGCGTCACCGCTGGCCGGTCTTTTGTGGCCTTTGGTCCTTATCTTGCAGTTTCCGCAGTCATTGTGTTGTGCACATGGCGATGGATCTGGGCCGAGCCGCTGCTGATTCGTGACGTGTTCAGCCACTGGCCGTCCGTTCTGGGACTTGTCGGCGGAGCGCTCGCAGCCTTGGCCATCCTGCTGGGCGGCCTGCGAATGTTTCTGGCGATGCCCACGGATACGATGCGCCGGTAAAGCGAATCAAATCATGTCCAGTTTGCGATGACGGCGCGATGGTGGGCGGGCACAATGTTCACAGATTCCGTGGACTTCCAGGCGATGCGCCGTCATGCGGAAGCTGTAATCGGCCGCGATGGTTTCAAGAATCTGTGAAATCTGCTCATTACGGAATTCAATCAGAGAGCTGCATTTTCCACAAATGAAATGATCGTGCTGGGGATAGCCATAGTCGTGTTCGTAGACCTCACGGTCATTCGATCGAGCGACCTTACGAATCAGTCCAGCATCTTCCAAATGGCCAATTGTGCGGTAAATCGTTGCACGACTGACACGGGCACCGTCAGTACGCTGTTTCGTCAATCGCGCCACGATTTCATCCGTTTCAAAATGTTCGTGGTCCGCGAAGATTTCGCGCACAATGATGGCGCGTTCCTGAGTCAGCCGCTTGCCTCGAGTTTCCAGGTATTCCCGAAATTTTTCTGTGGGAGCAGCTGAAACATTTTCTGGTGCCAGATCTTTCACTTCGCTGCCTTCTTCTGAAACTACAACGCACCCGGTTCAATTGTGTACTTCGGTCTCTGATCTTCGGACTTGGCTTCCAGTCTTGCAGCCCCGCTCGACCTTGCAAAGGGTGCTTCGACAATCAACTCGGATTTCCGTTATTCGGTGTTGCTGGAAATACGTTTGAGCAGGTTTTTAAGGGCTTGTTTCAGGAATTCATCCACGTCATAGCGGCCACTGCTCACATCCTCCCGAATGCGGCGGAGGCGTTCTTTGCGTAATTCAGAAGATTCATTCGTTACCCGCGTTTCAGCAGAACGTCCGTCGGCTGGAGGTTCTTGCTGGCGGTCAATTCTGTCCACACTAGGTTGTGGTCCGGCGTCACCGTCACCGGAAGTCACGGGACACGGTGACTCAGGGGATTGAGATGACTTGTCTGAGTCCGCCATGACGATCCATTCTGGCGAGGCGGAGATGCAGTTTCATGGGTGCAGTCGCATCGTAGGCCGGGGCGGGGGATCGGTCCACTGGTTGTCCGCCAATGATCCCCGTCGCCACTTGTTTTCCGGAGACGTTCCCGAAGGAGTCAGAAAATTTTGCAGAATTACGAACCAATTGGGCTCGGTGTAATCTTCGAATTCATTTTGGATGCGGGCCGCTGCCCGCATCCTCTCGGTCTTTGATGCCGGCCGTCAGTGCATTACGTATGGCGTCGACAACGACCGGGATATCGTCTGAAGAGATATCCAGATGGGTGACGACTCTCATTCGTTGACCGCCGAATGGACACAAGCGGATTCCGTGCTCCGCAAGCGCATCGTCGAGCTGCACTGCCGTCCCCAGATTCTGAGCGACTTCAAAATAGACAAGGTTCGTTTGCACATCCTCCGGGCTGATAAGAATACCATCTACTGCAGACAGTTGGCGGGCCAGTTCCTTCGCGTTGTCATGGTCCTCCTGCAAACGGTCCACATGGTTTTCCAGAGCATAGACAGCAGCAGCTGCGACGATTCCAGTCTGACGCAGTGCTCCTCCAAAGAGCTTTCGAATGCGTCGTGCCCGGCGGATCTCAGCGTTCGACCCGACCAGAATTGAGCCCATGGGACAACCCAGTCCCTTGCTGAAACAGATTGAAATAGTGTCGAAGCACTGGCCAACGTCTTCCGGTGAATAGCCACCGGCGACGGTGGCGTTAAACAATCTTGCACCGTCCAGGTGCATCTTGAGGTCGTTGGACCATGCCCATTCGGCGACCCGCTGCAATTGCGTCAGCGGATAAACTCGACCCCCACCGGCGTTGCTGGTGTTTTCCAGACAGATAAGTCGAGTTCGGCACAAATGCTGATCATCGGGCGACGGCTTACCTTGCAGGTCTTGAACGTTCAGGAAACCATGCGGAGCCGTGATGGGTCGTACGGTGATACCGCTGAGCGCTGCCGGGGCACCGCCTTCGTAGCCGGCGATGTGGCCGGTGGAGTTGATCAGCAATTCATCCCCGGGAACACAATGCACACGCAGACCCATCTGATTGGACTGGGTCCCGGAACAGGCAAATACAGCGGCTTCTTTTCCCAGCATTTCAGCTACCATCGATTCCAGATGGTTGACTGAAGGGTCCTCACCCCTCATGTCGTCACCAACTTCCGCAGAAGCAATCGCCTGTCTCATACCAGGGGTTGGACGAGTGCTGGTGTCGCTGAGCAGATCAATCATGGATGGTATGGCTCTGGGAAGGCTGTGGTTGACCGGATTTCGCAGTCGGAAACGTCCAATTTCAGAGTGAAAATGGCTTTGAGTGACTGTACATCCATGGTTTGCCGGCTTCAATCACCAGCGTGGTCGCGGCGGCGTATTCCGGGTGGTATTGAATGTGGAACAGCCGAACAGCCCTGCGTGGGGTTTTGGGCAACTCAACTTACCATTAGCGCACCCGCGGCGGGCGCCTGACAGCCTGCTGTCTGTGCAAATCTGGAACAGATTTCGCTCTGTGACACGGTTTCCGTATTTTCAGACTCGATCACCGGTTCCTTAGTTGACAGCGTTTCCTGCTCATGACAAGTCCATCTGAGTCACTGTTTCCCATCCCGACCATTGACTGTCGTTGTGATGACGCGGGCAAACTGTTTCGTTCGCTGCGAGACAAACTCAGCCCGCAGGGTGATATTGTTTCCGAAGCCAGTCGTCAGCGGACCATCGAATTGTTCGGTCAAGAACTTAGCCCACGTGCAGTTGTGCAGCGTATTTGTCGTGACGTTCAGGAACTGGGTCTCTCAGCGGTCCTGGACTACACATCACGCCTGGACAAAAGCGACCTGACTGCTGACACCATTCGAGTGCCTCCGGAAGACTTTGAGCGGGCAGTTGAGGCTTCTGATCCGCAGTTCCTCGCAACAATTCGGACCATCCGCGACAACATCATTGAGTTCCAGTCGGCCGTGGTGCCACAGGACGCCGAGATTCGGCGGGACCTCAATGGAGGCACGGTTTTGCTTCGTCAGCGGCATCTGCCAATGAAGCGAGTTGGGATCTGTGTGCCCGGAGGTGCGGCGGCTTATCCATCGACTGTCTTGATGACGGCAGTTCCCGCCATCACAGCAGGTGTCAAAGAAATTGCGGTCGTCGTCCCACCCACAGAATTCGGAGCGTGGAATACAGACATACTGGCAACCTGCCATGTAACTGGAGTCACAGAGGTCTATCGAATTGGAGGTGCTCAGGCGGTAGCCGCACTGGCCTACGGTGTCGAAAGAATACCTCGCGTTGACAAAATTGTTGGACCGGGCAACCTGTTTGTTGCCCTGGCCAAGCAACATGTTTTTGGTGAGGTGGATATCGACAGCATTGCCGGCCCCAGTGAGGTCATCGTACTAGCAGACGAAACTGCTGATCCGGCTTTTGTCGCAGCCGACTTAATTTCTCAGGCAGAACACAGCCCCGGTTCTGGCATCCTGATCACGTGGTACGAACCCCTGATTGAACAGGTTCAATTGGAATTGGATGTGCAGTTGCATCGACTGCCGAGGGGAGACCTTGCTCGCATCAGCCTGCTGGATTACGGTGCTTTGATCTTGGCGACGGACGAATCGGAAGCTGCCCGACTCACTGATGAACTGGCTCCGGAGCATCTGCATATTTCCATGTCGGAACCGGAGACAATGTTGTCACGCATCCAAAATGCCGGCGCCATATTCATGGGCCACTTCAGCCCCGTAGCTCTGGGGGATTACGTTGCCGGACCGTCGCACGTCTTACCCACGGGAGGGACTGCGCGGTTTTTCAATGGATTGACGTCGACCGATTTTCTGAAGCGCAGTTCAGTGATCCGATATGACGAACGGTCACTGAGTGGAGATGCCAGCCACGTTCGGCTGATGGCAGAAAAAGAAGGCCTCACAGCTCACAGTGCCAGTGTCGATATTCGTTTGCGGAACGGATAGAGGTATCGCAGCTTATGATCAAATCTGCTGTCACAATCAGTATCGTCGAACAGGCTCGCAACGGGCCCTTTGTTTTTCATGACGATGTTGTTGCCGGCTGCCGGAAGGCGTCCGAATTGGGTTTCGACGCGGTGGAGGTCTTTGCACCATCGGCCGAAGCGATCAAGGCACTTCCGCTGGCAGCACTGTTAAAGGAGTACGATCTGAGGCTGGCGGCGGTCGGTACCGGAGCTGGCATGCTGGTCCATGGCCTGCATCTTTGTGATCCCGATGCGACTCGACGCACAAATGCTCTGGATTTCATTCTACGTATGATCGATGCAGGGGCTCCCTTCGGCGCACCGGCAATCATCGGATCCATGCAGGGACGCTGGGATGCCGAGACGGATCAGACGACCGCAACGCACCAATTAAGTGACAGTCTGGAAATACTGGGCAACCACGCGGAAAAACAGGGAGTGACATTAATCTATGAGCCGCTGAATCGCTACGAAACAAATCTGGCGATGACGATGGAGCAGGGTGTGGAATTACTGGCCCCTCTGTCGACTGACAATGTGGTGCTGCTGGCTGACCTGTTTCATATGAATATTGAAGAAAGCAACATCTCAGACGGTATGCGAAGGGCTGGTCCGTACGTGGGACATGTTCATTTCGTGGACTCGAATCGTCAGGCCGCTGGTCGGGGTCATATGGACTATGCTCCCATTGCTCAGGCACTCGATGACATCGGATACGATGGCTTCGTTTCAGCGGAAGCATTTCCGATTCCGGACTCCGACGAGGCTGCGCGACAGACAATTGCAACTTTTAACGCAGTGTTTCGCTAACGGACTTTCCGTTCACTCCGCGATTGACAGGTTGCTTCATAAAACCATCATGATCTGGGTGCTCATACAACTGAATCAGGCTCAGGTTTCGTCGGTCCTCTCGGGATGCACAGCATGAACGAACCGGGTCCCACAGATGACGTCTGGACCGTTCAGAGGATTCTTGTCTGGACCACAAATTACTTGAGGGAGGCTGGCATTGAGTCAGCTCGCTTGGACGCGGAGTTGTTGTGTGCTCATGCGCGCCAATGCCAGCGTATCCGTCTGTATACGGACTACGACGTTCCGATGACGGATGCGGAACGTGGCCGGATGCGGGAGTCTGTACAGCGTCGAGCGGCCCGGGAACCTTTGGCCTACATCACCGGTAAACGTGAATTCTACGGTCGAAGTTTCGAAGTTGGAGCTGGTGTGATGATCCCGCGACCGGAAACAGAAACGCTCATCGACCTAGCACTTGAACAGATTCCAGATGATCGCCCGTCTCGATTTGTCGAAGTAGGGTTCGGATCGGGATGCATTGCGGTTACCCTGGCAATTCAGAAACCGCAGTGCCAGATCGGGGCCAGCGACATTTCTGATGCCTGCTGCGAATATGCCAGGAGAAACGCGGCTGCACACGGGGTCATCGACCGAATTCAGTTTGTTCATGGAGATAGTCTCACGGTTGTGAGGCGCCTGCTCGGAGACTCAACGTGTGACGGATTGGTCAGCAATCCACCATACGTCTGTGATCATGAACTTTGTGGTTTGCAGCCGGAGGTGGCAGACTATGAACCTCCAGAAGCATTGCTGTCCGGCGCCGATGGGCTGAATTTGATTCGTCGGCTGATGCCGGAATCAGCGCGGCTTCTGCGACCTGGTGGCTGGATCGGCCTTGAATGTGATCCGGCCCAGTGCATCGATGTCTCGCAGTTAATGACGGACGCCGGATTTACGGAACCTCAGATTCATCGAGATTATCGGGACGCAGATCGAATTGTCACAGCGACCAATGGGAAGTGACCGTCGTGCAAATCAATGACGCTCAAAGGGCTGCCAGTCAGATTCAGGAATGGCTGGATCAGTCGCGTTGTACCGTGGCATTTACCGGGGCAGGGATCAGCACGGAAAGTGGAATTCCGGATTTCCGATCTCCGGGTGGTGTCTGGTCGAAATACCGGACGGTCTACTTCGATGAATTCTGCGAGAGTGCTGAAGCTCGTCAAGAATACTGGCGTCAGAAAGTGGAAGCTCATCGAGACTTCGCGCAGGCCGAACCGAATGTGATTCACCGAAAACTGGCTGTCTGGGAATCGAATGAAAAACTATTCGGAGTCATCACTCAGAATATCGACGGTTTGCATCAGCAGGCTGGCAGTGAGCGAGTACAGGAACTGCATGGAACGGCCCGTGACGTTAGTTGTCTTGACTGTGGGTGGTGTGATCGAGTCGATCGCTGGGTGGACGCCTTTCTGGAAACGAACCAGGTCCCCGATTGTCCTGAATGCGGCGGTCGTCTGAAACATGCCACTGTGTCCTTCGGCCAGTCACTGCCGTCGGACGTGCTTGATACAGCGGTGGAATGGTCGACTCAGTCAGAAATGTTTTTGGCGCTGGGTTCGTCTTTGGTCGTCGAACCGGCTGCCAGTCTTCCCCGGATTGCGGCTAGTCACGGTGCGAAGCTGGTAATCATTAATCGTGATGAAACACCGCTCGATGGAATCGCGTCACTCAACGTACGAGCGACGTTAGGGGATGTGTTCCAGAAAATATAGATGTGCATTGCCCTGTACAGACGGATATGGTCGAACGATGGTTCACTGGTCAATTATGATCAGTTTCTCGGGACTCTCCATGTCGGGAGCTGCAAACCGGAATCCGGGGATGAGCCAGAGTTTTACGACGATTAAAACCACGGCGTCTTCAGGAAGGCCTTTGATATCGATAACAACATCAGAAGCGATCATACAAAACCCGGTGGCAGCAGTTGACGTGCAAACGGTCCGTTATGCAGCAGTGTGAATCTGTAAAATCGTCAAGACAGGTACCCATCGGGACTCAGTTCGTTTTGTCACGATCCGAACTGTCAGATTGAAGAGCAGACATCAAGTTCACCATGACCTGAACCCGGTACGCTGCCATAATGAGCACAGATGAAGTGGCAAATCTGGGATACCGCAACGCGGTCACAGAAACTCAGACTGAAACGTCACCATGAACTCTATAATATTCGGCAGTTTGGCCCTTCCATTTAAAGGCACGTGTGCCACGGAGACCGGATTCCTCTTCGCGGTTTTTTGGGGAGTCACGACTGCACGTTTTGGCTGGCATGGTGTTTCTGGTGATTGGTGGTGTTATCTTTATCGCTGTTGCCACCAATCTGTTCTATGTATTCAGGTTTGGCTGCTCAAACAGAGGGTTCCATACTGAATAATCGGATTTCCGTGATCCAATGTCCGAAGATTTTGAACGAATGAATGACCGTTGAGCTACGATATATCGTCGCCTTTCCATGCGAGTCAACGCTCAAAGAAACAACTGTCGTCAGCAGGGACACTCACGGATGGAAATGTTGGTTGTACAGGGGGGGCGAGTTCTGTCAGGGCGAGTTCGAGTCGACGGATCGAAGAATGCAACATTGCCCATCATGGCGGCTTCGCTGGCGGTTGACGGACCCGTCACACTCATCAACGTGCCGGCACTCAAAGATGTTAGCACCATGATTCAGCTCCTGCGGAGCCTTGGAGCCGTCGTTACTGAGGGCGGCGGCCGCCTTGAGATTGAAGCGCAGGCGGTCAACGGTGTGGCTGCGGAATACGACTTGGTCAGACGGATGCGAGCCAGTGTCTGTGTGTTGGGACCGTTGCTGGCACGTTTCGGAAGTGCGAGAGTCTCGTTGCCCGGTGGTTGTAACATCGGACATCGGCCGATTGATTTACATCTGCGGGGACTGAGCGCACTGGGAGCGGATATTCGTATCAGCGGAGGATACGTGGTTGCTGAGGCAGCGATTCTTCGCGGTGCTGAAACTCACCTGGGTGGTCCTCACGGCAGCAGTGTCACGGCGACGTGCAACGTAATGACGGCCGCAGCACTTGCCGAAGGCCGCACAGTCATTCACAATGCGGCAATGGAACCTGAAGTGGCCAGTCTGGCCACGTTCCTCAACAGTCTGGGCGCAGACATTCGTGGTACGGATACCTCAACGATTGAAATCCTGGGTGTCGAACGACTCAGCGGAGGAAGTCATTCAATACCGCCGGATCGTATCGAAGCGGCGACTCTGGCGATCGCCGCTGCAATTACGCGCAGTGCGATTGAAATTGATCACGCGCCCGTCGAGCAATTGACGGCCGTTCTCGCCAAACTTCGCGAGATCGGAGTTGAGGTGCAGACAGCGGACACGCGTCTGATACTGAACGCCGATCGAGAACTTCGGCCAGTTGATGTTACGGCTGTGCCGTACCCGGGCATTCCGACAGATACGCAGGCGCAGTTCATGGCCTTGCTTTCGACGATTCCGGGGACCAGTGTCATTACCGACAGCGTGTTTCCCGATCGATTCATGCACGCGTCGGAGTTGACCCGGATGGGTGCCCGGCTCCAGCGCATTGGAGATTCAACAGTGACGCAGGGTGTGATGTCCCTGTCTGGGGCAGCGTTAATGGCATCCGATCTCCGCGCGAGTGCGGCGTTATTGCTGGCGGCAATGGCAGCAGATGGAGACTCGCAGATACGGCGCATCTACCATCTGGATCGTGGCTATGTGCGGCTCGAGGAAAAACTCAACCAATTAGGCGCCAGCATTGTGCGCTGTGACGAAACGAGTACTGCTGCAACAGCAAATGCGCTGGGATAAGAAATTTGGCAGACCCGGCGCGACAGGGGACATGTCTGGTTGACGTCACTACTCCTTCAGGTCATTACAGTTGTCAAACAGGGAAACGTGATCACTGTGTTCACAGCGATGATCCGACTGCCGTGCAATATACGACGGGCCGTATTGAGAACTGTCAGCGGAGAGAACATAAGGTGAATATTCCATGCGGAATCCGTCGAAAGGTGTTGCAAACAAATGGCCAAATCCACGCGGACGAAACGCATCCTTCTCACAACGTCGGCATTGAGTGAGTGTGGCAGCGCGAGGACGATACCATGTGTTATAACGATGTATTGGCAGAGCAAAGTGCTGAAATCCAAACCCGGCAGATCCGGGAGCCCCCGAATCAGTGTTTACACGCCAAGTCCGAAACCCATTGAAGGTAGCCGCTGACAGATAGCGGGATTCTGCGGTCGAGGACACTGGCATGATATCGGTCACCCAGTCACGGGTGTTTTCAGCCTGAGTCGCAGTATGCCTAATACCAATCGCCACGAGATACACCGCCAGTGATAGGTAGATGCGCATCCTGCTTCTTCCGTTGTCTCGGTCATTCTTGATTTCATCGAATCGGCATTCAGAGCAGTGAAACCTGTGTGAAGGACTCCCAGGCCATGGGAATATCTGCAACTCACTTCATTCATCCCAGTGGTGCCGATTGTTTGGACAGACTAATCCACAAATTGTATGCGGCTTCCCAAGCCAACCCGAAATGGTCGCCGTTCCGACCTACACGGACCGGCTACAGCTTCGCTCCACCCAATTCGAAACCGGTGGATACTGCCGATGAATGGGTCCACTTCTGCAGTCACTGCGCGTAAATCCCAGTATCGTTGCGTCTGTGTCTCTAACCCACCGGATACCGCATGCCGGCGCCCGGATCTGCAGCGATCTCACATCACCGGAACCGTGGGCGAGCATCCATGTACTGTTGGTTTCAGCCTAATCGCCACTACGGCCTGACGACCCTGTACGCGGAAATCACGGCAGAGTCAGACCGGTTCCCAAACAGCACACAGATCGTTAAGCTCCAACAGCTGACAATAGATGGGTAGACTTTTTACCCCCAGTCAGGCTGAGGTTTCGCTGACAGGATGTCCCTACCGTTCCAGTTGGCTCAGCCTGCAGGTTCCACCAATGGATTCGTTGATGAATTCACAAACAACATCGGCAGGATCGTCGACTTCTTCAGCCACTGAAATTGATGTTTATGCTGTTTGCGACGAACTGACGGCTCCGGGCGCCGAGTCTGTCGAACCCGCTCTTCGAACCTCCACGCGGGCTCACAAATTGCTGGGGATAGGCATCACGGGCATCGGATCTGCTTTGCCGGCTGAAGTTGTCACAAATGAAGACTTAAAGCAGCAGCGCGGTTTCGACCCGGAGTGGATTGAGAAAAGGACAGGGATCTGTGAGCGCCGCCGAGCAGCACCTCGTGAGTCGACAAGTACGCTTTCTGTTCGAGCTGCTAAAGAAGCCATCGCCGATGCAGGGGTCTCAACAAGGGACATCGACCTCGTAGTCGTCGGAACATTTACGCCCGACTACCAATGTCCGTCCAGCGCGTGTCTCGTCCAGCATGCGCTGGACTTGGATGCGGCGGCATTCGATGTGAATGCCGCCTGTTCGGGCTTCATGTTTGCGCTGGCATCCGCCGGTCAGTATGTGGCGACCGGGAATTCCAGGACAGCTTTGGTAATCGGAGCAGACGTCTGTAGTCACTGTGCAAATCCGGCGGACAGAAAGATTGCGCCACTGTTCGGTGATGGTGCCGGTGCCGTCATTCTCGAAGTCGGGAGACCGGACCAGGGCCTGCTGGTTTACCAGCTGGGGTCAAATGGTGCAGGAGCTGACCTGCTCTTCTGTCCGGTTGGTGGCAGTATGCAGCCACCGGAGCCACATACCATCGCTGCCGGTGACCACTACTTCAAAATGGATGGGCGCAAAGTCTTCAAGTGGGCCACCCAAATCGTGATCGACACCATTCGATTTGTTCTGGAACGTTCCGGAATTTCAATTGAAGAGGTGAATCTGTTTGTGCTGCACCAGGCCAACATCCGCATCATTGACCATGCGATGAAGGTGTTGGGTGTTCCGGACCGTAAGGTCATCAACAATGTAGATCGGGTAGGAAACACGTCCGCTGCGTCGATCCCGCTGGTGTTGTCCGAAGCCAGCAAAGCTGGCCGCCTAAACAGGGATGACTTGATCATGATGTGCGGCTTCGGTGGCGGACTCACCTGGGGCACCGGTCTGTTCCGCTGGTAGTGAATCTCGGTCCCAGAATGACCCTGCGGTACTGTTCTGAATTAAGTTGTTCGTTTAATCCGTTGGCACCATTGACGCAGGCATGTACGATTCTTCGCCTGTGTCATTGGTTGGATTGGTCGGCGTCGTTTTTACTGTTGGGTCAGGGACTCCGGGCGGCTGACATCATCCTGATCGATTTCATCCGCCAGGCGGCGTCCTGGCCGGAAATACCGCTTGGATTCGTTGACAGCGGCCCGACGAGTCGTCAGTCGGACAAATATCGTTATCAAATAGTCTGTCCAGGCAGTGATCAGATACTGCCGCCGTTTTTCCAACCCCTTCAGCGCCTTGCGTACAACCCGTGACGGTGTTTGTGATGTGTGCTTTTGCAGCCAGCCAGGAGCCCCGGCCCTTGTGAAAAACTCTGTTTCAGTCACTCCCGGACACAATCCCATGACAGTCACGCCACGGCTTCGTACTTCAGCCCACAGGGCTTCGCTGAAGTGCAGAATAAATGACTTGCTGGCAGCGTAAGCCCCCATGAATGCAACCGGTTGAAACGCGGCGACCGACGACATGTTGACGATCGCCCCGTGGCCGCGCTGCAGCATGTCTGGCAACAATCGATAGGTCAGGTCGCTCAGCGTGAGAATGTTCAGTGTCAGCATCCGACACACGTCGTCCGGATCGGTGGTTTCGATGTCGCCAATCAGACCTGCACCCGCGTTATTGATCACCAGTTCCACGTCGACATTCAGACGTCGAATTTCTTCGTGAAGCTTTCGTCCGGCATCCGGAGTGGCCAGGTCAATCGTCACGATGTGACTCGTCGTCCCGTGTCGTGTGAGCAGTTCCTGAGCCAACTCATTCATCAACTGGGTACGACGAGCAGCGAGAATCAGATGCATGCCGCGGCCAGCCAGCCGTGCTGCGAACTCACGGCCGAGTCCGGAGGAAGCGCCTGTTACCAGTGCCCAGCGGTCGTTATAGGTATCCAGCACTAACAGATGCCCAATCTGTGTTCGTTGTTTTCTGCAAACGGGATATCGGTTGCCCGGTATGCTGTCTGCCAGAGAATCAGACAACCTGAGGCAGTCTAGACTATTCCACGGCCTTCGTCGTGGTACCAGTTCACGTTGAATCCGGGGAGGCCTGGATTTTTTACGGAACATCAGGATGAATTCCTACTTTGATCCGAATACGAATGATCTGATTCTGTCTCAGGCCGAAGTACGAGCGATCGATGCTGCGGCGATCCAGTCTCTGGGAATTCCGGGCCTGTTGCTTATGGAAAATGCCGCTCGCGGAGTGACAGAGCAGCTGCATCGTGTGAGCAGACATGGACGGGTCACTATTATATGTGGTCCTGGCAACAATGGTGGAGACGGCCTGGCGGTGGCTCGGCAACGGGCGGCTGAGGGAAGCAGGTCGCGTGTACTGGTAGAAATGGCAGGTCAGTGTCTGTCTGAGGATACTCAAAGTAACCTGAGATTTTTGACCAACAGCGGCGTTCCTGTACAGACGTTGAATTGCAGTCCGGGTGATCAGGAGTCATTGAGTGACCTGACTGCGAGCGACTGGATCATCGACAGTCTGCTGGGAACAGGAGTCCGAGGTGAACTGCGGCCGCCATACATTTCCTGGGTTCAGGCCATCAATGCTTCGCCGGCACGTGTGCTGGCGGTGGATGTACCGTCAGGACTGAACTGTGATGATGGCACCTGCGGGAATGACTGCATCGAAGCGGAACTCACCGTGACGTTTGTGGGAATGAAACGAGGATTCCTTACACCATCGGCATCTAAATACACCGGCCGTGTTGTCGTCGCGCACATTGGAATACCCGAGAAGTGGATTCGCGAATGGCTGCAGCAACGACGCGTGCCAGACATGTAGGAGCCTGTTGCCATCGTCGGTCTGCTGGCTCACACAGGGGTACCAGCAGCATTTGCGGCATGTTTGCGCGCGACGTGGACCTGATCACTCGTCCGTTTTCGTGAGTTCATCAAACTGTAATCGTGCAACGTGCCACATGTAATTCGGACCGAAGCCGGCCGTTCGAGGCCACTTGCGCGAGGCAGCATTCCCGAGTGCTTTTTTTGCGGCCTGGGTGTCGTCCTGAACAGTCTTCAACAGACCGATGTACAGTTCTGTGTAGAACAGTCTCTTGTCCCGCTCGGTGGCCGAAAGAGACTCCGGAACTTGCCTGAGGGCATCCTCGGGCGTAATGCTGCCATCGAAGAGTCTATATACGATGGGAAAGGGCTCACGGTCATCCTTATCGTAACGGAGCAGTTCGTTGGCAGCGCGTGTTTTCCCGAAAGCTCGGTAATGGCAAAGAAATCGCCAAATTCCGTTTTCGCGATCAATATCGTCGAACGAACGGTACTTGTCGAACTGTTCGGCCGCCTCTTTGGGCTGATCGGCGAAGTACAGCGCGATACCCAGTCGCCAGTGAGACGTATCAAGTTCTGGATTCAGCTTCACCATTGCGCGATATTCAGTTACTGACTGTTTGTATTCCTTCAGAAAAAACAGGGCGTCACCTCGACGCGAATGCGCTGATACCGCAGCCGCATCCTGTGTTTCAGGAGCGGGCGTTGATGTAAGTACTTCGCGAAACCGTTTCGCGATGGCCTCTCGTTCCGCTGAGCGGAGTGGATGACGGTTGGTTGTTTCCTCAGCGGTGGCACCGACCAGAATCATGACCGCGGCCAGAAGGACATAACACGAATGAGTAAATCCTTGGCGCATTAGCTTTGTTCCGGATCTTTGATGGTA
>CAUZPL010000099.1:0-22117 GCA_963581585.1 Planctomycetota bacterium
AATGGCGCATATCGAATGGGTCGTCGCATTCTACATGATCACCATCCTTATACGAGGCTGTCAGTGGAAGATGTACTGGTCAAATCAAGCAACATTGGGATGGCTCGCATCGCCGAACGCATCGGACTGCAGGGTCTGTATGAATGCACGGTTGGATTCGGGTTTGGTCGCCGTACGGGAATCGAGCTGCCAGGTGAACTTCCTGGTTTGGTACGACCTCGGGCTGACTGGGATGAATACTCACTTGGTTCGATTCCGATGGGCCAGGAACTGGCAGTGACGCCGCTGCAGTTGATTACCGCTCACGCAGTGCTGGCCAACGGCGGACAGCTCGTGAGGCCTCATCTGCTGCTGGAATCGTCTGATCGATTGTCTCCATTACCGCTGGCCGCGGTGGAAACAGTGCAGCCCGCAATCCCGGTGGAATCGAGGGTCCTGAATCGCCACATTGCCCACTGGATTGTGCAGCATCCGATGAAGCAGGTTATCGAACGAGGCACCGGCAAGTCCGTTCACACCACATCGATGAGTATTTTCGGCAAGACCGGGACAGCTCAGAAAGTGGACCCGGAAAGCGGCCGATATTCTGATTCTCTCCACATTTGTTCGTTCGTCTGCGGTGCTCCGACAGAATCTCCGGAGGTCCTGGTGTTGGTGATGGTGGACGAACCAACGGCACCTGGCAGTCATTATGGGGGAACAGTGGCAGCTCCGGCGGCCGCCAAGATTCTAAAGAACTCGCTGCGTCGTGTACGCCGTCTAAAACGCAGTGTGACAGTGCGCCCCGAAGAAGATCTGTCGATTCGCCTGCGCTGATTGGGTGTTGGAGTGTGATTGAAGGACTGGTCCATTCGGCGTAGTGTTTGTGACTGCGGACGAGTGCCAGTAGAACCTTTTTTCAGGATCATTCGCACGGTACGGTTCAATCCAACGCAGCAGGCGAGAAGGTATGACGGCACCGCTGACCACAGCTGTCGACGTCGAAATCATACACTCCACACCGTCTGTCGACTGCAGAGAATCAACGGCGCAACCTATGCCAGAGGAAACAGATGATCACCCGGTGAGCTGCCATGAGATCGGCCGGCACGGCGTCGGGCTACGTTTGATCACTCATTCCTTGAGTGTTTATCTCAGCGGAACCAGGCTGAACACAGGTTTTCTTCGAAGGCCGGTCCCTGGGTAGCTATCCTACCTCAGATGCTGATCCGCGAAACTGATGTACTGTGTCCAGTCGTATGACGTGACATCATGTTTGCCACTGCGGACGTGATAGCCCACGTCCGTCATAACCGGCGAGCCTGTTGCGGGTTGCTTGGGCGACGGTAAACCGCTCCGGCCAAACAGAGCATACACCGGTCCTGCGTAATACACGGACAGCATTTCGCCTCGCGGGTCCGCCCATCGATCTTCTTTGGCACTGGCGACGTAAACGGGGCGAGGAGCCATGAGAGCAATGAGCTGATGATGATCCACTGGCAGCATGTCCTCACGATCATTGTAGTCACGATGTTTTAGACAGAACCAATGAGGAAAAGAGGTGTTGATTCGTTTGACAGTTTCTCCAAATCTTCGGCGCGACAAAGCGGCTCCGCCGCAGCCGGAGTTGTTTGAAATCACCAGACCGAAACGTTGATCGGTCGCACCCGCCCACAGCGATGTCTTGCCGAGGCGTGAATGGCCAAACACGGCAACACGCTGGCCATCGACCCGCGGATGTGTTTCCAGAGTATCGAGAATACGGCTGAGTCCCCATGCCCAGGCGCTGATCGACCCGCCTGTGTCATCAGCACGTTCACTCCCCTTTTCAGAGTCGAGCCGGTGAATACCATTTTGAAAGCCGTCATCGAAGTCCGGATCAATATCACCATAATACGCAGTGATGAGACCGTAACCGCGACTGACAATCTGTTTGACATCCCAGCGACTCGCCCGTATGCCACGCGACGCCTCAGAAGCTTTCTCGCTCGTGGTCTTCATGCGCACATCTTTGCGTACCCACGAAGTCGGCAGTCGGATTGCAGGATCCGAATCAACCGTATGGTTGCCTCCAAAATTGAGCCCCAGAAATGCAGGCACCGGTGCTGCCGCTTTTGCCGGGATGTAGATCAGGATGTCAATCGATGGTCCAGTATCGTCATCAGTCAGGTAGATTGTCTGCTGCTCACGAATCGCATTGCCATCCATGATTTCAGTACGTTCATGTGAGCGCACTCGCAGGCGAACATCAACCTGTGGCAAACGACCAAAGACGTGCTGTTCAAATAATCGAAGGACTTCGGGACGTCGAACGGACTGCCATAATTCTGCGGAACTGATAGTGTGACCCTTTTCTGTCTTCAGGGGATCCGGAAGTTGGAATTGCGGGACGAGTGCCTCGTCATAATTGAAGTCATCGGAGGTTGCCCTACTGCACAGCGATAAGGCAGCGAGCACGTACAAAAACATCAGCCAGGCGTTGTGAATCTGCATAGTGGATTTGTGCTTGTTAGATAATTTGGCGTCTCGGAACAGGTTTTGTGGACGGATGTAGCCAACATTGCCATCGAAATGAAAGGAGGTTCGTCAATTCGGTTCGACGTGATCTATCAAGTGAACACCGTTGAGAGGATGCATTTTGTGGAATGAGTCACGACCGTGTATCTGCAATCAATGCACCATTACAAACAATGTTCTGTGGAAACGAACTGAAACGGACAAACTATCTTCCCTGCGTCCGTGTCTCGCGTCAACGAGTTGCCAATCAGTCAGAAGTCATGAGGTCCGGAATACGACTGAATCCTCTGTCACAAAGGCTTTCTTGCGTGGGGACTCCAGGTCCGCTGGGGATCGTGTTAACGGTGTACTGTTCACCGGAAATCCCTTTCATTTAACCGCAGATTTTTCTGTTATTGCAGCTTCCTTGAGGTAACTGGTTGAGTTTGCAAAAAAAAATCGAGGCAACCAGCATGGCCACGTTCGGGGCCAGTGGACGCAGCGACATACCACATTTCTTCGATCATGCAGGGCTGTTTTTTGCGCAGAAGCTCATGCCTGTACTGTGTTACGGAGGTGGATTAAACAGGTACATATATGAGACCATGTTACTGATCTGCTGACCGGGGCCATCTGCAGGTACATCGCAATTGCTATCGCGGTACCAATAGCTTGTGTCCTAGACTCTAATGCTCCGTTTTGCAGCTCTGCGAACCAGTACGATGACTCAGCGACACAGAAGGTCGCTCAACGGCGAGAAACATGGATGTTTGGCAAAGAAGCACGTACCCGGCAGCAGCTCAAGCACGTCCGAACTTTGTTTGAGTTTCTCCGCGGACGACTGAATTCCCCGATTTCCGTACGTTTGTGGGATGGTTCTGTTATTCCGCTAGCTGATACCGTCGAGCCGGATCTGGAAGTCTCGATTTCGGCTCCTGGTGTGATTGGTGCGCTGTTGCGACGTCCAACGGCTGAAAGGCTGCTCCGCGTTTTCGCTCAAGGCGGCATCGGTTACTCCGGCGCGGATTTGGTAACCTTCATCGAGAAGGCGCGAGTGAGTAACAGCCGCAAAAGATCTCGCGGACTGCCATTAGCGATGCTTGCACGATTAGCTTGTGCCTTTGTGTTTGAAAAGAATGAAAGTGCCGACATCGATCACTTCTACAGCGGCGACGAAACGGGACTTAATCGGGACCAGCAGGACAACAAGGACTTTATTCAGTTTCACTACGACGTCAGCAACGATTTCTACCGTTTGTTTCTTGATGAGCAGATGGTCTATAGCTGCGGTTACTTTTGCAGCTGGGATGATTCCCTCGAACAGGCGCAGATCAATAAACTGGACATGATCTGTCGGAAACTGCAGCTCCGGGAAGGTGAACGATTTCTGGACATCGGCTGCGGCTGGGGGGCCTTAGTTTGTCATGCAGCCAGATATTTTGGGGTTCAGGCACACGGGATCACACTGTCGAAAGAACAGCTGGCGCTGGCCCAGGAACGCATTCAGTCTGCAGGCCTGACGGATCGCGTAACAGTGGAGTTGAAAGACTACGCCTATGTAGAGGGGCCGTTCGAAAAAATTTCCAGTATCGGCATGGTGGAACACGTGGGCATCGACAACATGGCAGATTACATGCAGAAGGTAAACTCTTTGTTGCCGGATCGTGGCATGTTTCTGAACCACGGGATCACTCGGCCTGGAAAGATGAATGACAAAGCCTTTCGTCACATGTCGCCCGAACGCCGTCTGCTTGCGAAATATATTTTTCCGGGAGGGGAGCTGGATCATCTCGGTCATATGATTCAGGCTACCGAAGCGGGTGGGTTCGACATTCACGATGTAGAAGGTTGGCGCGATCATTACGCGCTTACATGTCGCCATTGGTGTCAGCGTTTGGAATCGAATCGCGATGCAGCGATCCGGCAGGTGGGCATTGAAAAATATCGACTGTGGGTGCTGTACCTTGCCGGCTGTGTCTTTGCACTGGGTGACGGCGGGGCAAGGATCTATCAGACCGTTGCCACGAAGCATGTAGCGAAGGGTCTTAGTGGTATGCCGTGTACCCGTGAGCATTTATATAAGAACCAATTTCCACTGCATCAGGCTGATCGCGCCGCGTAGCCGGTCAGTCAATCGGGTCACATCCGTCGTCGTCTAGCGAATTGGGCGATTGATTCGAAAAGCCTACGGTCTTCCGAATTCAGCAGTCCGGTCAGGCGGCGCAGGCAGCGAGTGAAGGGATGTTGTGGCGTCTCCTCTGCTGACCTGATGTCTTGCTGAACAGCTGCATGATTGACCAACTGCTCATAGATGTCAGAAAATCCAGCATTTGGTTCTTTCATGTAATATTCACCGGACACGTGCCGGATCTCATCGTATTCCGCTGATGTTGCCAGTTGTAATGTAGACAACAGGGGTGGGGTGAGACGACGGTTGGCCAGATCGCTGCCGCTGTCTTTGCCGGGTGGAATTGCTTCGTCTTTTCGAACCAGCGTCCGGAAATGCTTGTCCGCCGTGAACTGTCTGGTCGCGACCCGGCTGCACGGATCGAGGTTACGGACTGCATCCTGTCAGCCTTCCACAACGGTGTCGGCCCAACAGATGACCATCCGTTGTAGACCGACCGCGCAACGATCCAGTACATCTCATGTTTCCTAATTTGTGATGTGGTAGGTCGCTCATACATCAGGTCCCAGTCACCTAATGTTCCTCAGACTGGTACTGTTAACTAATTTATTTACAGTACTCCTTCTGTTCAAGTCTTCCATACTTCGTGGCTTCTGAGTGTCCAGCGAACTCCACGGAGATGCGTTTCCAATTACCACGATTTTTCAGTACATCATCGGTGGCTATTATTTCACAACTGACCACTAGCGATCTTTCCGCAGTTGCCTGTGGCGACGTGGCAGTTCCGAAATCCAAAGTTGAACTGTCCGTCGTTATGCCTTGTCTGAACGAGGCATAACGTTGCACACCTGCATCAGCAAAGCCCAGCGGGCGATGCAACAAAGCAACATCTTCGGCGAAGTAGTGATTGCCGACAACGGCAGCACGGACGGTTCGCAGGAAATCGCCAGGCGGCTTGGGGCGCGAGTCGTTGACGTCAAAGACAAAAGGGTTACGGCAGTGCATTGAAGGGTGGAGTTGCCGCCGCCTGCGGTCGCTACGTCATCATGGGCGATGCGGACGATAGTTACGATTTTCTGGACATTCCGCGATTCCTCGATCAGCTGCGCGCCGACCACGACCTGGTTATGGGCAATCGATTCAAAGGCGGCAACATGCCCGGCGCGATGCCGTGGAAGTATCGTTGGATTGGGAACCCAGTGCTGACGATGATTGGTCGGTTGTTTTTCCGTTGCCCGGCGGGCGATTTCCATTGCGGCTTGCGCGGATTCAGCAAATCGGCTTACGAGCAGATGGGACTTTGTACGTCGGGAATGGAATTTGCGAGTGAAATGGTCATCAAGAGCACATTGATGGGGTTGAAGATTACCGAAATCCCAACGGTGCTGCATCCTGATGGCCGCACGCGAGCACCGCATTTGCGGAGTTGGCGTGACGGCTGGCGGCATTTGCGGTTTATGTTGTTGTTCAGTCCTCGGTGGCTGTTTTTGATCCCCGGAGCGTTCCTGTTTGTGCTCGGCGCGATCGTGTTCGGATGGCTGCTGGGGGGACCGCGGCATATCGGATCGATTAGTTTCGACATTCACACGATGCATGTCGCCGGGTTTGCCTCTCTGCTGGGTTATCAACTTATCGTGTTTGCGATCTTTACGAAGATATTTTCCGTCACCGAAGGGCTGCATCCGCCAAACGCATTGTCTATCGGTATTGCACGTTGGAAGTGGGAGTTGTGTGTGGTGTCGTCATGACGCTGATCGGTTTGGGAATTCTGACCGCGGCGGCATGGAGCTGGCGTTCGGCCGGGTTTGGCGGCTTGGATCCAATGCTCACGATGCGACAGGTCATCCCCGCAGTGTTGTTGATGACATTGGGCACCCAGACCGTCTTTGTCAGCTTCTTTTTCAGCGTGCTTGGTATCAGAACAGGCAATCGGGGTTCATAAATGACTGATCCGTCACTCAGTCCGGTTTCCAGTGGGCTGGCGACAAGCGGGCCGCAGCTGACGTACGTCACCGAATCACTCACGTGTGGCGACGATACGTGGGAAGATGCCTATCGCCGCTTTGAATCGGCAGAAGAGGAAATTGACAAGTTCACCAAGCGGTTGAACAAACTTGGCGCGACGCATTGGCCCCGTGATGCGGAGATCGTCGAGATCTTCTGCGGCCGCGCGAACAGCTTGGTTGCGCTGGAGCAATTAGGATTCCAGAATCTTGAAGGCGTCGATCTTTCGGACACGCTGTTGCAGCAATACCAGGGCCCGGCGCAGTTGTATGTTTGCGATTGTCGAGAGTTGCATTTCGAAGATAACTCGAAAGACTTCGTGATCGTTCAGGGCGGCCTGCACCATTTGGAAACGCTGCCGGACGATTTAGAGCGGACAGTTTGTCAGGTGCGGAGGGTGCTGCGGCCCAGCGGCCGAATGGTTGTCGTTGAACCGTGGATGACACCTTTTTTGCGATGTGCACATTTTATCGGCCGCCAGCGATTGCTTCAAAACATGTGGGGCAAGATTGAGGCCTTCGGGCGGATGAACGAAATTGAGGGCGACGTCTATTTAAATTGGCTGGGGCAACCCAAAAATATTCTGAGCATCTTTGATTGTCACTTTGCTACCGAGATCCGTCGAAGGAAGTGGGGCAAGCTGATATATGTGGGCCGGAAAACTGTTGGATAATCTGTGAGCATTTCCGAGCGAATTCACGAACGAATCTATGGCCGCCGCATTCGTGTGTTGGCGCAGAATCTCTCTAAAATGATTCCGCGGCATGTATCGGTACTTGACGTTGGCTGTGGCGATGGCCTACTAGCCCATTCCATTGGCCGGCTGCGACCGGATTTGTCCTTTCAGGGCATTGAAGTCCTGTTGCGCCCGGAAACGCACATTGAAGTAAGGGAATTCGACGGCTCGAGGATTCCATTTTCCGAAAATAGTTTCGACGTTGTCATGATGGTGGCCGTCCTGTACCACACCAACGATCCGTGTGTGTTGCTGCGCGAGGTATCGCGGGTGGCCACCCAGTCGATTGTGTTAAAACACCACCTACTGACCGGCTGGATGAGCGGACCCACGTTGCGGTTTATGGATCGGGTTGGAAATGCGCGACACTGCGTGGCGCTGCCATTTAATTACTGGCGCCCGGGTCAGTGGACGGCCGCGTTTGAACGATTGGGACTGGAAGTTGAAGAGTGTAAAGAGCGGTTGGGGGCTGTACTGGTGGCCGGCCAGTGTGCTGTTTGACCGCAAACTGCATTTTGTCGCGAAACTGGTCAACGACGGTCGTGCTGCCTGAGGCGGGCGACCCTAGCGGCGTAGTTTTCCCGGGTCTCTACCGACCGTCACACAGTCGATTGGCGTTTGAGCCGAAAATTTGAATCAATCAAATAGTTGTGTCGCCGAGACCGTCGCGGCAACGAACCGTGTTATACCGGAAGTACTGTCATCCCGGCATCGAAATGCAACTTCACAATCGACAGATGATTTCTTCATGAATCATCCGCATCAGGCTGTCGCAAATAATGTCCGCTTCGCCCGCCCTGCTTTTCTGCTAATCGAATGTCCTGAATCTCCATGGTCCGATCAATCGCCTTGCACATGTCGTAAACCGTCAATGCCGTGATGCTCACCGCAGTCAAAGCTTCCATCTCCACACCCGTTCTTCCACAGGTACGGACCTCTGACTCAATCCACAACCGATCTTTGTCCGGAAATGAGAAGTCAATTCGTGCACTCTCCAGGCCAAGGGAATGACACAACGGGATCAGTTCGTCCGTTCGTTTGGCCGCCATGATGCCTGCGAGCCGGGCAACTTCCAGCACGTTCCCCTTGGAAATTTCCTTCTTTCGAATAGTCCGCAGAGTTGCCGGGCGCATTAACAAGAAACATTCGGCGCGAGCCAGACGGTTGGTGACAGGCTTTGCACTTACGTCCACCATGCGACTGGCACCGCGGTCGTCGAAATGGCTGAGTTTATTCATGGGTCACTGCTGAGCAAGAGAACTGTGTACTCCTCGTGTCTCGTCTTTGTTTGATTTGTGTGGTTTCGCTATTCTGACTCAACACTGATCGATGCAGATGAATCAGCAGTCGCAGGGTCAATCTAAAGGTAATGACAGTCGATGACGACAGGAACCGACCAGTTTTTGAAACTCCAGTTTCGCAGAGGCACTTCGGAAACGTTAAAAAATGCAGCTTTTTACGGTGATGAAGCTCAATTCCAGCAGGTGATGACGATACAGCATCGTACCGCGCGTAAGCGTCTCGCAAAGGCGATTGCATCGGGAGAGTCGTCGATTCTTTGGTCTGACAGTCAACTTCGGGTTTCTGCTGCCGACCGTGAACTGACATCTTTGCTGGCCGGGAGAAAAAAGCGGCATCGTGCCGCACGGAAACTGACCCTGGAATCTCTCGTGCTGGGGGACAGTCGGCCGTTGTTAGTATTGACCGGCCTCGACACACTTGTTCGTCATGGAACTGAACTGAGCAACTCGGACTACGTTGCGCTGTATACAGCTTTGAGTCAGATTGACGAGATTACTCCTGATTGGGACACAGCCGACGAGCCTCAGCAGTTCATCCGGCGTTTGATTTGCGAGGGGGAACTGCCGCTGCTGCTTAGTTTGGTACTCGGTGATCTGAAGGGTCGAACGTCTCGATTCAAAACTGCTGCGGGTGTGCTCCGAGCGGGTCTCGAAGCCGGCACAGATACCGATGGAATGCTGCATGCCACACTGAATTCACGAGCGGAAATGTGGCTGGCTCCTTTCGTCAGATCAGCTCACTGGGGATCTGCGTTTGGAAAATCATGGCTCACGCCCCGGCAAACGCACCGGCTTGCTGATGCTGTTCGGAGTTGTGTCACTTTGCTGACCCGGACGGGACTTGTCGGCAGTCCGCCAGTTGATCTTCGGAACGGCGACAGATGTGCTGCCGAGGTATTTGAACACGGAATTCGAGCTGTCGGCATTCGTGAGTCATCGCCGTTTACTGCTCTGTTGCGTTCAGATTCGTATGGCAGACGAACGACTGCAAAAGAGAAGAAGCGATTACAGCAGTTGTCGACGAGTAGTCAGTCGGACTGGGCCGAATCAGCGATTCTGAGGTCCGGGCTGCAGCTGAATTCTGATCTGTGTGTTGTCAACTGGGATCAACCCGAAGCCTCGATTTATCTGGCGGTGCTGGGTATTCCTTTGATTGCCGGCAGTTGGCTGAGTGAGGTGACGGTGAACGGGGAATCTATTGGGCCGATTGAAGGCTGGACCTGCAGTTGTTGGTTTTGCGACGATGAAGCAGCTTTCGTGGAAATCGAAACGGATCCGTCCGCATCAATTCACGCGGTGCGCCACGTATTACTGTCACTGCAGGACCATACGTGCATTGTGTGCGAAAGCGTGACCACAGACGATGCGGATGCTGAAGTCCGGTTGGAGAACCGTCTGGCTTTGGCTGCCCGTCCGCTGGCCCAGACGAATTCCATCACACGGGAAATCGTGCTGCATGCGGACAGCGTTGCCACGCGGGTGGTTCCCGCGTGGCTGGAAGACGACAGAGTTCTGCACGCAATCGGCCGATGTGAAAAGGTTGGTGACACGCTGGTGTCAGAAGCCAGGGGGCACGGTGGTGCTTTAGCTCCGTATGTTCTGGACTGGCATCCGGACCGCCAGGCACTGGATGCGGACTGGAACCGGTTGACTGTGACCCAGGCACGAGCCGTTTTGTCTCCGCATGACGCCGCCGGCTTTCGCGTACGGATTGGCAACCTGCAGCTGGTCATTTACCGAAGTCTGCGATCCGGAAGAGTTCCGCGTGCTGTCATGGGGCTGCATACACTGAATGAGACGGTCTATGGTCACGTGACGAAATCCGGAGAAATTGCACCGCTGGTACTGGTTGAGGGCGAGTAATTCCATTCCGGTCACCCGCACGTTGTGGAAGACGGATAATCCCCAACCATCCACGTGATCCTCTGAAGTCACGTCGCCACTGACAACAGACCCTCAGACTCCCGGATCCTGATGGCCTGAAGCGTGTGTCTACCGTCTTTGTCTTTTGCGGGCGTGTTCCGTCAGATGAATCTTTCGCAGCCGAATCACTCTGGGCGTGACTTCGACGTATTCGTCCCGTTCGATGTATTCCAGAGCGGTTTCCAAAGACATCAAACGTGGTGGCTTCAGCACAATCGCGTCATCTGCCCCGGATGAACGAATGTTGGTCAGTTTCTTTTCACGCACCGGATTGACGACCATGTCGTTGTCACGGCTGTTCTCACCAATGACGAGGCCTTCATAGACCTCGTCTCCCGGATTAACGAACATTTCCGCTCTTGCCTGAAGTTTCCACAGAGCGTAGGCAACGGCACTGCCGGACACCTGCGAGACCAGCACACCGTTCTGACGAGTTGGAATCTCACCGTCGACGGGACGATAGTCCTGAAATCGATGATGCATGATCGCTTCACCACGCGTCACGTTCAGCATTCGCGTTCTCAGCCCGATCAGGCCGCGTGCGGGAACCAGGAACTCTAGGTGAGTCATTCCCGTTCCGGTGGCTGTCATTTCGGTTGACTGACCACGACGTCTGCCGATCAGTTCCATCACCGAACCGACATCGCTGTCCGGGACATCCACGACAAGCAGTTCCCAGGGCTCACATTTTTTGCCATGAATCTCGCGTACGATGACTTCCGGTTTTCCAACGGACAACTCATAGCCTTCGCGACGCATGGTCTCGATGAGAATTGCCAGATGCAGAACACCTCGACCGGCCACACGGAACCGATCTTTGTCTTCTGTTGGTTCGACCGTGAGTGCTACGTTGGACCTCAGTTCACGCTGCAGACGCTCCCGCAGATTGCGACTGGTAACGTACTGACCATGTTGACCTGCCAGTGGTGAGCTGTTGATAGTGAAGGTCATTGCCAGCGTCGGTTCGTCCACCGTGATGCGGCTCAATGCTACCGGGTTCTCCGGATGCGCAACCGTGTCGCCGATTTCCGGGTCGGGCAGCCCGATGAGTGCAACAATGTCGCCGGCGCATGCACTGTTTGCATCTGTTCGGCCCAGATTATTGAAAAGCTGCACCTGATCAATCTTTGTCAGATCACGTGATCCATCGGCGCGCATCAGCACTATTTGCTGACCCGTTGTTACAGTCCCCGCGGTGATGCGACCTGTGGCGATCCTGCCGACATAGTCTGACCAGTCCAGCGACGTGATCATCAGCTGCAGGGGGTCATCCGGCCGCACGACCGGGCCTGGTATTTTTTTCAGCACCATATCCAGCAAAGGCCGAATATCACCTTCACGCTTTGTTGAATCGAGAACGGCGTAACCTTCTTTGGCACTGGTAAAGATGTACGGGAAGTCGAGTGTTTCGTCATCCACACCCAATTCAACCAGCAGATCAAATGTGGCGGAAAGGACTTCTTCCGGACGGCAGTCTGGGCGGTCAATTTTGTTGATCACAACCATCAGTTCCAGGCCGCACTCCAGAGCCTTCCGCAGTACATAGCGGGTTTGTGGCCGTGGTCCCTCAAAGGCATCGACAAGCAGCAATGCTCCATCGGCCATCTGCAGTACGCGTTCCACTTCACCGCCGAAATCTGCATGTCCCGGTGTATCGATGATGTTAATTCGTACGCCCTTGTACATCATCGCGATGTTCTTGGCGAGAATCGTGATACCGCGTTCACGTTCGAGGTCATTGGAATCCAGAATACATTCCTGCCGTTTCTGGTTCTCACGAAACATACCGCTTTGACGGATCAGGCAGTCGATCAGTGAAGTCTTGCCGTGGTCCACGTGAGCGATAATTGCGATATTTCGGATCTGAGTTCGACGTGTCATCGACGATTTCACAGGCACGGCTGTCTCGGCAGAAACGGGCATGGCGACGGATGTGGCAGAAAAAACCGAGACCGAATATTGAGTGGTCTGGGCAGAGCTTGGTGACAGAGGGTGTGGAATCCTACCAGACATGGCCGGGCATCGCGCAGAGGGGGTCCCGGATTCAGTGCCGATTCCCAACGATCGCACGGCAAATGGAGGCTCACCTTGTGTGTTCGTCCCAGAGTGGGTTGTCGGTCGTTTCCGTCACGATTGCTTGAATTCGACGCTCGACACGACAAACTTCTGTAACAGACACTTTTTATGTCGAAGGGAAAATTGACAGATGGAACGGGACGAAGTTCTCAGAGTTGCTTCCCTGGCCAGACTCTCGCTCAGTGACCGGGAAATTGACGAATTCTGCCGGCAGCTGACACAGATCCTGAGTTATGTAACAACACTCGATGAAGTCGATGTGGACTCCACGGAACCGATGCCACATGCTGTCGATATACGCAACATCTTTCGGAACGATGATCAGCTTGAGTCGCTGGGACGTGAAGCCGTGCTCAGTAATGCACCCAGCACCGATGGTCGATACTTTGTGGTTCCTCAGATCCTGGACCAAAAAGACAGCTGAATGCTGTCCTGTTGACACACGCGTTACTGCTGTGCGGAAGTTCCCTCAATGGCTGCAGATTCAGTCGCGTCCCTATCGACGTCGGCATTGCTGAGAGGCCTCAGCAGCGGCGAGTTGACTTCACGTCAACTGGTCAGTTCGTGTCTGGCGCGGGTTCATTTGCAGAATCCGTCGTTAAATGCGTTTGTGAACGTCGAAGAGGAAAACGCATTGGTGCGTGCGGACTGGATTGATACGCGGCGTCGTGACGGTGAATCCCTTGGAGTTCTTGCCGGTTTACCTTTGGGAATCAAAGACAATATTTGTCGCACTGGAGCACTCACCACCTGCGGCAGTCGGATGCTGCAATCATTCCGGCCACCTTACAATGCCCATGTTGTGGAACGGATCGAGGCCGAGGATGGCATCATCATCGGTTCTACCAATATGGATGAATTTGCCATGGGCTCATCGACGGAAACATCCGTCTATGGTCCGTCAAGAAATCCGGCAAACTCTGATCACTGTGCGGGCGGCTCCAGTGGTGGATCGGCAGTTGCTGTTGCCTCCTGTATGGTGCCACTGGCACTGGGTTCGGACACTGGAGGGTCCATCCGCCAGCCGGCCGCCTTCTGCGGTTGCGTTGGACTTAAGCCTACCTATGGTCGTGTCTCTCGCTACGGACTGGTGGCATTTGCAAGCTCACTGGATCAGATTGGTCCCTTCGCTCGGGATGCGGTCGGTGCGTCACTGTTGATGGAAGCGATCGCCGGACACGACGCGCGTGATTCCACATCTCTGACACAATGTGTACCCATATATTCAGAGCGGCTGGAGGAATCGATTGAGGGATTGCGGATTGGAATCGTTGACGAATATTTCGCCGACGGACTGGATTCTGAAGTTGCAGCCTCAGTGCGATCAACTATCCAGGCGCTGGAGCATCAGGGGGCCACGGTCCACCCGGTTACGTTGGCTCACGCGAAATACAGTGTCGCCACCTATTATCTCATTGCACCGAGCGAGGCATCCAGCAATCTTGCGAGGTACGATGGGATTCATTACGGACATCGGGCGGACCAATTCAACGATCTGGTCGATGTCTATTGCCGCAGCCGCGGCGAGGGTTTCGGAGCGGAAGTCAAACGGCGAATTATGCTCGGCACATATGCGCTGTCAGCCGGATACTATGATGCGTTCTACCTCAAAGCCCTCAAGGTACGACGTCGCATTCGAGAAGACTTCGATCAGGCCTTTGAACATGTTGACGTGATCGCTGGTCCGGTGAGTCCAACGCCGGCGTACCGGATTGGAGATAAAACCGAAAATCCACTGGCCATGTACCTGGATGACATCTACACGATCAGTGCAAATCTTGCCGGAATTCCAGGCATCTCCATCCCAACCGGAATGAGCACCTCGGGACTGCCACTGGCGATTCAGTTTCAGGCCCCACTGTTCGAAGAGTTGCGACTTCTGCAACTGGCGAAGGCCGTGGAATCGATGGATACAACGATGTAGTTTCGGCACCCAGTCCGGCAGCTCGCTGGGAAATCAGGTACTGGTGGTCTGCGCAGCTCTTTCCCAGGCCCGCGGTTCAGAATCTATTGGAGGGCCTTGAGGGGATCCCACTGAGCGACCTGACCACTGGCGGGAACCAGGTAAAGTTCGACGCGGCGATTGCGGTGTCTAGCGGTCTCGTCACCGGCAGTCTCCAGCGGTTGGAATTTACTGTAGCCCATGGCAGCCATCCGTTCTTCTTTCACACCCAGTTTGATGAGCTCCACGATGACTGAATCAGCTCGGTTCGTCGATAAATGCCAGTTGGTGGCATGCCGGGAAGCGGTCGTTTCACGAGCAATTCGCAGATCGTCGGTGTGCCCCACGATCAGAATGCGTCTGTCATCTGTTTCCGAACCGGAGACGGCGGACACAAAGTCTTTCAGAACAGGGATCATTTCCGGACGAAGAATTGCTCTGCTTAGGTCGAACAGAATATCGTCGCTGAATTTGTAGAGCCCGGTAACGTGGTCGAATTTGAATCCAGGGAAATTGGCACCATAATCAGTGACAATCGCTTGGTCATAGGGTGTTTCAAGGGCGTCTGTGTAACGGTCGATGAGTTCGGATCTCTCTGTCAGCAGATTCTCAACACGTTCATTGGTGGTGGTGAGATGTCTCTGAGCATCCGCGAGCTGTTGGTTCAGCGCCTGATGTTCCGTTTGCAGACCCGCGATCATCTGCTGGGCTCCAGCGTGTGCGGCCTGCAGTTCCTGAGACTGTGCGTACAGATCCTGAGCTCTGAGTTGAGCGGAGGTGAGCTCATGCGCTGGAACGTACTGTTGCTGCAGTGTGCAGCCCGGAATACTACACAAAACGAACAAAACAAACAAAACGAAAGATCGGAGGAGCATAGAAGTGACTCAAACACCTGGGATCGGCCGAAATGGATTCGGTCCGGGTTCGAGACCAGAACCCATTTCGAATCAGGAAGGATCTGGCTTATAAATTGACACGTTGGCCGCACAAACACGCATTTGAGCGGAATTGAGGTCCCCAGGGGTGAATCCTGCACCTTGGATCGCTCAAGGCGACCAAATGACGCAGAACCTGCCGAAGTGGGATCGTCAAATGCTGGATTCGGGCAATTGGTGATTTGAGAAAACCGGTGGTTTTCGCCGAATCAAATATTCGTGTCCGGAATGGTCCGTCCCGCAGGCTGTTGTACCGGATTTTCGCCTTCGCCAAGATTCTCGCGTCTGACTTTCCTCATTCACTTTCACTGTACGGAAACCACAATGATGGCAGACGCCGCAACAAATCTACCCAAACCGCTTGACGTAATCGCCGTGGGGGCTCATCCCGACGATGTAGAGATTGCCTGTGGAGGTACGCTCGCTCGTATGGCCCGACAGGGCCTGCAAGTCGGAATCGTTGATCTCACCGACGGCGAACCGACTCCGCTGAGTCCTGGACCGGAGGTCCGGCTTGAGGAAGCCGCTGATGCCGCAAAAATTCTTGGGGTCCGGGTACGGGAAACCCTGTCACTGCCGAATCGGCGACTCTTCGATTCATTTGAAGCACGGGTCGAGCTGGCAAAGGTTTTTCGTCGATACCGCCCTCAGCTGGTATTAGGGATCGCCGATAAGACCCCGATGGCGTCTCCGGATCACTGGCAGGCCATGCAGATTACGGATGCCGCTGTGTTTTATTCAAGACTGACAAAGTGGGATGAGACCTTTGAAAACCTTCCGGTTCATCGAATTCAGAGACAGATTTGGTATCCTCTGGGACTGCAGAATCTCAGTTTGCCACACGGAGGTGGGCGATTCGTGTCAGATATTTCGGACACACTGGACGCCAAGATCGCCGCGATTCAGTGTTACAAAACTCAGTTTCCACCGGAGAAACAACGAGTGTTTCATTTGGTGGAAAACCAGAACCGACTGCTGGGCACTTCGGCGGGGTTCGTCGCAGGTGAGATGCTGATTTGTACGACAACTCTGGGGCTGACAGACGTATTTGGCACTCTTTGCGGAACTCCGGATACGAACTTAGGCTGAAGCAGACAACTTGTCGCGGCAGTCGAGTCATCAGAGCGAAATAACCACTGTTTCGACGGATGATGTTGCGGCTCAGATCGGTTGACAGGCACTTACATGGTTTCCATTCGGTCCGGACATTTCAGCATCACCGGCAACTATCGTGAGAACAACGAAGACAAACTCGTCGTGGATGAGTCATCACGTTACTTCATCGTTGCCGACGGCATGGGCGGTCAGAATGCCGGCGAGAGAGCGAGTCAGCTGGCAGTCGAATTGATTCCTCAACAGCTTCATGGCAAGTTGGATTTCAAGTCGGGAAAGTCCAGCTCAATCATCGAGGCAATTGACGCGGCAGTCGAGTATGCCAACTCAGAAATCATGGCGCTCAGTGAGCTCGATCCGGCCGTCCGCAATATGGGAACGACCGTGGTGTTCCTAGTCTGCGTGGGAAGTCGGTTTTTTGTTGGTGGAGTGGGTGACAGTCGTGTCTATCAATTGAGAGATACCAGGCTGATCCAGCAGACGACCGATCATTCACTGACTCAGGCTCTGCTCGATGCCGGTACGATTACTGCGGCAGAGGCTGAGAACCATCGTTACAAGAATGTTCTGTATCGATATCTGGGAACACGGGACGGAGCTGCCGGCACCGACGCTCAGGAGATTGAGCCACGGTCCGGCGATCGGTTTCTTCTGTGCAGTGACGGAGTTACCGACGGCATTGAGGACGACGCAATTCAGAGGCTGCTGACGTCATCTGACGATCCACAGGAAATTGCCAGCGCAATCGTTGACGGCGCCTTGGATGGCGGATCACGTGACAATATCAGTTGTGTCGTACTGATTGTGGATTAACCGCACAGTCCGTGGATTTCGGAGTTGGCAGGGGCCTCGCCCGAGCAATGTAATAGCCCCGGTCAAATCTCCGGGGCCCTCGCCGGTTTCGGGATCAGTTTATGTTTTCGGGAAGATGTCTAATCTGCAGATTTCCGGCGAGGCTGAATCAGGACCGAATGTGGAGCTTGCCGTCTCGAACGCCAGGCTTCTAAATCGGGGTTCTTCAGAGTCGCTGAGTGGTAGCTGCCAGCTGACCCAGCGTTACGCGGGCCGTGCCACAGAGGCGGGTCGACAAACACTCGCTGTTGTCCGAATTCGGATGAAAAGAAGCCATTGGATGGCCGATGCAACGAAATGTGGTCGTAGGGAGACGAGTTTCGTGGCAGCGGCGCCGAAACAGGCTGCGGAACGTCGGGTGTCTGCTGCTGGTCTGGTGCTGATTGATGGTCAAGAAATGGATCTTGCAGAGATTCCGCCAGACCGGGACGTCGATACTCTTGTTGTCCTTTGTCGCCAATCAGGTTCCCGTCGGTGCAGCATTCGCCACTTCCGTTGCTGTCCGGACCACATCCCGTATTCTCACCACCACAGCCGACCGCGGAGTCACAGCAGGAACCCATATCGCACGGGGCATTCCCACTGCATAGATCGCCAATGGCGTCCCGATCCATGCAGCAGGTTTTAGTTTCAACCCGGGCCTCTTCATGATCTTTGCATTTGAACAGCTGAAAATACTTTTCTACACGCGATCGGTCGAATAGTGTCAGTTCCCGAAGTGGATGGCAGGATTCCGTACAGTTTTGCTCACATTCTCCGGAGTCGCTGCGTTCGGTGTTTCTGTTTCTGCCGAAGACACGAAAGAATCCAACGCTCTTGATTCGAGATATGCCGTACGCCGGTGGAGCCGGTGGTGGTGGAACCGGAGTCTCAGCAGAACGTGACTTCGCACGGTGGTCTAAATCAGGTGTGGTGGTAGGGGCGGCAGCGCTGGGAGGCTGAGACGTCCTGGGACGGAACATGCTGGTGGTGCCGCACCCCGCGAACAGTGAGACGGCCATCAGGACTACGGAACATCCATTTGCAGGTCGCATCACGATGACATCCCTTCTGCGACTCGTATCGGACACGTTTCACACATGAATTGAGGATCGAAGAAACGTGAGCAGGGCATCCTGCCGCTTTCTATTTCGACACAAAATCACGTTTGTCAACCGGGAATTCGGCACAAAAGGCCATTCACAGACCAAGCCACGATCATTCTGCCTCTGGTAGCAAAAACTCCCCTCAGTGAAAAATTTCTGATCAGGGAAACTGCGGGGTATCCCGTGTCGGACAAGCTGGCCACATCCATTCTCACCAGCCGGCTGGCGGATCCGGATGTTGCCAAACGCTCATTCCTCCATCCACAAACAGCATCTGTCCATGAATGTGAGCTGCTGCGTCACTCAGCAGAAATACAGTCGCGCCGGCACACGAATCGGGGCCGGGAACTGTCCCATTGGGTGTATGCAGTTCCATCCAGCGGCGGTTGGAACCAGTTTCCAGAGCCGGAGCAGTCAGCGGCGTCTGTATGAATCCAGGCGCGACTCCGTTGACTCGTATCCCATGCGGTGCCAGTGAAACACTCAAAGATCGAACCATTGCTTCGACCGCTCCCTTGGACGTGTCGTAGGCAACGTGAATGGGTTCCGAAAGTCGACCATTGATCGACCCTGTGAGTACGATGCGCCCCGCTATGTTGTGTTTTACCCAATAACGAGCGAATTCCTGGACCAGCACAAAATGACTCGCGACATTGAGCTGAATCGTGACCTGAAACGTCTCGAATTCCATGTCCAGAAAGGGTTGATCGATGTACGTTCCGGCATTACACACGAGCAGATTCATTCGGGGCTCTATGGCCAGTGTGGCCTGCGCGAGATTGCGGGCTGACTCAGGCAGCTGACTGCTCAGATCCGCATGCAGGATGGCCCTGGATTCGATCAACCCGTTGTCCTTATCGTCCGGGTGGCCATGACGAATCACGGTCGCGCCCTCCGATTCCATCTCTGCGGCCATGGAGGCACCAATTCCCTGAGTGCTGCCTGTGACCAGTCCGAAGCAGTTTCGCAGGCACTCCGACACAGCAATGCTCCTGCTGTCAGAAACTGAAGGAAGCCCGATTTCTCCAACAACCCGGGATTCCGCACCGTGAGCTTATTGTCGTCAGCGAAAACTTACTGCAGCTCAATGTACAGCCATCCGTCGAGGCTGCTGATGCCGATTGTCTGCAGATCGATGGTCTTTGTGTCGGAAGCGGGAATACTTACATGGCCGTCCACCTTCCGTTCCGGCAGCTGCGCAGTCACGATGCGCCGAATCTGATTGGCAATCCCGGCCCTCCTCAGTGGGCTCACGCGTTCCAGAGCCGTGGCTCGAATGTCCGTCAGTTTCGCTGGAGGAGAGAATACGATGTCGGAACCAGAGATTCCAATTCCAATGGGAATCTCGATTCGGTGTTTTGGCAAAGCCTCTTTATCTGGTTCTTCGATTGTGACCTGCAGGATCAGTACAATCATGTCCTGTTCGATTCGAATACGGACAGGATTTTCTTCGTCGAATGTGAAAATGGTCGAGGATTCCTTTTCGGCATCGGGCGTCTGTTCATCATTGGGGGCAGCACCATTTGAATCACTGACGGTCAGTTCGATTTCTCGCTGCAGCAGGGCACTAAGTGACTTGCTGAGTTCATCCAGAAACTCGTCTTCACGGATTGATCGACCCCCGAATTCCAGTCCATCAATCACATTGTTGATCGCTGTTTCATGCAGCTGAATTGCAAGGCCGCGCGATGGCAAAGGTGCGAACGGTTGAGCTGTTCCACCCAGTCGAGCCGTCCCCATGGTGCGGGAACTGACTGCCAGGTGAGATTCACTGGAACGTGATGAGATCGAATCCGGTCCGACACCCTTGTTATGGAGCCCCGCAAACAGATCCTCCTGTATTGAGGCATTACCTTCGGATAATCGTTCATTGAGTTCGCTGATGAATTCCGGTAATGCCCGTTTCACAATCTTTTGGGCTGCAATGTATTCCGACTGGGCGTGTTTCTCCTTCGCTTTTCTGCGTGCGATGCTTCGGGCCAGATGCCCGACCAGTGGGACTCCGTCAAGATCCGTTTTCACACCAACCGTTTGATTATTGGCGTCCACATTGATGGTGGCCGGTCCGGTACTGAGGGTCTCACCATTAAAGAACACCGGAGCGTTGATCAGGAATGTGTGCCTGCCACGAGTATAAATCGTTGCCGGTTTCCGGCGTCCCTGCGTGTTTGATGCAGTTTGCCCGTTCAATATCAGCATGAAATGACCATGTTCGGCTGAATGTTTGATGTCGGCGGAAACACTGGCATTCGTAACCTGTGAGCCTGTCACCCACGCGCCCAGAATACATTCAGCGACCGTACCCTTTTCAGTGCGGTAGTCGCTCACAAAGCGAGACAGCATATGTTCCGACAGTGTGACATGAATGTTGTGGTTGAAGTAGTGGGTCATCAAGACTGGCCGTATGATGGACATGACGGCTGTGTTCGGTCTCAGTCGCAGCCACATCCTGCGCACTGTATCTGCGTCAGCGACATTGCATGTGTCTTCAAAGCGGTTGGCCGCCATCACGATGGTGTTGAGTGCATCGTGGTCTGCTGCAGAAAGTGATTCCAGCCGGGCCGCTCGAATCCCGGCCGCCACCAGATCCACACGGCGGCTCACCATTAATCGAAGATCACTGAGAGTATGATCGCGAAGGAGTGCCCGGACCTGATCGGCCGCCTTCAGGCGCTCATCGGATTTCAGGTCAGGGTTATAGAGAGAGCTAATCGTTGTGGAAAGTTCCTCGGCCGCTGACTCAGACAAACGACGTAACAGGAAACGCCGCTGCAAGTCACGTGGGACCGTAAGGGACCGGTCTGGCGTCTCGGCGGCACTGATCGATGTCCATTTTCCCATAGAAATCAAAGCGGCGATCATCAGGGCGGCGTAGCCCATCATTCGGTAAGACTTACGCCATTTCGGCCGGATCATTATGACTCTCCATTCACACGTGACTCAGGTTAATATATCGGACGATCCAATTGTTCAGGCTGTGCAATTGAGCCGACCGTTCACAGCCGCTGGAACCTGCACTGATCACTGGAATCTCCTCAACGGCGTTATATTGAGCGAAGCACGCAAAGGGCACAAGCGACGCAATCAATACTATCTACGCAGCGTGATTGTCTTTTCTGCTCCGCAGGAGAGTGCCTGGGACCCGGCTGGCTTATACAATCACCGTTTTTGCCAACTCAAAAACTTCATGCAGCTGACCTGCCGGTGCCGTCAGGACCACGTACTAACCAGCAGCACTGCTGTAATCAAGTTATCGTAGTGAAGGCGGTTGACGCCGCCAAGGATGAGGCGAACTAGTTTGGCCACTGGCTGCAATTGGATTCCTGAGTCCGATTTTGGACAATCACCGGGCCGAAATTGCAGCCAAGCCAGGGACCACCAGTTTCCGATCGGCGAATATTGCGAGTTGGCGCAGGCCGAGGGGGGGGGGTGTTCCGTAATCTTTTCCCGGGAGTGCGGGAATTCCTGCAAACGAAATCTGGGAAAGACGAAAAAACAGTAAACCTGTCGACTCGATTAATTTTTTCACGAAGTGACGCACAGCGTG
>CAUZPL010000100.1:0-21395 GCA_963581585.1 Planctomycetota bacterium
GTTCCCGGCAGACCTGCCCCATGAACTGTGCCACTTCCGATATGCCTTCGTAGTTCAGTTTTTCCGGAGTGTCGCGAGGAGTGTGATATTCGCTGTGAGTCCCTGTAAACGCTGACAGAATGGGAACCCCGTGCATGAAGAACACACTGGCATCAGTGGGGATGTAACTGTCGTTCTGCAATGTCAGTGGCAAACCAGCCACCACATTCACACGCTCGATGATATTCCTCCATTCACTGGATGAACCGAGACCCTGCAGCACGAGGCGTTCCTGCATTCTTCCGACCATATCCATGTTCAGGCAGGCGGCGATGTACATATGCAAACCACCCGTCGTCGGACCAGACAACTCGTCATCTGCTGACTGTCCTTCCGTTTCTTCCACGGGGTCATCGTCCAGGGAGTCCTGCTCACCTGAGCCGGCATCCAGGACTGCGGAGGCATCGGCCGCGTGCTGAGCAAACACGGTTTCCAGGTCCTTGACAAAATGACTGGAACCCAGCAGCCCCAGTTCTTCGCCGGACCATGCTGCAAACACGATGTCCCTGTGAGCGTTCAGGTCGCCACGTTCTTTCGCCGTAACCAGCGCTTCTGCGACCTGTAACATCGCGGCAACTCCGGAAGCGTTATCGTCGGCTCCAAAATGGATCTGTGATGATTCATCGTCTCGAGCCAAAGAACCGGCACTGGAGCCGGATCCCAGATGATCAATGTGCGCTCCTACCACAACGATTTCGTGCGACGGCTCATCCGCAACCTGCAGACGACCCAGAACGTTGCGACCCTGCCGATGTTCCTGGCGGATATCGACAGTCGCAGCCATTCGAGAATTCTTCAGCCGGAATCCCATTACCGGACTTCCTTCGTCCAGCTGCTCCTGCAGCTGTCGAAGTTCTTTGCCTGACCCGGCCAGCAGTCTTCCGGCAAGATGATCAGAAACACTCAGAACAGGCAGACTGGTCCCCGCCAGTGATCCATCGAATTTCAACGACACCAGCTGCTGCCGGACTCCGGAAGTCGGACCGCTCACCAGAAGCAATCCCCTGGCTTCCAGATCCCGCGCCTTCATGGCTTTGAATCGCAGGCTGCTGAATCGAGCCAGATACTGCCGCTGTTCCGCTGAAATTCCTTCCGGCATGAATCGAAAACAAAGGATCCATTTGTCTTTGACATCCAGATGCACGAACGAATCGTATTCGTCGAAACCTTCGCCGGCCGGAGCCTGAATCCCGTAGCCGCCGAATACAACGTCGGCGGCCGGAAATTCGCCAGTGGCAGAAAACGCCAGAGGACGCCAGTGCTGATCCAGTTCAATCATGCCGTCGTTGAACGTGAGTTGATTGTTCGAACCTGCGGAAACACCGGAGGTAAAGTCGAACGGCTGGAACCAGTCTTCATCAGCACCGGCTGGCTTCAGCCCCAGTGTTTCAAACAACAGGGCCACGTAGTTTGTGGCCAGTTTCTCGCCTCGTGTGCCGGTCAGTCGTCCCTGAAGTTGAGGTCGACACAAGTACTCGACATGTCGCACCGCATCGGCCGGCGCGTAGCTGGTGCGTCGTAATGGAGCACGTGCAGTCGCTGGCGGGGGGCCGCTGTCTGATTCTTCCGTGATCTCCGCAAGGTCCAGTGCCTGCAGTGCGGCGGAATGATTCCAGTTGGCGATGAAAATCTGGGAGGTTTTGCTCTCCGTACGATTCGTCGTCCACGCCAGTTGTTTGCCGTCCGGAGTGAAAGCAGGAAGACCGTCGAAACCGGCGGTGTATGTCACGCGGACGGGTTCGTGCTGCCCATCAGTGTCGACCAGGTAGAGTTCAAAATTCGCAAAACCATGTTTGTTCGTCGCGAAAATGAGGTACCGCGAGGACGGGTGGTAGTAGGGCGCCCAGGACATGGCGCCCAGTGCTGTAAGCTGTCGTTGATCACTGCCATCGATGGTCATGGTCATCACTTCGGCTGTGGCACCATCTTCTGAAAAGCGTCGCCAGCAGATGCGCTGCCCATCCGGAGAAAAAAACGGTCCGCCATCGTAGCCCGGAGAATTCGTCAGTCGACGCAGCGCTGTGCCATCGGTATTCATGCGGCAGATCTCACTGGCCCAGGCGGGGTCCAGATCAAATTTTTCCTGATCCGAGGGAGTCAGGTCCGCGTAGCCAAAACGGTTGGAGGCAAATGCAATCAGGCGGCCGTCCGGTGAGTACGATCCTTCGGCATCGTATCCGCGTTCGTTCGTGAGGTTATCGTAGTTGCCGCTGGCGGGATCGAATTCGTAGATGTCGAAGTGTTCATCGTAGTCCCACGAATACCGCCGCTGTTGCCCGGATTCCCTTAGTGCCAGTTCTTCCTTCTGTTTTGCCACAGCCTCGGGGTCGTCATGAGTCGACGCGAACAGGACACGCTGACCGTCGGGATGGATCCAGGAACAGGTTGTCTTGCCGTGTCCGGGAGAAACACGCGTCGTTACTCCGGTGTCACGATTGAGACGGAAGATCTGGAAGAACGGATTTTCGGAATCGCGTTCACTCTGAAAAATCAGCTGGCGCCCATCGGCACTGAAATATCCTTCTCCGGCACGACGACCTTCGAAGGTAAGCTGCCGCGTCCTGGTCAGGAACCCAGCTTCCTGAACGGCGGCAGCTTTGAGGTCCGATTCTGAAATATCCGCATCCTGTGCCGGGACGGAAACCGTACGAAGAACTAATGCCAGTATGGCGAGTCGTGGAATCATTGGGGAAAGGCCATTATTATTCAGGTTTAAAAGTGCTTAAGCTCAGTTAACGCTTCCCAGTGACGACCAGGAACGTACCTGCGACTAACTCAGCGGATGTAGATGAATTCCTTCGTATTCATGATGGCATGACACACGTCCTGCATAGCCTTTTCTCCGATTGTCGTGTCAGAAAAGAATTCCGCATGCTGTTCTGCCTGCTGGTGTGCAAAAGCAGACACAGCTGCCAGCTCACTTTCTGACGGAATGCGCCCCAGAGCCTCTTTCCACGCCAGCGTGATCGTGCTCTTCACGTCAGTGGACCGGGCCAGCAGCCGCGCAGCCCAGCGATGCGCCTGCTGGTGAGCGAACTCGTCGTTGAGCATGATCAGCGCCTGAGCCGGGACATTTGATACCGTGCGGCGTCCGCGCGTGGTCATGGGAACCGGGGTATCAAAGGCGAGCATGAACGGTGACAGAAAATTGCGATTCACTGAGATGTAGATGCTCCGCCGGCCATTTCCATCCAGTGGCCCACTTTTCGGTCGACCTCGCCCCTGCATAAATGCGGTCAGCGCTACGGGTACCGACGGACCGAATTGCTTCAGCTCCAGTCGTCCGGCCATCTGGAGCATAGTATCTCGGATGACCTCTCCCTGTAGCCGACGGACCCGCGCACGGTGAAGCAGCACATTTTCCGAATCTCTTTCACCAGCTACAGTGCTGTTGGTACTGCTCATGCGATAAGTGCGTGACAAAAGGAGTTTACGAATCAATCGTTTCACCGACCAGCCACCGTGCTTGAAACACGTCGCAAGATGATCAAGCAAATCCGGATGACTGGGTCGTTCGCCCAGTACACCGAAGTCGTCAGTCGACGAAACGATACCGCGACCAAACAAGTGATGCCAAATCCGATTGACGGCCACTCGGGCAGGAAACGGATTGTCGTCAGCCAGAAGCCGTTGAGCCAGTTCCCGACGGCCGCTGCCCACATCAATCGGTGTCTGCTTTGGTCCCGAGATCGCTTCCAAAAACGACCGAGCTGCGACCCTGCCAGGGTTATGGTGGTTACCACGGATGAAGATATGCTGGTCTTCCCCGGTTCCGTCTGTGATTGCAAGGACCGGCACAGGCCGAGCTGCATCCTTCGATGCTTCCGCCCACGCTGTCTCAAGTGTCGTCCAGTTCTCATAGGTGGATGACGGAAGCATGTCCCGTACAAATAACACTGGCCACGCATACATTACAGCTTTAGCCACGGGATCAGGCTGCGGATCATGCTGCAGTGCGTCAGCCAGCTGCCGGGAGGAGGTCGGCACGTGGATCGCCGGCGCTGCTCCGTCACGCTGCATCGCAAAATGAACCTCGTCAATCACGAACCAGCCATCGCCTTCATCCATAACTTCCAGGTAAGCGTGTTTGCCAAGATAGCGATGAATATCACCGCCGAGCCGTAACCACTGAAACTCGCCTTTCGTGTCGACTTTGTGCTCAACTCCGCTGAACAAAAGCCCATTGAAACGGGCCATCACATACCCATCGATCACAAGGCGAACTCGAGCTCCTTCACCGGAAATGCGGATGAGGATTTCCGGATGAGTGATCTCGAACGTTGGGCTGTAAAGGCTGCCACAATAACGGTTTGACAAATCTACTGAGCTGAAACCGGCATCCGCGATACGATGTCGGTGATTTCCCACTGCAACGGCAGGTCGTTTTGATCCGGCGAATGCGGGCCCTGTCGAGAACCACCCCTTTGGCAGTCCGTCGCTGAAATCGGCATACAACTCAGTCTGAGTCGTCGCACTGCCGAGCCACCGCACTTCCTTTTTCCACTGCTGAACCACGTCGCTGACGTCTTCACGCAACGGCGATTGCGCAATCCGAGCCAGTAATGAAAACGGACTCGAAAGTTTTTGCGACTCGGCATCGGCAAGCTGTTCGGCCCATTCTGTTAAGAGATCCGGATCACATGATGCTTCCATCGCCACAGCATTGACGCTGCGTCGTACTCCAGCCAGATCAGCTGTGGGGAATTCACCTGACTGAGGCTGGCCTCGGAACAGCTCAATTGCTGCATTCGCATATCTGACTGCTGCTCCGGATTTCGCATCCTGCCGCTGCAGCCCTGCCACGATCGTCGCGCCACGGGACCTGAGCTCACTGAGCCGTTCCGATGTATTGTGGATCCTGTTGCCTGCGTCCAGCCAGCCCGTTCGCCGGCGCGAACTCTGCAGGACGCCAAACAGCGCGTAATAATCCTTTGTCGAGATCGCATCAAACTTATGATCGTGACAACGAGCGCAGGCAACGGTCAGACCCATAAATGTCCTAGCTAATACGTCAATCTGGTTGTCGATCCTGACTGCCTCTTCGTATTCCACGTCGACGGGCGCATGTTTGGCTTCATGAAGAAACCAGAATCCGGTGCCAATCAAAGACTCATTATAGTACTCCGTCGGATGCCGGCGAGGATTCGGCAGCAGGTCGCCAGCCACCTGTTCCCGAATGAAGTCATCATAGGGGACGTCAGCTGTGATGGCACGAATAACATAGTCACGGTACTGCCATGCGTGGTGCAGCGGATAGTCGAATTCGTGGCCGAGCGTTTCGGCATAGCGGACAAGGTCCAGCCAGTGCCGAGCCCAGCGTTCACCAAATTCCGATGAGTCCAGAAGGCGATCGACCACCGTTGCTGTCGCGCTGCGATCATCTGCAGGATCATCAACAAACATCTGCACATCGTCCGGAGTGGGAGCCAGTCCGGTGATATCAAAATAAAGCCGACGAATGAGTGTTCTGCGGTCTGCGTCCGGAGATGGCTCCAGATCTGTCGCTTCGAGTCTGGCCAGAATGAACTGGTCAACGGGATCCGCCGGCCATTCCGCATTCCGCACGTCGGGCGGTGGAGGATTTGTGATTGGGTGCCACGCCCAGTGAGCATCACGGCGTTCCTCAAGCGCGAATGCTGCTGCAGAAGTGTCTCCGGAGGCTGCGGACTGCAGGTCGGCCGGCCAGGGTGCTCCCATCCGCACCCAGTCCACGAGGATCTGAATCTCTGCGTCCGGCATCTTTGACCGTGGCGGCATTTCTGGACCTTCATAACGAATGGCCTCAATCAGCAGGCTCTCCTCTGGTTTACCAGGCACAATCGATGGGCCGCTGTCACCACCTTTCAAAACCAGAACCCGATTGGCCAGAATAAGCCCCCCCTTTGGCTTCTGTTCGCCACCGTGACACTCGAAACAGCGCGACTCCAGCAGAGGTAACACCCTTGTCTGAACGAAGACACGCTGTTCTGACTCAATCTGAGATTCTGCGGCAGAAACTGATTCGGCCAGCAAAAGCAGTGTCAAAAGCAATCGGCAGCTGCAGGTCACAAAAAACAGTCCGGAGGTTGCCTGAGGCATGGAAATTCAGCCAGGAAAATGGAATCAGTCGGAGAGCCTGTTATTGTGACCGGCCACGACCACACATTCAACAACGGCGGACGGACTGCTGCTGTTCCAGAGAGACTCAGGTGCCGTTGGTCATGAACTGACTGAAAAATCCTGTGTGCAGGTTGAAGGACAAATCAATGCTGATCAATCGCCGCAACTTACTAACATCCGGCCTTCTGAGCGTCTTACTCATCTGTTCAAACACAGTGCATGCTTCCACGAAGCGCCCGAATATCCTGTGGATCAGCTGTGAAGACATCAGTTCCCATCTGGGGTGTTACAGCGACCTCGTGGCAACGACTCCGAATCTGGACCAACTGGCAGCCGAGGGAGTGCGCTACACCCACGCCTTTACCTGTCATGGAGTGTGTGCGCCGAGCCGTACCGGAATCATTACCTCGCAGTATCCGATTTCCATTGGTGCGAACCATATGCGGTCCAAAGTCAGGCTGCCGGAACATATTCGCTGCTTTCCCGAATATTTGCGGCGTGCCGGTTACTACTGCACCAATAATTCCAAGACTGACTACAACTTTTTCTGGAATGAGGATGAAGTCTGGGATGAAACGTCCGGCAAGGCACACTGGAAAAATCGCCATGATGCAGACCAGCCGTTCTTTGCCGTATTCAATTTGACAATGTGTCATGAAAGTCGAGTCTGGCCACAGAGATGGAAAAATGTGACGGCCGGACTGACCAGGGATCAGTTGCATGATCCGGCACAGGTTAAGGTACCGGAGCTGTACCCTGATACAGCGGCTGTGCGTGCTGCGATCGCGCGTCTGCATGACGTTGTTACCGTCATGGACACCCGTGCGGGAAAACTGCTGTCCGAACTTGATGCTGCCGGGCTAGCCGATGAAACGGTCGTAGTTTTTTGGTCGGATCACGGCAATGGGTTTGCCCGCGCGAAACGATGGATCTACGACACCGGTACGCGAGTCCCCCTGATTGTCAGGATTCCGCAACCGTATCGCGTCAATGGACAGGGGCAACCAGGAAGTGTTGATAACCACCTGATCAACCTGATTGATCTCGGTCCCACAATGCTGAACCTGGCAGGAATAGATCTGCCGTCACACTTCCAGGGACAACCGTTTCTTGGCAGGCATCTTCCTCCTTTGCGCGAATACATCTTCGGAGCGCGTGACAGAATCGACGAACGCTTCGACATGGTGCGGTCCGTGCGGGATCGTCAGTTTCGTTATGTGCGAAATTTCATGCCATGGCTCCCGACTCTGCAGCATGTGCGGTATTCTGAACGCAGCGTGACCAGACAGGAACTCCGACGAACGGCAGCAGCGGAAAACGCGTCTCCTCAGATCGCCAGGTTGTTTGAAACACCTCGGCCTGAGCATGAACTGTATGATTTGAATGCCGACCCTTACGAACTGAATAATCTGGCAGCAGATCCTCGGTATGCAGACCAACTGGATCGCCTGCAGAAAGTGTGCGACACCTGGCAGTTTCAGGTACGGGATGCCCATATCATGCCCGAAAGCATGTTGATTGCCGAAGAAACTGATGTAGGGGCACGTTGGCACCTGTTTCACGGCGCGAGCGGAACAGCTCGCTGGTCTCGCGTGTTTGATGCAGCGCTGAATCGCACGTCTCCACACGACGCGGGAACATCAGATGATGCGGCGGTGAGGTGGTGGAACATGGCGCATGCGGCAATGCACCGGGATGCCGATCCAAAGAAACTTCTGAATGGGCTGACCGATAAGTCACCAGCAGTGCGCATCGCCGCGGCGCGGTCGTTGTACGAGTTCGATCTGCACCGAAACACTGTTGCTGCCGAACTTGCTCGATTGCTTTGTCATCCAGAGGTGTCCGTTCGGCATGCCGCGATTCTGACCGTGGACGAGGTGAACGGTCTGGACACTCAACTGCGGCAGGAGGTTTCCGAAATGAATCCCGCAGACAAATACGTAAAGAGCGTTGTCGAACACATCCTCGCGGCACCACTGGAACGAGCCGAGCAGCCGTAAAAACACATCGATCGGAAGGCTCAAAGTCGTTAGAGCTGACATGTGACGGCGTTCGGGTACAATGGAGCGGTTGATGCTGATCGTCGCAGAACGCTCCAAGCTTTGGCGCGATGTCTTCCATATCTTCGAGTTTTAATTGTATGACCGCAAACATCAGGCACTATAAGCGGCTCAGAATGCAACTTGATTTGCGGAGACTGCTGGAAGATCCTCAGCTTCCGGACGGCTACCAGTTTGTTCCGTGGCAACCGCAGTTTCAGGAACGTCATGCTCAGGTCCAGTGGCGGGCGTTTCGAAATGATGTCGATGGTCAACTGTTCCTTTGCCTCAGTAATCTGTCTGGCTGCCGCCGACTGTTGCGGGATACAGTGCATCATTCGCAGTTCTCCGAATACGGCACATGGCTGGTCCAGTTCCGGCCGTCCCCAGACTGGCCGGCTGACGACTGTGCCATGATTCAGGGACTGGTGCGCACCGGAATGACAGCAGCAATTCAGAACCTGGGTGTTGTGCCCGAGCATCGAGGCTACGGAGTCGGAAAAGCTGTGCTGCTCAAGGCACTTCACGGACTTCGCAGCTGTGGAGCTCGGCGGGCGACACTCGAGGTCACTGCCAACAATCATCATGCTGTGTGCTTGTACCTGACGCTTGGCTTTCAGGTCGTGCGCGTGTTATATCGAACGGGTGTGGGCGGTTCTGTCGTCCACGGATCGGAACGTCCGCCGTACAAGCTGGAAGTTCAGGTTCCGGTCGTCAGTTAACCGGGAGAACTGCGACGTAGAACAAAAGGGCTGATCACTGGAACAGCACGTCGCCCTGTCAGCGACCGACAAAGCCATCGCGCGCCGATCAACAGCGATTTCGTCCCGCTGTTGATCGAAGCATCCGAAATAACAATGCCGGAACGAATGCTTCGATGTCTGGTGTGGTGAAGTGTCCCAACGGGCATAAGATTCGTGCGAAGGATGAACTGTGGGAAAAAGTACGCGGTCCGCAATGTCAGACCGTGCTCCGTTTATCGACGACGGGAAGCTCGCGAATCATCCCATGAATACCGCGTCGGCATCGGTATAGCATTTGGGATTTGCCTCGACTGCGCAGTCGCCCGGCCGGACCCAATCGAGGCCCTGCGGCACGAGTCAAGCGTTGGAAACCGGAGAAAACCACCGGCTACTGTCTGGGCCCTCCCTACAAAGGCGGGCGGTCAAAAAAATGATCGCGGCAGGATCATTTGGCGTTGTTCCAGAAGTCCGCTGCCGTGCACGTCGAACACTGTTTAATAAGACCGAGGACGGACCGTTCCCTGAACCCGACCTGGCAGACCCATGATTCGCAGGAATCCTTCTGCGTCGGTTTGATCGTAGTCGTCGCCACCTTTTTCCATGCTGGCGATCTCGGCGTCGTAAAGGCTGTTCGGTGATGTCCGGCTGCTCGTCCGAATGTTGCCCTTGTACAGCGTGATGGTGACTTCACCGGTCACCGGTTGCTGCGCTTCCCGGATGAATGCCATGAGCGCATCCATTCTGGCACAATACCAAAAGCCATAATAAACCATTTCCGCCACAGTCGGACTCAACTGATCGCGCAGGTGAGTGAGGTCTCGGTCCAGCGTGAGTTGTTCGAGAGCCTGATGGGCTGCGTAGAGAAGCGTGATTCCCGGCGCTTCATAAACACCGCGACTCTTCATGCCCACAAATCGGTTTTCCACAATGTCAATTCGTCCGACGCCGTTCCGTCCTCCGATCCTGTTAAGTTCTTCCACCATCTGAAAGGCGGAAAGTGCCGTGCCGTTCACCGAGACAGGAATTCCCGATTCAAAACCAATCATGGCGGTTTCTTCTCTGTCGGGGGCGTCCTGAGCTGACACGGTCATACCGAAGTCGACCACGGTTTCACCGTCGACCGTGAGGTCTTCCAGGTCACCAGCTTCGTAACTGATGTGCAGGCAGTTCTCGTCGCTGGAATAGGGCTTGCTGGCCGTTGCTTTGACCGGGATGTTCTTTTCTTCGCAGTAGGCCAGCATTTCAGTGCGCCCTGGAAACTGATGGCGAAACTTTTCAATCCTCCACGGGGCGATCATACGTACCGTCGGATCAAGAGCTTCAGCAGCCAGCTGAAAGCGACACTGGTCATTCCCCTTCCCGGTCGCTCCGTGAGCGAATGCAGCAGCATTGACTTCACGCGCACGCTGCAGGCAGGCTTTGGAGATCAGTGGCCGAGCAATGGACGTTCCCAGCAGGTAGATATTTTCATATTTTGCCTGCCACTGCAGCACGGGAAATGCGAAGTCAAGGCACAGCTCTTCTTTGACATCGACGATCTGAGACGACTTTGCTCCGATATCAAGCGCTTTCTTCAGAATTGCATCGCGATCTTCGCACGGCTGACCTAGATCGACGTACAGGCAATGGACGTCATACCCTTCATCCTGTAGCCAGCCGACAAGGACCGAAGTATCCAGGCCGCCGCTATACGCCAGAACCACTGACTCTGCCACCCTTTATTCTCCAATGAATTGATGCTGTCCGACTGAAATGAATCGGGAGCCTGCTTCGTGTTCATCACATCTGGACCAATTCCGATGACACAGCGTATCGGGGTTCGGGTTCCCTTTCAGCGTCTGACAGGCAAAATTCTCAGCAGGAAGCATTTCATCTGGCGATGACAGGTCCGTCAACACCGGTCGCAGACCCAGAGAATGACGGCTCAGCCGTTCGCAGCCGGATTCCGTGATGAGATAATTATGTTCAAATCGCATTCCGCCGCTGCCGTCGATATACAGGCCAGGCTCCAGTGTCACCACGTCACGGGGCTCCAGGAGATCCGTACTTTGGGGGGACAAGGATGGGGGCTTCGGGGTGTTCCAGCCCTAATCCGTGGCCAGCGTGGTGTGACAGTCCCGGATAGCCGCGTTGCAGCACCTCCGCCGCAGCGATGGCAAAAATCGCGGCACCGCCTGCTCGGGCAACCAACGCAGTCTCGGCAGAATCCAGTGCTGCGATACAGGCGTCGGCCTGCGCCGCCTGCCGATCCGTGAGGAGCCCCACTGACACAGTATTCGTGAAGTCACTGCGGTAGCCGGCAATCACGACACTGAAATCCAGAATCATCAGATCACCATCCTTCAGCCGATAGTCTGTGGGCAGACCTCCGGCCTTAAAAACCTCTGCATTCGTCGCACAAAAGTCGCCGTAAACAATGCAGACACACCGGGCGGCGCTCTGCGCCGCGGCCTGGACGGCAAGATAGACGTCCAGTTCCGTCGCCCCTGGAACCACAGCGTCGAACACCGCCGCCTGGCCAGCGGCGCCGGCATTCATACAACGCTGCAGCAACGAAATCTCATCGGAAAGTTTTGATCGTCGCAGCCGACGAATCGCAGTCCCAAGCGATTGCCGGACGCTGTGAACCGTTACGTCAGTTACTGCGTTCGGCACCACGGACAGTAACTCGCCCGACAAAGCATCTGTTTCTGCCAGTAAGGCTGATTGATTTAACTGGGACGCGCGAGAACTCAAAGCTGCGGACAGTTCGTGATGACGATTCTTCACGGAGTGCTGATGGTCATACCATGGCTGGATAACCTCTTCCGTCACGAAGACGTCCGCAGCCGCTGTTCGACGAGTGAAATTGTCGGCAAACAGGACCGAACTGCCATCACGCTTCAGCAGCAATGCTGAATCCTGATCACCAGAAAAACTGATCGGATTCGGTCGAAAGCCGCAGAAGTACTGCACATGTTCCGGACCACCAATCAGTACATGTTCGACGGTTTCTGGGAGCACAGACCACAGGTTCTGCTGTCGTTGGTAACATCCGTCTTCGGTAAGCATCAGCGAACAGAATCCCGTTTCAGATTGTGTCTGTGAAACCACCAAATGGTGGTCCACAGCACTAACGCCCGACAGGAATTCACCCGGCCGGCGGTGTACCTAAGTCTCCTGATCCTGAGTCCGAGGTCAAACCAGCAGTCTGCACTTCCTGCGTACCGGTATTTTTTTGCCCCGTACCTGAAGGGACAGCCCTATTTCCTCGCTTGAAAGCGCACAAAGCAGGTTAGGGCAAACACACTCCCTGGTGCCTCGTGCTTGTAATTGATGCCATTTAAGCCACAGTGCCGCTGTCCACCTAAAGTGGCAGGCTGTCATCGACACCATTGTTCATCGGACACTCCAAATGAAGCATCGCCTTACTCTGGCCAGCCGTAATCACAAAAAGGCGGTCGAAATCACTGCGCTGCTGGCACCACACGGATTTGAGGTCATTCCAGTCACCGACTTTCCGGACGTACCGGAGGTCAAAGAAGACGGTAACAGCTTCGCTGAGAACGCCGCGAAAAAAGCCACTGAAGTCGCGCTGACGATCAGACAGTGGGTCATTGGAGAAGACAGCGGACTGTGTGTGGATGCACTCGAAGGCGCGCCGGGAATCTTTTCCGCGCGCTTCAGCGGAGTCGACGCCACGGACGAGCGGAACAACGATCAATTACTCAAAGCGCTTACCGGAGTCCCTGGTGACAGGCGCGGTGCTGGTTACGTTTGCAGTGTTGCTCTGTCGGATCCGACAGGTACGGTGCGGATCGCCGTGGAAGGTACCTGCCGCGGACGAATTATCGACCAAAGACGTGGCACCGGTGGATTTGGCTACGATCCTCTGTTTCTGATTCCTGAATTTCACCGGACGTTTGGAGAATTGAGCCCTGTGGTGAAGCAGTGTCTGAGCCACCGGGCGCGCGCGTTTTCTCGATTCATTCCGTCGCTGCTTGGAATGGCCCGGCAGTTTGACGACTGAGGGCATCCCGCGTTGCCCTGTCGACGCAGGACGAACAGCGGGGCGACGAGATCTGATGGTGGACGTTGAAGGAACTGCTGTGCAGTGTCGAGTCCGGCTTCAGCGTCATTCCCCTCGAGGAAATATTTTTTCGGACCAGCACGCTGCTGTAGCTGTTCGTGGTGGTGATGCCACTGCTGGTGGAACCCTCGTTACTCAGGTCGCGCCAACCGAGATCATCGGCAAGTATGAAGACGATGTTGAGCCTGCGCTCGGCGGCCGAGGCGATGGTGCCGAGCGACCAGAACACTAGGAGAAAGAGTCCCAGGGTTTGCCAATGATTCTGTGATGAATCGACCGTTTTTTGGATCTTTGCAGACAAATACAAATCGTTACGATGGGTGGGTAGTACGAAACGAACGTTCGACGTGACGATCCGTTCTTGTCGAATTCGCCGGTACCTTTTCCACGACTTGTATCTCCTCTTCTCGGTGCGGCCGTTCCCGTCGCGCTTTCGGCAGGTGCGGAGGGACCAACCAGAAGGGTGGATTTGGAGTTTGCTTCTCACTCAGAACCAGAGGCGTCACTAAGCAAATCGCTCAGGGCGATACGTGTTACTCCTTCGTCCTCTTTGTTGATGGAATAAGCGACGTACAGGTGATCCTTCGATACGACCGCGGCAGGGTACTGCCAGCCGTCCGCTTTGTGGTCTCCCTTGAACCGCATGCTCGTCGGTTCGGCACGAATCACGTAGGCCCGATCAAACAGGATACCATCATCACTTAGGGCAATCGTGAGCGGGTTGCGGCGGCCGATGACCTTGTGATTGGGACGGGGTGTTTGGGACGAATTGTTGATCACATAGGCAGTTCCATCGGGCAGATTCCCCGCGAACGACCGCGCCGTGGCGGCGGGAAAATTGGTCTTCGCGGGTTTTGACCATGTCTCGCCATTGTCCGTACTGACACTCGCGTAAAGCCACGGGATACCTAGGTTGGCGCGGAAGATCATCACGACGGTGCCATCAGATCGCACGAACCAGCTCGGCTCGGGAAATGGAGCTATCTGTTTCACAACAGGTACCGCGCCATCCTTCCAACCGGTGATGCCGTCGGGAGAGTCGCTGTATCTCAGGCGGGCCTGGCCGTTGGCCCACTGACCGTTCATCAACAATCGCCCACTCGGCAACCGTCGTGGACCTTCCAGCAATGAGCTCTGAGTCAACTTCTGGGGTGAACTCCACGTCCGGCCGTCCTTCGAGGTCAGATACAACAGCGCATTCTTCTTCGATAACCCGGGAGGATGCTCGAGAGTCGCGGTATAGTAGGCTACCAGCGTGCTTCCGTGGGCGTGGAATCCCGATGGCATGGTGCACATTTCACCGGGTCCATCATGGTCCTCGGCCAGCACGGCCGCCTCGGACCAATGCACACCGTCCTCGGTGTGGGCGTACAATATGCGCTGGCCGTTGCTGCACTCGTGCAGGATGCCGCTGGACCACATGACGTAAACCTTGCCGTCGTAAACGCAAATATTCTGCTCGTGGGACCATTTGTAAGTCTCCTCCGTCGCACGATAAAGGACTGCATGGTCGCCTTTGATGGCTGGAAGCCCGAGCGTGATCGAGTTCGCCTGGTTGAACAAACCATCCAGAACGCGGATGAGCGCGACATTGCCGTCGTCACTACGAACGAGTGCGGGTGCCAATGTTATCCAGAGAGAAAATGTCAAGATCGAGGTCCGCAGCATGATCGAGTCCTGATTTTCAACAACGATGTCTCTACTGATAACGAACCGTGAGGTCGATCATCGGAATCTCGGCCAGGTCGGGCCGGGAGTCCAGTTTTACCTCGACGATATTATAGCCCTCTTTTACCAGCTTGCGGTCGGGTTCGAGCGCCACCCAGGCCGCGCCCGGTTCGCTGCTTAATGCGCCGATCGGCGCGGCTTCTCCCAGTTCGCTGCCGTTCAGCCTTAAGAGGACGGCATCGCTCTCGGCCAGCGCGGAAAGCTGCAGCCGGGCAGTGCAGGTTTTCCCGGAGGGCGTGTTCGCCGCGATGTTTTCTCCCACCGGAAGTTTTGCCCGCGTCCAGCCTTCTTTCTCGAACGTAATCGGTAAGCGGTCCGGTGCGACCAGGGCGTGTCGTTTCTGAGCGCCAAATTTTTCAAGGACCATGCGGTCAATACAGTAAATTTTATCCAGTCCTTTCAACGTGTCGGGCGAACCCATCTGGTCGAAGAGCTGGTAGAGGGGCTTGTCCTGTTCCTGTTGTCCGGGGAAGAAGTTGAAGGTATAGACGCCGTCGGCCCCGGCATGCCAGATGTTCAGCGCATCCCCCCGCCAGATCTCCACCGTGTAGAAGTCGTGCCCGGTGCCGTACCATCTGTCCTTCTGCATGGAGGAGCCGCTAATGGTGGAGTACACCGTAGCGGTGAGCAAGTTTCGCGATTTCACGCAAACTGGAAACGATGGTCACCGGTGCGTACCCGCCTCCGACCACCAGGACATCGAAGAGATCCTCTTCGAACCACGTGCGCAGATCCAGCCCGACCGCAAGCGAGCGTTCTACAGTCATCGGGGTGCGTGCAGTAATCAGCAGGGGCCGGCTCCGTTGCTTGCCGACACGCTCTGTCATCTTCCTGATACGCCGCATAAAATCGTTCATGATCTCCACGTGCCGCGGCTCGACCGCCTTGCCCTCCACCGAAGGCGGAAATGCCCTGGGGACGCGGCACAAGTCGAGTTCAATACCTGCAATATTGAAGCGCGTACAGAAGGACTCGAGGATGCGATAGATATAGTCCCGTACTTCGGGCAACTCGTAGTTGAGGGATTTCTGCCCCAGCAGGTACTGGGGATTTTCCCGCTTCCATCGTGAGAGCATCCAGGGCATAAAACTGTCGTGGAAGTCGTTCATGCGTAACGAGAGAAAGAACTCAATGCCATTCCCTATGGCAGTATTCGAGGGCAAGGCCGGCGGTGCTGTCCCCGTTTTCCGTAAGACCTCGATGCCCTTTTTCATGTGCTGCGGCCACGTCTTCGACTGCTCGTTAATGAACTCCCCGAAGGTCTCGCCCACGTCATTGTCGAACGTAAAGATCGTCGTACACCCGACATTGAAGAAGACCGTGTCGACCTGGCTGTCGATGGTCTGCTGCAAGCGCACCCCGACGAATTTTTCAGGTGTATTGAACGGATATTCAACGTAACCACCGTCATTGTTGTAGATCACACGCCGTTTTTTTTGGGCCGCTTCCTTGCGGGCCTTCTTAATGTCGATCTCCTCCGCCCTGCACTCGGCACTCACGACCGTGATCAATACGATGACCGCAAACATTCCGATTTGCGCGAACGTTTTCATCTTCATCTAAAACGTCTCCTGCTCTGATTGGGCTGTGAACAAGAGGGAAGTCTCTGCTGATACGACGACCAGGCCCCGGAATCTCGGGCAAGCGATAGTGATTTCAATTCCCATCGCTGCTTCAACTTGCCCGACAGCCCCCCCTTATGTCGACTTCCGGCTTCGTGAGGATGTCGAACAGTGCCAATTCCTCCTCTGAGACGCCTCGCTGCTCTTTCTCACTGAGTTCCTTCATGAAAGTCACAAGCTTCGCAAAGAGTCCCTCGACGTCCATTCCCTTGTTGTATTCGTCGATCAGTTTTTTGAATTTCTCCATCAGGTCCGTGCGGGTCCGGTTCAATTGCACCATGCTTTACAGCTTCTCACCCACGACTTGCCGAAGTTTTTCTGCCTCAGTTCATTTCCTGCCTTTTTCAAAGCGGGTTTTGACGGTGTTCTGTCCGCTTCCGTCGCTGCACTTTGTCGGCCAATTTTTCCCGTTGCTCGCCGGAAACAGAGTCACCACTACCACCACAGTCACCACCTCGCAAAAACCAGAACCGGCCACCCCTGCTGGTCCTGAAGTCAAAACAGAGGCCATCAATCACACGATTCCGGAAATGCGACAGCCAGGTGCCCAGTTTTCAGCTGGTGATGTGTTTGATTGACGATTCGCATATTTCTTCCACGGCATCACGCAACGGTTCAATGGCATCGTTGCCGTATCCGCCGACACCACCTTTGGCAATTTTCACCAGCTCAGCCGCCTGAAGTCCGTGATGGTCCGGGTCGACTTCATTCACGGCATTCAGAAGCAGCCGACGTGAGTCGGCTGCTATGCTGCCCCTCCGTGAGGCGAAAAACTGGAACGATCCAGCCGACTCAGGAAAGCAACCCAAAACAGTGCAACTCGCTTTAAGATACAACCGGAAGGCTTATCATAACGGTTCGTAGCGACAACAAGAGCGCGGGAGGAAGAGTCCAATCGTTTAAATTTACTGGAGACACCGTCGATGAAGCGTCGCAGCTTTCTGCAGCACTCAGGGTTTGCCGTTGGTGGGAGTGGAGGTGCCTTGGCCTCTGCGGGGGCCCGGTTGTCTAAGGCGGATGATGTCGTGAGCGAGCAAGACTCCCCCAGACGCGTTCTCGTCACGTCGGCCCACAGCGTCCTGGCTCGGAAAATTGCCGACGCCCTGGATGTCGGTTATGACATTCAGCTTACAGCGCCGAGCGAGATTTCCACACAGCACCCCTTTATCAGAAGCGGGCTGGGGCACGATAAAACAACCAACACACTCGTACGCGGCATGGATGCGATCGTGCACGTGGCTCAGCCGCTGGCGGAGGCAAGCGAGGAGGACCAAATCGACTACCGCACGCGCGGAACTTACAACCTGCTGCGGGCCGCAGCGGACGAACGTGTGCGGCACGTCCTGTATTTGAGTTCCCTTCAGATGTTGACCGGCTACAATGAGGACTTCGAGGTGACCGAGGACTGGCGGCCTTTGCCGTCGGACGACGCGCAGGTGCTTTCCCACTATCTGGGAGAGTTCACTTGTCGCGAGTTCGCTCGCGAGGGACGGATTGGGGTCGTCGTCCTGAGATTGGGCAAGATCGTACAAGCTGAAGAAGTAGCGGGAAAACCGTTCGACCCGATGTGGGTCAATCAGCGTGACGTTGTACAGGCAGTTTCCAAAGCCCTTGCGGCCCGCCTTTCGGGCAAAGGCCCACTGGCACGCACCTGGTCCGTGTTTCACATTCAGTCCGGCTCGCCGCAGGCACGGTTTACGTCCGCCCGAGCCAATAGCGTGTTTGGGTATACACCTCAGTTTTCGTAGGTCCACGCAATGCGCGGCGGAAAGAAACGACAAATCGAATAGGCGGAGCCATGAATGTATTACTTGTCGGTGCCAACGGTTATCTCGGTCCGCATGTGGTTAAGGCCTTAGCGCCGCATCATCACCTGAGGATCACAGACATCAAACCACCCCAGGAGAGGTTCAAAGAAGAATATCGTGATCACGAGTTCTTTGACTTGGACATCACGTCTTCCGAGCAGGTGATGCGGGCTGCCGACGGTGTGGACGCCATCATCAACTGCGCCGTGGTCCGCTCGCATCGGGTGCTGGCGTTCCGCGTCAACATGCTCGGCTGTTACAACATGATGCAGGCCGCCGTGCGTCACGGCATCCGCCGGGTCATCAACACCGGACCGCACTTCACGATCGCAGGGCCCGGCTACGAGGGATTCGACCACGCGATCAACCCGGACGCTCCACCGCATTCGGGGACGAACCTGTATGCGCTGACCAAGTCCCTCGGGCAGGAAGTGTGCCGGGTGTTTACGGAACGACACGACATCTATGTGCAGGACTATCTGTTCTACAACTTCCGCTACGCGGACAAACTGAGGCGCGGCGCTGACGGGGTCCCGTTCATTGTCTCCTGGACCGACTCGGGGGAGGTGTTTCGGCTGGGATTGGAAATCGACCTGGCCAAGCTGCCCTCCCGGTGCGAGATCTTTTTCATTCTGGGCGACAACCCTCAGGGAAAGTTCACCAACGACAAGGCGAAACGTATCCTTGGGTTCTTTCCACGCGATGATATGAGTGTGCTTTGGCGCAAGGCACGGGATCAGGAGAGCGACAGATAAAGAGCGGAGGCGGCAAAGCATGTTGCAAAACAAGGCGCGCATCTTTGCCGGTCCCGCGTGCATCGTCTCCGGCGACACCTGGCCAAAGCCCATCGCTGGGACACTCGCCACGCTCGGCTGAACAGATCAAGGCAGATCTGGCGGCTGACGATGAAGAAACCGTTGAACCGACCTCGATTCTGCGCGCCCAGTGATGCCAGCTTGGGGAAAAGCGACTGGCTTCATTTCAGCCAATAAGAGCAGAGCTGCGCCTGGCGGAGCGTGAAGCGTAGTCGGGTATGTCGTCCTTTCAGTCGCGCGATGTCACCCACAGCCCACTCGACGCACGCAACAGGTCACCACTTAATGGCCGGGAGCGTGCGGCGACCTTGCCTTGATCGTCCAGAACCTCAACGCCCAGCTCTCCGTCCGGGACGTCGACGTTGATGAACAGCTGACTGCCCGGTATCTTGAACGGGTGAACTTTAATTAAAACGACTTATTATTTTGACCACGCCCACAATGACACAATAAATGCAGTCACAAGTTTTCAGAGCATCACAATTAATGAGTTTGTCCTGCCAAGAGCGTGCCACCGCCTGCACTTTAGTGCTTACCGCAACATTATCTGTGGCCAGTATGAGTTGCGTACTATTGTTTTAAAGGTGCTGTTCCTAAACCTGTGGTTCATGACGAATTTAGTCACCTACTGTCTGCAGACACATTTGTTCGTGGCAGGCTTACTAATCCAAAGCATGATCTGTGGGAATATTTTGAGACTTTCCACGTGCTGGTACGGCCCACCTATTCATCCAAGTACCCGCCAGGGCAAGGACTGCTGCTCGCAGCTGGACGCCTGGTGTATGGCCACCCTTTTGCTGCTGTGGCTCTCAGCACTGTGGCATGCGCCGTCTCAATTGCATGGATGATACGCGCGTGGGCCCCGTGGCCATGGGCTACCTTGGGAGGGTGCCTTGTGGCGACTCACCAAACTGTCGTGTTTGACTGGGGACTAAGTTACATGGGCGGTTCACTCGCTGCGATTGGAGGCGCGCTATTCGTTCGGAGCTGGGCCACGGCTGCTCCGAAGTAGCCATTGTCGCCACGCCGCGATTGCCGCAACCGGTCTAGCAATTATGGCCAACACGAGGCCTTTTGAGGGTTTACTCATATCGCTCGTTCTCTAGTAGTACTCTTGGTGAATCAAATATTAAGCGTCACCACACTAAAGACACGTGGCAGCCAAAGGAGCATCTCGGTAGCCGCTGTTGGCATCTTTTGCTCGATGATGTTTGTGACTGCAGTATTAATGGCCTCGCACAATTATTGCGTGACCGGTCGCATAGGGTTGATGCCGCAGAGGCTTTATGATTCAGCGTATTTTGAGACTCCAGTTTTCTTGGTCGAATCCGAGCGAGAACCGATTTTTTATCGGCATCACGAAATAGAGAGATTTTTCGAAGAGCAAAAGTACGAATATCTCCAGAAGCAGTCGCTCAGTGGTTTTCTGAAAAACACATTTCTTGAGATTGGGCTGCATTTCGGGTGGGAACTCATTACCCCGGCGTTATGTATAGCATGTTTGGCTGTACCGTTCGCGCGTACCGACGGCAAGATGCAGATGCTTTGGCCACTGGTAATAATGCTTCTAGGTTCATCGCTGGTGGTGTGGACAAACTCTCGTGATTTTGCGCCAGGTCTCGTGCTCGTTATTGCTCTTGTAATTGCAGGCTTTCAGCGATTATGGAAGATACGAATTGGCTGCTGTCCGGTAGGGAAGATAGTTGTGGCAGCGGCTCTGTCGGGGCACATGTTTGTGTTTGGAGTTGCGTGTGTTAAGCAATCGCAAATCATACCGGGCGGGTGGGTTCTGTTGAAGGAAATGGTACTCGAAGAATTAGAGGGTCGTCCTGGGCGGGATCTCGTAGTCGTTAAGGTATGGTCCGGAACATTCAACCTGGGGTGAATGGATATACAATAGTGCCGACCCTGACGAGTCGTCCGTTGTTTGGGTTCGCCATATTGGCTCAGACGAGCAGGCTTTCGCAAGGCTCGTGGACTACTACCATGACCGCACCGTGTGGTTTTGCGAGCCTGAAAGTGAAAGTACCGTAGGTGAAGTGCTTACTCTAATTCAGAGATAGCTGTGATTTTCCCCGGACTTTTTTGCCCGCTGGCCATTGCCGTGGGCATACAAGGGAAAGTCAGAGCGTGGCTTGTTTGGTTTGGTAATCGTTGGCATACTCTGGGTCTCGTTCAGTCAGGCTAACGCTTAGCGGGTGTCGTGCAACCGATGCTTAAACCGTAAAAGCCTGAAAAAAAACACAAGCACCCCTAGCTCAATTGGATAGAGCATCGGTCTACGGAACCGAAGGTTAGAGGTTCGAATCCTCTGGGGTGTATTTGTGTTTTCATTGGCGAAACGCCTGTCGGCATCGGCAGTTCCGTCCCTGTGTACCTCAAAAATGTACCTTGGCGAGTTCAATTCGGTACATTCTCGAACAGCCGGTCCAA
>CAUZPL010000101.1:0-21301 GCA_963581585.1 Planctomycetota bacterium
CCGATCCGCGTCGGGATGATTCGAAGCTCTCCAGGAACGGGTCAATGTCGATGTAGGTCAGCTCCGGGGGCTCGGCCTGGTCCTGTGAATCGATCGAGCTGTCCATGTAACGACCCGCTCGAACTCATCGAAAAGGGTGAGCTCTAAGCCAACATGAAGAAACGTCGAGCCCATCAGTCCCCGTCGCTGAGTCCCTCGGTGATGGCGGGCTCAAGGTCGGGCACGGTCGTGAAGCGCATCATCACATAGAAGAGGACGCAGAAGGAAACGACCGCGACGTTCAAATTGACGAGGACTGTGACGAGCGTAGTCCCGGCGATGAAGAACATGTCAAAGTGCGCAACAAGAGGATCTCCTGGCGCCGGGGGACCAGTCTCCCGACCGAGCTGTTCGTCCACGTAGATCCGCACAGGCGTCCAGTCGAAAACTTCGTATCCAACCTTGATCAGTACTCCGGTAAATACGGCCTGTGGAATCAGTACGATCAGATCTTGGAAGACAAACATCTCGACCAGCACGAAGATACCGACTAATACGCCGGCGATGCGCGAGCGAGCGCCCTCGTTGAGAATCAGGACTGAACGGATCGTCGCCTGCGCGCCGGGGATGCCACCGAAGAGAGAGATGGCCCCGTTCGCGACGCCCTGCGCCATGAGCTCCTTGTTCTGATCCGTTTTCTCTCCCGTTCCGTACATCTCGTCGATCTTCTTATCGACGACGAGCGACGTCAGGAGCGTGTCCAAGTAGGCGAGCATCGCGAGCTGACCGACGAAGGGCAGCCCAAGCAAGATGAGCGCCGGAGACCAGTCCGTCGGCGCATGCTTTGTAAACATCGCGGACAGATCCGCGAAGCTGCCGAGGGTCGCACCGAGCGCGATGCGTTCGATGTCGAGACTCGCCACGCTCGCGACAACTGTAACGAGCACGATCGCAGCGAGGGTCGCCGGCAGAAATGAAGTTAGTCGCGGGTCGATCTTCCTAAGTAGAGAAGGCAGGAGGAAGCAGAGGGCAAGGGTTGTAAATGCAACGGCCGCGTTCGTCGCGACGCCCCCTTCGATCGCCTCCTTGCCACCCAGTCCGAAGAGTCCCTTCATTTCGCCGACCCAGATCAAGACGGCGATTCCGTTCATAAAACCGCTGATCACGACCTTAGGCACGACCTGAATAAAGCGGCCGAGCCGAAGAACCCCTGCGAGGACGAGGGTGATCCCTGTGAGCGCGAAGACGAGGTTGATGAACTGATCCGGGTCGACGCCCGGATGATCCTGCAAGAGCCCGCCGCTGACCGCCGAAATCAAAAGAACGGTCACCGCCGTCATCGGCGCGGTCGGCCCAGAGCATTGAATCCGAGTCCCTCCGATCGCCGACGTAATCAGCGCGATCACACCCGCAGAGAGAATGCCTGCCAGCGCACCGCGCCCACTCAAAACGCCGAATGCGGCGCCAAGGCTGATTGCTACGAAGCTGACCGTTAGGCCTGAGAGAAATTCCTGAACATTATTCACGCCCGTCCGTGTGGTATTCGTCGTCGACAACGTTCTCAGACCTCCTTGGACTCGTTCGTATGATGCAAATACAAATATCAGCCCGACCGTCGATCCGGAAGGGCATGGAAGAAACTACCTGACGTTCGCACGACTTACGTGCAGTCGCCAAAACGATCGCTCCTCGGACAATGAACCCGAGTCCACTACCGACATCACCTATTCCTGGCTGCTCCCAGGGAATCCCGCACTGATAGGAATTTTGATTTCCCACGATTCTACCAGCAAAGCCGCTAACTGATAGGAATTTTGATTTCCCACGATTCTACCAGCAAAGCCGCTAATTGAAGGTGTGCGTGTGCTGAAAGGCGGGCGCGCCCGCCTTTCAGCACACGCACCGCACAACCCGCCGGCTCGCCTCCTCGACAAATACAAGAAGGAAGGCCGCACCATCCCTATCGCCAAATACTATGCCATGTGCGACTGGTTCGACGAAACCTGCGGGCAATTAGTCGACTACCTCGAAAAGAAAAAAGTCCGCGACGACACCCTCATCGTCTACGTCACGGACAACGGATGGATCCAGCGCCCGGATCGCAATGGGTACGCCCCGCGTTCCAAGCAAACCCCCTACGAGGGCGGCATCCGCACCCCGATCATGTATTCTTGGCCCAATGCCGGGCTCAAGCCGGCAGATCGCAAGGAACTCGTCAGCAGCATAGACATCGTGCCCACCATCTTGGGCGCCGCTGGTGCCCGTATCCCTGATGACTTGCCCGGTCTCAACCTGTTGGACAACCTGAAGTCCGGCAAAGCCATCGAGCGAAAGGGCATCTTTGGAGAAAGCTTTGCCCACGACATAGCGGATATCGAAAAGCCCGAAGCCTCCCTCCTCTTCCGTTGGCGCATCGAGGGAAAATGGAAGCTACTCTTGACCTACGACGGACCCGGACACATCTACTCGATCGTGGACGCCATTCAGCCTGCGATCGAGGAAGTAAAAGACATGGATGGACGGGGCTGGCAACTCAAGTCCCCGCGGCTGCAAATCGGTACCGCGCGTAAATAATGCCGTAACGTCGAATGTGCGAGATTTCTCTGCTAAGGTGCCCGCATACCCCCCCCCACACGCTACAAGTGAGGTCCGTGACATGTCTGTGCTCTCCCGAATCCGGCATTGTATATCGCTCCTTTACAGCGTCTGGGGGATCCTCTTCTGTCTCATGCCGACCGGCCAGCTGCGGGCTGAGGAACAAGCGCAGCAACAGCGTACAGCACAACATGCCAAGGATAATGCTGAGATGGTCTTGGTCCCCGGGGGCCGGTTCCTGATGGGGTCAACGCCCGAGGACATTGGACCGCAGTTTACGAAAACGGGTCTGCCGGAAGAGTGGAAGAAGTACACCGACGACGAGGCCCCGCGGCATGCTCGGACCATCGACGCTTTCTACATGTACCGCTACGAGGTCACCAACTCGCAGTACCACAAGTTCACCGCTGCCACCGGCCATCGCACCCCGGCCCACTGGAATGGTCTCAAGCCTCCGAAAGGGAAGGACGATCATCCGGTGGTCGAGGTCAGCTGGGACGATGCCCAAGCCTACTGCCGCTGGGCGGGGACCAGCCTGCCGAGCGAGGCCCAGTGGGAATACGCCGCACGGGGAGCCGGTTCGAAGGATGCCCAGGGCCAGCGCAAGCCCAGCCGTGCCTTTCCCTGGGGAAACAATTGGGACCGTCAGCTGTGCAACAACTCGTCGTATCACGCGGGCCGCGATCTGGTCAGTGCCGCAGCGTGGAACGAATGGTACGAGGGCAAGCAAAGAGCCGACTACCCGCTGACGACGAAGGGTGGATCATTCCCCGAGTCCAGGAGCCCCTTCGGAATCGATGACATGGCTGGCAATGCCTGGGAGTGGTGCCTGGACTACCAGCTGCCCTACCAGTCCGATACGCTGCCGACCAAGTCCACACTGCGTTCCCGCCGTGGCGGATCGTGGGCCAACGTCGCCCTGCATCTGCGCAGCGCCGATCGTCAGGGTGCTGCGGCCGGAAACCTGAATCTCTATACCGGTTTCCGCTGTGTGGTGCCCGCCAGTAAACCACGGACTGGAGGTTCCGTCGACGTTCAGCAGGCTGGTGACCGCTTCGTCAACTTCGTGTTGAACGAAATCGAAGTGGCCACGGGACAGATCTCAGAGATCACACGTGCCGCCAACCGCGCCGCGGACCGCATCGTTCACCTGGGTGGTAAATTGCTCTCTGCCGGTGACCAGAGCTTTTCGCTGGAGCCGGTCTGGAGGGCCGGTGGAATCGCATTCTCGCGTCAATACACACCCGAAGGCTCCGCCGCCGGCTTCAAGAAACTCGACTCGCCCGAGGACAGCCTGCCCTACTACCGCACCGAGGATTTCGTCCGGCACTTCACCGTCAACACGGCCACGGCCAGCGATGTTGTGCTGCTGGGATTCGAAAACGAAACCGAAGAGCGCAAACACGCCGTTCCACTGGCTCAAGAGTTGCTCAGGAACAATGCCCTGGTCATTTTCTTCGGTTCTGCCCAGGGAGCCGAACAACTCGTGAAGATCGTTGGGCTGAACGAGAATCTGATCACGGTCACTCACACCGTCCCTGACGGCGGAGTGATCTCGGTCGAGGGATGGCCCAGGAAGATCTGTTCAGGTCGCAGCATTGCCAATCGGCTTTACCTGTGGACATTCGAGGCTGAGTTGATCGGAGCGTTTCTCCGCCGAGGCAAGATGCCGGGGATTCTGTTGTCGGTGACTTATGAGAGCCCACAGATCTTCAACCAGCCGCTGCTGCACAAGTACAAGTTCGTTCCCGCCTTCAATGTCAGTCCTGTCAGAGAAGGCCAACTCGGCCGCACCTACCTTGGTCACATCGACCGGATCGTCGGCCGCATTCTCGATGGACAACGGCATAAGTTCCGCAAGGCAGCCGCTTGGCTGGCCGAGGCGGCTCAAAAAAAACGGACCAGCTACGCGCTGCTGATCCACGGCCTCGATCCCGAGAACCTGCCGGGTGACCCCGGGCTGTTCAAGGTCTTCAGCGAAGGCAACGCCTATTACCCGCAGATGGACACACTGCTCAAACCCGAGGATGTGGTGTTGTTCGTCGGATACAACTGGTTCCCTCGCCGGTTGGCCAAAACAGTCGACAAGGCGCACGCGCGACAGATCCTCTGCTTCACATTGGTCGACGAGGCACCGCCCAATCCCGCACTGTACGGCGAAGTGGGTGAACTGTATCACCCGACGTCGTTCGACCAGTTGCCACAGGGCGAGAACCGGATCTACATCGACCTGAGATTCGCGCAGTACAACGCGGTGCTGAAGATCCCCGGTTTTCCCGTGCCGGCGCTGGAGACGTCGTCGTTTGCCGAGGACGTGGTTTACTGGCACCTCGTTGCCGACACAGTCGAACTGCTGGCAAAGAAGAAGTAACACGACGTTAGAGCATGACCACGGTTCCTGACTTAGATGCATCCAGCATACCGACGATTGCAGCCACTGCGGCGCGTCCATCAGCCTCGGTCCCGCAGTCGGCCTCCTGACCGTTGATCCGGTCGACAAACGCCTGGACCTGGTCGGCATAGGCCTGCATGCGTCCATCCGAAACAAAGGCGGCGTTCGCATCGTCGAGTGGCACGTGAGGCTGTTCGTAGGCCAGTTCAAATTCACTTCCTCGTCCGACTCGGATTTTTCCAAACGGTTGCGCATCGATGATTCCTTCGTCACCCATCAGCCGAAACCGAAAATCCTCACCGTCGAAGCCCGGCGAGGGGCAAACGCTCGACGACCAGAAACTGGCCATCGCTCCGCCGGTGAACCCCCAAATCGCCATCGTCGTGTTCTCGTTTGGGTTTTTCTCGCGGAATGTCCCGCAGTGAGCCATCACCGAAATGATGTCGTCATCCAGCCACCAGCGACAAAGATCGATGTTATGGGGTCCGCTGTTGAAAATATGGGCACGGCTGCGGGGATCCTTCCACCAGCCCCAGTCGCCGCCGAAGCCCTCATCGGACCGCAGGGCCTCGATGTCAAACAGCGAAGCCATCTGGACACACCGGACGGTGCCGATCGCACCCGAAGCCACCAAATGCCGGACCGTGCGGTTCGACTCGCGAAACCGTTGGTGATATCCCACCGCCAGGACCAGGTCCCGCTCGGAGGTGGCAGCGATCATGCGATCACAGTCCTCGATCGAGGTCGCCATCGGCTTCTCGACCAGCATATGCTTGCCACACTCGGCCGCCAGTAACGTCTCGTCGATGTGGCAATGGTGAGGTGTGCTGCTGATGATGGCATTTATGTCGTCCCGCCGGATCAACTCCTCGACCGTCTCGACACAGTCGATCCCGTAATCGTCGGCCAGCCCCGGAGCCCGCTGGCCTCCGGCCACCGCCACGATCTGGGCCCCCGGAGCCCGCCGAGCCGCTTCGACATGGGTTCGCCCCATGAACCCTGAGCCGGTAACGCCGATTCGAATCAGTGCTTCGCTCATTCCTTCTGTTCCTCTTCGGTTGATTCCGTGTCCTGGTCGCGGTTGTCACTTCAGCCTGGGAAACCACAATCCCCTGGCTGTTTCGCCCAGCACGTTGCGACGGTCCTTCTCGGCCAGTGGCAGGACCTCGGTGAAGATCTTCAGGTGCTGACCGTAAGTCATCTTCGGGGTCCAGAGGACATTGGGGAAATTGCTGCCCCAGACACACCGTTCGGACCCGTAGGCGTTGATGATCTGTAACACCGCTGCATGCAGGTCGGCTCCCGGGAATCCGACCTTTGTGCCGGTACTGATGAAGTCGACTTTCCCGTAGAGGTTCTTGTACTTCGACAGCCTCAGCACCTCAGCCAGTGAACGCTCGTAGAGTGGACCGGGCTTGATGTCCATACAGTGGCAGAATGCGACCGTCAACATCGGGAATTCCCGCAACAGTTTTTCCGCGCTCGGCACCAGGTCCGGATGCATCAGAAAGATGTCGACGGTGGCCCCGACTTCGGCACATATCTTCCATAACTGCCACACGCCATCATGATCGAACGTCGTGCGCCGGTTCCCGGCTGTGCTCCGCAACGTACGGACACCGAAGTCCGTGACGAACTGCCGAAGCAGACCGGGACTGTGCGGATCATCGGGGTCAAGTGTGCAGACACCCGACACCCAATCGGGGTGCGCCCTGGTGGCTTCGCAGAGATAACGGTTGTCATAACCATAGAACGAGACGGTCTGAACGGCGCGGACGGCCGAGACGCCCTTCGAGCCGCTGATCTGCCGCAGGTCGTTGATCGACCCCCTCCCACCGGGAACGCGCAGTGGCCTGGCCATCGGTGGGTACTTCGTTTCGTCGGGAGAATAAATGTGGGCATGGCAGTCGATGATTCGCATACGAAATCCTACGGAGGGCGGGCGCACATATATTGCCTACTGACCCATGATAGTTCGTGGTTGGCTCGCCAACCACGTGGTCTGCTCGTCACAATCTGCGGTTTGTCAGTGAACATTGGTCACCGGTTGGCGGGCAACTGCTGCCCGCCAACCGTTTCGAGGCTTTCGTGACATCTGAACGACTCTACAACCACAACTTCAACTGTGCCGTCCTGAGCCAGACCGTGTTCGCGTTGGTCAACACCGCATTGTTAACCCATTACCCTCGCTGGATCGCTTACCACGGAGGCGAGGTTGATGCGGCCGGTTGGATTACCGGCACGGCCACGATCGCAGGCCTGGTGCTGCGGCCGTGGATCGGCCAGTGGATCGACCGTTTTGGGGCGCGCACGATCTGGATATGCGGTTACACCATCTTCGCGATCGGTTCACTGTCGAACCTCTGGATCCACGATCTTGGCCCGGCCATCTATCTTTGCCGCTCCCTGCTGGTCGTTGGTGCCGCCGTCATCTTCTCGAGCAGTCTGACCTATGTCACTCACCTGGCTCCACCGAGCCGCAAGGCCGAGGCGATCGGGACCCTGGGTGCAGCGGCGTTTCTGGGAATCGTCTTCGGACCGCTGGTGGGTGAACTGGTACTCAGCGCCGATCAGACGCGGGACGAATTCGAGACCTTGTTCATCGGCGGTGTCGTGTTGCTGGTGCTGCCGGTTTCGATGCTGATGCTGCTCCGGACTGCCGCCAGCGAACCGGGTCACGGCTCAACCCGGATTATTGAATTCCTCAGGACATCGCGTCGTCACTGGCCGGGCATGGTGGTGATGATGCAGATTACCTTCGGCCTGTGCATGACCGTTCCATTCGTCTTCCTGACCAAGTTCGTCGACGACACGGGGCTGGTCGACGGAGGTTTCTCGCGTGTTAGCCTGTTCTTCATGTGCTACGCCGGCTGGGGGCTGACACTGAGAATCGTGTTTCGGCGGACCCCCGACCGACTGGGACGCCGCAAGATACTGCTGACCGGTTCCGTGGTAATGTCGCTGGGAATGTTCAGCTTCCTGCTGGTCGATTCCGACCACGGTCATCTGATCGTCATCCCGGCATTGTTGTGCGGTACCGGACACTCGCTGATGTACCACACCTGCACGTCGCTGTTTTTGGACTCATTTCCGGCCGAGGTCCGCGGTGCCGGCTCCGCACTCTCCATGGTCGCACTGGATTTCGGCATGGTAGGCGGAGCCCAGGTACTTGGTGAGATGGCTCACCGGTATGGGTACAACCTGATATTCCTGATCGTCGCGGGAGTCACGCTGACAACCGCCACGGTCTACGCGTTGTCAAGTGTCCCGATCTGGCGGACACGGCGGCAGGCATCTTCCTGAAGCGGACCTCCCGGAACCCGACCTGGCGCATGAACGACGTCCCGGACCGGCTAACCGAGGGCCTCGTGGAAATCACGCGCTAACTGTCCGGAAATCTTTCGCCAGTCGGTGCAGCTCCGAGATGAACTCAACTCCGGCACCGACTGCTTCACTCGTCGTCTCATCGACGAACATCACATCTTTGTACACTCACAGAAAGAGAAAATCGTCAGCGGCGCGGAAAGCGGTAACCAAACTGCAGCTCCCCGACGATTCCATGCTCCTTCACAACGATGGCTTCCATGTCGTCAATACCGTTCCGAGCGGATCGCTACTTTACATGGCCGAGTTTCATCGACCACGGTCGTCTTGCTGGGCCCTGGAACACCCGGGATCGCAGTATCCCGCCCTGGCCGCTGCGATCCGCAATCAATTAGAATCTTGTTAACAAAATCCACACTGTTGAACCGCGCATGGCGGCGGGTGAGTGTCTGTCGCAGCAGCGCCCAGCGGGCAAGGGACCCAACTTAAGGAGAAGTTCCGTTTTAGGAGCAGCGGGGTCAGTAGCCACAGGGACCGTTACCACGGTCCCTGCTTGTCACGCTGTACCAACCGTGTTCCAATTCTGTTTATCCGGACCCCCTGGAGAGATTTGCCCGAAGTCTGGTATCTACGGTGATGGAGATGAACTTCAATTCAGCCAAACCAATTAGCAGGAGAGTCGAAAATGAGCAGACGCGAATTTATCAAGGGCACACTGGCAGCGGGGGCGACCATGGGACTTGCGCTGTCCGCATCAACTACGTCAGCTTCGGACACTGCGAAAAAAGGGAAGAAATATCGAGCCGGCATCGTCGGTCTTGGCTGGATGGGGTTCCTCTACGACCTCGGTAAGCGGGACTACGACTCCATTGGAGGGACCTTTAAGGATCCCAAATATGACGTCGACAACCCCAACCGCTTCACGCCCGAGTGGCTGGATGTTCATCGAAAGTTCCACTTCCATGATCATCCCGGCAGAGAAGGAGTTTCGAACACCTATGCTGAAGCCTTGTGGGACCGGCCTGAAGTCGAACTGGTGGCCGGCGCTGAACGGGATAAGAAGCGACTGCAGATGTTCGGAGAGCGATACGGCGTGACGGCACTCTACACGGACGCCTTGGAAATGTATCGCCAGGAACAGCTCGATATCGTGGCCATTTGTACGAATGTCAAAGGACGTTCATTTCTCACGGTCAAGGCGATCGAGAGCGGCGCGCAGGGCGTGTTTGTGGAAAAACCTATGACGTTTACACTGGGAGAGGCCGATCGCATGGTGCAGGCATGCGCCGCTGCAGGGGCGCCGCTGGTAGGTGGTGCCACTACTGTCTCGCACCCGTCATTTGCTAAAGCCAGGGAATTGGTGCAAAGCGGTGTAATCGGCGAATTGCGCTCGATCGAGGCGAGTGTGCCAGTGTTGTCCCAACATCAGGACTGGTGCTACTTTTTGGACAGTCCTCCGGTCTGGGTCAGCGGGATCGGAGACAAACCTCGTCGTGAACGGGGCAGTACGGAATTCATGGGACAGGGAATCATAGTAACCGAAGACGAGACGGTCGTGCATATCCGGGACGGGGCACCTCCCGTCCATTTGTCTGGAAGCCAAGGAGAGATCCGCTTTGAACACAACCAGTGGAGATTATGGCAAAATCTGGAAGATTCCCTCGGTCGAACCGGTGGCGTGGAGACACCTTGGCCGGACCCGCAGTTTTCGCTTCCGTACCGAGCCGTTTATTGTCTGGATGACCTGATCGCCTGCATGGAAAGGCGCATGGACGAGCCCAAGAACTCCGGCCGCCGGGTGCAGGTTGCCCTGGAAGTGGAACTGGCAATGAAGATTTCTTCTGCACAGGGCGGCAAACGCATCGATTTGCCACTGCAGGATCGCTCACTCGGGCTTCAATACGATTGGTTCCGTTGATCGTCAGAGGCACACGGGAAAACAGAAACTGACGCTGCCCGTAGCGTCGGCGTCATTCAATTCCACATCTGGCGTGTACCAAAAACAGCCCGAGGGGGGAGCAATGACACCAGCACGGCGTTTCACCACATGTCTGTCGTACCTGATGATCCTGCATTCAGCGGGGGCGGATCCTGTGGCTTGGGCAGACGAGCCAATCTTGCTGCTCACCTGCGACTCGGGGTTCCTGTTTGCGCTTTCCGAAGAGGCTCGGCCGCAGGAGATCCACGCCTGGGTGGACCGCCATCAGGAGCACGCCGCCATCGATGTGTATTCCCAGATGGTGTTCCATCAAGGTTGGGTAGAACTCTTTCAATCAGACTTTGCTGAGCACGATACCAGGCGGAAATACAAGCGACTTAATCCGATCTTCGCCGCCGGAATTCAGCCTCTGGATTTGTTCATTGAAAGAAGCCATCACCATGGCATGAAATTTATGGCCGCGGTCCGCATGAATGACAGGCATGGTCAGAATCAGAAATTCCTGGACTCCCACCAGAAATGGTTGTTGCAGGAATTTCCCAAGGGTGTGGACTACTCGGTACCCGAAGTCAGAAACTGGATGTTCAACATCACTCGTGAAATCGTGGAGAAGTTTGATGTCGACGGCCTCGAACTGGGTTTTATGCGTAGCTGCCACATGTTTCCCACGACCCAGGCGCCACAGAGGCACGCCTTGATGACGCAGCTTGTCACGCGTATCAAACGTATGCTGGATCAGTCAGCTAAAGAAAAACAAAAGAGGCTCGAGTTAGGGGTCCGCGTTCCACAGAACCTGGCGGCGTGCGATCTGGTTGGTTTGGATGTCGCCACCTGGATCAAGAAGGGAATCGTCGATTACGTCTGTCCTTCAGATGTTTACTTCACAGATTTCAATGCGCCTTACGACGAATTCACCCAACTGACGCGGGGCACGGATTGCAGGATCTCCCCTACCATTCATCCACCGGTTGCAGAGGGTTATCGTCAGGCGAACCACACGCATATGAGTCGCGCCATGTATCGTGCAGCGGTCAAGAATTTTCATCTGGCCGGTGCGGATGGTGTTTCCGTGTTTAACTACCACTATGCCTGGCGGGCCGGCTGGAACGCGCCCCGAGCGCGTTATGTGATGAATTGGCTGCGGGAATTCAAATACCCGGAAACACTCGAAACCGGTGATCGACACTACGTTTTCTATCCGCTCAGGACCAGTCCCGTCGACCTGCGTTCGGAAGCCGGATGGAGACGAAAAGAAAGCATCGTCCTGCAGCCTCGACAATCAGCCAGCTCGGATCAAATCGATTTACGGATTGCCGAAGACTTCTCGCAGGGAACGATCCGTCTGGCGACGTTCAACGCGATCGGTCTAATTCCGGACGACCGGATAAGGGTCGAATTAAATGGAACGGAAATAACTTCTCAACAGATCAAGAGGGTCTTCACGTCCGAGGGTCGAGCAGCAAGCATTCACTATCGAGAGATACCAGCCTACTCCAGGTGTGACTTCGCATGGACCTGTCCACCAGCGTTGCCAGGCAAGAAGACGTTGAGCGTGACATGGCTCGGGCAGGAATCGAATAAACAACAGCAGTCGATCGTCATACCGGAGTTCGAGGTGCAGGTGTATCGCCAGGCTGCTGATGGGTTTTGACCTGGCGCAGCCACGCCCCATTGTGATCACGGCGCAGCAGAATTCGACTCCGGTAAGTTTGTCCGCAATCTACCGGGCCGTGACGAAGGCTGCCGCCATTCTACGACTGGAAAGTCTGTTTAGATGAGGATAATGAAATCATGAGAATCATGATTATCGGCGCCGGCGCCATGGGTTGTTTGCATGGTGCGAAACTTTCTGAACGCGGTCATGAAGTTGTCATGATCGACGTCCGGTCCGAGGTAGTGGACATGATCAACCGGGACGGTATTCGACTGGAAGGTGTTGGCGGCGAGTGTTGTGTTGCGGTGGCGGCCGCGAGGCCTGACGCCGATCTTGAACCGGCAGAAGTGATTCTCGTTCTTTCTCATACGGACGCAAACCCGGCGGTGGCGCAGACCGCCAGGAGGTTGCTGTCCCCGCAGGGTTTTGCAATCACGCTTCAAAATGGCATCGGAAACGTTGAATCGCTGGCGGAAACCTTGGGACCTCAACGCGTCCTGGGCGGCATCAGCTACAACAGCGCCACTGGACTCGGTCCGGGCCACGTCACGCACACCAACCCGGGGCCGACCTGGATCGGCGAGATCGATGGACACCGCTCGTCGCGAATCGATGCGCTGCAGGAGATCCTGGAGGGTACCGGCTTCGAGACCTCTGTATCGCAGAACATTATGGGCGTCATCTGGAACAAACTGGCCGTGGCCTGCGCGATCCACCCCATTTGTGCGCTGACCGGCCTGATGGCCGGAGAAATCAGCTCGGTTCCCGCCGCCGATGCCTTGCAGGACAAAGTGCTCGAAGAATTTCTGGACGTTGTCAGAGCCAAAGAAGTCACGTTGGCCAATCCGGACGTGGTTGCGACGATCAAGGATCTTTCCAGGAGTGTAATGGTCAAACCTTCCATGCGGCAGCACATCGAGCGCGGACTGCCCACAGAGATCGATGCGCAGAACGGCGCCCTGGTGCGACAGGCCCGCGCCTTACACTTGCACACGCCCTGCAACGAGACACTCACCCTTGCGGTCAAAGCGGCAAACGCAGCCAGGCCGGTCTGCCGTCCCCAAGACGATTGATTCAGGACGCAAGCATCAGAACTCTTGCGAGCTGGCGGTGCTTCATCGCCAGGTTCTGCTGCCCGCCCCTGCAGGATCGGATAACTTGTGACACAACCAACCTGTTGATCCCTGAGAATTTAAGGGCTGATACAGAAACGGTCGAACCTTAGGTAGGTCCGCCGCCTGGCTTCAGTATCGGTCGGTCACAGGAAGTCACGGACGTCAGCATGACGAGAAGCCGTCGATCGACCAAACAATTCAGACGTGTGTTCCGGGCCAGTGGCGCTGATTCCAGTGGCAGAAAACCGATTCCTAGTTCTCCGCCCCGCACAGTGTCGACGGTTCACTGGAGTGGGTACAGGCCCGCAATGAACTCAGCTCCGGCATCAGTGGTGACTACTTTCCTCGTCATTGTTGCCAGTTTCATCCACATCCGTCGCAGCTTGCTGTATTCACACAAACAGTAACCTGCCAGCGATGCAGGAGGTGATAACCAACCTGACGCTCGTTCACAACGCCAGCCGAACGATTTGATCTTTCCTGGACCAGCACCACTGCATGGTCACCTCCCCTTTGCTTTATCAAGTACCCTCCCAGACTGCTTCGTCGCTGATGAACAGCACGTGCGAAGCCTGCCTCCGTCATTGAACGTCCAAAATTCTCAGCGCAAGCACAGTTCTCACCAGTGTCGCAAAGAAATCACGTTACTTGACCAGTCGCACAAAACTCAGCACTGAATCGCGTTCGATTTTCCCCGCCGGGCGTAGTGCCCGAAAGAAAAAAAGCAGGCTGCCCCTGCAAAGAACAGACTGCTTTTCTCTTTTCGATATGAATCCGCGAACACTCAGTTCGCGATGGGACCGATTTTTCTATCCTCGCCTTGGGCAGCCCAACGGATCGACCTCGCCACTTTCTGCCGGCATCACCGAACTTGGTTCAGGCACCGCCGGGGCAAAGTTTGTTTTCTGCGACGGCAGTACCAGACGCTGCCCAGTATCGTGGCCCCCAATCCCAGCATCGCGATGGAACTCGGTTCCGGGAGCGGATCTGGTTGAGTCACGGGCACAAAGGTGAACCCGCCCACGAAGTCCACCTCGCCCGATGGATCTCCGATGTCAGCGAGAATTTGTGCTTCCCGAATGAAAACGATGCCACTGTTGACGTCGATGGTACCCAGAGATGGATCGTCTGCGAACCACTTAAGGATGGCGTCAGTATGACCTGTTTCGTTAGCACTCTGGGCGAGGAAGAAGTTTCCGTCCAAGTCAAAGTCGATGCCGCCGGTCGGGTCGACGTCATGCCCAAGGACATCTTCGATAATCGTCTCGCTCAGGAACACTGAGAGAGGGTCACCATTCGCCGGAACACGAATAATCTGTTCGACATAATCCTCGACAACGAGGATGTCACCGTTAGGAGCAGTCGTGATAAACTCGTACAAATCCGCGACACCGCCTGGAAAATCTGACTCGTCGGCAAGTTGCGTGATGACCGGGCTTGTTCCGCTAATGTCAATCTCAATCACGGAGTCGTTCCCGTCGGTGTTCACGACGTACAGCTTTGTCTCGTCGGGTGACAAGCTAATCCCGCCATCGAGATCAATATCTCCTACACCAAGCGCCGATTCTAATTCGACTTCGGAAACGAGAATCTCCACTTCGCCGGTGATTCGATTGATGGACAGGACAGAATCCGAGTAATAATCCGTGACGTACAACTGGGTGCCGCTGCCCGCCGCGATGCATTGTGGAGAGGCCCCCGATTCTTGTGTTTTCGCGGTGATATCCGACTCTTTGACCAATTGCACCAGCCCGCCGTATTGGTTGATGCGGAACAGTCCGTCGGAAACGCTTTCGGTGAAGTAGAAGTTCCCGTATGCGTCGAAAACGATGTCGTTGTCGGTGAACCGCGCTCCCGTTCCTTCCGAAAAAACATCGCCCGCGACGGTCCGCGCTGCGTCAATTTCCGCGGCCGAAACCGCCACCGTCGCCACGCCTGCCGGCGTAATCTTCAGGATACGACCACTGTCTACGGCATCCGCGTTGTCTGTCACCCACATGTCACCCGTTGTGATAGGGGCTCCCAGGATTTCTGTCAGCGGAACCTGACAGGACAGGGTGGCAAGGCTCACCAACAGGACATTCCATCCGCCATTCTTCGGTCTACAATGTCTGGACGCGGCCTTTTTTCTCGTACCTTGCCGGTTAACCCTCGACACGACTGCCGTGCTCACAGCGGCGACGATGAAATGTTTCATGACGGCCTCCCACTTGGTTTGATTCATTGATTCGTGTGTGCAACTCCGAAATTCGGGGACACCCCGCTACGGTGCACCGGCCAGTACGTACGATGCTGGCTGACTTGAGTGGTCAGTAGGTTTTGGGAGAGTTTATTTTCTGTGACGTCGATACCAGCAGCCGAAAACCAATAAGGGTCTGCTGAACTGGGAGTGTAGCCTTTGGGTTATATACAGATAATGCAGCGAAGTCGCCGTTTTGTGAATAAATGCCAAATAGGACAATTGAGTAGAATGCAGGAAGAAATCTGCCGGGTAAGGCCGGGTGAACTGCAGGTGCGGGGGCCACAGGCGGATTAGAAACCGGTTGGGTAACGCCCACCACAAGACGCTCCGGGGCGTGTTAGGCCGTTGCGTCATCATTCCTCAGGGGCGAATTACCGTCAGTCGCCTTCTCGAGCTGGCGGTGTCAGTGGCAAGCCCATCGCGACATGCTGCCGTCGGCCACCCGGCTTTCGTTCGAACAGTGTCAACCCGCCGCTGGCCAGTTCGAGTCGTGCCACACCCGCATAGTCCACGGGCACCGTCGCAAGAAACATGAGGTATTCACGTGTGACGGTACTCCCGGCATCGATGAAGGTCAGCAGTGGACGACTGAGGATCTGCCCCTGAGCGACCAGCGTCTGGAACGGCTGGTGCAGTCCGGTGGTCCCGAATTCTAACCCCCGGGCCATCACCTTTCCCTCACGACGAAACCGCCAGATGTTCAGCCAGGGATATTGCTTTGTCTCCCACACGTATCCCAGCAACAACTCCGACCCGGGATGCACGGCCGTCACCCAGCCACGTCCCGACTTGTCGTCGAAAACGAATGACGACACGTCGTGACCGGTGACGTGCTTACTGTCCGGAAGCAGGTGGCGTAAGTCGATCAGTCGGTCGTTGATCTTCATATGTGGCCATCGTGTGGCGTCGGCGACTGTGTCAGGCACAGTGCCCTCCTGCAGGAATCCATGTGATGCATTGGAGTCGACAATCGTGGTCGCATCGAGAAACGGAGGTGCGATCGAGGGATGCTGCACCATGTTGTAGATCCGGCCCAGCCTGCGGTCATTCGTCACCGACTCGCGTACGAGGACCACCGATGACTGTCGATCCAGGACCACCCTGCGGTGAACACTGAGACCGGCGATATCCATTCGACAGTGCATTTCTACAAACGGATTGGTGTCAGACGGATTGACCGCCCTGGTAAGTTTCCAGTGGGTGCGCGCTGCTTCGCCATGAAACGGCACACCCCGTGCCACCTCAGCCTCCGACGGTGCCCCCCACCTGTCCAGGCACAGAAAATGTCCCTGCAGAAACGGTTCCCCTGCTTCAATCGGTTCAAGACCATGGATCGTCCAGTTCAAAGGGTTCACTCTGTTATCGGCCAGGCGGAATTCCGTGATCCCGCCACCGGCCAGGGCAATCCGCACCACAGTCTGACGGTTCTGCAACCGTACCTGCACCGGTTCGGCCGCCTCCAGCCAGCTTCCCAAAACAAACACCCACAGACACAACGATGATCTCTGTAACCAACGCATCCCAATTACTCCGCTGGAATGAGAGCCGGATCGCGCGAATCGTTTGCCTGTGATGGACCCCGACCCAGGCTGATCGTGCCGACCTGGCACCCGTTTGAATTTCGTCTGAAACGGCTGCACGTACTTCGCTGCCCGTTTTCACGCCGTCGTCATTCATCCCATGAAAACATCTTGTTTGTGCTGGCCGACTGACATCATATTAACATGAAGTGGTGCTGGCTCGTATTGAATACGGAGCCTGATCTCAACTGAACTGAGTGAGTTTCCAGGACGCATATTTGTTTTTTGTGCCTTCTCGGCATCAAGGGCTGATGGAGAACAGGCGTGATGGCCTGGGCTGGTCCAGTGAAGGGAGGTCCCTGACCGTCACCATCCTTCCAGACTTGCGGAGGCCGGCCGCTTTCCGTCCGGACTGAACGACACACTGAGAACCGGTGAGCTGTGTCCTTTGAGCATGAAATCACAACTGTTCCTGGCATCCGGCCGAGCAAAAGGACAACGGCACGATCAAACGGCCCGTCCCCATAGTACGCTTCCTCCCATCGATGCTGTACGCGCGGGAATGGGCCACAGGAATCAGTCAGCTCAGCTTCCCTGACATTGTCAGGCAGGCCAGACCGTGATCCCTGGCACTTCACAGCCCCACGGTGCATCATTCGTTCACAACCGACCCGGCCCGACCAGCCTGTTGATCCGTTCGCTGTATGTTTCCTTCTGATTCGCATCATGTGCGGTCACTCTCGCCTTGAGTGATTCATGATCAACTCACGCTGACATGTATAGAGGCTCACCCGGTTCTGGTAGCATGGCTTGGTTCGGCATCTGCCTCGATCCGAAAAGCATGGAACCGGTCCACAAATCTGTTCACGATCAGCCCGCCGAGCCAGAAAGCCTGACCAGCCCATCAATACGCCCGTCAGGTATCAGTGATCAGATGATGTACCGCCCAGACAAGTAATTCAGGAATGAAACATGCAGGCAGCTTCGAAATATGCGGTAATGTGGCTTTGGGTGGGAATCAGTTGCGGGAGCTGTGTGTTTGCTCAGGGAGTAGATCCGGGCGGCGGCAGGCAAACTGAGAAGGCAAGTATACCGCTGCGCGTGTTCCGGAATCGTGGCCCGACAGAGGTCGTGCCGCCGGCGCCGGATCCTTCGGAACAAGCGACATACGTCGATGACGACGGACATCTTGAGATCCTCATCGATCCCCGGCACGGCAATTTAAAATCGCTGTGATTTCCCGCGTTGTTCGAGGAGGCAGACGCTCGAAGCATCGATCAGTACATCGTCCTCGACGGTGTTTCCAGTTCTGAGCTGGACGATGAGGTCACGCACTTCCAGGACCGGACAGACGCAGACACGCCGCACATTATCGTGGAATGCCTGAACCGCCGGTCGGCGATCGCTGTCCGCAAAATTTATCAACTGGACCCGGCCCACCACGAGGTCCTCAATCGCGTCGAAATCGATTCGCCGGTAAAGAAAATCCTTACGATTGTTTCGGTGACCGTCCTTTCGGACGAGACACGCGACGGAGGATACTACTACCAGTACATCGGGCACACCGCCAGCCGATACAGCACCTTTCCCACAGCGGCGATCCCCGAGAGCGACTTCGTCAACGGGCGCAATATGCAGAGCGGACTTTGTACCGTGACCCGACCGGATATCGATTTTACATATGGAGAGGTGCAACTCACGATCAACGGCATCCCGGAGTACATGGGCCTCAATGCAGACGAGTTTCTGAACCGAATCCCTGGTCACACGGGAGGGCTGGCAGTTGCCCCGGAGGAACTGGCTTCAACTCGAGCCTGGGAAAGGAGTGCAAACAAAAAGCTGGCTCTATTCCGCAACCCGTGGAACGCACCTGATGTGGCATACTAATTACCACGAACGCTATTTTTCCGCATTCGCGCCGGAACGCAGTCTTCAGAAACACATCGACCTGGCGTTTGACACCAGTTTTCTGTGGCCACACGCGGCAACGAAATATAAGGATGGGACGCTCGAACTGATCGAAGGCGATCCGGAACTCCATGCGGGGGTCTGAACAGGCGCTGGGCAAACGAATCCATTCAGATACTCGGACCCGACGGTGAACCGTTGTGGCACCAGCGCCTAAACACCTTCGATGCGGAATACGCGATGTTCGAAGCTCTCGACCTGGACCCACGCGCCTGGGTTACGTGTGGCCTGGCGGAAACCATGTACACGATGCGTAATTTGCTGGCCGACCACATGTGGATTGCAGCAAATGCAGAGGCACACCCCGAGGAGATGAGAAAGGTTCCTATGCACGAGTACTTTCGATTCGTGCGACAGCTCCAGCAGCGGTGGCCCCGGTTCAAGTTCTTCAACTATGAGCGCGGCGGATACTATCCCCATACCGAAACGATTCAGGCGCATCCTGAGTTTGCCTTCCGAGCCGTGCCCAACCGGGGGGAGGCCGGCGTAAATAACTATACCCCGCTTTGGACACCCTGTTTTACACAAATGACGGATAAGTATCTGGAACTCCAGAAGGAAGGCATCTCGCTCTACGAGGACTGGTCTCTGCCGGGCGCCGCAGTCGTGGAATTGCCGGATGGGAAGACGATCTATCAAAGCTACGAATGCTGCCAGATAGCGCTGAAGTCGATGACGAAGGGTCTGCGCGATTCTGCTGGATTCTTTTTCGTGAACCAGCCTTCCGGGCCGTGGTCAGATCTCGGCTATGTCGAAGCTGGAAGTTGGGACACCGACACACAAGTAGAGTGGCGCTACTGGGCAGACCGGTTGCAGCTCTGCAAGCTGCACGAGTTCCGGCCCAACACTGTAGTCGCCCTCGACATGAAGTGTGACGAGTTCATTCACCAGTGCCTCCTCTACAACTTTGTGCCCAACACACGGAATCGGGTGGGAGTGGCCACGGCCCAGAGCTGGGCTCCCAAGGAATCGATTCGGTTGCGGTGGTTCCTCAGGGAGGCAAGCCTGGCGGCAGTGCCTCAGCGCCCTGTTCCCTGGGAGACCCCGGGTAGCCCGCTGGAAACCAGCGTGATGACCCTGCCGGGCACGATTTACCTGGCAGCATACAATCATGTCGCCAAGGACCATTGCATCGACTTGTCAGTGGACCTGGATCATTTGATCGCGGAGAAGCCGCACGCGATCTGGAGGGGTCGATATCACAAAAGGTCCCTGGGCGGGCCTGATCACTCCGCAGGGAACCGAGCCGCACATGGTAAACGAAGACGGGACGCAACAGGTTGGATACAAGTTCGAAGAAGTGGAAACGGAGTTTTCGCCATACAGCGAAGTCGTATGGAATGATGTGCACCTGACGTTGCGATCTCAAAACGTCAGTCGGTGTACTTCTTTCTGGCCACGGTGCCGGCGGTGATTCGCTCGGTCGAGGGCCGGGACGTCCTCTGGCCGGTCAGCAGCCAGCCGCACATCAGGATTACAAATAACACGGATGGAACGCTGCTGGTGCGGAGTGATTACAACGAGGTGGTGCTGGCCGTTTCTCCCGACTGGTTGAATGAGGACGCAGGAATCCAGGTGAAGGACGAGAAAATCGGCTGGCCGACGATCACAGTTCGACCGGGAACCTGGCGGCTGAAACCCGACGGACGGCTCCTTTATCACAGTCGGCCACCGGCTTCACCCCTCACGTCAGCTGCACAGCCGGATGTCGGAATGTCACCCGTGGCCATGGGCACACCGATCGCCGGAATCGATGAACTTGGCTCCGAGCACCTCCTGACGCTGCAAAACGGCAGGGACGGCTACGATGGGCAATCGAATGACCAGATGAACACAGGACAGTGGGGAAATCCGGGGAACATCGTGCCCGGCGAGAATGGTATCTTCGTCTATGGGAATGAAGATGCGAACCGCTATTCCCGCCAGCCGGTCCGATTCAATCTCTAGGGTCAGCTTCCTGCCGGGGCCACCGTGCGGCAAGTCGCCCTGGTGTTTCACACATCCAAACAGGCAGCAGGCGGATATCAGGTGGTGCGGGGATATCGGGCGTTGCAGCCATGGACGGACGGGAAAATCTGGTGGAACAACTGGGGGCAGGGTGGCAGTCACCCGGGGTATGTTGACGAGACGTCCGTGTGCCGTGCGAAAGTCAGTGAAGTCGGCAACACTTACTTTGTGATTAACCCTGCGGTACTCCAGGGATGGCTGCAGCAGCCGGAAACTAATCATGGATTGCTCTTCAAAAACACACAGGTCGATGCCAACTTCCACTGGTGGGCACACGGCGACCAGGATAACCACCCTCCCAAACTGGTCATCGGGTATGACGTCAATTAAGACCGCCTCCTGCTCTCCGCTGAAACAGGCGGATAATCCAGAGCGAGTGCGCCACAATCGAGAGCGTGATGATTTCAGTGCGCACTCGTCTTGCGTGCCGACGGCTCACCGTCCAGGGCACATCACCTATGGTCAAAAAAGTCAGCCGACGGGCAAATGTCGTAACGGCATATTTGATCTACCCGTTATTTCGGTCCTGCCTGTTTATTTCTGCCACTGCATGAGCCGACTGCCAG
>CAUZPL010000102.1:0-20436 GCA_963581585.1 Planctomycetota bacterium
TCCGTCGACAACCGTTGGCTCGATGTGGCGCGACTTCGGCGCCGTCGGGGATGGCCACCACGACGATACCGAGCCTGTTACGCGTGCTGTCTTTGCAGGAATAGAGACCGGCCGGACTGTCTATTTTCCAAAAGGCACGTACGCAATCAGCAGTCCGATCGTGATCACAACGCACGGACTGACGCTGCGAGGTGATGGAGCCAGTCACAGCGTGCTGCGAGCCTCAGAGCACATGGACCGGATGCTCTACCTGCGCGGTACCGATATTGTGGTATCCGGGCTGATGTTCGACGCCAATGACAAGGCGGTATATGGCGTGCACGCATTTCACCTCAACGAGCATTTGTCGCGACTGGAGTTTTTGTATGTGGTGCGTGCCAGGTCGCATGGTTTCCTGCTGGACCACAGTCAGTGTATGGAGATCGTCAACTCAAAGGCTCAGCAAAACGGTGGTGATGGATTTCACATCACCGACTGCAATGCAACCACAATTCGACACTGCCGCGCGATGGAGAATTCCCAGCGAGGATTCCAGATCACGAGCAGTGATCTGTCCGGCGGCTGCTATCTGCTCCAGTGCAACGCCGAAATCAACGGGATGGAAGCACTGTTGATCGCCAATATGCGCGGTACACCAACCGTCGTGCGCGAGTTTTGGTGCGAGGGGAACAATCCAGCCGGTAGCGGCCCGCATCAATACGATGCGGTGCGAATTGCAGCCCGTTCGGTTGCAATGACCGGCTGTCGTATCTCGACGCGCGGAAATGACCCGATCCGCGCGAAATATGCCGTTCGCCTCGCCGCCGACACTCAACTTGCCGTGGAGACGTTCTCCGGCACCTTTCGGCCCGGCGAGATAGTCACAGGCATGCAGTCCGGGGCATCCGGCGTTGTCGATTCGTGGCAGGCCGACCCACTCTTCACCGATCAGTTCCCCATCCCGGTGCCTTACACCAAATGGCTCGAGCGGTTCCGGAGTCTTCTGTTGCGGCAGGTTTCGGGTTCATTCACCGATGGCGAGACCGTTACCGGTGCGCAGTCGGGCGCCGAAGCCGTGGTCGGAGAAATCTCAGTTGTTGCCGCACAGAACTGTTCGATTGCTGACGTTTGGATTGCCCGCGAGCAGGGTACGGCAGCGGTGGACCGCGTGTTCATCGAATCCGGATGCGAAGCGAATCAGATCGGAGAGGTATTTCGTATGTTTGGACCTGGCCGAGTGAAAGTCGAACAACAGCCATGACGTTCTCGTCAGAGCCGCGGTCTTCCATGTAGTCTGCCTTTTTGCACTTGACCAACAGTCCGGCAATCTGCTCTGGTCTGCTGGTCATTCACAACCAATGACAATCCCCGACCACGTTCTGTCTACCCCTGTAAAGTTGACGCGGAGTGATAGCTCGCCGGGTTGTGGTTAAACGATCTTGGCAGATCATGCTATTCACGCTTTCGCACAAACCCACCTGCGCAAATTCCTGACCGTGATTGTTAAACGAGTTGGTTAGACAAGCTGGGCCGTCATTCTTCGTACCCGTACAATCATCGTGGAACCAGCTTCAAACCCTGTGGTCCGACGAGGCAGTCGCAGCCGACCTCGTGAGAGTTCGGATTCTGCGCTGCCTGCAAAGGAGCAGATGGCTCAGGAGTTCAGCGGCTTCCGAGTTCGAAACAGACTGCCGTGAGATCAGGGAGTGAATCCATGATCCGCAAAGTACGACTGATGGTCGCGATTGTTTTCGTTGCCATGATGGATGCAGACTTCACTCAGCTGGACTTGCCACAAATCTGCTGCGGCCGGCAGCTGTTCGACGACGGACCAGGAAGAGGACCTGAGTAGCGGACTCGCAGCTCAAATAGCAGTGTTTTAAACGTTCTTGACAATTTTTATGTTCTGATACCGTTTGTGGGTCCTGTTTCGCAGTCGGTAGCCTGACTGCTGGACCGATTTCAGAACAGGCGTCCCTGACCATCGGGGGCCCGGAAATGCTCCGTTGCCAGAGCTGGCAGCTGCCGAGCAATCTGAACCCGGCGGGCAGAGACTTCGAACAGAGAAGCAATCTGTTCAGCCATGGGACCCGTACCGCGCATTCTCCGTCCGAATTTGGTGTCGTTGAGCTTCCCTTGGCGCGTACTCGCCAGCCGAGACAGCACTTTCTGGGCATGGTCGGGCTTGCGCCGTCTCAACCAATCGGCGAAGATGTCCTTCACGGAATGCGGCAGTCGGAGCAGAATGTGACTGGACGAATGTGCGCCGGCGCCGGCTGCAGCTTCCAAAATCGCCGGGATTTCACTGTCATTCAAACCGGGGATGACGGGCGCTACCATGACGTGAACGGGAATGCCACCGTCCGACAGTTGTTTCACCGCATGCAGACGAGCGGTGGGAGCGCTGGTTGCCGGCTCCAGGAATTTGCTGAGGTTCTGATCCAGCGTGGAAATGCTCAAGGCAACATGAATCAGGTTGCGCGCCGCCATGGGAGTCATGATGTCGAGATCCCGGTGAACCATTGCGTTCTTTGTAATGACCGATATGGGTTGATTGGCTTGAGCAGCGACATGCAGACAACCCCGTGTGATTCTGAGTACTCGCTCCACCGGCTGATAGCAATCGGTGATCCCCGACATCATCACAGGACAGGGTTCATACCTGCGGCGACACAGCCACTTGCGGAACAAATCAGGGCTATTCTTCTTGACAAATATCTTCGTCTCGAAGTCCAGTCCCGCACTCAGCCCCAAATACTCATGGGAAGGACGTGCATAGCAGTAGCTGCAACCATGCAGACAACCACGGTAAGGATTCAGACTGTAGCGAAACGGAATATCGGGACTGTTGTTTTCAGAGATCACAGAACGTGACACGTCTTCAAAATAACGAGTCCTGGGACGCCGAACCTGATGACGGAATTCATCATCGAATTCCATTTGAGACCAGTCCGGCTCAAATTCTTTCGATTCGAATCGCCCGACATGATTGAGTCCGGTGCCGCGTCCGACGGGTGACTGTTCGTCATATTGATTCATTTTCGTCCATTCCCCCCTCCCAAACAGGACGCACGTCATCATATCCGGGATAGCCATCCGGGGCGCTGCCTGAGTCCTGGATGATCCGGCGAACAGCCCGCTGTCTCAGCAAACAGGGATTCTGCTGAGAATCAAGAAAAAGGGCGAAGTGTTCCTTACCTGTAGCGATAACGCCGTCGGTCTGGAAACTTCGCCTGGCTCTGGCTGTTCTGATTCGGTACGGGTGTCACGCTGACCCGTTTATGGGCCATATACAGAAGTCCGGCATATTCATCAGCCAGCTCACATTGTGGAAACAGCTAGCGGTCGGTCAGACCCAGAAACCATTTATTCTTGCAGCGTTCGAGGTCCATTATGCGATCAAAGAGACTCATGTTGGACTTGCATGTTGTAATGGTAAAACTGCCGTGAACTTGACCACAACGCGGGCAGACGTACTGATTGTAACCAACTGTCTGAAGATCTGTGTTGGCGTCAGCTCCAGTGGTTGTCAGAGAGGTATCACTGACAGTGGTTTTAGAAGGAACGAACTGCCCTGGCGTTGGCAACCACGACGAAAGCGGGAATCGATCTCATCAATTGACCTTTTTCTGGAGACGGAGAGTGAGGAATGAAATGCACTGTCGCACTCGGTTGTTAGTCTCACAGATGGTGTTTCACTGGAATTTCGGCAGAATCTTCGCTTTAAGCCAACAGTTGACTGTTTTCTGCCGGATCAGTTTTTCGAGTTTGCTGAGTTGTCATGACCAGACTGTGAAAATACAAAATTCGATGATATCCGGATGATCACGCCCCCCGCTTTTTCGAAAAGCAGTGTTTTTGTACGGTGTTTCGTCCTGCCGCGCCTGATGTTCAGGCGGCTGTACGTCGCATCTTCGGTCCGGTCAGTTTCTGCCGCAGGCGTTGCATGCCCCGCAGCCAGCGATCGTAGTCGTCCGTCTTCATGGTGAAGAATTCCGCGACTTCGGGGTGTGGCAGAATCAGGAAGTTTTCTGCACGAATCCCGTTCACGATCGACACTGCTGCCTGATCGGCCGTAATTGAGTGGAGTTGCAGAAAGTGATGAACGGGGTCCGTATCATCGATCATGTCCGTCTCCACACCCATGGGACAGACGCATGAAACCTTGATCCCCTGTCGCCCGTAACGCACAGACAACCATTCCGCCATCGCCACGTCAGCATGCTTGGTCACGGAATATGACGCGGAACCGATTTCAGTGAGCAGGCCAGCAGCGGACGCTGTTTGCACCAGGTATCCGGATCCTCGCTCCAGCATATGAGGAATGACAGCTCGCGCAGCGTACAATCTGGACATCACATTGACGTCCCACATCTTTTGCCAGTCTTGATTGCTGGTATCCAACCCGCCCTTGACCGTGATACCTGCGTTGGAAACGAAGACATCAATACGCCCATATTCGTTCTTTGCCGAGGAAACCAGTTGCTGGACGTCTTCTTCGCAGGCCACATCGCAGGCGATCGCCAGTCCTCCGATCTGGTCGGCCACGGTTTTGGCTTCTTTCAGATACAGATCTGACACCACCACCGCTGCAGTATCAGTTTCGCCAATATGACGGGCCAGGGCGGCTCCGATACCTCTTCCCGCCCCGGTGATTACGACGACTTTATCCTGCAGTTCCATCACGGTATTCCCTGCAAATCGTACTTCCGTGTTTTAATGACAGAAATCTATCGAAACGTTCGCAGGCTGGGAACAGTGACTTTTACGCTGCTGCCGGCTCCAATTACTCCGCTGCTGGCACCGCCGCGAACGCGGCCGGTTTTCGCCAAGTTTCGGATGTTTCCAGCATCCGCAGAGACGTGCGGGGCCAGAGTCGATGAGTTTACCCACCATCCGGGTTTCTCACGTCACCAACATGTTCTTCCGTCAGCGTTAGACGAACCCGGATCGCTCGGCCGTTTGACGCGCCCAGTACATCCGCCTGGACGGCCCCCATCCGAATACTCTGGCCCTCTTCCACGATCTCCTGTGCATAATGCATCAGCAGACCCGACAACGTGTCAGCCTCCGGAGTGGCAAAGGTCACATTAAGTCGTGCCTCGAGATCTTCAATCGGGGTACTCCCCACCGCCACAAACTGCCCGGGCCCATCCGGAACAATCTCTGGATCTTCAATATCAAATTCGTCAGCGACATCACCGACGATCTGTTCCATTACGTTTTCCAGTGTCACAATTCCAATTACGGTTCCGTGTTCGTCGATGACGAAAGCCATCAGCTGATGAGTGCCCTGGAAGTGTCGCAACAGGTTGCCAACCGGTAAACTCTCCGGAACTTTGCGGGGTGGCCGTGCAATCCCTCGAAAATCGAACGACTCGTCAATGTTCTCACGAAGCAGATCTTTGATATGCAGAACGCCAACAACATTGTCGAGTGAACCATCACAGAGCGGGTAACGTGTGTGGCGCGTACGGCGAATCATCGCCATTATGTCGTCAACCGGCTCTGATATATCGATAAAATCCACGTCGTGCCGAGGCAGCATAATCCGGTGACATACGAGGTCATCGAATTTAAAGATGGCCTCAATCAGCGTTCGTTCGTTACGCGTCAACTCACCATGAATGTGAGCCTGATGAACCAATGCCCTGATTTCAGTTTCGGTGAACGTCTCCCCGTGAACACTTGTCTGTCTGAGTCCCATCAGGTTCAGCAACCATGTCGTCGTCGTATTCAAGGCCGACATCAGTGGATAAGACAGCAGGAAGAAACACTTCATCGGCACTGCGCACCAAAGCAACATTTTTTCAGGTTCACGGATTGCGAAGATCTTTGGGGCCTGTTCACCAATCACAAGGTGCAGTGACGTAATAACCGTGAATGCCACGATGAACGCGATGACATGCTGAGTGCCATCATTGGTGATGTCGAGGAGATCGAGAACGGGAGCGACCAGTTTGGCAAACGCCGGTTCACCAACCCACCCCAGCCCGAGCGACGCCATCGTAATACCCAGCTGTCCCGCAGAAAGTGACTGTTCCAGGCGACTGGCTAGCCATTTTGCGGTGGGCGCAAATCGTTGGCCTTCACTGACCAAATCATCGAGTCGGCTGGGGCGTATCTTCACCAAAGCGAATTCAGCAGCCACAAAAAAACCATTGGCAATCACCAAAGCAGCTGCAATGACCAGCAGCGACAGCGTTGTTGTCCAGTTACCGTAATCCGCAGCGGTGTGAACAACAGGATTGGAATCGACGTCGGCGAATAGAATCAGACTGTCGTAGACGGAACTGCGCCAAGGAGGCATCAAGGGGACCTTTGAGCGTTTTTGCTTTTCAACTCGGTGATAAGTGAATTTGACGCAATGCTGCCGGTATCAGTCTCACTATCGGCGTCGAAAAAATCCTGTCCAAATGACGCCACCGGCAAATGCAGCCAGCATTGTCACGGACAAAAGTGCGGCGCCGGGTATTTCGATCGTCCAGAACAGCACGTGAGTCGGAACGTCCTCCGTATTCTGGAAGATCACGATAACAGCCAACACGGTAATTCCGACAAGCGTGTAAAGACGTATTTTTTGGTAAAGGCTTTTGCCACCGGATCGATCGTCAGGCACGAGTTCACCTTTGCTGAACCAACAACGAACGGGCTATAGTCATTGTTCCCGATTTGTTTACCCAATTCCAGCCAGCATACGGCTATGAACCTTTAATGATCGTCCCACCCACCTACCTCATCCGGACAGCGGGGTTCAATCAGCTCGCGGCGAATTTCGACCCGAAGGGCTTCCGGGTGGTACCACGCACGTGACGGGAATGACTGGTATATTCTCGATATGGAGCCCCAGGCATACTGGCCACTCTGGTCCGATGAGCTGATCCACCAGATCCGTTTGTGCGTCCTCAACCATATTCGCAGAGCCACCAAAGCAGAATATCAGCAATCGGATCCTTCCGGCACGATGTGCCTTACTGCTGCAGTGTTTCGAGGTTGAGCTTCATTGCCTGTGCAACGGCCAGCAGGTCAGATCCAACAGCGGTAAACCGAAATCCGAGATCCCTATGTTGTTGCTCGAATCCGGTCTTCGTCAGAATTCCTGGTGTTTTACCGTGATCACTGCACGACGTTACAACCTTTTTGAGGGCGTCCACGAAATTTGGCTGAGTAAAGTCGCCGGGGCAGCCCAGGTTAACTGACAGATCCAGCGGGCCAACGAAGAGGACGTCTATGCCATCGATCGCTGCAATGTCAGCGGCCGCATCAACAGCGTTCGGTGTTTCAATTTGAACGACGACGAGACTGTTGTCATTCGCTTCGTTGAAATACTGTTTCCAGTCACGGCCAAAATTGGTGGCACGAATGCCACCAGCGACTCCGCGAGACCCCATCGGTGGGTACTTAATACTTTCGACGGCGCGTTGAGCTTCTTCAACGGTGCTTACATAAGGGAACATGATTCCTGCCGCACCGCTGTCCATCACGAACTTAACTGTGTCCGGGTCAACAGATCGGATTCGAACAATCGGAGCCGCACTGGTGCCTCGACACGCCAGCAGCATATTGCGCAGGGCGGCCTCTGTACCGGTGCCGTGTTCCAGGTCGATCAACAACCAGTCGAATCCGCTGTCTGCGGCAATTTCGACACATGTCGGAGATCCGAGATTAAGAAATGTCCCGGCCATTAATTGCGTATGGAGCTTACGGCGGTCGATCCACTGCACTGAATATCTCCTGGGCAAGTCTTGTGTAAGTCTAGAACTGTAGTTGGATTGGACGATCCGATCCACAGATGCCAGTGCTGCTGTCCGATGACTCACGATGAAAGAATGACCGTGGAATCGTGAATGATCAGTGGATGGGTTCACAACCACGGTCTTCAGTTTTCCCACGAGGGCCGAAGGCCACCACTTGGCAGCTCTGGATATCATCCACCGCTCTGGCCCAAAAGTTTCGTCAATGCTGACCCGCCAGGACGAGGATATCTTTGCCAAAGCCGATCGCGACAATCACCGGGAAAGGTTACTGACTGAGCACGCTCACCCGCGACTGCACGCAGAGCCTCACTGCCGACCGTCTGCAGCGTGAATTCCACTGTCCGTGAGCGAGACGTTGCGATCTGACCGTCCATCAGCCGCGCGGTTTCACGAGCGCAGGCAACACCTCGATTGCGGTATCTTGCTTCATCGCTAAACCTTCACTCGTCAGGATCTGTCGGTGGATAGACATCATTTCAACTCCAGAAGCAGGGCATCCTCTGTACCGCTGCGAAGTCGAAAATGGGCGGGCATACTGGCAATCAGTTGAAATCCAGCCTGAGACAAGGCAGACGTCTTCACTACGTCGCTGGCTGCGACACAGGCGCGCAGCACTTCAATGCCGCGTCGGGTCGCTTCCTCACGCAGGCGGTTGAGCATCTCATCCATGTGTTTGTGATATTCGTCGTGGGTGGCAACATCAACGACAGCCCGGTGCGCACGGCTTGGCGCCGGGTCTGGAGTCAGCGTTCCCAATCCAAACACGCGACTGCCTTCGCGCGAGGCGAGTATCTGCATCACGCCACCACACTGTTGAATCTGGTCATGCACAACCGCAAACGCGGAAACGCAGCGGACGGGGTCGGCATGTTTGATTGACATCAGTCCACGTGGATAGTCAACCGCTGCACTCTGCAGTGGTTGCGTCAGCAAACTTACCAGACCGGGCATATCACCCCAGACAGCCGATCGAATGTTCGTGGCCTGACCTGCCGCGAACCACTCTGATTCACAGCGGGCGTGTTCCGAAGCAGTTCGGCGCATGATATAACCGGCGAGTCGTTCAAACCCGCTACGCTCGTACACATTGCCCTGCAGACGGGATGAGCCGAGATATGCCACCTGGCAGCCTGCTTGAAAGCCGCAATCAACTGCCGCATTAGTGAGTGCCACGCCGATGCCCTGACGGCGAAAGGGCTTCAAGGTCACAACATTTCCTAACAGGCAGACTTCGGGGGACTTCTTTGCAAAGTTGACCGTGGCGCTGGCTACCGGCTGACTTTCCACACGCGCGATCAGCGAGACAATGTTCAGTGTGGCGCTATAGTCGCCATGCAGTGCTGCGACCCAGTCGTAGTCCGTGCGACTCCACTCGCTGCGCCACAGACGGATCAGATCCTGCTGTTCGGCAGGCTCAGCTGGATAGATATGTCGTGTGATTTCGGGGTGTGTCATTAGTCGACCCGTGCTGAGGTGTGCAGCTCTGCAGTTCCATCATCAGTGCACCCGGAATGCCCACAGGAAACAAACCAGAACCATCATGCCGAGTCAGCTTACGACCCGCATGACTCACCCGTTCCCGTTGTTTGATTCCCTAACCGCAAAGGAAGATCCATTCAGCGGCCGGAGATTTCAGCAGGGTATTCATATTCGTCGAAATATCTTTGTTCCGGTGCCTCGGCGAACACTGTTTCGTAGCGTCGCTTGCCCTTTCCGCCTTCTCGTTCGGCCAGCGTCGTCAAGGCTGTGCGTCGGTAATCCCACGCTCCGGATCGCGCGACCTGTTCCAGCCAGTCGCAAAGATGCAGTGTGCACAGCAGATTAAAGTTTTCGTCTGAGACATCCATCAGTGTGTTGGTGAATCGGTCAAGAATCCGATAGGGGCCTTCATCTTTGAGAATCTCTTTGTCGAAATGAGGTCGATCAACTGCGCAATTCAGATACGAAATGAGTTCGGCCTGTTCGCCAATCAATTCGCGGATTTCGTCCCGCTTTTCCATCGGCAGCGTGAAGCTCTGGAATAGCTGTGTACCGTAGATGGAATGAAACAGCCCGGCACGGGCGAGTTCTTCACTCCAGCCCCACTCCTTCAGGTCGGTGTAAACACCGATGGCATGTGCAAGATATCCCTTGTCTGAGTGATCAACTTTGTCCGCACCAATCTCTGTGAAATATCTGGTTAGTTGTTTAAAGGTTTTCATGAGGTGATTCCGCCAGGATGGAAGTATTTTCATTCGGGAAGAGTTTTATCGTAACCTGAAGGCACCAGTCACGAAATGCTCGCCACGAATTCAGTGAGTCGAACCTGTGGCAATCCGGAAAAAAGTGAAACTGGACTCACTCGCGGACTCTGACTGATTCCATTCAGCAGTGACAGCACGGCCAGCACCTGCAGGTTCGACGAAAGATACTTATTTGTCAGGCCCGGGAAACCGAAGAGCTTTTCCAGGGAGTGCACCGGTCACGTTTCCGTTATAGACGACGGGTGTTCCATTGACGAAAACATACCGAATTCCTTCAGCGTACTGGTGAGGCTCATCGAAGGTGGCGGTGTCTCGAAGTTTCTTCGGGTCGAACACTGTGATGTCAGCGGCCAGACCTTCTGCAATCAGACCTCGATCCGTCATTCGCAGAATCTCTGCCGGCAGGCTGGTCATGCTGCGAACTGCAGCCTCCAGCGGAATGACTCTTTCCTGAATGGAATAATACGCGAGCTTCCGCGGGAACGTGCCATAATTGCGTGGATGGGGACGGTCGGACCCCGGCAGGTATGCCCGGCCGTCTGAAGCGGTTGCCACCCAATCGATTGCCATGATATGACGCACATCATCTTCGTGCATGCTGAAGTTGACGACACTGGCTCCACCTTCACGAATGATTTCTTCCGCGATCTCCACGATCGGCCTGTTGCTGCCTGCCGCAATGTCCGCCAGACTCCGGCCCACCCATTTTTTGTTGGGCCCGTATCGGGCAATTCGCACTGCATTGCCGTTGTCACGTTTCATGATGGCATTGCTGATCAGTATACGAAGCCTGGTGCCGGTTTTGGCATCATTCAGACGTTTGATCAATTCCTTCGTTCCGCCAGCGCGCGCTGAACTTGGCAGTAATGTTGCCCCCAGTGAAGTACTCGATGCGATGTAGGGGTACTGATCGGCGGTGACAGTGCGGCCCGCCTTTCTTTCTGAGTCGATCAGTCGAGCAGCTTCGCGGACGAGTCCCCATGCATCACGACCGCTGGATTTGAAGTGTGAGATATGTACGTGCACATTAGCTTCACGTCCAATGTGAAGAGCTTCGTCAACCGATTTCAGTAGAGTTGTCCCTTCACCACGAACGTGGCTGGCGTAGATTCCGCCGTGGGTGGCGACGACTTTTGCAATCTCCGTGAGTTCTTCTGTGGATGCGTAGGAACTGGGTACGTAGATCAGTCCCGTGGACACTCCCCATGCACCATCCTGCATGGCTTCTTCGCTCAGTTTTAGCATTTCCCTGAGCTGTTCGTCTGTTGGCTCAACATTGGCCGAGCCAAGGACGCGTTCCCGCAGGGACCCCTGGGGAATCAGGTGCGCAACATTTGGTCCGGCACCATACTGATCAATTTTTTCGTAATAGTCGCCCGTGTCGACAGGTCCCGATCCACAGTTGCCGGTGACGATCGTTGTACAGCCCTGAGTAACATAGTTGACGACGGCTCGCGTTTCCGGTTTGACAATCTGTCGGTCGGAGTGGTTGTGCAGGTCAATGAATCCCGGACAAATAACAAGACCGGTGCAGTCAACAGACCACGCGGCTTCAGGGACGTCTGCTGTGCCAACATGGACAATCTTTTCGTTTCGAATGGCAACATCCGCTGCACCCGCGGCGCTGCCTGATCCGTCAATCACTGTGCCGCCCCGCAGGAGTATGTCAACTTCCCGGGCATTTAAATTCACCTCTGTCGACACGATCACTATCAGCAGGGTGATCAGCAATCGAGTGTCTTGAGTCATCGTTGGGATGTGTCCTGCGGTGGATGTTTGCATTGGTTCAATGTTACAGCAGTCCTGCAGAGACCATTGACCTGCGAATGACGGCGACGTCAGCCGGGCTGCAGGGTGATGATGGCGATCGTGGCACGCCTGCGTTAAAACCCTGCAGATTCAAAGCTGCCTTCAGGCCGGCAGCCCGTCGCGACAGAATCTGCCAGTCAGTGTCGTAAAGTCGGTCCTGAATTGCCTTTGCTTTTGCAAGCTGTCCCTGTAACGTTTGTTGCAGCACATCCATGCACTGGCGGGGAGCGACATTACCCAGCATCAGACACGCACCATTAGCGCCGATGACGGCACCAGACAGCAGCAGACTGCCGTTAGCGGTCCAGAATTGTTTTTCCGGCGGAACGAAACCGCGGACACGTGTTTCAAAGCGAATATCTGCCGAAGCAATATAACCATCAACGTTTTCCATGGATGTGACACTGCCAATCAGTTCGGCGCTTGCGTTCCCCGTCGCCGGACTTTGCAAAAACATCCCCGGGACAGGCTGATTGATGATCAGGACCGGTACAGGACATGCTTCGATCACTCGGTGCAGATAATCGTCCACTTTGTCTGTGAGTCGTGGAATTCGCAGCCGTATACGGTCGGCACCGGCAGACACAAACAATTCTGCAAGACGCAGCGCCTCACGTACCGAAGGACAGTCAATTCCAGCTACGACCATTTTATCACTGCGACATACCTGTCTGACCGAGTGAACAATTCGTAGTTGCTCTTCTTCAGAAAGAAACGCTTCTTCACCGTTCTCCGAATTCAGCACAAACCCGGTCAGCGGCGTACGGAGCCAGAGATTGACGTTGGACTCCAGAGCGTCAAAGTCGATGCTGTCATTGGTGCGAAATGGTGTTGGTATAGGTGCTACGACGGGGCAGGCCGGATAGTGGTCCATCGATGCAGCGTGTCCTGGCAGGAATCAATTCGTCCGATTCTCCGGGATACCCATCATCTGTCAATCAAGTTCATCGGGTTTGGCCGGCAGAAATGGTCGTCAATTGTCATTCCAGTGGTCCGACGATTATCCGCATGTCCTGTCAACACCGTGACCAGCACCGGGGTGCAACGTCGTATGCCACAAGATGGCACATTCGCTTTGTCATGAATGACGGCAGACACATCATGGAAGCTCCACTTTCGAAACGTTGTGCACTGGAGTAATCTGGGTTGTTATGAACAGTTGTTCCCAATGACCAAACCCGGTGATCGATTTCAGGAAGTACCATGAATTCTGCAATAAATGAGGTTTCACACCACAGATCCGGTATTGGCAACCGTCGCAGTTTTCTTTCCGCGGGTGCGGGAGTTGCGATGGCCGGTGGCCTGTCGCTGAGCAGCTGGAATCCGCTGCGAGCCGCGATGAAGCGTTCCGATTCTCTGCACGGCCCGGTGAGGGTGACGGATATCGAAGTTCACGAAATCACTGATGAATTCGTCGACTGGGAGGCCTATCAGCTGAATCACTATTACGGTCCGTGGAAACGCACCATCTACGTGGTCCACACGAATACAGGACTGGTTGGTCTCGGCGAAAGTGGCGAGCCGGAAACACAGGAAACCATCGAAAAGTACATCGGGACCAGTCCATTTGACTGGGTGGGCGATGAAACGTCTCTTGGTCTTGGAACGGCCATGTATGATCTGATGGGCAAAGCCGCCATAGTCCCTGTTTATAAACTGTTTGGTCAGCGGTACCGTCGTTGGGTGCCGGTTTCGTCCTGGACCGTATCCACTCACCCCAGCCGCATGGCGGAAGCGGTGGAGCAGTACTCGCGGATGGGATACACGTGGATGAAATATCATCTGTCTCCGTTTGAAAACGTGCTCGATCAAATGGAAGCGATGCAGGCCGTGGCACCGAGGGGATTCCGTATCCATCATGACTTTACGATGCACGGTACAAACGACCACATGTTTGAGCTTTTGGAGAAAATTTCTCAGTACCCTATCGCCGGATGTTTTGAGGACCCACTCACTTCCCGTGATATCGATGGTCACGCCGAGCTTCGTAAAAGATGTCGGCTGCCCATTGTTTATCACCACTCTCCACTGGGAGCAACTTTCGAGGTCCAGATGCGCGCGGCCGACGTCTACATGCTCGGACACCAGCGGATCGGCACGGCCATCCGACGTGCAGGCCTGTTCGCCGGAGCAAATATACCTTTCATGTTGCAGAATAGCGGCGGCAACATTACGCGTGCGATGGTGACCCACATGCAGTCGGCGTTCAAAACCGCCAGTTTCCATTTTGTCAGCGCGACCGAAATTAAGAAATGGGATGTCGTCAAAGAACGTCTTGAACCGGTCAACGGTTTTCTGCGCGTTCCTGAATCTCCAGGGCTGGGTGTCACACTCGACCGGAGCGAGCTGGAACGGGTAAAACAGCTGGATGTTCCTGGGCAGGATAAATGGATCGTCAAAACGCACTTCGATAACGGGACAATCATGTACAATATCCATGATCCCAAAGATTCGATCTTCATGGTCCGTCCCGATCGTCGTCGACTGCTGCCAATGAGCTATGATGCTCCGGTCACCACAGAATACTGGGATGACGATGGTTCGACTGGATACCGAAATATGTTTGCACGGATCGAACGTGAGGGCGTCGTTCTGGTGCAAAAGTAATTCGCCGTTTTAGGATGTGGTTTTCAAGAGTCGAACGTGGTTTTGATTGTCACACCGGCAGCAGTTCGCACCAGTCTCGAACCGGACATCGCCACATTGGACCAAAATCAGCAGGTTTAAGTACCGGCCCCTGGCGAATGCGGTTCCTTTTCACTCGTTCAGGCTGGCGCTTTGAGCTTGTATGCGGCAAGAACGGGTACTGGCGCATTCGGGTGTTTCATTGAAATTCCTGCAGTTATCCGGAGGGACGATGTTGACTCGTTGAATTCCGGTCAGGCTCGTGGTCCGTTTAATTGTGTGCCAGTTCCGGCGAATGAATACTGGCGATCAACGACCAGGATCCTGCGTAAATTGAAATGAATACAAATCTGCATTGCTCAATTCAATTCTTAATCGGACAGGTTTTCCTGCCAGACTGCTCACACTGCTTCCGTGCTTCCAGTGTATTTCATGTGCAATGTGGTCCCCGTGGAGTGGATGGCAGTCTGCGAGGTGGAATCCGGCCATCGGCTCATTGTTGCTGTCCAGTATTTCCACTTTCGTATGGCCGCCGGTACGGACGTCCACATTAAGTAATAATCGATTACCGGAAAAGATAAACGGTACGGTGATAAGCTGACCGCAGTTCTTTTCCGCATCGAGAGAAATAAACCCGTCTCGCCGCAGCACTGCCAGACAAATGGCACCACGCTTGTGGTCCGCATTTTCAGGGCTGGCTCGATACTTGAGACCGGTGTAGTAAAACCAAAGCTCATCACCGTGCTCCACCGGCGCGCTCGGTGGCAGGAGTTGCGTGCGGTCAAATATTTCCGGTTTGGCGAATGAGGGGCCGATGAAGGGCTGGCGGTCGCCGAGGCGCTTCCAGGTATGCAGATTGCGGCTGCAGGCCAGTTGAATGAGGTGAAACCCGTCTGTATTGACTTTGAGCTTCCCGGTTGCGTGGTACACCGCAGGCAGACCGATGTAGAGTCCCGCATACCGAAAAACTCCGAAATTGTAGATGTCTGCGTTGTAGTCCTCCGGATCATTCTTTATCGGCTGCTGCAAAGCTGAGTTGGCGAGACGGACAGCGATATTCTTACGAGCCAGTTGCTGGTCCTTTTCGTCGGCATGAAAGAGAGATCCGGTGTCTTTCCAGTTTGTGAAGTCCTGACTCGTCCAGATTGCATGCGAGCGGCCAAACGGCCCGTTTCGTTTTAAGGTGGCAATGAATGTCTTCTGCGTGCGATCGTAGCTGAGATTGGATTCGTCTGCGGACGGCAGGGCTGTTGTGTCGAGCAGCGTCCAGTGAATGCCGTCCGGGCTGACCATGGGCCGCCGATCGATCACACCATAGAACCCCTTGAACCGGCGATCCGGATCGCTCTCGTCGGGATCGTAAACAACGTTCTCGATTCCATTCTGTGGCCATTGATGTTCGGGAAAGACAGTAATGAAATTGTTTGCACGCGAGCCGTTGATTACCGTCTGACCCAGGATCGGCTTGGTCCAGTGGATGCCGTCCCTGCTTTCAGCATAAGAGGTCCCGGAGAGGCCTGGAACATTGGTGGAAGTTATCATCCACAGCTTAAACACCTCGTTTTGTTCATCCCACGCGGGTACGCAGCGAGTCTGCAACGAGGTTTCCCAGGTCTGATCAGGCTGAATTACCGCTCCGCGTTTGACCGGCTGGTGCATTGTTCTTTTCAGACCCTCTGTCCTCTCGACGATAAAATCATCGAGGAACAGCTGGCGCTGTGTACAGACGTTGACTGTTTCCTGGGACTGTCCCGGGGACGGGACCAGGAGAAGCAGTCCGGCCACGGACAGATATCCTGCTGTTGAGAGTTTCACGATCTTTGATCCGGACCGGACTTTGTGAGTTGGGTTGCGTTCATTTCCACAGTCTGAGTTACCGCCGGAGCAGGAAGCGTTGAGCACGCTGGCCCATGATGTCGCCAAGGTAGAGGTTGCCCTGGGAATCAATCGCCAGACCGTGGACCCAGGACAGCTCTCCAGGGTTGACCTTCATATCGGCGGCGTCAGGACCCTGAGGAAAACGCCACCAGCCAAGTACTCTGCCCGTCGTGTCAAACTTCATGACGATCTGATCCTTCGGAGGAATTCCCAGCTGCACTTCTTCAGGTTGCCACTGACTCGGCGATGCGCCGCAAATATAGACCTCGTCGTCAGGCGTAATACGAACAGTCCAGGGCTGGCAGAGGTTGGTCCACTGGTCAACCAAGCTGCCTGCCTCGGTGAACACCTGAATGCGCGAATTATTTCGGTCAGCAACGTAAATTCGGCCTTTGGAATCTCTATCAATGGAATGCGGGAGGCTGAATTGTCCGGGGCCTGTTCCTAATTCACCCCACGAACGGATGAACTCACCCTTCTCATTGCAGACGACGACACGATTGTTGCGATATCCATCGGAAATGAAGATGTCACCTGACGGCGTTTCGACCATATCAGTCGGCATCTTTAAGTGCGTGTTGTCTTCACCTGGTTCATTGGGGATGCCAATGGTCAGCAGCTTCTTACCGTCGCGCGTAAATTTGTAAACGACGTGGGCATGTGAGTCGGCAATCCAGACGTGCCCTTCGCGGCCGAACTGGATCTGATGAGGACTGACAAAGTAACCGTTGCCCCATTCCCTGACGAGCTTCCCGTCCGCTGTGTAGACCTGTACAGGCATATCACCACGGTTGACGGTCCAGATGAGTCCCATGTCATCGATCGCGATTGCGGGGATTGCCTTCCACAGATATGCCGACCTGTTCTGCGGCCAGTCGCTGTCGACTCGGTAACCAAACGTCATGTTATCGCGTGGATAGTCCACACCCGGTGGAATCCTGGGCTTCGGTTGTGCGTAAGCTGACGACACAACCGCAGGTACGATCAACATGGAAAAGAGAATCAGCCTTTCTCGACGAGCAATCATGAAAGTCATCGGTCAGCTCCTTTATTCCGGTTGATTGTCTAATCTGAAGCCGGTGCGCGACAGCCTTGCCGGCGGCTGATGGTCAAACGAAAGGATTCTGTCAATCGCAGCATGGTAAACGGTATGGCATGGCAATCTCCATCCAGCGCCCTGTCTTGGTCACGCACATGTCACCCGGCATCAGAGAGACTGATTCTAAATCAATGAAGAAATGAACTGCGTCACTCCGGCTAAAAAGTCAACAAATGAAACGACGCAGCGCAAGTGTGGTTACCCAAATACATTGACCCGGCTGCACCGGGAGCTCATGTTCGCCAGAAAGCGGTCCTGTTCAAGTAACCAGGCGTTGAAGAACTGGAGGCGGGCTTCGTCGTGGTCTTCAATCCTCATTTCGCGGCGCAACGACTCGTTTTCGACAGAGGTGTTCCGAATGGGTATTATGGAAGTTCTCTGCCTCAATTCCTCACTCGGACGATTTCGATGCGATTGAGCCGATATCTGCTGCCGTGCATTGTTTTTTTGCGGCAGCCGTTTCCTGCCGACGGTGCCGATGTGATTACTTTGAAACAATCGTTCTCGACCGTGTTGCGGACGCCGACAGACCAATCGCGCGCATTTCGACTGCGGTCGGGTCAAACCGTGGAGATCAACGTCCGAGTGGCGAAGCCTCGCAACCTTCCTGACAATGGTCGGTTGCGCGTCCGCTGGTCGGTGCTCGACTCCGATGACGTAACGCAGCAGACTTTGCCGGCCGCGACGGACGGTCATCAGAGTGAACATGAACAACCGGGGCGCGATTCAAACGCGTTTGGCATCTATACTGAACCAAACGCGGAGTGGTCGAAATTGCTGCACGCGCTGGATGCTGATGTCTATCTCAACTATCGCGCGCCGCACACCGGGATCTATCAACTCAACATCGCCCCGGAGGAGGGCGATGTTGACTTATTTGAAGGAACTCGGTGGCGCGAACCCGGTCAGGCACCGGAAATCACCGCCGTACCAGTCGCCGTGTCTTGGCCTGAATCTGCTAACGTCGAAACAATTGTTTCTGTTAAACCGATCGATGTCAGTGGCCAGGCCAAAAACCGGCTTTATATCGAAGTTGAACCCAACGACACGCCTGAACAGGCTCAAACGATTACTCTGTGCCAGACAACTGACGGGTACACGGTCAACGTTGTTGGCTCCAGCGACGACATTGAGTACTTTGACAACGGCCACGTGGGTTCCAGTGGCGACGACTGGATTCGTTTGGAATTTCGCGGATCGGAACCTCGGCTGCTAACTGCCTGTTTGTCGATCCCTGATCAACAGGTTGCTGCAAGGATCAGGGCATATCGTCTGGAGAAAAGGAATTCTGCCTCTTTGCTGCTGCCGATCGTTGAATACACCGACGGGAAAAATGAGAACGAACGCAACCACCAGCAACAGGAACAACATCGCACAGCGATCAACCGCAGCCTTGAACCGGGAGAAACGTATTTTCTTAGAGTTGAAGCCAATGCTCCTGGCTACGACCTGGAATTGCGAGTTGTTCAGCCTGCACCCTACGATAATCCACGACGCGCCGTGGTGCAGGGATTGTACGACCACATCGGACAGGTCGACGCATGGCTGACGAACCGTCCGCGCGGAGCAAGCGTGGAACGGCGGATTCGTGACAGCGGCAATTTGCTTGGTACGAACTGCATGAGCTGTCATACGCAGTCGGGCGTGTGGGGGCCGGCCATTCCGTTCGTGATGGGTTACCGCCCCCAAAATGTGCAGCCGTGGCGGCACCTGATCAACACGTGTTATCAATCACTGCGACCCACTAACGAATTGAAGGAAGCAGCGAACAATACCAGCCTGCAGCCTCTGGATACCGGTGACGGTCCGGCAGGTACACGAGTCGCCGGACATGCGGTTGTTTCGCTGGAATGCTTCATGCCCGCCCGCAAACTGCAAAGCAAGCAGGCTCGACGCACTGCTAACTACATCCTGCAAACCAGTGATCCCGGCGGCATCAATGCAGCTGGTCCAGGAGCGAATGTCGGACAGGGGGTCGTGTTCAACTACGCGGGTGAAATCGTATGGACCGTCTGGCAGACGACCGGCGAACAAAAATTTTTCCATGCGGTGGAAGACAAAGCTCGCCGCATGCTTGGCATCAATGTGAAATTCTGTGACGACCTCGGCCATCGCATTGAATTCTTCTCCCGTTACTTTCCCCGGGATTATGTTGCTGCAGCAACAATGGTCGCGGAACAGGAGCAGCTCGACGATGCAAAACAACAGGAAACCATCAGGCAGGCGCAGGAGCTGCACGTCAGGATCTGTTCTCAGGTCACTGCCGACCTGCAGCGGCTGCGCTGTATCCAGCTGGCAGGCGGGGGCTGGAGTTTCGATCCTGGCAGCACCAGCGATGAAGGCAGGACCTGGATCGTCAAAGACACGAAGGCCGATCCATCGCCTACTTCGCTGGCTTTGATTGCATTTCATGCTGCGGGTGTTGGCAGAGACGACCCGACGGTAAAGTCAGGGATCGACGCTTTACTGAAACTCCAGAAACCAACCGGCATGTGGAAAGTCGCGTCTCAAACGGGCTTTGTCTCCACCAGCTACGCATTACACGCCTTATCTCGTTATTTTCCCACGGAACCACCGACTTATGCGAAGGACCAGTTCCAGCCACATGACGGCGAGTCACTGACAGCAACGATTCGACGCGTTCGTGACATCGCGCTGGCGCAGGACATACTGTTCATAGACGAGCTAATCATCGCCGCCAGCCACGACATCGCCCTCGTGCGATTTTGGGCGCTGCTGGGGCTGGGATATTTGAGCGACGACAAATGCGTGGTACGGCTGGTGCATTGCTTGGGTGACCCGTCAAAAATGGTTCGTGAAGCGGCACACTGGTCGTTACGCCAAAACCTCATTGATGATCGTGGCTGGGATTCGACATTCACTGCACTCAGTGCCGACGATGATTACACCCGTGAAGCGGCGATGCGGGCGCTGATTATGAAGGTCGACACGGAGTTGCCGGGAAGTGTCGTAGATTACGACCGATTGATCACCGCATTCGATCACAGTCTGAACGAAGACCCGCATCCGGGTGTCCGCGCCTGGG
>CAUZPL010000103.1:0-20089 GCA_963581585.1 Planctomycetota bacterium
TGGTCACAGAGACACTGTCTGCCACGCCGCCGCCGCTGCCGGAACCACCGATCCCTACCGAGCCGCCGAATGTTCCTCCGGCGGCGACTGAGACACTAAAACCACCGTTGCCACCGCCGCCACCCACACTCTGTGCCTGGATGCTGTGTGCAAAATGGCCCTGGGTCGTGATATTTGTTTGGGTCGACACGTCCACCGCACCCGCGTTCCCGCCGCTGCCGCCCGTTCCTCCGACGCTCACTGCGACCGCAGCTATGTCGCTGCCAGCCACCGCGATGCTGAAACCCCCATTACCACCACCTCCTCCTACGGACTGCGCGAAAACGCCCTTCGCGTCGGCACCTTCGGTGATGATGGTTCCTTTGTGCCTGGCAACTACGTTTCCCGCGCCACCACCCCCGCCGCCACTGCCGCCGATGCCGACCGAAGCCGAGAAACCAATTCCGACCGATCCCGCGATCCCGAATCCCCCATTACCGCCACCGCCGCCAATTGACTGTGCCTGAAATCCATGGGATCGATCGCCATGTGTGGTGATGTTGGTACTTCCTGCAGTGTTCAGGTTGAGGTTACTGTTGACATTCACCGCGCCTCCGGTACCTCCACCTCCCGCGCTGCCCCCAACTGCAACCGAAACGTTCAACCCCAGCGAGACGGCGTCCCCGCCGTGGCCACCGCCACCGCCGATACTTTGCGAAAAAATTCCGGTGGATTCGATGCCCGAGGTTTCGATGTCACCGCCGGCTGTGTTGGCCACGGTCACCGAAGAGCCGTCACCACCGGCGTCCCCCGATCCTCCCAGCGAGATCAAGCCACCGCTCCATCCGCCGGAACCGCCTCCGCCGCCGACGGTCTGGGCAAAGATTCCCAGCGAATTGTTGTTTTGTGTGGTGATACTGCCGCTATTGGTGACGGCCACCGCGGCACCATTGCCGGCGCTCTCGCCACTTCCGCCAAAGGCAAACAGGCCCCCGGCCCCACCACCATCGCCCGCGAATCCGCCCACACTTTGACTGAAAATACCGTGCGACAGGGTGCCGGCTGTGTTAATGCTGCCAGTGTTCGTAACCGTAACAGAGCCACCCGGTCCGGTGCCGGCCCCGGCCCCACCGACTGCGACAACTCCGATACCGCCTGCATCCCCACCATCGCCCCCGGTCCCGCCGAGACTTTGGCCGAAGATGCCCTGGGCTCCGGTGCCATTTGTGGTGATGGTTCCAGTGTTGCTGGCGGTGACGGTACCGCCCGTTCCGCCCTGTCCACCATCTCCAGCTTCGCCGTAAAGACCTAAAATGATGATGCTGTCGCCACCATCACCGCCGTCACCGGCATTCGATTCAGCCAAAATGCCATGATGGTAGCTGCCAGTGGTGTTGAGGCTTCCACTGTTGGTTATGTTTACCAAGCCTCCATTGCCGGCATTGCCTGCGTCGCCTCCAAAGCCGGCCGTAGGTAGGACAAAGGGAGGAATAGGAATGGGAACTGGTACGCCAACTCCGTCCCCGCCGTTCCCGCCGTCTCCGCCGTTGCTGCGGCCGGTGATCGCGGTGCCGGAGGTGTTGATCGCTGATGAGTTACTGACAGTGGCGGTGCTTCCGCTTCCGCCTGCATCTCCATCCCCTCCCAGAAACGGATAACTGCCTCCATTCCCTCCGTCTGCACCGCTTTGGTTACTCGTGACCTGACCGAGCGCGCAGGGTGGCGCTGCCAGCATTGCACAGGTGACGATTGGCACCAGGAACATGCCTGGAATTACACGTGTTTTGATTACTGCGCAACGTCGTGAACTGACGACCGGGTCGGCCCTGTGTGCTTTCATGGTACTGCCACAAGTAATAATCCGTCATTTTTGTGGAAGCGCGCAGTCGAAGGTCACGCCGGACTTTCAGGCAACGGCTTTGTGTCGGTCTATCGTCTTGCCACAATGTGCGGCTGGGACCGATCACTTCAACACTGCAGAATGCGCAGTCAATTATGGGGGCACAGCCACAGAACTGCTGACGCCGACAGAACTGCTGACGCCGACAGAACTGCTACCACCGACAGAATGAGTCCAGATGACACGACGTGGGCTGTTTTCTGCCGGCAGGACCGTTTGGATCAGTTAACAGGACGTTCGAACACAACACGACTTCTCCCAAAAAGCGACTGATGACTGCAGCCTGCGAATCTCTTCGGCCGATATTCCCCATATCCGCTTACTTCACCCGAATCCTTATCAGACCCATAAGTTGTACAGACCAATTACTGACCAGGCTGATCATCTTTTCAACGGCCGATTTTAGGGCCACGACTTACGGCAGTATTTCGCAAGGAACTTCCAATGAGCAAATCCAGAACGACGTTGTTTCTCTCTGTACTCACGTTCTGTCTGATTGGTACTGGCATTTACTGGTACGTGGACAATCAGACAACGAATGCCGCAGTTGTTGCTGTGATCGACCTGGATGAAGTTGCCCGCCGGCTCGGTCGTGATGTACAGATGAACAAGTCAATTCAGCAACGGAAAGATCTGCTGAATCAGCAACTCGTTTCCATTCGACGGTCATTCGAGAAAGAACTTCTCGTAAAGCAGAATGACATTGGCAAAGACCCAACGGACGAGCAAAAGCAGGAGCTCTCTCAACTCCGACGAAATGCGGGTCTCAGGATGAATGAGGCCAACCGCCAGGCGGAGGCCAATCTGCAACAGCATCAGGGAGAACTGGTCAACCGTTTTCGCGAGGACACGAAGGTGGCACTAAGTCCTTTGACCAGAGAAAAGGGGATCATGCTCGTCGTCAGTAAGAATGATACTGTCATTTTCAATTACGAGTCGACCCTCGATATTACGAATCAGGTTGTGGACCGGATGATCACCACAGCGTCAATGACGACAGTGGAAACTTCTGAGACAGTGGAAACTTCTGAGACAGCGGAAGCTTCTGGGACAGCGGAAGCTTCTGGGACAGCGGAACGAATCGCTGCTCGCACACCGAACAATAGCAACACGAATTAACGAGCTGGCTGACCGCACCAGGCCATTCTGATCCTGGTGGAACAGTTTGACGCGAACCACCACTCTACAATCGAAAGTGAATCGTGTTGCGAAACCACCGGTACAGCCAGCTGCCGATTGAACGACTGGAGATGACGACTCGCGCGCGTCCTCGCAACCCGCTTACGAAGAGAGCCGGATCACGGTCCAGAACAACCCGTGCCGTCCATGCCACACCCGTGAGCCGCTCTCGACCGCCCTCTTCAGTCACAGTCGGCAGCGGGCCACCGGTTTTGTTCGAAAGCTCTGCCGGAACATAAGCAACGGCCTGCGCAGACAGGTCCCGGACTGTCCCTTCATAGATCCTGTCAGGAAGATGATCGAATTTAATTCGAACCTGGTGCCCCGGCTGTATGTCGTTACGATCCGACTGGTCAATGTACAGCACAACTTCCAGCCGGTCATCCGGGGCAATACTGCAAAGATGAGTGTTCGACTGGATAAATGCTCCCAGGTTATATCGTTCCAGCGGATCACCGTACCATCTGCCAAGAGAATGGTCATCGACGGCCGGTTCCGGTTTGGGGTAGCGTTGTGAGGATACAACAGTACCGGCAACAGGCGATCTAAGAAATAATCGTTTCTGCTGCTGACGCATTTCCTGCAGCTGGGCATTCCTGCTGGCCAGAGCATGATCAGCCAGCCGCTTTTGTGCAGGATCACTTTGTGCGGCTGCTGTCCTCCGGCGCTGTTTCTGAATGGTAATGTCCAGTTCCAGCTGCCGGATTTGTTCGTCGAGCTCTACATTGTCCAGAGTGGCAAGCAGTTCTGACTGACCAACGGTATCACCTGAAATAACATTGATTTCACTTAGGATACCGGCAGTCTTCGCATAGACATGTTTCACATCGTGCGGCTGAATCATCGCTGCCGCCTGAATGTATACGGGAACCGGGATCCGCGCGATCCCGGAAATCATCACAACTGCTATGACAGCCATCACCGCCATTCGTCGGCGACTGAGCAGTTTGGAGCGGGGAGCATTGACCATTTTCACGAGCCTGTAAAAAAAGTGTCCGACCATCATGCTGATCGAGAACGCCGAAATAAGAATGCCCAGGTTCTGCAGTCGGTATGGTTTGAGCACCATGTAAAGAAAGACACCAATTCCGACCATGACGACACAGCGGTAAATACCGGCGGCCAGTGCATAGGTGACTACCCACGGCCGGCCACGCTCCGGTTCAAACGGATCCGAACGCGGCTCGATTCCGAAACAGTTCCATCCAATCGAGTTCAGAACTGTCTGAGACGAACGATGCTGCAGATTGGGAATTTCGATCAGGTCACTGAAGATATAATATCCATCAAATCGCATCAGTGGATTCATATTAAAGATGACAGTACTGACTGTTGTGACAAAGAACAGATTCAGTGAGAGATGATGCAATACCCCCGTTTCCGTGTACCACCAGGTGAACAGGGCGATCGCTGACAGAAACACCTCGACATAGATTCCTGCTGCAGCGATCGCAATTCGCTGCCACCTGTTTGGAAGCATCCAGCTATCGGTGACGTCACAGTAAAGTGTGGGGCTGAAGACCAGCAACATCAGGCCAATCGAATGTGATTCGGCGCCAAAATGATGGCACGTGAAACCGTGTCCCAGTTCGTGGAAGATTTTCACACCGGCCATGGTCAGCGCCAGGTACATCAGATTGGGCCAGGCAAAGAACTGCTGAAATTGCGGCAACTGATGCAGTGCACTATCAAAATTGACGGCCAGCAGTCCCGCCGCAGCCATGACAGCAGCAATCACACACAGGATGGCCAGTGGGTGAAATACCCAGCGGATCCACGGATAGAAAAGCCGCAGGAACGTTTCCGGATAAACCCCTGGAAAACGAACGAACAACAGGCTCATTAAAATGGAAAGAATCTTCTGCCGCCGTGCCTTCCGCTGCTGGGTGCCAATCCCTTCGGCCTGTCCCGTGCGCTGGCTGGTGACAAGTCTCTTGTCGTGCAAATCGCTCACCAGTGCCTGGAGTTCGGTGAGTCCCCAGTGCACCGAGGGAAACTTCTGCTGGAGAGCCCGTCGCAGGTGCTCCAGTGTTCGCTTTCCGTCGAGTTGCGTCAGAAGAAAATACTGTTCTTCGTGAAGGCGATGATATCGAAGCGCAATGGGATCTTTGACGGTCCAGTAAGCTTTGCCACGGAACGTCATCCGCTGAGTTCGCAGATCAGCCCGCATACGAAGCGGCACGGGACGCCGCATTGTCGGCTGCATGCTGTTTGTCAGCTCAGTCATCTTCAGATCTCAGTCACGCTGTACGGTTTCCGGCCGGGTTGCTGCTGAAGGGGGAGCAATTTCCAGGACAGCTTCCGTACCAGCGAGCAGTAGACCACTTTGATTATCCACCTCAACCAGGACTCGCACGGTCTGTGACACCAGATCGGCAAACACACCAACGAAAAACACAGTTCCCTCGAGTCCCGTGGCATCCACTTTCGCTGCGGGATGCGGAGTCATCGGAACAACCGTGACCTGCCGTCCTTTTCCGACAAGCTGCAGCAACCGGATGTCCACATGTGCCTCAACATGAACCTTGTCGGTACTTTGGCATTCCAGCAGAGACTCGCCCACCTGCACGGCTTCTCCTGGAGACTTGAAAACGCGGGAGATAATTCCGTTCATCGGAGCCACAATTCTGTAGCTTTCGACTAGCGCCGCCGCTTCGTCGCGTCGAAGCTGGTTCACATCGAATTCATGGTCAGCCACCTCCGTCTGCAGCAGACTGCGTTCCTCTTCAAGTCTCAGTTTGTCCAGTTCGATCCGCGTGAATGTGCCCTTTTGTCGTCTGTTTGCATCCAAAGCCGATTCGTACTCGGCCTGGGCCACCCGGGCGGCCGCACGCGCGAACCGTACATTGACGTCGTTTTCCGCCTGTTTTACGGCAATAGCCAGCGTGGCTTTTGATACGGAGGCATCCAGTTCTGCAAGCAGTTGACCCTGGTGAACCCGATCCCCCTCACGCACTTGAACAATGGAAACGATTCCGCTTTGTCCGCTGGCCAGCAAACGTTCAGAGGTGAGTATAATCTGACACTCTTTGACCCGAATGACCGATGGCGTCCGGCTAATTTCCTCCGCGAATACCGGTACAACGATCGAGCAAATCAACGCCAGTGCGATCGGAATCAAAGAATGTCGCAATGATCTGTCTCCCGTGTTAATCGATGTTGTCCGCACAACTCATCTGATCACTACCTTCCGCATCTGATGCAACCGGAGTATTGCCACTTAAATACGTATCCAGTTCACGGTGCTTTCACCCACCGACAGAACCCGCTCCTTCACGCCAACGAGTGCTTGACATGGACACGGTTTACGAAAAGATGGACTTAGCGTGTCTGGTCTGACACTGCGATGATGGCCTTCACCGCTGTACCAACTGATTTGACGCTTTATGCCCTCCACCAAAGAAACTACCGACGGCAAACCGAAGGTCAAGCATGTTCTGGACGCTTTACTGGAGGCCGAATTACCACCGCGCGCATTATGGCAACAATTCCTGCAATTGGGCTGCGAAACACTTGCGTCTGAAGCCGGCGTCCTGTGGGTCGTTCCATCCGATTCGGAAGAGCTCTTGCCGCAGGGCATGTGTGGGAACATGGATTTGCGGCAGGCGATTGTGCAGCGGGACACCCGACAGATTTCCCACGTCCTGCAGGCAGCGGCGACCGATGAGATTGTAATTCATCACGCTGATGCAGCGGACCGGTCTCCGTGGACAGATCGTCCGTTAATTGCGCTGCCGGTTCACACTCAGGGGGAATTATACGGAGTGCTGGAATTCATCCAGACTGCTGATCAGAAAGACGATTCCCTGGAGGAACAGAAACGGCTGCTGGAAACGGATCTGCAGTACGTTGAACAGACCTCCGTTGAGTCGGACACCTGGGGTTCCGACGGCGACGATCAGTCCTGGAGGGAGTTCGAGGAATTAAGTTACAACATCCACCGGTCACTGCTGATGTCGGAGGTGGCGGACGTGGCGGTCAATGACGGCCGACAGTTTCTGGGGTGCGATCGTCTTTCCATTTCAGTGCTGCGTGGTAAGAAAAACACTATTCTGGCGGTTGCCGGTCAGGACCTGGTGAACAGGCGCTCGGAAGAAGTCCGTTCACTGCAGCGGATCGCTGCTGAAGCTGTCTCTGTCGGAGAAATTATCGAATTCAGAGCCGATCAGGTGGAGTCGGCTCCACGTCTCCGGGAGCAGTTGTCCCGACATGTGGAATTATCAGCGTCGAAGTTCATCCTTGCCGTTCCCTTGTACGCACCGACTACACGACTACCAGACGAAGCTAACGAGCCCCAAAACGAATCCATTCGTCGCATTGTAGGCTGCCTCCTGATTGAACAGTTTCGCCAGAGTCAGCTGGAGCCGGATCGCGCGAACCGGGTTCCAGTCCTGGCTGACACTGTTGGATCGGCTCTCGCCAATTCGCTCTCCCAGCAGCAAATACTCTTTCTTCCCGCTCGTCGCATGCTGGGAGCGGGCCTGGATTATTTTCGCGGACGAAGGCTGGCAAAGACACTGTTGTTTCTCAGCGTGCTGTTCATGGCCACGCTGGCCCTGGTGTTTGTTCCATTCGAATATCGCGTGGAGGCTGAGGGGCGGCTCATGCCCGAAACGCAGTGCCACCTGTTTGCCCCGTGGGACGGCGTTGTGGTTTCGGTGAGCGTGTCAAACGGTGAGCGTGTTGCCCGAGGAGACGAGATCCTCAGGATTTATAATGATGAACTCCATGCCGAACTGGTAGAGGCTGAAAACGAACTGAACGAAAAACAGCAGCAAATGCTTTCGGTCAGAAAAGAAATCACCAGCGCAGCCCGCGTGCCAATGGATCGCAGAACAGAAATTCAACTGAAAGGACAGCAGGAGGAAATTCGACTGGAGATCGCAGGGCTTCGTAAACAGATCGCCATTCTCAAACAGCGAGAGGATTCGCTTCGTCTGACTGCGCCCATTGATGGAGTGGTGGCAACGTTTCAGCTGCAGGAGAAGCTCCGGGATCGCCCGGTCGCACGGGGAGAGCATTTGCTGGAAATCATGGATGACCGTGCCGACTGGGTGCTCGAACTACAAATGCCTGAGCATCGTATGGGACATCTGCTGAGAGCAATTGACGTAAACGACGGCAAACCGCTGGAAGTCGAATATGCGCTGGCTACCGATGCGGCAGGATCTTTTTCCGGTTATCTCAACCCGGCGAACATAGCCTCCCGCTCGGAACTCAAGAAAGATTCGGGAGTTGTCGTTCACATGCGGGTTCAGACGGATAAGCGACAGCTGCCGTTCCAGAGGATTGGAGGCGAAGCGACTGCGAAAGTCGCCTGCGGCCGGATGTCTCTGGGGTACGTGTTGCTGGGTGACGTATGGGAATTCATACTTCGGCATGTCTGGATCTAGATCCGTGGCGGTGATGTTTTCCCTGCTCCACCGGCGGTGTCGGCTGCTGTCAATCCTCAGCACACTCCAGGTAGGGATCCAGTCCGATGCGGCGAAATGTTTCCCGACGTTCGCGTTCACCTCGCAGCATCTGCTTGCGCTGGCGGGAATGGATCTTCTCCAGCTGCTGCTGTGCTCGGTAAAAATACCTGCGGATACTGGCCGGCAGAGGACGGGGAGTCGTTGTCATGCCTGCGTCGATACCGTCCTTTGAGTGAGAATCGGCAATGACTCCCGCATTTTTCATGTAATCTTTTGCCACGCGAGCCAGTGTTTGCTGCGATCGTTGAGACAGTATTCGAAGAAACGGATCTTCCACAGAGAGCAGGAACTGAAACGATCCTGGATTCCCCTGCCGCGCCGTTCGGCCGATGAGCTGGCGATCAATCCGTGCCGAACTGTGCATGGATGTGGCGATCACATGCATACCTCCCTGATGAATCACCTCATCATGAGGTTTGATATCTGTACCACGCCCGGCCATGTTGGTTGCGATGGTTACACGACCTGGCTGGCCTGCTTCCTGAACGATCCGAGCTTCTTGCGCCTCATGACGTGCGTTCAGAATCACGTAACGAATACCTGCTCTGCCGAGCATTCTCCCCAGCTGTTCCGACTCACTGACTGACGGTGTGCCCACCAATACGGCTCGTTTGTTTCGGACCAGTTCACCAACACTCTCGATCAGCACCTGATTGCGCTCGGAATGAGTAGCATAGATGCGGGCGGGAATCTCACGCCGGAGACAGGGACGGTTTGTGGGGATCTCTGATACACCGATCCGGTAAACGGACGAAAGTTCACTTCGTGCCTGCACAGCGGTCCCTGTCATCCCGGCAAGGTATCTGTAATGCCGGAAGAACGACTGAATTGTCATCTGAGCTGCGTGTTGAGTCTGCTCCGTCACAGCGATGCCTTCCTTGACTTCAACCGCCTGATGCAGACCACGCTGCCATTTGCGTCCGTCCATCATCCGCCCCGTGGACTCATCCACGATTGTAACCACACCATCGTTCACAACGTATTCCCGGTCCAGCTTGTAGAACAGGTGCGCAGCGAGCGCCACCTCGACCTGTGTGAGCAATGTTTCGTTACTGAAGATTCCCAGCCAGCGAGGACGGTCCGACATGAGTACACGCGGACTGCCATTTTCCGTCAGCGTGGCTACCCGACGATCGGGTTCTGTGAGGTAGTCTGAGTCCTCTTCCAGATCGGCTACCCGTGCATTTGCCCAGTGCAAAAGACTGACGTCGGGAATTGAATTCGGCTCCGCCACGCCAATAATCAGGGGCGTGCCTGCATCATCAATCAAAACGCTGTCTGCTTCATCGATCAAGGCAAAGAAATGGCCGCGCTGAACAACCCCGGCGGTGTCGGCAGAGGATAACGAAGCGTAACGCGGCAGGTCATTCCGGGAGCCGGCGACATCCGTCTGCAGACGGTCGCGCAGGAAATCGAACCCCATCTCAGTGGCGGTGCCGTAAGTGATGTCGCAGCTGTAAGCCTTTTGCCGTTCGTGGCGTTCTGCTACTGACGTGACACACCCCACCGTGAGTCCCATCAGCTGATAAACCGGCTGCATCCAGTCCGCATCACGCTGAGCCAGATAGTCGTTCACAGTTACAACATGACATCCCCTGCCGGCCATCGCGTACAGCGTCGCAGGCAATGTCGCTGTCAGAGTCTTACCCTCACCCGTCTGCATTTCGGCAATACGCATCTCCGCAAGTGCCAGTCCTCCCATCACCTGGACCTGAAAAGGCACCATGTTCACAGCCCGCCGCGCCGACTCGCAGACGAGTGCAAAAACCTCTGTTGCTGCACTCTCCAGTGGATAGCCGGCACGGATGCGCCCGGCCAGGTCACGTGCCAGACCACAGATTTCGCCATTTGCCAGGTCGTGGAGTTGCTGGGCCTGTCTGAGGACGGCGTCAGCCTGTGACCACCATCGCGAAAGCTTCGCAGCATGAGGCCGCCCACCTGCTTTCAACCAGTGCCATACTGTGTTCGTCACGGACCGCCCTCGCAATCGTTTCCACAACGGTAACGGATCTAATTAACGGTTGGCAGTTTTTTTCCATTGCCTGTGTGGAAATGGCGAGGCCTGCACGACCTGTCTTCCCCCCGTGAACAAAAGTTTCCATCGAGATCAGGATACTGACCTGGCCACCCCCTCCTACTCCGCCAAACCATTAAATGTTGTGTGCGCCGACGCAATCAGTGCCACAGGCAGGTTACGATCGGCGGGTATTGCCGAATTCCTCGCAGGCTCTGCCTGCAGACCCGTTGAGATCCCTTGAGACCTATAGACGCAGCCAAACGATTGCTCTAGCCTCCAAAACTCCGGCTCAATCCACCGAACAGTCGCCGGTCGCGGCAGTTTTTTCACTCGCCGTCCTGTGTACTCGCGCAAAAATTCACCGATGGCAGTTCTCCGGCGCGGCATCCTGCTGTTCCAGCTTCTTTCATCGGTATTCCTCTGTGTTTCAGTTTTCAATGAATCACATTTCCCCGGCTAAATCTCGATGCAGCTGTTTGTTATGGGCGCTACCCATTTGCCTGCAGATTTTGCCGGGTTGCGCTCTGGTCACTCCCATGGATCATGCCGGGATGAGTCGCTACACGGCGCCCCGTATCCAAAGGAATGACTCTGCGCGTTATGGTCACACGGCTGACTATGCAAGCTTCGCGAAACAGGCAGCCGTCAGCGAACCCCGGAATATCACGGGCATTTTGCAGACAGGGGCTGCAACGACACTGTCATCGGAGACACGGATTTCAGACGATCATGTGTGGCCGGTTTCTCTCGTGGAAGTTGTCCAGCTTGCCCTGAACAACAGCGAAGTTGTCCTCGTCGACGCACAGTTTCTTTCCAGCAGCAGTCCGCTGCTCAATGCGCCGGAGTCCGTCGCATCAGTTTATGATCCGGCAATTCAGGCCACCGGGGTGGCGGGGGCTCGGGGTTCTCTGGCTGCCACTTCAGACTTCGTTCCCGTGCTGACTGCACGTTCAATCTACGGCGGGGACAATGTCATTCAGAACAATTCCGTTTCGACGGGCCTCCCCGCCGGAAGTGTACTGGAGACTGACTCGGGCAACCTGCAAATCAGCCTGGAACAACAGCTCGTGACCGGTGGGAATCTGGAGCTCCGGCACAACACCACGTTTGATCAGAACAATGTAACCTCTCCCACCAACCTGTTTCCGAATGTGTATGAAGGACAACTGGCGGTTGAACTCAGCCAGCCGCTTTGGGGAGGTGCTGGCGAGTTCTTTACGGCTGTGGCCGGACCAATCGACCTGATTTCCACGCGGGCGCCATCCGTCGATCAGGGAATTCTCATTACGCGAATTAACGAACAGCTCTCACAAAACGACTTTCAGATCGCACTGCGGCAGTTGGTGAAGGACACTGGTGATGTCTATCAGGACCTTTATCTGACACACGAACGTTACCGTATCGAAACAAACGCGCGCGATGCCGCCGAAGTAATTTGGCAGCGACAGCAGGCAAAATCCGCTGCCGGCACCGGAGACGGACTGGCCGCGGAAGCTCAGGCTGAGGAGAACTACTATGCCGCCGAAGCGCGCGTTAAAGATATACTGTCGGCAATCAAGCTCACTGAGAATCGACTGCGGCGACTGATCGGCCAGGAACCGGGGCATGGTTTCGTCATCCGGCCCACTGCGGCTCCACAAATAGATGCAGTCTCAGATGACTGGGAACAGTCGCTGAAGACCGCGTTTGCTCGGCGGCCGGAGCTCAACGAAACGTTTCTCACCATTCAGAGCCTGCAAATGCAGCGATCTGCTTCGATGAGTCTCACGAAACCACGACTCGATCTGGTGTCTAACTTCCATGTGAACGGGTTTGGTGACCGCCCATTCAACGATTCCGGGCGAACCACCCCGCTGCGACCGAACAGTTACTACCAGAATCTTCTGCGTGCGGAACGGACCGGTTGGTTTGCTGGGATACAGTTTTCCGTACCGCTGGACGGACGTCTTAATCGGAGCCTGCAGCATCAGCTTGAGTACCGCCTGGCAAAATCGCGAGCCGCACTGAAGGCTCAGAAGAAGGAGATCTCACATGAACTCTGGCATGCATTCCGATCGAGCGAACGGTGGTCAAAGCAGGTGACCGAAAATCAACGTCGGGTGGATGCGGCGCGACGTCAGGTGAGTGCCCTGGATGCGGCATTTCCGACAGGTCGGGTATCGGTGGACCGTCTGGTGCGCGCCCAGACGACACTGGCACTGGCGGAGACGGATTACGCTCGGGCCATGACCGAATACAACAAATCCAGCCTGGAAATCCATTTCCGCCGGGGAACGCTCCTCGAAGATCTGAACATCAGCGTGCGGGATCAGGGTTGACAGCCGGCGCTCGCCAGTGCATTCGGACTGTCTCAATCCGACTGTCTCAATCCGACTGTCTCAATCCGACTGTCTCAATCCGACTGTCTCTGCTGAATGAATCTTTAATCCTGTCACTGAGGGAAAAAAGAACCGCAGATGACGGTTCGGGAAGTCCGGGCAGTTCTCAGACATCTCGTCGACATTCGGCAGCGAGACGAAAAATAAATCATCGCGTGGTCAATCTGACGAATGGAACGAAATCGAATCATAAAGCTGTGCCACAAACAACGCCGCCGCAACGAACTGCGGCGACTAAAAACGGCGCTGCAGTACTAACTTCCTGCGGACTCAACGTAGGCCCAAATTCCCGCTTTTGCTTCCTGAGCCTGTTGCTGCTCATTGACCAGGACGTCAAAAATTTGATAGTTGTAATCCGTTGCAGCCAAAGCATACCCGTCGCGAATCATCCTTCGATTGATCAGGACACTGTCACTCTGGCGACGCAGATAGGCGACCGTTACTCCATCTTCATCCTGCTTTGCTGCCGTGTCATCAAAAGAGAGCAGCACCCGCTGATCCTCGATCAGTTTGGCTAAGTGTTGCCTGGCAGCTTCCTTAAAGTCCGTACGGCTCCCGTCAACCGCCATCAGGTCAACACCCAGTAAACGTACCTTGATGAGCTTTATGCCGGTGTCAACTAATACCGTCTGGCCCTCAACAACCTTCAGGACTCGGCCTGAAACGGCGTTACTGTTGTTGTCAGTGACCTCGATGGGTAAAACGGTCGACTCCGCAGGACTCGTGTCAACGACGACTGTCCTGGGACGGGCTGCCAGCTTTCTGCTGCTGACACGACGTACGTTTGTGGGAATCACTACCGCGTTTCGCCGCCGACCGACTGCTGAAACGTGATGAGGATAGCCATTGAGACGTCGGAGACGTCCAATGTAGGCGGCCGGGTGTAACGAACGAACCCTTTTACTCGCTTTGCTCTTCGCCCTGGAAGTGTTCACCAGTGAAACAACATGTTTTCTGGTTTTGGACCGGGCTGCAAAGGTGGATGTTCCATCAGCCAAAAGCAAAACAGTTGCCAGCCCGCCAGCGATCATTCCACGACCCGTTATTTTATATTGTCTGAACATTACCCTGTCTTCCATAAAGAAAGAGGCTGTCATTAATCAATTATTTTTCTCACAGTTTCTTAACCCCCCCACACCCGGTTTGGTTTCGCGTGTTTCACATTTTTTTGTTTTTTTTATGACATCACATTGAGACGAACAGAAGCAAAGCGGGCAGTCGGCCCTGCTTTCAGACGAAGATCTGTTGTTGTCATTTGCATTCTGTTGAGAAAATTAAATGAGGTGTCGTCAGAAGTGGTGTTCAGCTGAGTTGAAGAAAGAGGTGGTGTATGCTGCTGAGGAATGGTTCCTCCAGCGACCCACGGTGGGCAGAAAATCTACCGTGAGCTAGAACAACACGAAGTCTCCGGGTTGACTGGCAGAGAACATGACGCCGAGTTCGAGTCGTCCCGCCTCAGCCAAAACACGCCGTGTCACAGCCGAGTAAGCGAGAACTTCAACAGGCATCACAACAGAAATGAACTGCACCATTCAGCTCACAGCCGGAGTGTGCCGTCCTGAGAAAAAACCATTCACACCGCAAGACCCCGATACATCGGATTCCGGCGAATGGTTACCGGATGTTCAGAGGCAGCCACCCTGCGGCGTTTCTGCAGCTGACGGCGAAGTCGATCCGAACAACCCGCAAGAGGCGTAAGTCAAACTGAGACCGGGTTCGGCCGGCAAATTAAAACTAACGGAGTCGTGATGGCACCCAGCAATTCGGAAATGAATCAGAACGGCACGAAGGAGCTCGGAGTTGATCCCGAGCAGCTGTGGCAGGCGGCGGACCGGCTGCGGGGTTCGATTGATGCCGCTAACTACAAGCATGTCGTGCTGCGGCTGATCTTTCTAAAGTACATCTCCGATGCATTTCTCGCGCGGCGGGATGCCATTGCCGCTGAAATGAAGGCCGATGGGATCGAAGGCGAGCAGGCCGAAGTACTGCTGGAAAGTCGCGATAAATACACGGCGAAGAATATCTTCTGGGTGCCATCGGAGGCGCGTTGGGCCACCATTCAGAAACAGAGAACCCAGCCGGACATCGGGACGTTGATCGATGCCACGATGGACGCCATCGAGCGGGACAACCCCAGGCTTAAAGACAAGCTGCCGCGCGATTACGCCTGCTGTGACATTCCGCCTGAACGGCTCAGCGGATTGATCGACCAGATCTCCTCAATCGCTGTCGGTACCGATCAGGCGAAGGCAAAGGATGTTCTCGGCCGGGTTTACGAGTACTTTCTTGGCAAGTTTTCTGCGGCCGAAGGCAGGCTGGGTGGTGAGTTTTTCACGCCAAGTTCGGTGGTGCGGCTGCTGGTCGAGATGATCGAACCGTACGAAGGCCGTGTCTACGACCCGTGCTGCGGCTCAGGCGGGATGTTCGTTCAATCAGAACGGTTCGTTGAAGTCCATGGTGGATCGCGGCGGGACATTTCGGTCATTGGACAGGAATCGAATCCAACAACGTGGCGACTGGCTCACATGAATCTCGCCATTCGCGGCATCGAAGCGAATCTCGGGGAGCAGCCCGCCGACAGCTTTGTGCGAGACCTGCATCGGGGTCTGAAGGCCGATTACATCCTCGCCAATCCGCCATTCAACGTCTCCGACTGGTCGGGCCATTTTCTGCGCGAGGACGTGCGGTGGAAGTTTGGCACGCCGCCGGTCGGCAATGCCAACTACGCGTGGATTCAGCATTTCATTCATCATCTGGCCGCGCCCAACGGTCGCGGAGGTGGCGTCGCCGGATTTGTGATGACGAATGGTTCGCTGTCGTCGAACACCGGAGGCGAAGGCGAGATTCGCCGGAAAATTGTCGAAGTGAATCTCGTGGACTGCATCGTCGCAATGCCGACTCAACTGTTTCTGACCACGAGCATTCCCGTTTGTCTGTGGTTCTTGGCCCGCGACAAATCGGACCGGAAATTGAAGCCGGCGACCCGCGAGCGACGTGGCGAAACGCTGCTAATCGACGCGCGGCACATGGGCAGAATGGAAACCCGGACGCTGCGAGTCCTTTCAGGCCGGGATGAGTATCCGTTGCCGGCCGACAGCGACATCGGGCGCATCGCGGGCACATACCACGCGTGGCGCGGTGAACCGCAGGCTATCGAGTACGAAGATATCCCCGGCTTCTGTAAGTCGGCCACGCTCGAGGAAATCCGGAAACATGGCTTCGTCCTGACACCAGGGCGATACGTGGGTGCTGCCGACGTGGAGGACGACGGCGAACCATTTGAGGAAAAGATGCGGCGGTGGACAGCCGAACTGCAGGAATGCTTTGCGGAAGCAACGCAGCTCCAGTTACAAATCACGAGCAATCTTAAAGGGCTGACTGATGGCGAATGACGTGCCGCAACGACGCCTTTCAGACGTTGCAGATCTGCGAGGTGGGTATGCATTCAGGAGTCGTGACTATACCGATCACGGTCACTTTGTCCTGCGGACCATAAATATTCGAGAAGATGGGAGCATTGTTCACGAGGGCGCAACCTTCATTTCAGAAGAACTGGCGAGTGAGCATTCACGGTTCGAACTGGAACCAGTCGACACGCTGTTTGTGATGGTCGGAGCGACGCTCGGCAAAGTCGGATTCGTAAAAGATTGTGATTTGCCGGCACTGTTGAATCAAAACATGTGGGTCATTCGTTCAAAGGACAAAAAAGAGACGCACCCTCGCTACTTGAATTATTGGTTCCAGTGGAAAGTTAAAGAGACGCTGCATTGGGCATCCGGAAGTGCCCGTGGTTTCGTTCGTCGCGATGACTATCGAAATCTTGAGTTCCCCTCGATCTCATATCAAGAACAGTGCGCGATCGTGAGCTTCCTCGGGAGTCTCGAAGACAAGATTGAGCTGAACCGTCGGATGAACGTATTGCTGGAGCAGATAGCTCGGGCGATTTTCAAGGCGTGGTTCATCGACTTTGAGCCGGTTAAAGCCAAAGCCGCCGGCGCCACCAGTTTCCCCGGCATGTCCCAGTACGTCTTCGACCAGCTCCCTGGCACCTTCGTCAACTCCGAACTCGGCAGGATCCCGGCTGGCTGGGATGTCATTCCGATTGGTGAACTGATTCAGGTTGTCGGTGGCGGTACGCCCAGTACAAAGAATCCCGGGTTTTGGGATGGTGGTGTGCATCCGTTCTGTACGCCAAAGGACATGTCCAGGCTGAGGTCTCCCGTGTTGCTGCATACCGAACGGCACATCACAGATGCGGGTGTTAACAAGATCAGTTCCGGTCAGCTTCCTGTTGGTACCGTTCTTTTGTCCTCTCGTGCTCCGCTCGGCTACCTCGCTATTGCCCGCACACCTGTATCAGTCAATCAGGGCATCATCGCTATGCTGACCGGCGAGATTCCAGACAGTTACATCTTGATGTGGACCAAAGCCAGCATGGAAGCGATCAAGTCACGAGCAGGTGGAAGTACGTTTGCCGAGATTAGCAAGCGAAATTTCCGACCGATTTCGGCTTTGCGACCAGACAACGTTTCACTGCAGGCGTTTGGCGCAATTGTTGACCCGTCATTTGACCTTATCGCGGCAAATGAACAGGAAACGGGGGTTCTGGAAACCACGCGTGATACGCTACTGCCGAAACTGATCTCCGGCGAAATCTCCGTTCCTGTCGTGAATGGAGGTGGCGATAGTGAATAGCCGAATCAGGCACCAAGCAAAATCGTGAAGACGCAGAGCTCCTGTGACCTGCCAGACGATGCTTTGCGTCTTTGTGTTCACCCCGCATCGGCTGCAGGGCGTTAGCCCCCGTTACCACACAGGGTAAGATTCAATCCACTGCTGCACTCGCGAACGCGGCAGAGGTGATGTCGATGTCCATCGCACGACTAATTTCAACAGCTGCATGTCTATAGGCAGTTTGCAATATCTGTAGCTGCGACGTATGTTTGGGAAAACCGGGTTCGGGTAACCGCGCACCGATCTCAGACGATGCGGAAGAACAGAAATGGAGTCAGCAAACTGGTGGTCGTTGACGATTCAGCGACTCAGAGACGGGGTCTCCCGTCGAGCGACTGGCAGATCCGCGGGACGTTACAACAGCATCGTCAATCACCAGCAACTGGTCCCGACCGTCGCTGAGGTGCTAGAAGATCGCATCCTGCTGTGCGCGGATCTGGTCCAGCACACAGTGGATCAGTCAACCCCCGCATTCACGGATTTCGATGCACTGCTGCATGAGATTTCGTCCGTCAAGGCAGATGTCGGCGACCGCGGACAACTTTCCGCTTCGGATGAAATAGAGTTCCATTCAGGATCGCGGCCCGAGCGGCCGGCAATTACCGAGGCCAAAAGTAAGAATGCGGCCACCACTCAGAATTCAGACGTGGTTTCTTTCGGAGATTCAGCCAAGTTGAGACCCGGCGGGAGCGCACTGATGATCGGCGTCGGCACGGTTGGAACGTTTCCTGCCACATATACGGTGGATTTTTCTGAGGGCATTGACCCGGCGACGGTCAGCACAGGCGACCTGATGATTGGCGGTTTGCCAGCAACCGGACTGATTCAGATTGATGGCGATACGTTCACGTTCAATGTTGACCCGGCAGCCCATATCGGCGACGGCACGTATAACACACAACTTGCTGCCGGCAACGTCAATGACTTTCAGGGACTGGGCAACACGGACTTCTCAGGCACGTTTATTCTCGATTCCACCGGTCCGAGTGTTACATCGACCCTGTTCAATGGTGGAATGTTGCCGGCGGATCGAATTCTGTCCGCAGGTCCGTTTACGTTTGAAGCCAACTTCAACGAAGCACTCAAGGTGTTTTTCCGCGGGCGCGGGGGCCTGCGCACGCCGACTCCGGAAGACGTCATCCTCGTCAACACCACCAGCGGCGACAATTTCACTGCAACGGCCGTCAACTCGAATTTGGCATTGACTCAATTCACGGCCGACTTCGCCGCATTGCCGGACGGGGCCTACACGCTCACGCTGACGTCGGGAGACGAAGCATTTGAAGACCAGTTGGGCAACGATCTGGACGGTGAGCCCGTGGGCGCCGGCGTTGACGGGACTCCCGGCGGCGACTACGTGGTGAGTTTCTATGTCGACAGCACGACGCCCGCACTCAACCCGTTTGAACGGCTTGCGCCACCTGGCAGCGTGATCGCCGACAGTATCGACAACACAGGAGCACTGCACGACAGTTCTGATCAGGATGATTTCAGCATTTTCATGGAAGCCGGTGAAATACTGGCTGCTGTTGTGCAGGTTGATTCGGGAGTGATCGGAACAGTGGAAATCGTGGAACTCTCACTCACGGCATCGAGTCCCCTCGCAGGTCAGCAGGCGGTGCTGTCCCCGGCGAACATTCCGGCGGACGGGAACTACACCGTGCGAATCACCGCTGATGGTGCGACCAGCTTCAATCTGCACGTGTTCCGCAACACGGCGCTGGAAAGCGCTGTCGGTGATACGGCCGACGGAACTGAACTGGCCATCAATAACTCGTTAGTCCAGCTCGGCTCAGGTCGGTTCGCGGTCCTGGGAACTGCCAATGACGCTTTACCTGGTCCACCACAGTTTGTCCATTCGAATGATCCGTCGACGTTCATCGATATCTCCGGCACGGGCGTGGCGCTGGGCCTGAGTGATGACGGCGCAGCGAATATTACCACGACCGTCGGCAACGCGATCTTTCCCGCCGGCGATGTGACCGTGGGGAACAATGGCGGAATTCTGAGTGGCGCCGGCGGCAGTCTTATCTGGGGAAATCTGGCTCTGCCGTCGGTATGCGGTTCAATAACCTGCGTGGGCCTGGCCCTGCTGCCGTTCTGGGACGACATCGACAGTGACACCGGAGATGTCTACTGGGAAGAGCGACCGGTTGGTGGTATCAACACACTGATTGTGCAGTGGGAGAATCGTCCGCACTACAGCAACGTCGGCAGTGCAACATTCCAGCTGCAGTTGTTCGAAACGGGGTCTGTTGGTGTTCGGTACGTGTACCCGGATGTCGATTTTGGAGATGCGTCCTATGATTTCGGTGCGAGTGCGACGATCGGGTACCAGGAAAGTACAAGCGTGGCGAGTCAGTTCAGTTTCAACACGGCCGTACTATCGGACGGTGATGTGCTGGATCTTGTGGCGATGGTGAGTTCG